>CAYRVX010000018.1:64858-77881 GCA_964427875.1 uncultured Planctomycetaceae bacterium
CCGTACCTGACGGGCGAGTTCGGCAACGCGGCCAGCAAGAGCCACGCCTTCGGCTGGCGGGCCGACGCGGCGGTCGAGACGGCCCGCGAGCAGGTCGCGGCGCTCCTCGGCGCCGCGCCCCGCGAGATCGTCTGGACCTCCTGCGCCACCGAGAGCAACAACCTCGCGATCAAGGGCGCCGCCGAGATGTACCGCCAAAAGGGCCGGCACATCATCACCTGCCTCACCGAGCACCGCGCCGTGCTCGATCCGTGCCGCCGCCTCGCCGGGGCCGGCTGGGACGTGACCTTCCTCGGCGTGGACGAGCACGGCCGCCTCGATCCCCCGCAGGTGGCCGAGGCGATCACCGACGAGACGGTCCTCGTTTCCGTCATGGCGGGCAACAACGAGATCGGCACGATCCACCCGGTCGCCGAGATCGGGCAGGTCTGCAAGGCTCGCGGCGTGCTGTTTCACTGTGACGCGACGCAGGCCGTCGGGAAGATCGCCATCGACGTGGACGCGATGGGCATCGACCTGCTGAGCGCCTCGGGGCACAAGATCTACGGCCCGAAGGGCGTCGGCTGCCTCTACGTCCGCCGGCGCAGCCCGCGCGTCCGCCTGACCTGCCAGATGGACGGCGGCGGGCACGAGCGGGGCCTGCGGAGCGGCACGCTGAACGTGCCCGGCATCGTCGGCTTCGGCGCCGCGGCGGAGATCTGCCGAAGCGAGATGCACGCCGAGGCCGCACGACTCACCGAACTTCGCGACCGACTGCACGAGGGCATTGCCGACCGGCTGGAGGAGGTCCACCTCAACGGCCATCGCACCGAGAGGCTGCCCAACACGCTGAACCTCTCGTTCGCCTACGTCGAGGGCGAGGCGCTGATGATGAGGCTGAAGAACCTGGCCGTCTCCTCCGGCTCGGCGTGCACGAGCGAATCGCGCGACCCCAGCCACGTCCTGACGGCCCTCGGCGTGCCCGAAGACCTCGTCAACTCGTCCCTGCGCTTCAGCCTGGGCAGGCCCACGACGCGGGAGGAGATCGACTTCGCCGTCAAGGAGGTCGAGCGCGCCGTCGGAGAGCTGCGGGAGCTGAGCCCGCTGTACGAGCTGGCCCGCGAGGCCGGCCGCCCGCCGGCGGAGCGGAAGAAATGAGCGGCCGCGGGGAGAAGATGCAGATGCCATACAGCGACAGGCTGATGGACCACTTCACCAGCCCGCGCAACGTCGGGGCGCTGGATGAGCGTTCCGCGCGCGTGGGCACGGGTCTCACACGCAACGGCGACTGCGGCGACGTGATCAAGCTCCAGATCGAGGTGGACGGCGGCGGGCGGATCGTGGACGCCAAGTTCAAGGCGTTCGGCTGCGCCTCGGCCATTGCGGCCGGGTCGTTCACCACCGAGTGGCTCAAGGGGCGATCCGTGGATCGGGTCGGCGAGCTGCGGGACACCTACATCGCCGAGCAGCTCTCCCTGCCGCCCGTGAAGCTCCACTGCTCGGTGCTGGCCGACCGCGCCGCGAAGGCGGCCATCGAAGACTGGAGACGAAAACAAACCCCCCGCTGAAAGGTGATGGCCGAAAGCGGGGCCTCACCACTTCCAGGCGAAGGTCACGCCGCCCCAGAACTCGTCGTTGATCAGATCGTCCCGCAGGGCGTCGCTGAACCGCAGGAAGCCCGTGACGCTGAGCCCGCCGAACCGTTCGGGCAGCCCCAGCGCGCCGGAGAGATCGTGGGTGACGTCCAGCCCGTAGCACAGGTTCGCCGCCCTGGAGGAGCCGTGACCCGCGTGGAAGAACTTGTCCAGGTAGCGATGATCGTACCCCAGGACGAACGACGGCGTGACCGTCAGGTCCTTCAGGAGGAAGACGCCCTTGCAGCACTCGATCTCGCCCAGGGCGAAATCGTGACTGACGCCGAGCTCCATCCAGCAGCCGCGCTTGAAGTCGTCCACGTCCATGTACAGCGCGACGTACGGGTTCAGGACGCCGTTCTGCGTGCCGAACAGCCTGGCGTCGTCGAAGCGCAGCGTGACGTACCACTCGTTGGTGTACTGGCCGTCGCCGGAGAGCTGCGGGAACTGGTAGCCGATCCACCCGGCCTCGAACGTCGTGGCGATCGGCTCGATCCGGTAGCTCCAGTAGGCGATGTAGTCCACCTCCTGGAGGTGATCGTTGCTGTTGAGTGTCAGGCGCTCCTGGCCGGCGTACCATTCCAGCCAGACAAGGGCGCCGAAGGTGCCGCACTTTCCCGTGTCGTACGACAGGCCGACGCCCAACTGGTGATTGAGCTTCTCGGTCCCCTCGCGGGGATACTCGCTGTTGTTGATCCCGCGCCAGATGTAGTCCGTCGCCAGCGTGTAGTCCACGGAGATGTTGATCGGGCATCGCGCCTCGGGCCGCTCCTGGTTCGCCGCCCCCGGGATGGCCGCTCCGACTTCCTCCGCCGCGGCCCGGATGGCGGACAGCCAGGTGCCGGAATCCTCCTGCTCCCCCTCGGCCGCCGGCGCCGGCGAGATCGTCCACGCCATGCCCAGGACACATGCAATGAACGCGTAGCCAATCCGTTGGCATCTCATCGTCTCTCTCCCGGTTCAGGTTCCCTGAACGTCTCCAACTCCAAGAAGTCTCCGCTCGCTCGCCGGGCGCTGCGTTGGGCGAGACGCGAGCAGGCACCGTTACTTTTCTCGGCTATGCCGTCCGATGATCTTTAAGCCACATTGCCGGACGCGGAAGACGGCTTGCGAGGGCGATGGAGATTCCGCGTTTCCCCCCTGGACCCGGCGAATCTGCCTATGGCGTCCCTGGCGGGACGTGCAATACAATCGTCCCTGTCTGCCGGGAAAGCCGCGCACAGCAACGCACGAAAGGAGCAGAGCCATGCCCGTCGAAGTCCAATGGATCGGCCACGCCAGCTTTCGGATCGCCGGCGCCGGCGCCGTCGTCTACATCGACCCGTGGAAAGTCCGGGACGCCCCGCACGACGCCGACGTCGTCGTGGTCTCCCACGGCCACTACGATCACATGTCCCCCGAGGACATCGCGAAGGTCTCGAAGGACGGCACGGTGGTCGTCGCCCCGCGCGACGCGGCCGGGCAGCTTGCCGGTGCCAGGGGCGTCGCGCCCGGCGATACGCTCACCGTCCATGACGTCACCGTCGAGGCCGTCGCGTCCTACAACGTCGCCAAGGCCTTCCACCCGAAGGCCAACCAGTGGATCGGCGCGGTGATCACCATCGACGGCAAGCGGATCTACTACGCCGGCGACACCGACGTGATCCCCGAGATGAGCGACCTGAAGGACGTGGACCTCGCCCTGCTGCCCGTGGGAGGCACCTACACCGCCGACGCCGCCGAGGCCGCACGCGCCTGCGAGGCCATCGGCTGCGCCGCCGCCGTGCCGTATCACTGGGGCGATATCGTCGGCTCCGCCGCCGACGCCCAGGCCTTCGTCAATGCCGCCCCCTGCAACGCCACGCTCCTCCAGCCGGGCGAGAGCATGACGCTGTGAGGCGAGCGAATGGCGCCGGGCTCACTACGGCCGGAAACGGGTGATGTCCGCCTCGGAGGGGGCGCTTCGTTGCGCCTGCGGGTCGGCATCGTCGCGCTGACCGCTCCGGCGGCGCTGGTGACGGTGCTGCTGCTGCCGCCGATTCCGCAGTCTCAGGGCTATCACCAGTTCGCCGACACGCGGGTGGTCTTGGGCATACCGCACTTCGGGGACGTCGTCACGAACGCCGCCTACCTCCTCGTGGGCGCCGCCGGGCTGTGGTGGCTGGCCAGGCGGGGCCGCAAGTCGCCTGCGTTCACCGACCCGGCCGAGACGCGGGCCTACGCCGTCTTCTTCCTCGGCGTCGCGCTGACCGGCTTCGGATCGACCTGGTACCACCTGGCGCCGACGAACGATTCGCTCCTCTGGGACCGCCTGCCGATGTCGCTGGCGTTCATGGGGCTCTTCAGCGCCGTCCTCGCCGAGCGCGTCGGCCCCCGCGTCGGGACGCGCCTGCTGGGCGTGCTGGTGGCCGCAGGCCTGGCCAGCGTGCTGCATTGGCACCTCACCGAGCGCGCCGGCACCGGCGACCTGCGGTTCTACGGGCTCGTGCAGTTCTACCCGATGCTCGCCATCCCGCTGATGGTGCTCCTCCTGCCGGCGCGGTACTCTCGCAGCGGGTACCTGTGGGGCGTGATGGCGTGCTACGCCGCCGCAAAGGCCGCCGAGATCCTCGACCGCCCGATCCTCGAAGCGACCGGCGTGGTGACCGGCCACAACCTCAAGCACGTCCTCGCCGCCCTGAGCGCCCTGTGGCTCCTCCTCATGCTCCACGCGCGCCGCCCGACCCCACCGCCACCGGAGCGGCCGGAAGGCCCGCCGGCGGAGGACGGGAAAGCGCGCTGAAGCGTGCTGGATGGAACGGAGAGGGGTGCCTCCCCGGCGCCCGCCCCGGCCCATAGGGCCGGGTCTAAGCCCCTCGGCGAACTCGGGGCAAAGGCCCGTCAACGGGCCTGAAGGGGCCTCCACGCGGCCCGCCGCCACGAGGGCGCATTGGGCAAGGTGCGCAGGATGTGGCTGTACGACGGGGGTGCCCTCATGCCTTGCGGCAATCAGACTGCCTGCACGATGTCCGGCTCTGCTGAGGCCCGTTCACGGGCCTTTGCCCCGAGCCTGTCGAGGGGCATAGGCCAGGGCCTTTGGCCCTGGATAAACGGCGCCGCTGACACTACAGTCTTCTTCTGACCCGCAGCCCGCCTCCGGCGGGCTTGCCCGACAGCAAATGGCTTGAGCCAAGGGGCGTCGAACCATGTCACTGCGAGCCTATAGCGAGATCAACCTGCACTTCGTCTGGCACACGAAGAACGACGAGCCGGTCCTGCGAGACGAGATCGAGACCCAACTGCGGCGCTACCTCCGCGGCCGCGTCGTGGAAACGCCGGGAACCTACTTCCGTGATATCGGCGGGACGGACGATCACGTGCACCTCGTCGTCTCCGTCCCGCCGACGCTGACCCCGAGCGAATGGATCGGCAGGCTCAAGGGCGCCAGCTCACATTTCATCAACCACGAGATCGCCAACCGCAAGGTCCTCACGTGGCAGGCGGGCTACGGCGTAGTGAGCTTCGGCACCCGGAACCTGCCCTGGGTCGTACAGTACGTTCGCAAGCAGCGCCAGCACCACGCGCGGGGCCAGACGCGCGAGCGTCTCGAGCGCATGGAGCCACCGGAGGACGGGAAAGCGCGCTGAAGCGTGCTGGATGGAACGGAGAGGGGTGCCTCCCCGGCGCCCGCCCCGGCCCATAGGGCCGGGTCTAAGCCCCTCGGCGAACTCGGGGCAAAGGCCCGTCAACGGGCCTGAAGGGGCCTCCACGCGGCCCGCCGCCGCAAGTTCCCGGTTGCCAGTTCCCGGTTCCCCTCGACGGCCCGCCGGCCGCAGACTGCCGCCTGCCAGTCCGGCCGCGGCCGAGGGCCGCGCCGTGTCTCCAGCGGCGTGGGCCAAGAAAAGGGCGACACCCAGGCGGAGGGAGGCCCAAGCGTCGCCCGATTGTCCGCAACCACGAAGGCGGAGGGAGGCCTCCGTGGCAGTGCAGCGGACTTTTCAGTTATCGGCATTTCCTGCCGTTTTTCATTCGCGATCCCGTCGGCCGGCCCGCTCTCCCTCCCGCCGGATCGGCGCCGCTGCGCTTCAGCACCACCGCCGCGGCCGCGCCGCATACGAGAAGGAGCGTTGCCGGCTCGGGCACGAAGGACCAGGAGCAGATGTCGTGGTTGGCCCAGGCCGGCCCCGGAACGGCGACCATCGAAACACTCGTCGCGGAGACATCTGTCATGATGTCCCTCCGTTCATCCGGGATTCCTTGGATGACCCCGGCGCGGCCCGAGCGCCGGGCGGTTCGGCCATCATTATACCGTCTGCCCCCCCTTGCGCCTACCCTGGGCTTTACTTTTCCTGAACGGCATCATGAGCGACCCGCCGAGCGCCAGCAGCAGAAGCGTCGCGGGCTCGGGGACGGCGGGCTTTGGGCCGCGCACGGAGCACCCGAAGTAGGTCACCAGGGCGTGGAAGTCCCAGCGACCGACAGTGCCGTCGCCGTTGAAGTCGCCGTCGGGCCAGCCGACCGGGGCCGGGCCGCCCAGGTTGCTCTTCAGCGTCAGGTAGTCCAGGAAGTCCACCCTGCCGTTCATGTCGGCGTCGCCGGGCAGGCCGGCGAGCACCGTCACGTCCCGCTCGGAGTACAGCAGCCCGAGCCACGTCTCGCCGGGCAGCTCGAAGCCGGTGACGAGGCCGAACCGGCCGGTGAGGCGGCCGGCGGTCAGGATGACGAACTTCTCGCCGTATTTCGGATGGAAGCCGGGGCCGCCGTCGAGCTCCAGCACGCCGGCGAGGTCGGCGACGCCGTCGACGGCGAGCAGGTCCACCTCGCCCGGTCCGGTGCCTTCCAGCTCGACGTGGAGCTTGCCCGTCTCTTCCTGCTCGTAGTCGCCGGCCAGCGCGAGCGTGCCGACGGAGGCGCCCGGCGCGAGCCAGCCGGCGTTGCGCACGTCCACGTCGATGGTCCCCTCGGCCCAGAGGCGCGCGGCGGCCTCGACGGCCAGCGCGCCCGCACCGGTGATGCTCGCGCCGGCCTCGATCTCGGCAGAGCCCGCAATCGCAAGCTCCCCCTCGATCGTCGTCTCGCTGCCGGCGGCGAAGACCGCCCCGGTCGCCAGGCGGCTGGTGCCCTCGCCCACCGTCATGGTGCGGCGGTGCTCGAGCCGGGGGGCGAGGTACTCCCCGCCGGCGAGGTCCATCACGCCCTCGTTGACCAGCCCGTCATCCCGCATGGCGAACGTGTGGCCGCCGCCGATGTTGAGCCGGCCGCGGAAGGTGAAGAGCCCGCCCGGATCGGCCCTGACCTCCACGTCGCCATCGACGGCGCTGACCGTGCCGCGCCCCGTCGAGCCGTCCAGGTCGGGAAAGCTCGCCGTGGACAACGAGAGCTTGCCCCCCTCGGCGGCGACCTCGCCGCAGTTGTCCAGGCCGTCGGCGCCGACGCGGCCGCAGCCGCTGAGGACACCGTAAACCTGGATCTCCGAGCCGCCGACGCGGCCGCCGGCCAGGTGCATCTCGCCGTCCAGGCGCCACGGGTGCGGCGTGTTCACGGCCAGCGCGGCGCCTTCGCCGACGGTGACCGTGCCGTCGTGGCCGTCGCCCGCGGAGCGGTCCACGGCGTCGGCCTCGATGGTGAGGTCCACGCCGGCTTCGAGCGTCATCGACGACGGTGCGGCCTCCCGCCCGTCCCAGTCGTACGTGCCCAGGCGGATGGCCGTGTCCTCGGTCACGTGAGCGTCGCCGTTCTGCACGAGCGTCCCGTTCTGGCCGCCGCCGCCGACGGCCCCGCCGGCGTATCGCGTCGCACCGTCCAGGGCGAGCACGTCCGCCGCGGCGGGCAGGTTGACGGCGGAGGTAATGATGAAGTCGGCGTCGCTCGCGATCGCCGCCTCGCCCGAGACGTTGACCGTCCCGAGGACCACCATCCTGGAGCCTTCCACGAGGGCGGGCTTGTCCCTCGTTTCCGTCAGGTTCATCGTGCCGTCCAGGCGCCAGGAGTCATCCTTCATGAGGATGGCCAGCACGCCGCCGTTGACGTCCACGACGCCGTCGTATCCGTCGGTGAGCGGATCGGCGGTGTCGATCCGGCGGGAGCCGATCTCCAGCCGCACGCCGGGATTGATCGTGGTCCGCCCCGCCTCGGCCGCCCCGTCCCAGTCGAAGGTCGCCACGCCGATGCCCGTGTCGGCCGTCACCGTGGCGTCGCCGTCGAGGCAGAGCGTGCCGTCGCCCCTGTATCTGCCGCCGCAGAAGACCACGTCGCCCTTCAGCGCGAGCTTGTCGGACTCCCCCGCGACTTCGACGGTCGCCGAGGACCGGAACTCCACGTCCGGGAGGATGTGCGAGAGGTATCCCTCGTGGCGGATCGTCCCGGTCACGACGATGGGCGAGCCGGTGACCGTGACGAGCTCGCCGGGCTCGGAGGACAGGTTCATCGTGCCGCCGAGCCGCCAGGGGTCCGTCGTGTCCACGACCAGCCCACCGCCGCTGCCGACGTTCACCGTGCCGTCGAAGGTGTCGTCGTCGGGGTCGATCCGGCCGGAGCGTAGCCGCAGGACCACGCCGGGGGCGACGGTCGTGGTGCTCGTCTCGTCGCCGTCCCAGTCGAAGACGCCCACGTCGATGTCGGTGTCGTCCCAAACCGCCGCGTCGCCGACCTGCCGGATCGTGCCGGCCCCGAGGTAGCTTCCGCCGCGATAGGCGGTCGCGCCGCCGAGGGCGAGCGTCGCCCCGGCCGGGCAGGCCACGGCCGCCGACGAGCGGAAGTCGACGTTCGCGTCGATCCGCGCCCTGCCTGAAACATCAATCGAGCCGTATACGGTGATATCCGAACCCTCGACGACCGCGACCTCGCCGGCCGTCTCCGCGAGGTGCATGGCGCCGTCCAGCCGCCAGGGGCCGGAGGTGTGCACGCCGAGCAGACCGCCGTTGACGTGGACCGCCCCGTCGAAGCCGTCGGCGGAGGGGAGCTCGTCGATCCTGTCGGCGTGGATCGCCAGGCTCGCGCCCGGCTGGATCGTGGTGGTGGTGCCGCCGACCGGCCCGTCCCAGTCGTAGAGGAACCCGCCGATCGTCGCGTCGCCCGTGACGTTCGCGTCGCCGGCCTGGACGATCGTGCCGCCCTCGCCCGCCAGGCCGACGGTCCCCCCGCCGTAGGTCGTGACGCCCCACAGCACCAGCCGGTCGCTTGCGCTCGGCAGACTCACCTGCGAGCCCGGGCGGAAGTCGGTGTTCGCCTCGATGCTCGCCGCGCCCGAGACGTGGATCGAGCCCTTGACGATCATCTCCGAGCCCTCGACGACGGGGGTGCTGCCGTCCGTCTGGGTGAGGTTCATCGTCCCGTCCAGCGCCCAGGCTTCGTCCGTATAGACGCCGAGCGTGCCCCCGTTGACGTTGACCGTCCCGTCGAAGCCGTCGGCGGCGGCCACGTCGATCCGGTCGGCGTGGATGTCCAGACGCACGCCGGGATCGATGGTTGTCGTGGCGAACGGGGCGAGCCCGTCCCAGTCGAGCACCCTCATCTGAAGGTCCGTGTCGGCCAGGACGTGCACGTCGCCGTCGAACGCCAGCGTGCCCAGGCCCGTGTACGCTCCGCCCCAGAGGCTCGCCAGGCCGGTGACCCTCAACTCGTCGTACATGTCCGGGATCCACACGATGCAGGAGGCGTCGAACCGGACGTCGCCGTCCAGCGTGCCGGCCCCGCTGGCGCGGACCTCGCCGCGGATGCTCGTTGTCCCAGCCGAGGCGACCGCGGCGTCGGTGGAGTCATCCTGGAAGCGGAGCACGCCGTTGGTGTTCAGCGTCCAGCCGGTCGCGAACGTGACCGACCGGCCCGTACCGACGATGATCTCCCCGTCGAAGGAATCGGTCATGCCGACGTTCACCTGGAGGCTGCCGCCGGTCGCGTCGATCACGCCGTCGCCGGTGGAGCCGTCGAGGTCCACCAGCATGTCCGTATCGAGCGTCAGCGTGCCGCCGTCGGGTGCGATCGTGCCGTTGTTCGTCAGTGCAGTCACCGCGACCTCGCCGTGACCTCCCAGCAGCCCGTAGTTGCGGATGGTCTGGCCTTCGACGCGGCCGTCCTGAAGGTACATCGTCCCGTCGAGCCGCCAGGCGCCGGAGGTGTTGACGGCCAGCACGCCCGCGACCGTCACCGTCCCGTCGTAGCCGTCCGTGGCGGGATCGGTGTCGTCAATGCGGTCGGAGTCGATCGTGAAGGTCGCGCCGGCGTCGATGGTCATGTTGCCGGCCGGGCCGAACGAACCGTCCCAGCAGTAGGTGGCCGCGCTGATCGTGGTGTCGGCCTCGACGATGGCGTCGGCGTTCTGGACGATCGTGCCGTCGCCGGTGAACGAGCCGCCCTGATAGATCACGTCGCCGGTGAGCCAGAGCTCGTCGCCCGCGCCCGGCACGCTGACGGCGGCCGACGACCTGAAATCCACCGGAGCGTTGATGAAGGACCGTCCCGATGACGAGATCGATCCGAAGACGACGATCTGCTGCCCGTTGACGTGCGGGTCCGAGCCGCCGGTCTCGACGAGGTTCATCGTACCGTCCAGCCGCCACGCCTCGGCCGTGTTGACCGTGAGCGTTCCGCCGTTGACGTTCACGGTCCCGTCGAAGCCGTCCCGGCCCGGGTCGCCGGCATCGATCCGATCGCTGTTGATCGTGAAGCTGACGTTCTGGGCGATCGTGGTCGCCGCATACGTCCCCGCGCCGTCCCAGTCGAAGACGTCCACGCCGATCGTCGTGTCGTCGAGGACCTCCGCGTCGCCGCTCTGCACGAACCGGCCGCTGCCGGTGATCGAGCAGCCCCGGTAGATGACGTCGCCCTTGACTTCCAGCTTGTCGGCGCCGCCCGGCAAGCTGACGGCGGCCGTGGGCTGAAGATCGACTCCGGGGTGGATATACGCGTCGCCCGAGGCGGTGATGGAGCCGTGGACGACGATGTCGGACCCGTGGACGTGCGGCGTGTCGGAGCCGCTCTGCGAGAGGTTCATCGTCCCGTCGAGCCGCCACGGCTCGGCCGTGTTGACCGTCAGCGTCGCCCCGTCGACGTTGACCGTGCCGTCGAACCCGTCGGCGGCGGGGTCGGCGTCCGCGATGCGGTCGGCGTTGATCGTGAAGCTCTTGCCGGGATTGATCGTCGTGATCGTGCCCCCTCCGCCGCCGTCCCACTCGTACAGCGAGAGGTCCAGCGTCGTGCTCTCGGTGACCGTGACGTTGCCGTACTGGCGGATCCTCCCGCCGCTGCCCACGTCGGCGCCGCCATAGGTCGTCTCGCCGTAGAGGCGAAGCGTGCAGCCCGAATCCACCTCCACGTCGGCCGTCGAGCGGAAGATCACCGGGCACCAGATCGACCCCGACGGGTCCACGTCGAGCGTGCCGTAGACGTCCATCTCCCCGCCGCTCAAGCTGCCGCCGTACAGCCGGACAGTCCCGCCGGCGGTCACCTGCCAGTCGTCGTTCAAGGTGGCGGTGTGGCCGGAGTGCACGATCATGTAGCCGCCGAACGGGTAGACGCGGCCGTCCACGGTAAGGTTCGCGCCGACGACGTGGACCTCGCCGTCGTCGTTGAGCCCATCGAGATCGAACGTCTGGCCGGTGTTGGACGTGGTCAGCGTGAGCGTCCCGCCGCCGTCGGCGCGGATGACGTTGTCGTTCCGCAGGTAGGCGCCCACCTCGACGGTGCCGCGCCCGTTGATCCGCCCGTCGTCGTAGATGATGAGCTGGTCGCCCACCGTCACCTCGCCGCCGTACATGCGAAGGTGGCCCGCGAGCCACAACTCGTTCGTGTCCAGCTCGCCGGCGTTGTTCACCACCAGCTCCGTGTCGGCCTGGTAGACCCACGTCAGGCCGGGTACGGTCAGTCCAGTGGAGGGGTCGATGCTCAGCTTGGCGCCGCTGGCCAGCGTGAGATTGGCGACGGTGTAGTAGTTCTCCAGGATCACGTCGGCATCGGCGTGGCGGATGAACACGTCGTCGTCGCTGGTGGGCCTCTGGTAGCCGATCCAGTGGCTCTGGTCGCCCCAGGAGCCGGCCCAGGAAGGCGCGCCGACCCATTCCCTACGCGGCAGGTCGATGTCGCTCCAGTAGCAGACCGCCGCGGAGGCGAACACGTCGGCCTGGCTGGGCAGGACCCGAGCCCCGGTGCTGAGGCCCGGCTGCATGGCCGCGTACAGGTCGGCCAGGTGGACCTTGTTGTCGGACGCGAAGCAGTTGCAGGCCATCGTCGCGCCGCCGACGAACAGCGGGCAGACGTCGTAGTCGTTGTCGCCGGCCTCGGAGCTGTGAATGGGGTCGGTCAGCCCCAGTCCGTGGCCGAGCTCGTGCACGGCCGAGCTCAGCATGTCGTGCCATTCCCTCGCGCCGTACGGCGCGGAGGCCTCTGCCGCGCCCCGGTAGCCGGCCTCGAA
This sequence comes from uncultured Planctomycetaceae bacterium, assembly GCA_964427875.1. Taxonomy (GTDB): domain Bacteria; phylum Planctomycetota; class Phycisphaerae; order SM23-33; family SM23-33; genus CAYRVX01. The sequence goes on from CAYRVX010000018.1 coordinate 76,838, forward strand.
GACCTCCGGCGGGCTGCCGTTGAAGTAGGCCGCCTGGTCCGCGGCGCTCAGGTCGCGGTAGAGCGTCTGGTGGATCGAGAACTCCGAGTCGTCGCCGGGCGTCGGGTCGAGCCACCACGGGCGTGCCTGGCCGTTGTGCCAGGTGTCGAAGACGACCTCGGCCTCGGTCTCCCGCCCGCCGCTGCTGCTGCTCAGCAGGTGGTAGCCCATCCAGCCCTTGCTGTCGTCGATGTCCTCCCAGCGGTAGTTGATGGTGATGGTGTGCTCATCCTGGATGATCTGCTCCCAGCGTGCGGCGGCGGCCTCCATGATGAGGATCAGCGAGAGCGTGCGGTCCACGCCACAGGGGTCGATGTAGGTGGCCGAGCCTACATAGTCGAAGTTGAGGGCGAACTGAAGCCCGCTCGCGGCGGCCGGCAGATACAGGACGATCAGCCCGATCAGCAGGAGTCGCCCTAGACCGGAAGTTGCTCGTGACATGGTCGATCCTCCTTCCAGTGTGGCCAGGCATCATTCTACCGCGTGCTGTGGCGTTTCACAACACATGTTTCCTCCGCCGGATTGATCCGCGGGCGGGCGCAAAGCCATTGTCGAATGCCAATGTGTCTGGAGCGCTGGCGAGGCCGTGCGGCCGTTGCGTCACTTCCGGCGGCGCCGGCGGACCGCGACGGCGAATCCGAGCAGCAGCAGCGCCGCTGACGCCGGCTCGGGGATCTTCCCGGCGCCGGCGACGTCGCCGACGTTGGCCTTCCAGGTGAGATAGTCGAGGAAGTTCACCGAGCCGTCGAGGTTGAAGTCGCCGGTGAACCAGTCCGACTCGGGCGACCCGAAGCCCACCTGGAGGGCGTGGAAGTCCTCACGCGCCACCCGGCCGTCCAGGTCGGCGTCGCCGTCCAGCAGGTCGTAGAGATGGACCTTCACTTCGCCGTTGGCGTCGTCGTACTCGATGCCGTCGGCGAAGACGCTGGTGTCGAGATAGGCTTCCATCCGGCAGTCGATGCCGTCGAAGACGCCCGTCCGCGAGCCGCCGTAGCTCAGGATGTC
>CAYRVX010000019.1:0-75866 GCA_964427875.1 uncultured Planctomycetaceae bacterium
CGTGGTCTCCCCGGGTTTGCCTTCGGCTGCACCCGGGGCTACGAACGGCCGCCCCTCTCGGGGCGGAGAGGCGGACATCTTGGGCTTCGCCCCGTCAGGGGCGGTGCGGACGTAGCCCAGGGCGCCGCGGAGCAAGCCCTGGGACTCGGGGCCCTCAGGCTCCGAGCCCCGGACGGGGCGACCGTGGACGTGCACACTGCCTGTCTCCTCGCGGCCACAATCACGTCGGGCACCCCACGCCGATGGATCGTTGCATGGTGCTTGCGCAATACGGTAACATCGCTTCGCCGGCCTGAGGGCAGCTCCGGCAAGTGGAGCGCTGACAATGCAGAGGCGCGGTTCGATGGCACGGACGTGGGAGTGTTGGGTAAGGACGGCGCTGCCGGTGCTGGCGGCTGCGCTGTCGGCAAGTCTCTTTGCGCTGTCCCTGGCTGCCGAGGGGGCGCCGCCGCCGGCCGCCGGGCGTGTTGCCGGGTGCGAGCACTTTGCGTTTCTGCGGCCGTCGATGTCCGAAGGGCTGGGCGGCCCGGCTCTGGAGGCGCTGAAGAGCTGGGACGGCGAGGCCGGCGGGGCGTTCGCCCCGAACGGCGACTACTACCAGGCCGACGTGAATAACAGCGTCATCTTTCGCATTCGCGGCGGCGTGGTGCGGATCTTCGCCGGCGACGGGACGCGCGGCGGGCGCGACGGCCCGGCCGACCAGGCGCAGTTCGACCTGGGCGTCGGCGGCTACAGCGACGCGGGAATCCGATGCGACGCCGCCGGGAACGTCTACGTCTCCGAAGCCCAGGCCGGGCGGCTCCGGAAGATCTCGCGGCGGCCGGACGGCACGTGGTGGGTCTCGACGATCGCCGGCGGCGGCAGCCGCATGCCCGCCAAGGGCCAGTGGATCCCCGCCCGCGAGATGAAGGTGGGCTCGGCCTCCCGCTTCGCGCTGTCGCCGGACGGGGCGGTCACCTTCGCCAGTTACGGGGGCATCTACCGGGTCAGGGACGGCCGGGGCACGCTGCTGGCCGACGTGAAGGAGCTAAAGGCCGCCCTCGGCAAGAAGGCGGCGATCCACGACTGGCACGTCGGCGGCTCGCACCTGACGGGCGACGGGGTCTTCTACTGGATGCCCGGCGGCGGCCCCGACATCCTGCGGTACGATACGCGCAGCGGCAGGGCCGAGCGGTTCGCCGGCCTCGGGCGCATCGTGGCCGGGCTCGACGGCCCCACGCTGCTGGAAAGCGGGTTCCATACCGTCCTGGTCGTCTACCGCCCGGACGCCTCGGTCATCTACACCTGCGGCGGGGACGAGTCGGTCCCGCGGCGCATTCGCAGCGGCCGGGTCGCCTCGCTGCGCCTCGACGGGAGCTGGAAACCCCACGCCGGCCGAGTCAAGGGCAGGCAGGATGACCGCTGGCGGCACATGGCCGCCGTGCAGTGCCTCGACACGCAGGGCCGCCTCTACATCTTCACCGGCGATTACGGCTGGGGCGGCTGGGTCGTCCGCTTCTCCTTCGCACGGGAGGACTGACGTGCTGTCTCGTCGGCCGGACATCGCGGAGCGACCAGGCGTGGAATCGTGCGTGCCGGCGCTGGTCCTTGCCGGCCTGTTTGCCTGCGGTGCCCGGCCGGGCCTGTCGGCCTACGCCGGCGGGGCCCTCAGGGCGTCTGCGCCGGCGGCCGTGGCGCCGGACTGCGCCCGCGATGGCCGCCGCCTCCAGCGCCAGCCGGCATGTGCCTTCGGCAAGTCGGTGTACCTCGTGGCATGGTGCGACGGCACGCGGCAAATCGACAAGGCGACGGCCGACGTGTACTGCGCACGCATCCGTGCCGCGACCGGGCAGGTGCTGGACCCCAACGGCCTTCGCCTGTGCGCCGCGCCCGACTTGCAGGAGTCGCCGGCCGTGGCCTTCGACGGCGCCAACTTCCTCGTGACCTGGCAGGACCTGCGCGGCCGCCGCGACTACGACGTGTACGCGGCCCGCGTGACCGAGCGGGGCGAGGTGTTGGATCCGGGCGGCTTTCCCGTGATCCGCCGGCCCGGCAACCAGGCCCGACCCGCGGCCGCCTTCGCGGGAGGCAACTACCTCGTTGCATGGATGGATGCCCGGCAGTACCCCGTCTACGGGCTCTACGCCGCCCGCGTTTCGCCGGAAGGAAAGGTCCTCGATCCCGAAGGCCGCGCGCTGGACGTCGAGGACCCCTCGAGGATCGCCGAGGCCAGGCCGCCGGGGGAGAGCTGGCTGGGCGACCGCCACTACTGGTGGGGGCGCCTCTTTTCTCGCTTCCACCCGCGCCTGGCAAGCAACGGCACCGAATGCCTCGCGACCTTCCTGCGCGAGGTGCACTCGAACCGGACGACCGGCTATGCCCTGCGGGTGGACCCGGCCAAATGCGCCGCGGTTGGCAAGCCGGCCCTGCTGTCCGGCGAGCCGAGGGACCGCCTCGCGGCGTGTGCCACGCCACAGGGCTGGGCCGTTGCGTTCGACCATTGGCTGTCGGGCTGGACCCCGACGCCGAGGCTGGCCGCGCTTCGGCTGAAGAAGTCGGGCGAGCCGATCGATGCGATCGCCCGGCGTCCCGGCGGGCGCGGGGCGCCGCGGCAGGCGATGCTGCTGGACGTGCATGCGGCCCTGGCCTCCGGCGGGGGGCTGTACCACCAGGGCAAGGGGCACTTCGCGTTCTGGCAGACCGCGACGGCGTGGAACGGCCGGCACGTCGTGGTGGCGATGGACTACGGCTGGCGTACGCCGCGCAAGGTCAATGAGCTGAACCATGCCATCGTTTGCGCCCGGTTCGACTGGCGCGAGGGCCGCTTCGTGGATGAAGCGCCCCTGCTGCTCGCGTCGGGCAGTTCGGCCAAGGGCACGAGCGTGCGGAATCCGGCCCTGGCGGCCGGGCCCGACGGCCGGACGCTGCTCGTCTACGAGGACGACGGTGGGGTCGACCGCCTCCTCGTCATCTCGCGGATCCTGCGCCCTTAGCCTGCCGGCGGCGTCAGTGGGCCGCGGGCGGGGAGCTCCATGCCGCTTCGGTTCTCTCGCCGGCGAGCTCGGCGGCGGCCGCGTACATCCGTGACGTGAGCCCAAGCCAGTCCAGGCTGATCTGCGCCTGCGTCAGGACTCCGGCCACGCGCCGGGTGACCTCTCGCTCGCTCAGCAGGCCCTCGTACCTCTTCTTGTCCTCATCGCAGCGCTTCTGGAGCGATGTGACGACGAAGATCCACGCCTCGGCCTCCTGGACGCCCTCCCGGAGCATCTGGAACCGGACGGTGGGTATCGCGCCGCGCGGCCCGGGCGCCACGATGGCCCTCGGGTGGGCCTTGTAGAGCCAGGGCCCGCAAATCTTCGTGTTGAAGATGCTCCTGCGCCTCTGGCCGTCGGAGAGGACCGGCCAGAAATCCAGCCCGATGCGACAGAACGTGCCGGTCAGGTTTGGAATGTTGCGGTAGGCCGTCGGCGATGACCACGTCAGGACGCGGATTCGATGCGAGCCGGCGGTGATGTACTGCCTCTCGCGAAGCTCGGGGCGCTGCGGATGCAGCTCGGGCAGGAGGCCTCCGCCGCACTCCTGGCAGTAGCCCACCTCCAGTTCGCCGCTGACGATCAGCCTGCCGTCCCTCGGGCCGGGGTCGCCGTTCCAGTGCGAATACACCACCCACCGCGCCCAAGGGGCGATCCTCTTGAAGAAGGCCTGCACCTGCGGCAGCGGGCGGCTGTCGAAGGCTTGGCCCAGCATGAGGCGGCGCTCGTCCCAGCCTCGCCTTCGCACGATCCGGCGCGCGCCGTCCAGCATCGGCTTCCAGAACGCTTCACTGCCTTTCTCGCCGAACATCGGCGCTTGCAGCGGTGACATCCCGCCGGTCTTGGGCTCCAGTTGCGTGACGAGGACCGGTTCCGGTTTGGTGACCCGCACGCCCCTGAATGACCTCTGGTTGCCGAACGTCGGCTTCCACACGACCAGGCAGATCACCTTGGGCTCCCCGCAGTGCCTGGCGTAGAGCTCCAGGTACTTCTCCATCGCGCTGAAGTCCACCTGGTACGAGGGCGCCTGCCTGATCCAGCGCACCATCCCCGTTCTGTGACCCATGTGCGTGCCGTGGATCACGGGAATGTACACCACGTCGTTGCCCACCTGCCCCTGGAGCTCCAGCGACTTCTCGATCAGCCGGAAGTGCTCCTGCGAGAAGGGCTGCACGTTGTACTTCAGCGCGAGCGTGTCCGGCGACTGGAGCAGGCTGGCGTGCGAGACGAATCGCTTCGCATCGGGCAGCGTCCAACTGCTGACGAGCACCTGCACCGGGGCTCGGAGCTCTCTGCCGTTCGCGCGGACGGTCAGACCGCCCGTGTACCAGCCCGGCGCCTGGTCCCTCGGCACGTTGACGATCACCCAGACGGGCTGGACGGCCACGCCTTTCGCCGGCCGCTCGAGCAGCGCATCGCAGTATCTCGCGCCCTCGTCCTGTACGGCGTACCGTATCCGAACGGCCTCGGCGGGGAGGCGCCGGCCGTTCGTGTGACTCAAGGCGCTGATCGTCGCGGTGACGGCCTTCAGGCCGGTGGGGCAACTGACCACGACCTGGCCGGAGCATACGCCGTTTCGCGCGCCGACGAGCCTGACAGGGCGCAGCGGGGCAAACGGATTGCCCCGCCTGGCCCCCGCCGCCGACATGGACAGCGGCCCGCGGTCCCAGCTTGTCTTGAACCACAGCTCGCCGGTCCGCGTCGCCGAGATCGTCGAGAGGGGATGGGCGTTCCACAGATAGAGCTTCCGCGTCGCCTGCTCGTAGGGGATCAGACCCGCGCCGGTCGGGCTGGAGAGCTTCACGCCGCAGAAGCCCAGCGAGCTCCAGTCCGCCCGGAGCAGGGCCGTGCGGTGAAGCTCGACCGCCAGGAGATTCGCCCCCTTGCGGAGGACCTCCCCGCCGATCGGCACCGTCAGCGTGCGTATCCGCGCTTCGTACCGGTCGAGGTGGTCCTTTGCCGGCCGGTTGCTCCTCGGCAGCCGCGTCTTGCCGTCCGGCATCACGTACGCCGCGGGGGGATAGTCCTCGGCCAGCGTGAGCGGCTCGATCCGGCCTTTGGGCATGTGGCCGCGGGCGACTTCCCTGCCGTTGACGTACACCACGGCGCCGCCGCGACAGGCAAGGGTCAGCGTCAGGTCCCTGACCTTCGCCGGGTCGGCCACGCCGAACCAGGTCCGCAGGCACAGCAGCGCCGCCTCGGGCGACTGCCAGTACCCGTACCCGCCGAGCAGCCTGCTCAGCTCCCAGTGATAGCGCCCCCAGGCGCTGTCGTCGAAGTCGCCCTGCGTCCATTTCTCGGGCGGCAGCGGCGACGGCCGGTGCCTCTCGCCGCGGCGCATCGGCTTGCAGTTCTCCGCCGTGCCGATCATCGGCGAGGCGATCGTCAGGAACACTCGCCAGGGGGTCTGATCGTCCAGGACCGCCACCTCGGCGCCGCCCGCCGGCGCGGCCGTTCCGCTCCCAATCGAGACCGCCAGCATCAGGACAGCTCTGATCGCCGCACGCGCCCTGCCCATATCCTCACCTCCCGCGGCCGGCAGCATAATGGCACGTCATCGGTGTCGGCAAGCGCCGTTGACACGGCCCGGGGCGAGGATGATAATCCACGCGCCGTCAGTTCGAATCGGAAAGGGAATCGCCCATGTACGTCGTCGCCGTTACCGTCCACGTCAAGGAAGACTCTCTGGACGAGTTCATCCAGGCCACGCTCGACAACGCCCGCAACACTCGCAGGGAGCCCGGCAACGTCCGCTTCGACGTGCTCCGCGCCGAGGACGACCCCGCGAGGTTCCTGCTCTACGAGGCGTATGAGAGCAAGGAGCACTTCACCGCCCATCAGCAGACGGAGCACTACCTGCGTTGGAAGCAGGCGGTGGCGGACTGGATGGCCCAGCCCAGGCAGGGCGTGAAGCACGCGAGCATCTTCTTCGGCGACGGAGCGGGCTGATGGCTCCGGCGGGCGCGGGCGGCGGGGTCGATTTCGATTTCCTCTGCGTCGGTCGGATCATCTTCGGCCGCGGCCGCGCCCGGGAGGTCGGCGAGCTGGCCGGCGCGCTCGGCGCGGCCGCCCTGGTGGTCACCAACGCGGGCCGGCCCGGCGACGGGGGCGTCGCGGACGGCCTGGGCGAGCTGCTCGCGACGGCCGGCCTGCGGTGCTTCTTCGTCCGGCAGCCGGGCGAGCCGACCGTCGCCGACGTGGATCGCGCCCTCGAGACGGCCCGCGCGGAGGCCTGCGACGTCGTGATCGGCCTCGGCGGGGGCAGCGCGATCGACGCGGCGAAGGCGACCGCGGCCCTGCTGACCAACGGCGGCTCCCCGCTGGACTACATGGAAGTCGTCGGCAAGGGCCAGAAGATCACCCGCCCGGCCGCGCCGTGGATCGCCGTGCCCACGACGGCCGGCACGGGCGCGGAGGTCACGAAGAACGCCGTGATCGCCTGTCCGGAGAGGCGTTTCAAGGCCAGCATTCGCGGCGAGCAGTTGCTGGCCCGCGCGGTCGTCGTGGACCCCGAGCTGGGCGCCTCGGTGCCGGCGGAAGTGACGGCCGGCAGCGGCATGGACGCCCTCTGCCAGCTCATCGAGTCGTACACGTCGGTCGGCGCCCAGCCGCTCACCGACGCGCTGGCCGCCGAGGGCATCGCGAGGGCGGCGCGGTCGCTGCGGCGGGCCTTTGCCGATGGGACCGACCTGGACGCGCGGGAGGACATGGCCATGGCGGCGCTGCTGAGCGGCATCACGCTGACCAACGCCGGGCTGGGCGCCGTGCACGGCTTTGCCGCGCCGCTGGGGGCGAACTTTCCCGTGCCGCACGGGACCGTCTGCGCGGCCCTGCTGCCGCACGTGATGTCGGCCAACGTCGCCGCGCTGCGGGCCGAATCGCCCGCCCACCCGGCGCTCGGCCGCTACGCCCGCGTCGGACGGATGCTGACCGGCGGCGGCGAACCGGGCGCCCCGGAGGCCGTCGACGCGGGCATCGCCTTCGCAGGCGAGCTGGCGCGGGACCTGAAGATCCCCCGGCTGGGCGAGTTCGGCCTGACGGTGGACGACGGTGCGAAGATGGTCTCGCTGGCCCGCAAGTCCAGCAGCATGCGGTACAACCCCGTCGTGCTTTCGGACGAGGCGCTGGAGGGCATCCTGGCGTCGGCAATGTGAGGCCCGCGCCGCCGGCCGATCCGCGTCGGATCGAATCCGCCTTGCCGCGGGGGTGTTCAACCAATAGAGCCGACCGGGGCAGGTACGGACATGCCGGATGACGTGTTGGCCATTCTGAAGGCGGCGGCGAGGAAGCTGCTTCTCGTGCGTGCGGCCGAGTCGGCCGCCGTGGGGGCCATAGCGGGCGCCCTGAGCGCGGCGGCGTGCGAGATGGCCTGGACGGTCGGCTGGCTCTACCCGCCGGCGGCGGCGGCGATCTGCGCGGCGCCGCTGCTCTTTGCGCTGTGGCTGGCCGCGTCGCCGCGTTTGAGGCGGCGGCTCGCCCTGCCGGTTGGGGCGGCCTGGTCGGTCGCGGCGATCTGTGGGGCCGCCGGCCTGGCGGGCACGCTGGCCGTCCTGGGAGGGCCCTACGCCGAGGTGCCGAAGCTCGCCGTGCCTCTGATCCTGGTGCCGGCGGGCGCGCTGGCCGCGGCGGCAGTGAGCGTGGTGCGGGGCGTCTCGCCGGCGCAGGCGGCGGTCTTTCACGACGTGCGATTGCACCTTGAGGAGCGGCTGGGCACGGCCGCCGAGCTGGCCGGATCGGCCCGCCGGGACGATCCGTTCGCCCGGTACGTGTACGCCCAGGCGCTGGAGGCGGCCCGGGGCGCGCGGATCGCCAGCCGGCCCGCGTGGCGGCGCAGCCGCGCCACGGCGGGGGCATTGGGGCTTTCGATCGCGCTGTGTGCGGCCCTGGCGCTGCTGCCGACGTGGGGGCGGGTCGACGTCCAACGGAGCTTCGAGGAGATCCGCGCCCGCGCCGCCGACCTCACACCCGCCAGGCGGAAGGACCTGGTCGAGACACTCCGCCGCCTGGCCGCGCTGGCCGAGGAGGACCCCGCGCTTCGTGAGCTCCTGCGCGAGGCCGCCGAGGCGGCTGCGAAGAAGGACGACCTCTCGAAGGACCTCGATGCGCTGGAAGGGGCACTGGCCGATGCGGACGATGCCGAAGCCGCGCGGATCGCCCGCGAGCTGCTGGCAGCCGCCAGCCCCGAGGGGGCGGCCGGCGGGCCGGACGGCGCCGCGGGGCGGGACCCGCACGTCGCTGGCGACGCGAACCGCCCGCCCGTGCCGGATGCCAATTCCATCGTCGGCGACGGCGGCGAGAAGCCGCTTCTGGCCCGCGTCTACGTGTACGACAAGTCCTATCGCGAAGTCCCCGATGCGAACACCCCGGTGCCGGGCCCCCGCGTGGCGGTGGGCCAGGGCGCCTTCGTTCGCCTCGATGACGCCTGGAGCGCCGCGCGGGACCGCGCGTCGGCGGCCCTGGCCGCGGGGGGCGTCCCGGCGGAATACCGCCGCCTCGTTCGGAGGTTCTTCGAGCTGGATTGAGGCGACGGCCGGGGGCTCGGAACTTGTAACGCCCCGCCGAATCGCGCAAACTCCCTCACTGCCTGTGAGACGGGATGGTTTCGTGGAGAGCCAAGTGGCGTTGGGACGGGTCATCAGGAAGTGGCTGCTCGTGCTGATCGCGGCGGCTGCCGCCGGCACCGTGGGGTTATACCTGCTGGCCAGTTGGGTCCCCGCGGGGTACCGGCCGGTCCGGCTGAACCGCCGGGAGAGGGAGCAGGCCACCAGCAGGTTCTACAAGCAAATCTTCCAGTTCATGTCCGACGGGGAGGACGTCAAGCCCTTCACGTGGTCGGTGAGCCAGGACTGGCTGAACCGCTACCTCGCCTCGATGGACGAGATCTCCTTTCGCAAGGGCGGCAAGCGGGGCCAGGTGGACCGGACGATGGCGAAGGCCGGCCTCACCGAGCCCGTGGTCGTCCTGTCCGACGGTGCGATCACCGCCCTGGCTCGCTCGACGAAGTACGACAAGATCATCTCGGCGAAGCTGGCCTTCGATTTCACGCCGGGCGGCAAGCTTCGGGTCCGTCTGGCCGGTGCCCGGATGGGCCGGGCGCCCGTCCCCGCCTCGATGATCCGCGAGCGGATCGAGAAGCTCAAGCAGACGGTGGTCAAGCGTCTGCTGGAGGCCGAGGTCGATCGCGAACCGTCGTCGGCCGGCGTGGCGAAGGTCCTCGGGCGGGTCATCGCCGCGATAGACGGCGAGCCGATCGACACCGAGCTGAGCTGGCGGGTGCACTCGAGGAAGCGCGTGCGAATCGAGAAGATCGACATCGCCGACGGCGCCCTGACGCTCCACGTCGTGCCGATCGGCAGGAGCGTGCCCCAAGAGTGAGAACGAGTCGCCCCAGCGGCGGCCGCGTCAGTCGTCTTCCGGCAGGCGTTTGAGGGTCCAGTGGTCCGGCCTGCCGGCATCTCGGCGAAGGGCGAAGCGGCCGCGGCACGTGCCGCCCGCCAGGTCGAGCTCCCAGGCCGCCTCGTCGGCGCGAAGAAGCTCATAGTCGCCGCGGTCGATCCTCCGGACGCGCCCGCGCCCGCGGCTGACCGGGCCTTCGTAGGTCAGGTACGCCAGGCGATGGTCGCCCAGCGGGGTGGCGGCCAGCACGTCGCCGGGGCCTAGCTCGGCCGGGCTGGCCGGCAGCCGCCAGGTGGCCAGCGCCTCGCCCCGCTGGAGCATCAGATCGTAATGTTCCGGCCCGTGACCTGTGTGCAGATGGATGACAAACGCCTTCGGCATGAGTATGATGGTAGCACGAAACCGTCGGCGAGCAACCGGTTGCTGTGTTGGCCGGACCCTCATGGGGAGCGGCGCCATGAAGCGATGGGTCTTGGTTGTAGCGTTCTCGGCACTGCCGATCGGCGGATGCGGGCCGGCGATGGTAGAGGACGAGATGGGATACCGCCAGCAGGCGGTGGCTGAGTTCCAGGCCGGCTACCTCGACAGGGCCAAGGTCCTCCTCGGGCAGACGCTCTACTGCAACCCCGCCGATCCCGTCGCGCTGTACTACCTCGGGCGGATCGCCTGCGAGGAACGCGATTGGGAGGAGGCGATCTATCGCTTCCAGTGCTGCCTGGGCGCCGACCCCGGCCACGCGGACGCGAGGGAATGGCTCATCCGGGCCGAGAGGGCGGCCGGGGTCATCGGCCCCAAACTGCGGTTCATTCCGCTGCCGCCGGCGCGTCGGGTCCCGCTCCGGCCCGCCGGCGCCGGCTCCAGAACAGCCCCCAAGGAAAGGAAAGCCCATGACTGAGAATCCCAGCACGGACAGCGGACAGGATGCCCCCGAAGGCACCAGTGTTCCCCCGCCTTCGCCCGCGGCGCCCCCGGAGCCCACGGGTGAGCCCCACCTCGTCGGCCCGGAAAGCAGCGACGCGAAGACCATGGCCATGCTCTGCCACCTGCTGGCCATCTTCACGTATTGGATCGGGCCGCTGATCATCTGGCTCGTCAAGAAGGACCAAAGCCCCTTCGTCAACCAGCAGGGCAAGGAGGCGCTGAACTTCGAGCTGACGCTGATGATCGGCGTGGTGGCCGGGGTCGCCACCATCTGCATCGCGGTCGGGGGCATCATCCTGCTGGCCGTCTCCGTCGTCAACATCGTCTTCGGCATTCTCTCGACGATCGCGGTCAACAGGGGCGAACCGTATCGCTACCCGGTGTGCATCCGCTTCATCACGTGACCCGCGCCCGCGGGACCCTCGGACTGGCAGGCACCATGGACGACAGAACACGCACGTACGTCAGCCCCCTGGAGACGCGATGGGCCGGCCGGGAGATGCGCGAGCTGTTCAGCCGGCAGAGGAAGCACTCCACGTGGCGGCGGCTCTGGCTGGCGCTCGCCGAGGCGCAGCACGAGCTGGGCCTGGCGAGCATCACCGAGGCCCAGCTCGCCCAGATGCGCGAGCACCTGGACGACATCGACTTCAAGGCGGCGGAGGCGTACGAGGCGAAGTTCCGCCACGACGTGGTGGCCCACATTCACGCGTTCGGCGACGCGGCCCCCGAGGCCCGCGCCATCCTCCACCTCGGCGCGACCAGCCAGTTCGTCAACTGCAACACCGACGTGATCATCATGCGCGAGGGGATGCGGATCCTCCTCGGGCGGCTCGTGAACGTGATCGACGCGCTGGCGACCCTCGCGGGTGAGCATCGCGACCTGCCGTGCCTGGCGTTCACGCACTTCCAGCCGGCGCAGATGACCACCGTCGGCAAGCGGGCCGCCCTGTGGTGCGCGGATTTCCTCCGAGACCTGCGAGACCTGGAGTACCGCCTGGAGGAGATCGAGTTCCGCGGCGCGAAGGGCACCACGGGCACCCAGGCGAGCTACCTGGCCATGTTCGACGGCGACCACGAGAAGGTCAAGGAGCTGGACAGGCGAGTGGCCGGGAAGATGGGCTTCGAGAGAATCGCCCTCATCACCGGCCAGACGTACAGCCGCAAGGTGGACGCGGCCGTCGCCCAGATGCTCGCGGGCATCGCGGCAAGCGTCCACAAGTTCTGCAACGACGTCCGCCTGCTGGCACACCGCAGGGAGATGGAGGAGCCCTTCGGCACGGAGCAGGTCGGCTCCAGCGCGATGGCCTACAAGCGCAACCCCATGCGCTGCGAGCGGGCGACGGGGCTGGCGCGGTACCTCATGGACGTCTCGGTGAGCCCCCTGCACACCGCCGCCGAGCAGTGGTTCGAGCGGACGCTGGACGATTCGTCCAACAAGCGGCTGGCCATGAGCGAGGTCTTCCTGCTGGCCGACTCGATCCTCCTGATCACGCTGAACGTCGCGAAGGGGCTGGTGGTCTACCCGGCCGTCCTCGACGCCAACATCCGGGCCGAGCTGCCCTTCATGGCCACGGAGAACATCCTGATGGCGGCGGTGGCCGCCGGCGGCGACCGGCAGGAGCTGCACGAGCGCATCCGCAAGCACAGCATGGCCGCCGCCGAGCACGTCAAGCTGCACGGCAAGGCGAACGACCTGATCGAGCGCCTCAAGGGCGACGCCGCCTTCGCGGCCGTGGACATCGACTCCCTCCTCGACCCGCGCGCCTTCATCGGCCGAAGCCCCCGGCAGGTGGACGAGTTCCTCGCCGCCGAGGTCGAGCCCGTCCGCGCCAGGTACGCCGACCTGCTCGGGCAGGAGAGCCAACTGCGGGTGTGAGAGCCGGCTGTCCTGCTGGCCGGGTCCGGCGGGATCTTACGCTGATTCTGGCCTGGTTCACATGCAGGTAACACTGCGCCGCCGTTTCGCGCACACGCCGCGGCGCTGCCCGGAGGCAGGCCTGAAGGGCCGGAAGGTTTTGGCCGGCGGCGTGAGCCGCCGGAAGCCGGCCTCCTCTTGCCCGGAGCCCCGAAGGGGCGTAAGGAACTTCCGGCCTTCCGTGGGCTCACGCCCACGGCCAAACCTGCCTGCCGGCAGGCAGGACCTTTCGGCCCTCCGGGCCTTCTCCCGAGACTCGTGGACTTGCGACATTCCCCTGCACTGTTACGTCCGAGCTATCGTTTCTGAACCAGGCCCTGACTCGCCCTTCACCAGCTCGACGAACGCCTCTCCGCGCTGCTCGTAGTTGACGAACATGTCGTAGCTGGCGCAGGCGGGGGCCAGGAGGACGGCGTCGCCTCCGGCGGCGTGGGCCTCGGCGAGGCGCACGGCGTCCCGAAGATCTCCGGCCCGGGCGATGGGCGGCTTCTCGCCGGTTCGGCGGGCCTGTGTGGCGGCGATGATCTTCTCGGCCGTGGCGCCCATGGCGACGACGGCCTTGGCGCGGCCGGCCAGGGCGGCGCCGAGGGCCTCGAAGCTCGCGCCCTTGTCGTAGCCGCCGACGATCACGACGGCCGTACGAGGCGCGAAGGCGTTCAGCGCGACGACGGCGCCTTCGGGGGTGGTGCACTTGGAATCGTTGTAGTAGCGGATGCCGTCGCGTTCGGCGACGAACTGAAGCCGGTGGGCCAGGCCGGAGAATTCGCCCAGAGCAGCGGCGGCCGTGTCGCGATCCACACCGAACCGCCTCGCGGCGGCCCATGCGGCCTGCGCGTCGGCCTGGTTGTGCTCGCCGAGCACCGCCAGCTCGAACGGCTCGGCCCGCGGGTCGAAGAAGTCCACGCGGACGCCTTCGGGTGCCTCGCCGCCCCAGTCGGCGGTGAGCTCGTCGGCCGCGTTGAGCACGAGGACGTCGCCGGGCCCCTGGAAGCGGAAGATGTTCTTCTTGGCGTCGGCGTAGGCCTCCAGCGTGCCGTGGCGGTCGAGGTGGTTGGCGGCGAGGTTCGTCACCAAGGCGACGTGAGGGCCGACGGCGATCTCGGGAAGGCCTTCCAGTTGGAAGCTCGACAGCTCGAGCACGGCCAGGTGATCCGCCCGAATCCGCGGCAGGTCGGACAGGAGGCTTCGCCCGATGTTGCCGCCGACGTGCGTGGTGAACCGCCGCGCGAGGACCTCGCCGATCATCGCGGTGGTCGTGCTCTTGCCCACCGTGCCGGTAACGCCCACGACCGGCGCCCGGCAGCGATGCAGGAAGAGGTTGATCTCGGTGGTCCGCGGGACGCCGGCGGCGTCGGCGGCCTTCAGCAGGGGCATGTCCCCGGCGACGGCCGGGCTGACGACGAGCAGGTCGGCCTCGACGAAGTCTCGCTCGTCGTGCGCCCCGAGGTGCATCGCCACGTCGAGCCCGTCCAGCCGGCGGAGGGAATCCTCGAGCTGCTCGGCCGGGGCCTTGTCCGAGACGGTGACCTTCGCGCCCCGCTCGCACAGCCAGCGAGCAACGCCCACCCCGCCGCCGAACCTTCCCAGGCCGACGACGGTGACTCGCAGCCCGGCCGGGTCCATCGCGGCGCCCGGATGCCGGTGGCTTCGGCCTGCGGCGGTCATAGCTGCTCCAGTGGGCCGACGGCCACCAGGGTCGTCGCCGTCAGGTCGCACGCGCGCGCGACGTCCAGGACCTCCCCGCCCGTCACGGCGAAGAGCGTCTCGATCTGCTCGGCCAGCGGGAGGTATTCCTTTCGATAGACCCAGTCATACCCGACGGCCGTCAAGCGCCCCATGGGCACCTCGCCCTTGAGCGTGGCGCCGGAGGCGATCTTGTTCTTGGCGGCGAGCAGTTCGGCCTCGGTGGCGCCTTCGCTCTGGAACTTCCTCAGTTCGTCCAGGGCGATGCGAAGGGCCTCGGCGGCGCGGTCGGGATCGGCCGAGAGGAACGTCAGGAAGACGCCGCTCCCGTCGAGCGCGTCGTAGGCCATGGTGGCCTCGTCGGCGATGGCCGGATCGACCAGCGCGTAGAACAGCCGGCTGCCGGTGACGTCGCCCAGCAGGGTGGCCGCGAGCATGGCGGCGTACCGGTCGGCGTGCTGGCTGGGCGGCGCCGGCGAGGCCAGGGCGATGTGCTGCCTGGCGACGCCGCCGTCGGTGTGGATTCTCCTTCGCCGCCTGGGCCGTACGGCCGCGGTGTCGCGAGTCACGTCCCGCGGCTGCCAGGCGGAGCACATGTCCGCGGCCTTGGCCGCCAGGGCGTCGAAGTCGACGTTCCCCACGCCGACGAGCGTGAGGTTGCCCGGCGAGTAGCGCCGGTCGAAGTAGGCCTGCATGTCCTCGCGGCGCAGGGCGCCGACGGACTCGATCGTGCCCAGCACGCTGTTGCCCAGCGGGTGAGGCAGGAAGCACTCGGCCATGAGCTTCTCGTAGAGGCGGTACCGCGGCATGTCCTCGTAGCGGGCGATCTCGTCGATGATGACGTTCTTCTCGAGGTCGAAGTCCTCCGCCCTGAGGGAGGGGCGGAGGATGTCGCACAGGAGGTCCAGCAGGCGCGACTGGAACTCGGGCAGCGCGGCCGCGTAGTAGACCGTGTTCTCCTCGGAGGTGAACGCGTTGTAGTTGGCGCCGAGCTCGTCGAACTCGCGGTTGACGTCGAGGGCCGTCCTGCGGGCGGTGCCCTTGAAGGTCATGTGCTCGAGGAAGTGGCTTACGCCGGCGATCTCGGGGGCCTCGTCGCGGCTGCCCGTTCGGACGAAGAAGCCCGCCGCCATCGACGCGGCCGTCGGGCGCACCTCCGCCACGATCGTCAGCCCGTTCGCCAGTTGTCTGTGCTTGAACTTCATCTGCGTCGCTCGTCAGCAGTCCAGAATGCTCGTGTCCAGCGGCTCCGGGCCGATGACCAGCACGGTGAACTCGCCGGGCGGGCAGTCGCGCAGGTGCGCAAGGACGTCGTCGGCCGTGACGGACTGGGCGGCCCTGGACAACTCCGCGAGGCTTCGGACGCGGCCGAGATGGTACCAGTCGCTTGCCAGCGCGCCGGCCCGGGCTGAGGTGGACTCGCCCTGCATGATCAGGGCGCTCCTGAGCTGGGTCCCGGCTCGCGTGATTTCGGCGTCGGCGACGCCGTCGGCGAGGCGGCGGATCTCGGTGACGATCCGCTCGAACGTCTGCCGGGCGATCTCCGGGCGCGTGCCGGCGTACGCGAACATCCCGGCGTGGTCCTTCAGGCTGTGGTAATGCGAGGCCACGTGGTACGCCAGCCCGCGCTTCTCGCGGACCTCGGTGTGGAGCCTGGCCGACGCCCCGCCCGACAGCACCATCTCGGCCATTCGCGCGGCGTAGTACTGCCGGTGGTGTATCGGCACGGACCGGTACGCCAGCGCGATGTGCGCCTGGGCGGAGTCCTTGGAGACGTGCGTGACGCCCCCCGGCGGGTCGGACAGCTCGAGCTCGTGGGCCTTGGGCTCCGCGGCGGGCCAGTCGCCGAAAAGCCCTTCGGCCAGGTCGCACAACGACGGCCAGTCGATGTTCCCCGCCACGGCAAGGATCGCCCCGGTGGGACCGACGTGCTCGCGGATATGGCCGCGGACCATCGCGGGCTCGAGGGCCCCAAGCGTCTCGGGCGACCCGTAGATGCATCGGCCGAGCGGCGAGGGGTAGAACCTCTCGCGAAGCAGCAGGCTGCACTTGCGGGCCGGCTCGTCTTCCAGGGAGGCCAGGTCCTGCTCGATCAGCGCCCGGCTGGGGGCGAAGGTCTCGTCTTCCAGGCGCGGGCGGCGGAGGATGTCGGCGAACATGGCCAGCACGGCCGGCAGATTCCGCCCGAGCTGCGCGGCGGTCAGCAGCAGGTGCTCGCTGCGGACGGACTCGTGGTGCTGGCAGCCCATCGCGTCGAGTGCGTCGTTGAGCTGGCGCGTGCTGCGATCGCCCGCTCCTCGAAGGCACCACTCGCACGCGACGGACGCCGCGCCCGCCGCCTCGGGCGGATCGAAGGCGGCGCCGCTGCGCACCACCAGCGTCATCGCCGCCGAGGAGACGTGATCCATCTGCTGGCCAAGCAGCGTCATGCCGTTGGCCAGCTCCTTGACGAAGAACCGTTCCGGCAAGTTCTCGCACCTCTCGAGGAGCTTGTGTGTCGGGCGGCTATTCTAGTCGATTGCCCGGCCAAGGCAATCGCGAAGGTCGCCCTGGGATGGCTCCGCCAAGCGCCGGCGCGCTCGGCCAGGCCCCGCAAGGGCATCGGGTGGCGGCCCCGGGGACGCCCCCGTGCCGTGTCCTGCGCGTCGGGCAAAAGTTTTGAGAAATGCCCTTGACTTCGCGGCGGTCGCGTCTATAATACACTCGGGGTAAGCCTATACTCAAAAAGGTGTTGACCGCAAAAAAGGCTTTTTTACGAAACGAAGCCATTTTGCGGTTTCGTTGCTATAACATCTTTCACACAAGTCACTTCCAAGCGTCCCTTCTATATTTCTTTGCCAGGGCTGAACTTGCGCCGATGGCCTCTCGTGACGGCCTGCGGGGCTCGATGGTTCGAGGCTCGCCCGGCGCACCTCGGCCCGGCCTTCGCGGCACGGGGTCGCTGGACATTCGCCGCCGCCGGCGATACCGTAATCTCCATGGCTCGGAAGATCGCCGTCATTGGCGACGGGGGCATGGGCACGACCTGCGCGATCATGCTCGCGGAGAACGCTCACGACGTCTGCCTGTGGTCGGCGTTCCCCGACGCGGCCGAACGCCTGGCCCGCGAGCGCGAGAACCGCCGCTTCCTGCCCGGACACGCCCTGCCGGACGGCGTCCGTGTCACCGGTGCCGACGACGAGGCGCTGGCCGGCGCCGACCTGGCGATCTCGGCGGTTCCGACGCAGTACATGCGCGGCGTGTGGGAGCGTCTGCGGCCGCACTGTCCGGCGGGCCTGCCCATCTGCTCGGTGGCCAAGGGCATCGAGAACGGCACGCTGCTCCGCCCGACACAGGTCCTTCGCGACGTGCTGGACGAAGCCCAAGGCGAGGCGGGCGTCCGGCCGGCCGCGGCGCTGTCCGGCCCATCGATTGCCCCGGAGGTCGCCCGCAGGCTGCCCGCGACGGTCGTGGTCGCCGCCACCACGGAGGAACTGGCCAAACGCGTTCAGCGCCTGATCAGTCGGCCGTACTTCCGCGTGTATACGAACCCCGATCTCGTCGGCGTGGAGATCGCCGGCGCGACGAAGAACGTCATCGCGATCGCGGCGGGGGTCCTGGACGGCCTGGCCGCGGGGGACAACGCCAAGGCCGCCCTGGTCAGCCGCGGGCTCAGCGAGATCACGCGCCTGGGCGTCGCGCTGGGCGCCCGGGCGGAGACCTTCGCCGGGATCGCCGGCGTCGGCGACCTGGTGACGACCTGCATCTCGCCGGTGGGGCGGAACCGCTCGTTCGGCGAGGCGGTCGGCAAGGGCCGCGGCGTGCAGGAGACGCTCGACGCGACCGACGCGGTCGTCGAGGGCGTCGCCACGACGGCCAGCGTCGTCGAGCTGGCCCGGCTCCGCGGCGTGGAGATGCCGATCACCCAGGCCGTCCACGACGTGCTGTTTGAGGGCGTTTCGCCCGCCGACGCGATCAGCCGGCTGATGACCCGGCCGCTCAAGGCGGAGACATGAGTGACGCAGCGATCCGGCGGCAGATTCGCGAGGCCCGCGGCAACTTCGCGGCCATGGCCGTCAGCTACTCGCTGGGCGTGTTCAACGACAACTTCTTCAAGCAGGCGGCCATGCTGCTGGCCGTCGGTGCGGGGCTCGTGGACCTCCAGGGGCATATGCTGCTGCTGTTCACGGCCCCGTACATCCTGTTCTCCGCGCCCTGCGGATGGCTCGCCGACCGTTTCCCCAAGCGCAGCATCGTCATTGTCGCCAAGGCCCTGGAGGTCGCCGCGATGATCTGCGGCGCCGTCGGCGTCGTCACGGGAAGCTGGGCGCTCATCCTCGCGATGGTCTCCACGATGGGGCTTCAGTCGGCGATCTTCGGCCCCAGCCTCAACGGGTCGATCCCCGAGCTGTACCCGGCCGCCTACGTCACGACCGCCAACGGCATCCTGAAGGTCTTCGTGACGATGGCCATCCTGTTGGGAGTGGCCGCGGCGGGGTTCCTGCTGGACGCGGGTGGCAGGGCGGCGGTCGCCGCCGGCGCGCTGACCGTGGCGGCGCTGGGTTTCCTTGCGAGCTTCGGCGTGCCCCGCAGGCCGGGCGCGGCACGCGGCACGAGGTTCCCCTGGACCGGCCCGATCGACTCCGTCCGCGAGCTGCTGCGAATACGAGCGGACCGGCTGCTGGCAACCGTGATCGCCGCGGACATGTTCATCTGGTTTGTCGGGTCGCTCTTGATCCCGATCGTGAACGTGCTCGGCAAGAGGCAGCTCGGTCTGAGCGACTCGGCCACGAGCGGTCTGCTGGTCGCCGAGCTGGGCGGCATCGCGGTGGGCGGCCTGCTGAGCGCGCGCCTGGCGTCGGGGCCGCGATGGTACCGCGTTCTGGCGCCCGCCGCGCTGGCGCTGGCCGCCATGTTGGGCTGCGCGGCGGCTGCGGCTTCTCTCCCGACGGCCGGGAGGTATTGGCTTGTGCTGGCGGCATTGGGAGGGGCGGGCGTGGCCGGCGGGCTGTTCATGATTCCCTGCGAGAGCTTCATTCAGGTCCGCCCGGCCGCCGACCGCAAGGGGGCCGTCATCGCGGCGTCGAACTTCGCCATCTTCATCGGCATCGCCGTCTCCGGCCCGCTCGCCAACGCCCTGAACGCCTTGATGCAGCCGTCGGCGAGCTTCGCCGTGGTGGGCGGCTTCGCGTTGATCGTCGCCGTTCTGCTGGCCGCGGTGCTTCGCAAGGGGGGCCGGACATGATGGATCTGCTGCTTCGCTGGCTCGCGAAGTTCTCGTTGTGGCTCCGGTACCGCGTGCGCACGGTCGGCATGGAGCAGGTCGCCGCCGGCGGAACGAGGGGCATCCTGTTCCTCCCGAACCACCCGGCGCTGATCGATCCGATCATCCTCGGGACGGTCCTTCACAAGACGTTCCGCGCGCGGTTCCTGGCCGACGAGGACCAGATCGACCGGTTCTTCATTCGCCGGCTGGCCGGGCGAGTCAACGTCATTCCGATCCCGGATCCGGCGAAGGTGGGTGCGGCCGCTCGACAGGCCGTGGAGGCGGGGCTCGAGAAGTGCGTCGAGGCGCTGAGAAACGGCGACAACGTGGCGCTCTATCCGGCGGGTCAGATACTTCGCGGGCGGCTGACAAACCTGCGCGGCAACAGCGCGGTGGAGTTCATTCTCGGCCGCCTGCCGGACGTGCGCGTGGTGCTGGTGCGCACGACCGGCCTTTGGGGCAGCCTGTTCAGCTATGCGCCCGGGCGCGTGCCCAACGTGGCGGAAGTCCTGCGGAAGGCGGCCGTGTCCCTCCTTGCCGGCGGCGTGGTCTTCATGCCGCGGAGAGAGGTGACGATCGAGTTCCATCAGCCGGACGACCTGCCGAGAAGCGCCGGGCGCGAGGAGCTGAACCGCTGCATCGAGGCGTTCTACAACGCGGGCGAGCCGCCGGCGACGTACGTGCCGTACTCCCTCTGGGAGCGGGGCGGCGTGCGGCAGATGCCGGAGCCGGACTTCCGCGCCGCTCGCGGCGACCTTTCCGCCGTGCCCGCTTCCACCCGCCAGATCGTCGCGGAGTATCTCCGCGAGGAGACCGGCGTGGGGGAGATTCGCGACGCGGCGCACCTGGCCCGCGACCTGGGCATGGACAGCCTCGGCCGGGCCGACCTGCTGACCTGGCTGGCCGGCGAGTTCGGCTTCCCGCCCGGCGACGTCGAGGCGCTCGAAACTGTCGGCGACGTGATGCTGGCCGCCTGCGGCGAGTCGTTCAGCGCCCGGCTGAAGGAGTTGAAGCCCATCGCCGCCAAATGGTTCTCCAGGCCGCGCCGGACCGGGCTGGTCCGCCTGCCGGAAGGGCGCACGATCCCCGAGGTGTTTCTCGCGCAGGCCCGTCGGGGCCCCGGCGCCGCGATCGTGGCCGACCAGGCCAGCGGCCTGCGGACGTATCGCGACGTCATCGCGGCCGTCTTCGTCCTCCGCCCGCGGGTCGCCGAACTGGCCGGCGAGCGGGTGGGCATCATGCTGCCGGCCGGTGTCGCCGCCGACGTGGTGTACCTGGCGACGCTGCTGGCGGGCAAGACGCCGGTCATGATCAACTGGACGGTCGGGCCGCGAAACCTCGCCCATTGCGTCGGCCTCGTGGACGTGCGGCACATCCTGACGGCGGGCGCGCTTACCGCGCGGCTGGAGTCGATGGGAACGGACCTCTCGGCCGTGGCGGATCGGCTCGTGCCTCTGGAGCGCCTGGCGGGCGAGGTCTCGCAGGCGGCGAAGCTGTGGGCGTGGGCGCGGGCGCGGACGACGTGGTCGCTGCTGGACCGCGCGGCGGCCGGCGTGAAGGAGTCCGACGCGGCCGTCATCCTCTTCACCAGCGGCTCGGAGGCGCTGCCCAAGGCCGTGCCGCTGAGCCATCGCAATATCCTGGCCAACCTCCGGGACATCGCGGCGCTTCGGGTCGTCCGGGGCGGCGATCGGCTGCTGGGCATCCTGCCGCCGTTTCACTCGTTCGGACTCACGGTGACGACCGTGCTGCCGCTGTGCACCGCCGTGCCCGTCGTGCACCATCCCGACCCCACCGAGGCGCCGGTCCTGGCCCGGCTGATCGAGGCCTACGGCGCCACGATCATGGTCGGCACGCCGACGTTCCTGGGCGCGATCGCGCGGGCGGCGAGGCCGGAGCAACTGGCCTCGCTCCGGCTGGCCGTCACCGGCGCCGAGAAGTGCCCCGACCGCGTCTACGAGCTGCTGGGGCGGGTGAGCCCGAAGATGGAGATCCTCGAGGGCTACGGCGTGACGGAGTGCTCGCCGATCGTCTCGGTGAACCGCCCGGGTCAGGTCAGGCAGGGCACGATCGGCCTGCCGATGGCGTCGGTTCGCCACGCCGTCGTGAACGTCGAGACGCTCGAGCCCGCGGCCCGGGGCCGGACCGGCATGCTGCTGGTCAGCGGCCCCAGCGTCTTCGCCGGGTACCTGAACTACCACGGGGCCACGCCGTTTGTGGACTTCCAGGGCGAGCCGTGGTATCGCACCGGGGACCTCGTCAGCGAGGACGCCGACGGCGTCATCACCTTCCGCGGGCGGCTGAAGCGGTTCGTCAAGATGGGCGGCGAGATGATCTCTCTGCCGGCCGTCGAGGACGTGCTGCAAGAGCACTTCCCCGCGCCGGAAGGCCGGGAGGGCCCGAACCTCGCCGTCGAGGCGGCCGGCGAAGAGGGCCGCAGTGAGCTCGTGCTGTTCACCACCCGGCGGCTGGATCGCGAAGCGGTCAACCGCCGAATCCGCGAGGCCGGCCTGTCCGGGCTGCACAACATCCGCCGCGTCATCCACGTCGAGGAGATCCCCGTCCTCGGCACGGGCAAGACGGACTATCGAACGCTGAGAGAGCGGCTGAATCCCTGCTGATTCTTCTCCGCCGTTGCGGGCGGCGAGTGGTTCTGGTATGCTCGCGCACGTTGACGGTTGAGCTATCTCGACGAAGGGTCCCCGGATGATGCGACGAAACTCGTTGTCAGGGATTTCGGCAGCGGCGTTGGCGGGGCTCATCTGCGTTCTGGCGGGCGGCGCGAGGCTGTGGGCGGACGAGGCCGCCGCGGCGCCGGACCTGTGGGCGCAGATGCGGCGCGCGGACGTCGATTCCGCCGAGTTCAAGGCCGCCCGGCGGAAGCTCGCCGCCGCGATCGCAGCGATGCCGGTGACGAAGCGCACCGCCGCGGCGACGGCCATGATGGACCGCCGGGCCGAGCCGGTCATCAACGCCGAGGCGCTCAGAAGCTTCGGCAAGGACCCGCTGCCCATCACCGACGTCCAGCGGATCCTGTGGGATTCCCAGCGATCCTACGGGCAGCGAGTGCTCCTGAAGACGTACTATTCCTTCTGCCGGTCGGAAGCCGGAACGTCCGTCCTTTCCGAGGCGACCCGCCGCCAGCTCGTGGCCGTGCTTGCCGAACGCCTCAACGACCTCGCCGGCGCGAAGGTGACGTACGGGGAGCAGAGGCTGCTGACGCACCTGGTCTCGTACTCGTTGAGCCGCTACGGGCGGGTCGCCAAGACGGTGCCCCAGGCCGGGGGGCTGATCCGGGCACTGGAGAAGTACGTGGAGAAGGCCGGCCCGCACGACGGCTTCGCGGCGGCCATTCCCGTCTGGCTGGACCTGACCCAGTCGCGCGATGCCGAGATCGATACCTTCGGAAAGGCCGTCCAGGCCCTGGGACACTGGGACCCGCTGGTTCGGTGGAATGCCACCAGCCGCCTTGGCGAACACGACGTGCCCGTCGATGACAAGGCCGCTCAGGTCGTCGTGTCGCTGCTCGGCGATCCGCGGGACGAGGTCCGGGCCGCCGCGGCGCGGGTGTTCGCGGTGGCCAGGGACTATCGGCCGGACATCGTCGTTCCGAGAATGGTCGAGCTGCTCACGCGGGACCGGGGCGTCATCGTGCAGGCGGCCGCCGCCGAGGCGATCATCGCCCGGCGGAATCAGGCCCAGGACCAGGTCGACGCGCTGCTGGCCGCGATGAACGACCCGAAGCGGGCGCCGGGGCCCACACGCGCCTCCCATGTCCTGCTCGTCCTGGCCAGGCTCGTCCCCGCCGCCACGCTCAAGCAGAAAGAGCTCATGCTGGTGCAGGCCGCCCGGAAGCTCGCCTCCTCGCCGGCCGGAGCGCTTGCCGTCATGGAGGCCCTCGGGCCCCAGGCCGCCAGGGCCGTGCCCTCCATCCGCGAGTACCGCGCGACGGCCGACCGCTTCCGCCGAATCCACATCAACCGCCACGTCCTGCCCGCCATCCTGCCGAACCAGCCGGCGGAAGAGTAAGGCCGCAACGCCAGTCATGGGTCTGTGGATTCTCCTGGTCTCGAGCGTCGTGCCGGCAACCGGCCAAGCCGAGCTGGACGACGCCAACGCGCTGCGCGGGCAGATCGTCGTGGACCCGCGGCATCCGACGTGGCTGAAGCGCAACGGCGCCGGAGGTGTGTTCCTCTGCGGCCCGGGCGACCCGGAGGGCTTCCTGTACAGGGGCAGGCGCCGCACCGACGGGACCCGCGACGGCGACCAGGTGACGCTCATCCGCAAGCTCATCAGGCACGGGGGCAACTGCATCTACATGCAGATCATCCGCAGCCACGGCGGCGACGGCGAGCGCGACCACAACCCGTTCGTCGATTCCGATCCGAGAAAGGGCCTCTCCAGGCCGATCCTCGATCAGTGGGCCGGGTGGTTCCAACTGATGGACGACAACGGCATCTGCATCTACCTGTTCATCTACGACGACTCCGCCCGCATCTGGAACACGAAGGACAAGCTCGCCCCGGCTGAGAGGGCCTTCCTTGAAGGGATCGTCAACCGCCTCGGGAAGCTCAGGAACCTGATCTGGGTGGTGGCGGAGGAGTACGGCGAACGGCTGTCGGCCAGGCGGGTGAGCAACATCGCCGCGGCGATCCGCGCGGCCGACGAGCACAACCACGTGATCGCCGTGCACAAGAACAACGGGCTGAGCTTCAGGGAGTTCGCCGACGATCCCGGCATCGAGCAGTTCGCCATCCAGTGGAACGTGCCGACCGCCAAGGCGCTCCACGACGGCGTGGTCAAGGCGTGGAGGATGGCGGCCAGGCGGTACGGCCTGGTCATGTCCGAGGCCGAGGGCCACACCACGGACGTGCGCAGGAAGAACTGGGCATGCGCGATGGGCGGCGCGCAGGTGATGGTCCTCGGGATGGACATCGCCTCCACGCCGCCGGAAGACCTCAAGCACTGCCGCGTCCTCCAGCGCTTCTTCGAGGACATCGACTTCCGCGGGATGGCCCCGCACGACGAGCTGGCGTTCGGCCACACGCGGTACGTTCTGGCAAGTCCCGGCCGGGCTTACGTCGCCTACGCATCCGGCGCGTCGGGCGACGTCGGCCTGAAGGACCTCAAGGCCGGAACGTACGAGTTCCTGTGGCTGGACTGCACCACCGGCAGGCGCGTGGAGCGGTCGGGGGTGAAGGTCACGGCGGGGAATCGGACGTGGCCGCGACCGGCGGGGATCGGCAGGGAACTGGCCGTATGGGTCCGCAGGGCGCCCTCAGCGGCCGGGGGGGGCGCCCGATGAGCCGGAGGCGCTCTCCATCCTGACGGTGAAGCGCCGGCCGTCCTTCTCCATCTCCACTTCGCGCCGTCCGACGCTCAGGACCCTCGCGCCGTTGACCGTCTGGCCCCTGCTGACGGGCCGGCCGTTGATGATGGCGATATTGCCGTTGGCCCCGCCCATGATGCCGCTGATACGGAAGGCGGGGGCGTTGGTCGCCCCGGCCGGACGCGCCGATCGATGCGGGCCGGATGAATCGGGGCGTTCAGTCCGCTTGCGGACCTCGCCGGTCGCGTCCTCGGGTGCGGGGCGTTTCGGCAGGCCGAGCTCAGTGAGGCCGGCTGCTGCCATCAGAACCAGCCACACGCCCCACGCAATGACCCAGGGATGCGGCCTCATCCCGATTCCTCCCGGGTATCTCCATGCAAGGTACGATTTGCGCTCGGCGGAGGCTACCCGGCGGCGGCGATCGGTCTGCCTCGCGACGGCTCGCGGAGAAAACACCCGCCGCGAGGCGGTGGGCTTCGCGGCGGGTGGGCCGTTACCGAAGGGCCGTCCGGAAGGGAAACCGAGTCGATGTCGCTCTATTTCGCCGGCGAGACGAACAGGAACCTCTTGGCGCCGGATCGGCTAATGACCAGCAGCCGAACGCCGTTCTTGGCATCCTTGCCGGAGATCGTGCGGCCAAAACCGCTGGGCGTGGTGACGCTCTTGCCCTGCACCTCGAGGATGACCATGCCCTCGGCGAGGCCCTGCTCGGCGGCGTCGCTGCCGGGCTTGACCTCCACGACCACGACGCCCCGGATCGACTCCTTCAGGCCGTACTTCTCCACCAGTTCCGGAGTGATCGAAGCAACCTTGATGCCGTACCTGGCCGCCGAGGCCGTGCCGGACTCGGGCCCCCCGCCGAACGCCGCGGCCATGTCCTCCGGCTGCGCGTCGATCTTGACCGTGAACGTCCTCTTCTTGCCGTCGCGGTACGCTTCCACGGGGTAGGCCTTGCCGGGCTCGAGGACGGCCACGACGTTCCGCAGCTCGTTGACGTTCCTGACGCGTTTCCCGTTGACCTTCACGACGAAGTCTTTGTCCTTCATGCCGGCCTTGTCGGCGGGGCTGCCCTTCGCCACCTGGGTGATCAGCGCGCCTTCCATGCTGGGCAGCTTGAAGCTCTTGGCGAGCTTCTCGCCCACGTCCTGAATCTGGACGCCCAGGTAGCCGCGGATGACCTTGCCCCTGTCGATGAGCTGGGCCATGATGTTCTTGGCCATGTTCGACGGCACGGAGAGCCCGATGCCCTCGTTGACGCCGGTGCGCGAGATGATCGCGCTGTTGATGCCGATGACCTCGCCTCGCATGTTGACCAGCGGCCCGCCGGAGTTCCCGTGGTTGATGGCCGCGTCCGTCTGGAGGAGATCCTGGTAGGACTCGCCCCGGCCGGTCGTCCGGCCCTTGGCGGAGATGATTCCGGCGGTGACCGTCTGCGGCAGGCCTTCCGGCGCGCCGATGGCCAGCACCCAGTCGCCGACCTCCATCTTGTCGCTGTTGCCGAGGGGCGCGTCGATGAGGCGGTCGGGCTTGACCTTGACGATGGCCAGGTCCGTCGGCGCGTCGGTGCGGACCCATTCGGCTTTCAGACGGCGGCTGTCGGAAAGGACGATCTCCACTTCGTGGGCGTTCCTGACGACGTGCCAGTTGGTGAGGATGTAGCCCTTCTGGGCGTCGATGATCACGCCGCTGCCGAGCCCGCGGAAGAAGTACTCGCGTTTGGGCGCGGGCTGTCTTGGGACGGACGGCTGCGGGTAGCGGTCGCCGAAGAATCGCCGGAAGAACTCGTCCAGGTCCATCTGGCGGGAACTCATCTCGACCTTCTGTTTGACGTGAACGACCACGACGGCGGGCTTGACCGCCTTGGCCACGCCGCGAAACAGGGCGCTGAGCCGATCGTGTTTGCTCAGCTCGGCCAGTTGGTCGCGCGCGGCGCGGTGCTCCCCGGCCGCCACGGCGTACGCGGCCCGGCCGGCCAGCGTGGGTCCGTACGTCACGACGGACGCCACGAAGATCACAGCAAGGAACAGCGGCAGTGCCTTCTTCCACTTCAGTCTCATTGTTCTAGCTCCCGATGTCTCACGGGCGAGGAGGCGTCGGCCTCCGCCCGTCCGCAACGAACGGAACGGATCGGTACACTGGTTTTCTTCATTATAGGTCCCTTGTAGTACGCAAGGAATCCGCGGCGGGTTTGGGCGAGCCGAACAACTCCGGGAGGAATCCGTCGAGCCGTTCGGACCCGCGCCGCCTCCGCACTCGGCTGCGGAAGTGACCTTGCCGCCGGAGGCGCCTTTGCTACAATCTCCCATGACTCGCCGGGGGTGAGCCCCGGTGGCGTCTGGCCGGTGGCATCGAGCCGACTGAGGAGACGGGCGCCTCAGCTTACAGGTGAAAGGTCCCTGCACCCATGAGCGGTGAAGGTCCTCGCTCTTCGTGGTCATTGCCGTTCGATTCGCCCCTGCCGCGGGGGCCCAGGGCCCGGCGGCGGGTGACGCTGCTGCGCGTGGCGGCCTGCGTTGCGCTGGCCGGTGCCGCCGTCACGCCCGTCGTGCAGTTTCAAATCGGAACGATGAGGCGCCTCCGCACGGCCGCGGCGTTCGACCGCAGGCATCCCGACTGGTGCCCCGCCACCGCCGCCACACGCCGGCCGGGGGCACACAAGGGCGCGATCGGCCGGTGGCGAAAGGCCGCTCAGCAGTTCTGGCAGGGGCGGAACATCTACCGGCTCATCCCCGAGAACCACAGTGCACTCGCCACCCAGCCGGTCTCCTCGGTCGCCTGCCCCGCCGACTACGGGCCGACCTCCATGCACCCCAACTGCCCGTTCACCGTGATCCTCCTGAGTCCGTTCGCCTACATGCCGGTGTGGGCAATGGCCCTGTCGTACAACGTGGTGAAACTCCTTGCCCTCGCTGCGACGGTGCTGATGGCGGCGCGCCTGGCGGGGCACCTCCGGCGGCGGATCGTTGACTGGGTCGTCCTGCTCGGGCTGCTGTGGACGCTGCCTCTGGTCATCTCCGACGTCCAGCACGGCAACACCAACGTATTCGTTCTGGCGGGAATCGTCCTGCACCTCTGGCTGTACCGTCGAGGGCGGGACTGGCTGGCCGGCCCGCCGCTGGCGGTCGCCATCTGCCTCAAGATGACGCCGGCCCTGTTTCTGCTCTATTGGCTGTACCAGCGGAACTGGAAGCTGCTGGCCGGGACGGTGGCGGCGCTGGTCGCGTTCGGCGTGGTGATTCCCGCCGCGGCCGTCGGCCCGCAACGCTGCGCCACGCTGACCGAAACGTGGTACCGCAACATGATCCGCCCGGGCCTGATCGAGGGCTCCTGGTACCCGGAGCACATCAACCAGTCTCTTTCCGGCGTCGTGAGCCGGTACTTCCTGGCGGGCCGAAATGGCGACATCTACTGGGGCCCGGACGACGACCCGAACTACAACACGCGTCAGCACGGGTGGATCACGCTGGTGCCGCTGCCGGAGGGCGCCGCGCGGTGGGTCCTGCGAATCTGCCAGACGGCGATCGTGGCCCTGATGGCGTGGGCGATCGGCTGGCGGAAACTGCCGCGCGACGACGGGCGCAGGGCGTTGCACTACGGGCTCGTGCTGCTGGGTATGATGCTGCTGAACCAGCGAACGTGGAACCACCATGCGGCCGTCCTGCTGCCGGCCGGGATCGCGATCTGGCAGGCCATAGCGTTCGGGCGCGTTTCGCGTCCCAGGCGGGCCGCGGCCCTGGTTCTCGCGCTCGCCGCAGGCTGCTGCGTCTGGCTGACGCGGGGGGAGCTGTTCAGTGCCCTGGCGAGGCTGGCAGGTCAGACACCGGCCCAATCGGAGACGTTCGCCGACCTCGGCAAGGCGTTCGGCCCGACGTTCTACTACTTCGCGCTGCTCTTTGCCGCCGGCATCGTCCTCGCCGCGGCGCTGAGGCGCACGGATGACCCCTACGCCGAGCAGCGACAGAGACTCCTCGACGCGTGCTGATGAGTGGCCGTGGCTCAAGTGGCCGCGGCCTTCCTTCGCCGCCTGGCGGTCTTCCGCTTCCTCCCGGACGAGGCGGAGGCTGTGACCCCGTGCCGCTTCAGGCGATCGGTCACCTCTCTGTCCAGACACTCCGCGACAACGGAGTTGAGGCTCTTGCCGGTGACCCCGGCCAGCACGTTGATCCGCCGGTGCAGATCGGAGCTCACTCGGACAAGGAACTTCCCGGAGCAGGGCTTGTCGGGCTTTTCCTTCCGGTCTTTGCAGAAGGCCAGGTAGTCGTCGACGGAGTCCCTGAACGCCTGTTCGACGTCCGAGACGGATTCCCCCTGGAAGGTCACCACGTCCCGAATGCCGATGACCTCACCGTGAAGGACTCCGGCCTCCTCGTCGAACTCCACCTTGCCGACGTATCCCTTGTATTCCATCATGGCAGAACTCCCGCCTCCTGCAAGAATCGCCGCACCGAGCGGATGGTGCCCTTACTCGCCTTACCCGGCACTACTCAGGATCTCGTACTGCGTTGTTCGTTGTGCGGGTGTCATGCCCGCCTCGCGGATCAGGGAGACCACCTGCTCTTTGGTGACCGTGTAGGCGACGCCCGTGGCGCGAACGACGCGCTCCTCCATGAGCACTCCGCCGAAGTCGTCGGCGCCGAACGACAGGGCCAACTGGGCCACGTCGGGCCCTTCGGTGACCCAGCCGGCCTGTATGTGCGGGACGTTGTCCAGCACCAGCCTCGCCAGGGCAACGACGCGCAGGTACGCCGCGCCCGTCTGCGGCCGCAGCGGCAGTTGCGTCCGATTGGGCTGAAAGCTCCAGGGGATGAAGGCCGTAAAGCCGCCGGTGCGATCCTGAAGGTCGCGAAGACGAGTCAGGTGCTCGACTCGCTGGGCGGTGGTTTCCCCCAGGCCGTACACCATCGTCGCGGTGGTCTTCATGCCCAGTTGGTGGGCGGCTTCCATCACGTCGAACCACCCCCCGGCCGTGACCTTGTGCGGGCTGACTCGGCGGCGGACGTCGTCGACGAGGATCTCCGCGCCGCCGCCGGGCAGGGAGTCCAGCCCGGCGCTCCGGAGGCGCTGCAAGGTCTGCTTGATCGGAAGGCCCGATCGACGCGCCAGGTACGCGACCTCCGGCGGCGACAGCGAGTGCACCCAGACGCCGGAGGCCGCCTTGACGGCGGAGAGCATCTCCTCGTAGAAGGCCAGGTCCAGCTCCGGGCTCAGCCCGCCCTGAAGCAGGATCTGGGTTGCCCCGAGCTCCTCGGCCTGGCGGACCTTCTCGACGATCTCCTGGATGGACAGGGCGAAGGCGTTCGGCGAGCCCGGGACAACGTAAAACGCGCAGAACTTGCAGCCCGACTCGCAGACGTTCGTGATCGAGATGTTGCGGTCCATGACAAACGTGGCGGTGCGTCCGGGCACGACATCGAGGCGTCGCCGATGGGCGAGCTTGCCGAGCAGTTGGAGAGGCGCTTCGTCGTGGAGCGTCGCCGCCTGCTCGGCGGAGAGGCGCCGGTCTTCCTCCGCCGCGGCCAGCGCTCCCGCGAGACGCCGATCGCGGCGCGGGCCGCCGCTGAAGGCTTCGCGGTCAGCGGTCGATGCGGGCGGGACACCTTCATAGGCGCTGTTCGTGAGGACCGGCTCGAGAGACAGGTCCTCGATGAGCGCGGTTATCTCTTGAATGGACGTGAACGTGTGGCTGTCCGGCGCCCCGGCCGCCCGGGCGATGCGCTCGTTCAGGCTCGTGCCGCCGACGTCGTCGGCCCCGCCGTGCGTGAGGACCTCCAGTAGCTTGCGGTCCATGTAGTTCGCCAGCACGCGCACGTGGGGGAAGTTGTCGAGGAAGATCCGCCCCAGCGCGACGACGCGGGCGATGGTGTGCCCGCCCGGGCCGCGATCGACGGGCAGGCGCGTACCGGCCGGGTGGAACGGCAAGGGAATGAAGGCCTGGAAACCTCCCGTGCGGTCCTGGAGGTCCCGCAGACGCCTGAGATGATCGACGATGTCCTCGGGGCCCTCGATGTGCCCGAAGAGCATGGTCGCGTTGGTCGGCAGGCCGATGGCGTGTGCCTGCTCGTGGACGCTGAGCCACTGGGCGGCCGTGATCTTCCGCGGGCAGATCCGCTCGCGGACGCCGGCAGCGAAGATCTCGGCGCCTCCACCGGAGATCGCCCCCATGCCGGCACCCTTGAGGCGGCCCAGCGCCTCGCCGACGGTGACGCCTGCGCGCATCGCCAGGCAGTGGATTTCGACGGCCGTCATCCCCTGAACGAGCACCGACGGCAGGACCCGCCTGGCCGTGCCGATCAGCGACTCGAAGTACGCCAGGTCCAGCTCAGCCGTCACGCCGCCGACGATGTGCACGTCGGTCAGTCCCCAATCTCGCGCGGCCTCGATGCGCTCGCGGGCCTCCTCGAGGCTCAGGACGAACGCGTCCTCGGCATCCGGCTGGCGCCAGTACGCGCAGAGCTCGCAGCGATTCTCGCAGACGTTCGTGGGGTTGATGTTCAGGCTGTGGACGAAACAGGTCTTCCGGCCGTGGAGTCGGCGGCGGAGCTCGTCGGCCCGGTGCATCAGCTCGGCCGTGCCGGCGTCACGCAGCAGGCAAAGGGCCTCTTCGGCGGAGATCCTCGTCTCCTTTCCGCTGGGAAGCTTGTCTGTCGCGATCGGGCGGGCCATCCGGCGGCGCCTCCTTGCTCACGGCGGCCCGGCGGGGGCCTCGTCTGAGGGCGGGGGGTGGTCCCGTCCCTTGAGCAGTTCCTCGAACAGCCGCATCGCTTCGCTTTCCCCGGGGCCGAGGTCGTAGTGAACGGCCGACGTGAGGTACTCGTAACAGCGCTCCACGGGCAGGGAGAGCCTGGCGGCGCAGAGCCCGGCCAGTTCCGTCAGGGCGGCGACGCCGGCGTCCTTGGCGGCGTGGGCGATCCGCGAGAGCTCCCGTGGATCGGGGTGATCCTCGCGGTATGCCCACACCGCGAAGACGAACGGCAGGCCGGTCATCGCCTTCCACAGGCCCCCGAGGTCGTAATCCCCGCATGCCGCCGGCGGGGCGCACAGGGCACGATCGCCGATCATGACCGCCGCGTCCGCCGGCTCCCCGGGCGAGCAGTGCTTCATCCGTATCGACAGGCCGAAATGGTCTTCCAGGAGAATCCGGGCCAGCGCGTTGGAGGTTCGCGAGGCCGGGTCCAGGCCGACGAGCCGCACCTCCCGGATCGGACGGCGGCATTTGAGCAGCACGCTCTGAACGTCCCCGTCGGCGCAGATGCCCAGCCCGTCGATCATCTTCAGCCCCGGCACGCTGACGTAGTCGGCCACGGGGACCAGCGCGGCGTCGGCCTTGCCGCGGACCAGCTTCCCCGCGAGCTGCGACGGGGGCGCATACGTCACCCGCACGCCCGCGTGCACCTCGCTGAGGAAGTGCGCCAGCGGCACGGCGTTGGCGTAGGGCACGGCCGCGAAGACGTAATTGTCGGAGCTGCTGTCGCTCATGCTCTGTGCCGCCCGGCGGCGTTCTTCGACACGGCGGAGGCCGTCCGCCACGGCAACCGTAAACGGGCAGTTTACCACAGATGCAATGCCACTTCAGGAACAACACGCTGGGCCCGCGGGGGATGACTACTCGGCGCGGCCGACGAAGATCGTCACCGTGCCCCCGAGAAGGGCGACGTGGCAGGGATCAGAGAAGCCCGCCTCGGCCATCGTCGCCAGCAGCTCCTCCGGGCGGCGGAAATGCCTGACCGAATCGACAAGGTATCGGTACGCATCGGGATTGCGCGCGATGAGCCGCCCGGCCAGCGGCACCAGCCAGGCGGTGTGGAGCCTGTGCCCCAGGCGAAGGATGCGATTGTGCGGAATGGTCAGCTCCAGGATGACCGCCCGCCCGCCGGGCGCGAGGACGCGCCGCATCTGCCGGATCGCGCGGGCCCGCCGCGTTACGTTGCGCATGCAGAAGGCCGTGACGATGCCCGAGAACGAGCCGTCTTCGAAGGCCAGCTCGGTGGCGTCGCCGGCCTGGAGCCGGATGGAGCCCGTCAGGGCGGCCTTCCTCACCCTCTCCGCGGCGATGTCCAGCATCCGGCCGGCCGGATCGATGCCCACGACCGTCGCCTCGGGGCACTGGCGAAGGACCTCGATCGCCATGTCGCCCGTGCCGCAGCCGATGTCGAGATAGCGCCGGCCCCCACGCGGCCGCAGGAGCGACACGGCCTTCCGCCGCCAGCGGCGATCGAGCCCAAGCGACAGGAGCCTGTTCATCAGGTCGTACCGCCGGGCGATGCGGTCGAACATCCGCCGGTTGTCCTCGGCCGACATCAGGCTGTCGCGCACGCCGGGGCCGGTCATCTCCGCCGGCCCTCGAGGCGTATGCCGTAGGCGTCCCAGTCGCGATCCACCCGGCGCTCGCGGTCGGCGTCGAAGGCGACCGGCTTGCGGTAACCGGGCTTCCACGTGGCGTCAATCGCGATCGGTGCGTGCAGGACCACCCGGTTGCCCCGCAACTGCCGCCGGGCCGGGTGAAGGTCCGCCAGCGGATCGAATCGCGTGAACCAGCCCCAGAGGATCAGCCGCGGATCGTCCAACGGCACGTCCGGCCAGAGCAGGACGTGAAAGAGATACCCGCCCGTGACCGGATGCACCGCGAGGGCCCGCCGAACCGCGCCGCGGTCGCATTCCTCTCGCACTTGCGCAATGAGCACCGCCTCGCCCAGGCGGGCCAGGGCGAGGATGTCCCCGTGAACATCCGCCGGCGGCGGGGGATCCCCGGGCGGCTCGCCCCTGAGGGGGCCCCGGGATCTGCTCGTGGCCAGCAGGATCAACCTGCTGCCGGTGTTCATCGCCGGGCCGGTGAAGTCCAGCGTGTCCTGGGCGGTGGGTGCCAGCAGGTGCAGGCCGTCCGCGGGGTCGAGGTTGCGCCACAGCGCCCGGCTGACGGCCGCGAAGTCCCGCACGTCGACGTCGTGGTCCACGACGATCAGCACCTTCGTCAGCGAGAGCTGCCCGCTCCCCAGCACGCCGAGGGCGTGCTTGAGGGCCTCGCGGGCGTATCGCTGCTGCACCGCCGCGACGGCGAGGGGGTGAAAGCCGGTCTCGGGATAGGCCCACAGGTCGCTGAGGCCCGGGCGGAGCATCTTCAGCACCGGAAGCGTCATCTCCTGGAGCGCCTCGCCGATGTAGTAGTCCTCCTGCGGGGGCTTGCCGACCACGGTCGCCGGGTAGATCGCGTCCCTGCGCCCCAGCAGGCGATCGACGCGGAAGACCGGGAACTCCGCGCTGTAGGAGTAATGCCCCAGGTGGTCGCCGAAGGGCCCTTCCCTGCGGAGATCGCCGTCGGTCACGCTGCCTTCGAGGACGAGCTCGGCGGCGGCGGGGATGCGGTGGCCCGTGGTGGGGCGGTCGATCACGTCGAGCGGCCGGCCCATGATCAGCGCCGCCAGCAGCCGCTCGTCCACGCCCTCCGGCAGGGGCGCGACGGCCGCCAGTGTCAGGGCCGGCGGGCCGCCGAGAAACACGCTGACCGGCAGGGGCCGGCCAAGCTCGCACGCCTTCCGGAAGTGATAGGCCCCGCCTTTCTCGATCTGCCAGTGCATTCCGGTGCTGGCGGCGTCGAACCGCTGGAGACGGTAGATCCCCAGATTGCCCGCGCCCGTGACGGGATCGACGGTGTGCACGAGCGGCAGCGTGAAGAACGGCCCGCCGTCGAGCGGCCAGCACTTCAGGCAGCCGAGGCGATCCAGCCGCGGGGGCTCGAAGCACTCCTCCAGGACGGGCCCGGAGCGAACCGTTCGCAATCTCGCCGAGAGCACCCGCCTCAACTCGCTCCGCGCAGCCCACAGGCCCGAGAGCGCCGGCGGCAGGAGCCGTTCGGCTGCACCGGCGATCTGCTCGCCGATCTCCGCGCCCGGGCGGCCGAACGCCGCCTCCACACGCCTCCGCGTGCCGAACAGGTTCGTCACCAGACGATACGGCGAGCCCTTGACCCGCTCAAACAGCAGCGCCGGCCCGCCGGCGGCCAGGACGCGGTGCTGGATGATCGTCACCTCCTGATCCGGGTCGACTTCCCTGCCGATGCGCGCGAGGTCGCCGGCCGCCTCCAGGTGACGCAGGAACGAGCGCAGATCGGCGAAGCTCACGAGACCGTCTCCCAGTCGCTGCCGGCCGGGTGGCCGAGCACGGCCAGCACGCGATCCACGAACGCCCCGAGCAGGTCGGTCATCGTGACGGCGTCGGGCGTCTTGCCGGCGACCATGTAGTACGGCGGCGAGAGGGGCATGATGATTCCCCCGGCCGCGGCGACCCTGCGGGCGTTGTCCAGGTCGATCAGCGTCCAGGGCGACTCGCGAACGCAGAGCACGAGCCGGCGGCGCTCCTTGAGGTGGCAGTGGGCGGCACGCGTGATGAGCGAATCGGCGATGCCGCCCGCGACCTTCCCCAACGTGTCCGTCGAGCAGGGCAGGATGACCATGCCCGCCGTCGGGACCGATCCGGACGCGATCGCAGCCGAGAGGTCCCCGTCGTCGAGGACGCTGCTCGCCCGCCGGGCCAGTTCGTCGAAGGACCCGCACTCCCGGCGGCAGACGTCCTTGCCCCAATCGCTGCCGATCAGTGCGACCGGCCAGGGCGACCTGTCGATCAGCAGCTCCGCCGCGTGGGCGCCGGTGGCGCCGGTGACAGCAACGACCAGGTTCATCCCAGTTCTCCCAACAGGGGGATCATCGAGGCGGCGATGCCGGCTATCGCGGAGGTCGGAAAGAAGCGCACCCGGACCGGCAGTCGCTGCCAGTACGCGGCCGCGAAGCCGATGATCGCCACGAGCAGGGCGAGGCCGGACAGCACGCCGCTCCCGACGAGCCGCCAGAGCCCCACGGCGGCCGCAACGGCCACGAGATGCACCGCCGCCGCGACCACCTGCGCACCGCCGCTGCCCAGCGCCGCGGGAATGCTCCGGACGCCCGTGGCCCTGTCGGATTCGATGTCGAGCAGCCCGTAGATGATGTCGAACCCGCTGATCCAGCAGAAGGCGAACAGCGCCAGCAGGAGGACGGGGCCCCCGAACGCCAGGTGGCCCGACGCCGCCACAAAGGCCCCCAGCGGCGCCATGCACATGCACAGCCCGATGCCGAAGTGACAGAGACTGGTGAAGCGTTTCAGCAGGGAGTACGTCACCAGCGGCACGGCCGGGACGGGCGAGAGCATCAGGCAAATCGGGCCGAGGCCTGCGCAGGCCAGCAGGTATGCGCCCAGCCCCGCCCCGGCCACGCCGCAGGCGGCGGCGAGGGACATCCGCCCGCTGGGCAGCTCGCGGTCGGCCGTGCGCTTGTTCAGGGCGTCGAGGCGGCGGTCGAGAATGCGGTTCATCGCCATCCCCAGCGCTCTTGCCCCCACGCCCGCCAGGGCGATCAGCACGAGCACCCACACCGGCGGCCAGGCGCCTCGGGCCCCGAGCCACGCGCCGGCGAACAGCAGCGGCAGGCTGAAGAGGCTGTGCTCGATCTTGATGAATCTCGCCACCCTGGTGAGCATCGTCCCGCCGGGCGGGGCGAGGCGGCCCAGGCCGGCAGCGACGACCTCCGCCAGGCGGCTCGACACGCGCTCGATGTTCCTCCTGATGTCCGCTTTCCCGGCGTGGTCGGCGGAATCGCTCACGCCCTTGATCATGCACACGGGCACGTTGTGCCGCCCGCAGACGATCGCGACGGCGAGGCCCTCCATGTCCACCACGTCCGCGACCTCTGCGAGCCCGGAACGCCGGTCTTCCTGAAACACCGCCTCCTGCACGCTCGTCAGTCGTGCCGGCGGCAGGGCGCTCCACGCGCCGTCGTCGCAGGCGATCGGTCGACCGCCCCCGCCGGCCAACGCCCGGTCCGCGTCCAGGACGGCCGTGATCCTCAGCACGGCTCCGCCGTCGAGCTTGTCCGAGAGCGCGCCGCAGATGCCCACGTTGATCACGATCGTCGGTTCGTAACGGACGATGAGGTACTCGGTGGCCTCGGTGGCGGCGTCCTTGCCGATTCCGCTGATGACGACGACTCCCTGCGGCCGCCCAGCCGCGGCGGGAAAGCAATGCGTCTCGAAGGGCTCATCGGCGACCTTGGCGGCCGCAAGGGCCGCAAGCAGCGGCTGGGCCTCCTCCGCGGTCGCCAGGACCAGGCCGATCATTCGATGATCCCCGCCCCCCTGGCCAGTTCATGGAGTCTCTCGATGGCCCTCGTGCCCTCGTCGCCGAGGTCCAGACTGAAGTCGTTGACGAACGTTCGAATGTGCTCGGCCAGCACGGCTTCGTCCATCTCCCGGGCGTGCCGCCTGACGTAATCGCGCGTTCGCTCGGGGTGGGCAAGGGAATTCCGGATGGCCTTCCGCAGCAGGGCCTCGAAGTCGCGCGCGGTCTGCTCGCCCAGAGACCTGCGAGCGGCGATGCAGCCCAGGGGGATCGGCAGAGAGGTCCGCTCCTGCCACCATTGGCCGAGATCCACCAGCAGGCGAAGGCCGGCCTGCCGGAAGACGAATCGCCCCTCGTGGATGATCACTCCCGCGTCCACCTCGCCGCTGGCCACCAGGTCCATGATACGATCGTACCGCGCGAAGACCTTGTTGGCGGCCTGCGGCGCCCAGAGCCGCAGCAGCAGATGGGCCGTCGTCAGCTCGCCGGGAACGGCCAGGCGGCACCGCGGCAGGTCGGCGGGCCCGATGTCCTCCCTGGCGACGATGACCGGCCCGCAGCCGTAGCCCAGCGCCGCGCCGACGCTCAGCATCCTGTACTCCCCGCGCACCAGCAGGTACGCGTGGAAGGACAGCTTCGTGACGTCGAAGGCCGCCTCCAGCGCCATCCGGTTGAGCGTCTCCACGTCGTGCAGGTGGATCTCGACGTCCACTCCCGGCAGTTGCAGCCTGCCCGTGGCCACGTCGTGAAACATGAACGTGTCGTTGGGGCAGGGAGAGTATGCGACACTGAGCTTCAATGGGCTGCTCCTTCGCGGGCCCTTGGCCGGAGCTTACTGCCACGGCGAACGCCGGGCAAGGCGCAGCGGCGGAAGCTACGGCCGCTTCTCCACCGATGACTTGGACCGCGTCCTCTGGAGATCGAGCTGGGGGGCGCGCTTCTCCAGCAGCGACAGGGACAGCTCGATCAGCTCGCTGGCCTCGTCGGGGGTCATCGTGCCGACGCATACCATGTCGCGGTCGCGGATGGTGGCCCAGACGAAGGCCAGTCCGACCAGCGGCTCCAGCCGCCCGGCGGCCATGGGCTTGATGCAGATGACCGGCTTCCTGGCGTTCTGGATCGACCGGTAAACCCAGTCCACCTCGATCTGCATGAGGAAGCCCCTGGCGTTGTAGAGCTGGATGTACGTCGCGACGTCGAGGTCGGTCTCGTCGGCGTAGACGACCGTTTCGGGCATGTGCGTGGACAGCCCCGGAATCATCCCCCGCTCGCGGATCATCTTGCAGTAGAGGTCCATGTTGCGGATTCGCCGCTCCCGCCGGTCCAGCAGGGCGTCGGTGCACGCCTGGTGCGGCAGGACGAACGTCGCCCCGATGGCGGCGTGGCTGTCGAGGATCCGGGCGTTGGCGTCGAGGTCTTCCTGCGAGTCGCCCACCTCGAGTGTCGGGACGGCCAGCGTGGTGATCTTCCTGCCGGTGCGGTCCTCGACGTCCTTGATGGCGTCCAGCAGCTTGGTCCACTCGTCCACCACGCCGTAGACGGCGTCGATTCCGGCCGCGACGAAGACCGCCAGGATGTCGGCGATCCGCTTGCGGGTCTGGTATCTCTTGAGGAAGTTGTCCCTTGCGCTGGTCTGGTGGCTGTAGCCCATGAACCAGTTGATGCCCGGCAGCATCCGCGGCAGGGAGATGCCCTCGATTTCTGTTCTTGGAAACGGCATCTGACGCACCTTTCCGACCGAAGCGAAACACGGCCCCGGACCGGCCTGTCGACCGCGTCCTCCCGGGGCGGACGCCCCATTATAGACGAATCCCCCGTTACGTGGCAGGCGACCTTATCGCACGGCGTCGAAGGCGGAGTATTCCAGGTTCCGTGCACCGCAGTAGAGGCAGCGGCCGTGGCGGGGGGACATCGTGCGGCCGCACTGGGGGCACTTGGCGATCTGCTTCTTCGCCTTGCCGTCCTCCTTGCCGTCCGTCAGGTCGATCTGGCGGACGCGCTCGAGCAGGTCCTCCTCGGCGAGCTCGGTCTTCTCCTTCAGGAGCGACCAGAGGGCCATGCAGACGAGGGTAAGCTTGTCCAGTCGCTCCTCGTACCCCTCGACCTGCCGGGCGGCTCGCTCGGCGTGCTGTCTGTCGATTGCCGCGGCCGCGCCTTCGCCCGCGCTGCCGGCGCGGGGCAGCGCGACCGCTGGGAAATCCCAGAACAGTGAGTCCATGGCTGTCTCCTCGTGGCGCCGGTGACGGTTCCCACGAATGGACGCGTCGGCGCGCGGAGTTATTCAGGCCGCTTAACCGAGCCACTCTCCGGTGAAGACCTCGGTGGCCGGTCCGGTCATGAGGACGTGGTCGTCGTCCTCGCGCCAATGGAGCTTGAGGTCGCCGCCGGGCAGGTGGGCGGTGATCTCGCGCCCGGTTCGCCCGGTGATCGCGCCAACCACGCACACCGCCGAGGCGCCCGTGCCGCAGGCCAGCGTGATCCCGCTGCCCCGCTCCCACGTGCGCACGGTGACCTCGACGGGCGAATGGACCTCGACGAAGTGCGCGTTCGTGCGCTGGGGGAACAGCGCGTGGTGCTCGATCTCCGGCCCGATCGACTCCAGAGGCACGGCGTGGACGTCATCGACGAAGATGACGGCGTGGGGGTTTCCCATGGACACGCACGTCATCTGGAACGCCCGCTCGGAGGTGCGGAAGGCCACGTCGATGGCCTGTTCCTGCGGCACTTTGACGGGGATCTCCTCGGCCTTGAGGATCGGCGCGCCCATGTCGACGGTGGCGGCGCGGACCTTGTCGTCGGCGCCGATCTTGAGGAGGATCTCCTTGATCCCCGCGGCGGTTTCGACGGCCATCGGGTTGGCCTTCGTCCGGCCGTGGTCGTAGGCGTACTTCGCCACGCAGCGGATGCCGTTGCCGCACATCTGGGCCTCGCCGCCGTCGGCGTTGAACATGCGCATGCGCACGTCGGCCGCCTCGCTGGGCATGATCAGGATCAGCCCGTCGGCGCCGATGCCGAAGTGGCGGTCGCTGACGGCCACGGCCGTGGCGGCCGGATCGTCCACGCGCTCGGAGAAGCAGTCCACGTACACGTAGTCATTGCCCAGGCCGTGCATCTTCGTGAAACGCATGTGTCGTCCTTCCCAATACGCCCGATCCGTCCGCGCGGAGCGGCGCAGACGTCAGAATACCACAACCCGCGCGGATATGCGAAGGGATTCAGCCCCGCCGCGCTCGCCACGGCCGATCTCGCGCCTCGGGAGCCGCTTAGACGACTCCGTGGGCCATCATGGCCTTGGCGACCTTCAGGAAGCCCGCGATGTTGGCGCCGGCCACCAGGTTGCCCTTGGCGCCGTAGGCTTCGGCGGCCTCGACGCACTGATCGTAAACGGCATTCATGATCTGCTTGAGGCGGGCGTCGATCTCCTCGAACGTCCAGTTCAGCCTCATGGAGTTCTGGGACATCTCCAGGGCGCTGGTTGCGACGCCGCCGGCGTTGGCCGCCTTGGCCGGCACGAACGACACGCCGGCGTCGTGGAAGACCTCGATCGCCTCGGGCGTCGAGGGCATGTTGGCGCCTTCTCCGACGGCGATGCAGCCGTTGGTCACCAGCGTCTCGGCCGCGGCCGCGTCGATCTCGTTCTGCGTTGCGCTCGGCAGCGCCACGTCGCACGGGACGGCCCAGATGCCCTGCCAGCCCTGGGTGTACCGGGCGGAGGCGTGCTCGTCGGCGTATTCCCTGATCCTGCCCCGCTCGACCTCCTTGATCCGCTTTACCGTCTCGAGCTTGATGCCTTCCTCGTCCACGACGTAGCCGTTGCTGTCGGAGAGGGCGATGACCTTGGCGCCGAGCTGCTGGACCTTCTCGGTCGCATAGATCGCCACGTTGCCGCTGCCGGAAATGACGACCCTCTTGCCCTTCCAGTCGGTGCCGCGATCCTCCATCGCGCGCGTGACGATGTACGTCAGGCCGTACCCGGTGGCCTCCGTTCTCACCAGCGAGCCGCCCCACTGCGGCCCCTTGCCCGTCAGCACGCCGGTGAAGGTGTTGACGAGCTTCTTGTACATGCCGAACAGGTAGCCGATCTCGCGTCCGCCGACGCCGATGTCGCCGGCCGGCACGTCGACGTCCGGACCGATGTGGCGGAACAGCTCCCGCATGAAGGCCTGGCAGAAGCTCATGACCTCGTTGTCGCTCTTGCCCTTCGGGTCGAAGTTGGCCCCGCCCTTGGCGCCGCCGATGGGGGTGGTCGTCAGGGCGTTCTTGAAGATCTGCTCGAATCCGAGGAACTTGATGATGCCCAGGTACACCGAGGGGTGGAACCGCAGGCCGCCCTTGTACGGGCCGATGGCGTTGTTGAACTGAACGCGAAACCCACGGTTGACGTGCACCTCGCCCCTGTCGTCCACCCACGGCACGCGGAACATGATCTGCCGGTCCGGCTCGACGATCCGCTGAACGATCTTCGCCTTCGTGAGCTCGGGGTGCTTGGCGATCACCGGCTCGATCGATTCCACCACCTCGAGCACCGCTTGATGGAATTCACGTTCCCCCGGGTTCCGAGAGGTCACCAATCCCATGATGTCGTCCACAAACTGACTCGGCATGGAACTTCTCCTTCCTCTGAAAGCGGATCGCCTGTACCATAGGCCGCACGAGTAAGTATTAGTATTAGAATATAAAGAGGCACATCCGCCTAATTAAAATAACTAATATACGCCGACAAGGGCCCTTATACCCCTGCATCCCTCTGGATGGCGGTTGCGATGAATACCAGCGTGATGAAGACGTTCTGTGACGTGGTGGACACGGGGAGTTTCTCCAAGGCGGCGGCGGCCAACGGCATTTCGCAGCCGGCCGTCTCGCAGCAGATGGCCGCCCTGGAGCGGGAGATGGGCATGCGGCTGCTGACCCGCGCCGGCGGGTTCGCCGCCCCGACGGATGCCGGCGAGGCCTTCCACCGGGGAGTCAGGGACATCCTGCGGCGGTATGAGCAGATGGTCAAGGAGGTGAATGCCCTGGAGGAACTGATCAGGCCCGTCCTGCGCGTGGGAACGATCTACTCCGTCGGCTTCTACCTGCTGGAGCCCTACGTCCGGGAGTTCCTCAGGGCACATCCCGAAGTGGACCTCAACGTGGAATACGACCGCTGGAACCGCATCACCGCGGCCGTGCTCGACGGCGACATGGACATGGGGATCCTGGCCTTCCCGGAAAAGCACCGCTCCATCGATATCATCCAGTTCGCCTCGGAGTCCCTGGTGATGGTCTGCTCGCCGGATCATCGCCTGGCGAGGCGAAAGGAGATCGACCCGGCCGTTCTGAAGGGCGAACGATTCGTGGCCTTCGAGGCGAACGTCCCGACGCGGCGACACATTGATCGCGTTCTGAAGCGATATCGTGTCGCGGTGGACATCGCCATGGAGTTCGACAACAACGAGACGCTGAAACGGGCCGTTGAGGTGGGGGCGGGGCTGAGCATTCTGCCTCGGAACAACGTCGAGCGGGAGGTCGCCGCCGGGCACCTCTGTATCGTGCCGTTTCGCGATCCCACTTGCTGGGTGCGGAGGATCGCGATCATCCGTCGCCGGGGCAAGACCCACACGAAGTCGGAGATGATGTTCCTTCGGACGCTCCGCTCGAACCTCTGAGCGCCCGGCCTCGCGCGGGCGGGAGGCGGCCGAGCACGCGCTGTTTGCCGAACTTGACAAGCCACGCAGAGCGCGTATCATTGAGACAGGCTGCCTGGCCGGCGGGTGACGGGGGGTCGGTTCGGTCGGGCGGCAGGGGACGCAAGCCCGGAAGAACACGTGGTGATGTCTGGAAACGTGGGCATGCTGCTTCTGCTGGCGAGCTTCCCGGCCGCTGCCGCCGGGCAGTCGGCCCGCCCCGGCGAAGCGAGCTCACGCGTATACCCCGCGACGACGGCGCCGGCGTTCGACGAGCCCCCGGCGGCGGCGCGGAAGGTCTTCGCGCAATTCCAGAAGGCCGGGGCATACGCCGCCGATACCCCCGCGGCGCCCGAGGCCGTGCTGAAGGCCGCCGCGAGTGCAAAGGCGGCTCTGTACTGTTCCCGGTGCCGCGGAACCGGAAAGGTCGTCGGCGCGAAGATGGGCTATCGGACGGTCAGGGAACGGGTCATGATACCCTCGGGCAAGTACACCAGGAAGTCGGGCTATCGGGAAGTGACCCAGTGGGGGCCCATTCGTTCGCTCGTGCCCTGCACCGAGTGCGGTGGCGTCCATGAGACGTACCGCGACGGTTCGCGCACGTACACGCGTTCGGGGCCGGACGGCAGCGGCGTCACCCGGGACGTGCCCGCGCTCCACGGGCGGTTGGGCGAGCTGGCGCGGCTGTTGCTCGCCCTGGAGCGCAAGAGCGCCCCGGCCGTCTGGCAGCGCGGGTGCAACGTGCTGGAGGAGGCGGCCTTCGATCATGCCGACTATGCCGCCAAGTGCACCGTGCTCTTCCAGACGGCGGCCGCCTCCCCGGGCGTTCATCCCGCCGTCTTTGTCGGAGAGGTTGCCGACGTTCGCTATGCCCCCAAGGCGTCGTTCTTCCTCGTGCGCCTCTATAGGGCCCGGCAGTACGCAGCCGTCGTCTGCAAGCGCAGGACGTTCGCCTTCAAGGGGCAGCGATGCCTCATTGCCGGCATGATGACGGGCGCTCGGGCCGGCATGCCGCTGGTGACGGCCGCCAACATCTCCGCCCTCCACGAGGTGGACCCGGATTACAGGCCGAACGTGCCGGTTCCACCCGCCAAGCCGAGGCCGAAGCCAAAGCCGGCGGCGGGTCCCGGCGATGCCGCGGCCTCCCGCCTCAAGCTCGCCAGGATGTACG
This sequence comes from uncultured Planctomycetaceae bacterium, assembly GCA_964427875.1. Classification (GTDB taxonomy): domain Bacteria; phylum Planctomycetota; class Phycisphaerae; order SM23-33; family SM23-33; genus CAYRVX01. The sequence goes on from CAYRVX010000019.1 coordinate 43,480, forward strand.
CAGCCAACAAGCTGCCCGACAAGGCCGGGGGCGTCCTGCGAGAGATCATCCGCGAGTACCCCGACACGCCGCAGGCGGCCGAGGCCCGGAAGATGCTCGCCAAGCTGGCGCCGGCCCGGGAATGACCGCGCGCGACCGCCCGCCAGCGGACGATGGTTCGCTTCACCCGCCCAACGTTAACGCGCAGGAAGGAACGCCATGAACGCCGAGAAACCGTGTGCCGCGTCGAGCTGTCCACTGCTTGTGTCTCGCCGATACTTCCTGCAAGGTGCCGGCGCGATGGCGGCGACCGCGGCAGCCGCGGAAACGGGCCTCCTCGATTTCGCCTCGTCGCTCATCGCCGCCGAGCCCAAACCCGCCGGCAAATGCACCGTTCACGTGGTCTTCATTCGTCCCGGGACGTCGGATCCCGAGCGCCGCGGCGAGCGCCCGGTCGTGAGCTGGCCGGGCTACCAGTACGACATCAAGGCCGGCCAGGCGCAACACACGAAGGTCCTCACGGACGCCGCCAAGCGGCTGGGCGTTCAGCTTGAGGTCAGGCACGAGCCGCTGGACAGCACCCGCGCCATCGACGCTTATCTCGAGAAGCTCAGGAAGGCGCCGCCCGACGGCCTGTTCATCACGGCCATGGAGCTCTTCCGCTGGAATCTCGTCAACCACATTGTCGCCAAGCGCGGCGAGGTACCCGCGATCGTCTACAGCCCGATGGGAAGCTCCTTCACCCAGCACCTGAAGGTGGCCCGGCAGGCGGCGGGAACCTTCGTAGCCGCCACGCAGGACGTCCACTGGCCGGCGTTCGGCCTGCGGATGCTGGAGACGATCCGGCGGATGAAGGACGCGCGAATCTGCATCGTCAAGGGCAACAAGACCGCCGACAGGAAGCTGGACCTCATCGGCACGACGCTGCACTACATCCCGAGCAGCCGCTTCCCGGAGGAGTTCAAGAAGGTCGAGGCGACCGACGAGGTGCGGGCCGTGGCCGATTTCTACGAGAAGCACGCCAAGAAGATCATCGAGCCGAAGAAGGGCGAGATCCTCGACGCGGCGAAGAACTACTTTGTCTGCCGGCGGCTGATGGCCGCCGAGAACTGCCAGGGCTTCTCGATGGACTGCATTCCGCCGATTGTTCGCGGCACGATCCAGCCGCCCTGCATGGCGTTCTCGCGCCTGCTGGACGAGGGCATCGTCGCGGCCTGCGAGGCCGACTGGAACGCCGCCATCAGCATGCTCCTGACGCATTCGCTGTTCGAGCGCCCCGGCTTCATGCAGGACCCCGCCCCCAACACCGTCAACAACACGCTGATGGGCGCCCATTGCACGTCCGCCACGAAACTCGACGGGTTCGACAAGCCCAAACGGGCGCCCTTCATCCTCCGCAGCTACCACACCCGCACCGGCGTTGCCCTACAGGTGCTCTGGCGCGTCGGCCAGAAGGTCACCGTCATGAAGTTCGTCGGGCCGAAGTCCATCATCCTCGGCACGGGGCGGGTGCGGGCGAACATCGCCCAGCCTCCCGCGGGCTGCTGCCGGACGGCCGTCGAGATCGAGCTCGACGGCGTGGACGATTCCGGCGAGACGAAGGGCTTCCACCAACTGTTCATCTACGGCGACCTGGAGCGGCCGTTCAAGGCCTACTGCAAGCTCGCGGGAATCGAGGTCGTCCACATCTAAGCGGCCAACACAGGCGGCGCCGGCCGCGCCGAAACGCAACGCGGCGGCGCGGGCTCAGAAGATCTTCCTGCGGAGTCTGCACTTGGCCCGCCAGGCGAAGAACAGGGCGATCCCCAGGTATCCCGCCGCGAACTGCATCAGGTAGGCGGTGGTTTCGGCGAAGTCGCTTGTGCCTGCACCCTCCCAGTGGTAGTGGAACTGGCTGAGGGGTTTCTCGGCCCGGTTCTCTCCGCTGACGCGTTCGGTGACGAGCCCGGCCTGATAGACCGGGTTGGCGTCGAGGGTGTACTCGGTCAGCTCACGCAGGTCGTTGCGGAGGGGGTTTCGAGGCATGGCCTCGCTGGCCAGGGCCATCAGCAGCGGTACGCCCGCCCAGAGTGCCAAGCCGACGGTGACGTTCAGGATGACCGCCGTGGTGGTCCGCTTGAACCGGGCGCCGAAGTACAGCCCCGTGCCGGCGAAGAGGGCCACAATGGAAACCACGATCAGGGAAAGGTGGACCAGCAGCGCCGGGTGGACCAGGCCGATCATCATGAACAGAAGCGCGTGCCCGATCGGCAGGAGCCACACCGGCAGGCACTTGCGCAGGATCCCCACTGTCTTGCCGAGGAGGATGTGCCAGTTGCTCAAGGGCGTGCAGAGGAGGATCTCCCAGGATCTGGTCTCTTTCTCGGACGTGATGCTGGTGGCCGACAGCACGGCCGTGGTCAGGATACCGATCACGGTGAAGATGCAGATGAACACGGCGTGGACGTCGTTGTCCTCGAAGCCGCCGTTGACGGCCGCCACGAGCGCGTAGATCAGCAGCAGCAGGGCGCCGCCGACGGCGAGGAGGATTCGCAGCAGGAGCTTGCGTCGCAGCCACGCTGCGCGGAGCTCGCGCCAGATGATGGGCGAGCCGCGTATTGGTCGGATGCGGCCGGGCGGCGGGGCGGGCGGGTCCGCCGCCTGGGGCGCCGGCGCGGCGCCCGGAGACGCCGCTGTGGGGGCAAGCACCGCCGGGCCGGCGATCGCGGCGATCGCCTCGGTCGAGCTCGGCCCGGCGCCCGTCGCGCCGGCGGCCTGCCGCAGCGCCACGCGGCGGACCATCGCCACGCACGCCGCGAGCACCGCGGCCGAAAGGCCCAGCGACACAAGGCAGTTTCCCCACCAGTAGAAGAGGCCCAGGCCCGTCGGTGCGCGCGGCTCGATGATCATGATCGTGTGCACGGACAGCGCAACGAACGGATTGTAGTGCAGCAGGAGCGTCAGCAGCGGCTGGAGGGTCTTCTGGGAGTCCACGTCGGCCGCGACCAGCATCAGCACCACGATCAGCGGAATGCCGAGATACAGAACGGCCATCGTTCCCAGCGTCAGCAGGATGCTCACGAACGCCCGCCGGAAGAGAATCGAGAAGAACATCGTCACCGAGGCGAAGAAGAGGCCCGTCGTCAGCGTGATGCACAGCCCGGAGACGACATAGTGCCACGGCACGCCCCCCAGGACGCGGACGACCGCCAGCAGCGGCAGGCTCATCGCCAGCAGCACGATCAACTGGAGCACCTTGCTCAGCAGCTTGCCGATCACCACCTGGAAGCTGTTGATCGGCGTGGTCATCAGCACGCCGAGCGTGCGGCGATAGACCTCCTCGCTGATCGACGTGCTGAGCATGATGACGGTGACCAGCAGCACGGCGATGAACTGGAACCACACGACGGAGGCGATGATCGTCCTGCCGGCCTGTTCCATGTGCGCGATACGGTAGGCGTAGGAGCCGTACATGCTCCACTTCACCGCCCCCAGCCACACGAGCGCCACGAACGCGGTCAACACGGCAAGATAGACGAAGCGCAGGACGAAGTTCCGCCGCCGGCGGCTGGAGACGCGCAGCTCCTTGGTGAAGATCGGCCCCACCAGCCTGGCGGGCAGCATGGCCAGCCAGCCGGCCGGTGCGACGATCCGGGATATGGGTCTTGCGGCGGCCATGGGCGCTGTCCCGGTCAAGCGCAGCTCAGTGCACGATCCCCTTCGTCAGTTGCAGGAAGGCGTCGTCCAGTTTCAGTTGCTTGGGCACGAGGGAGATCACGTCGATGCCGGCCCGCACGAGCGTCCGCGCGATGAGCCCGTCGCCGGGCTCCTCGTCCTTGAAGGTCACGTCCAGGTAGCCCTCGGCCGTCCGGACGTCGGCGATCTGCGGCAGCGCGCTGAGCAGGTCGGCGGCCTGCCGCACGTCGCCGGCGACCTGCACGCGGAACTGCACGTGGAGGCCCATCCGCGAGCGGATCTCCTCCATCGTCCCGCTGAAGACCAGGTGCCCGTGCTCGATGATCCCCACGTGGTCGCACATCTCCTCCAGCTCCGAGAGGATGTGGCTGGAGATCATGATCGTCTTGCCCATCCGCTTCAGCTCGCAGAGCAGCTCGCGTATCTCGATCCGCGCGCGGGGGTCCAGCCCGCTGGCCGGCTCGTCCAGGATCAGCACCTTCGGGTCGTGGATCAGCACGCGGGCCAGTTGCAGCCGCTGCTGCATGCCCCGCGAGAGCCCGTCCACGGAGCTGGCGCGCTTGACGGTCAGGTCGGTCAGCTCCAGGACGTCGTTGATGACGGCCTTCCGGTTGGCCCTGGGCAGGCCGAACGCCGCCGCGAAGAACTCCAGGTACTCGAAGACCTTCAGGTCGTCGTAGACGCCCATGAAGTCGGGCATGTAGCCGACGACCTTGCGGACGTCGCGCCCGCGCTTGCACACGTCCATTCCGTTGACGGCCGCCGAGCCGCGCGTCGGCTCCAGCAGCGTTGCGAGGATCCGCATCGTCGTGGTCTTGCCGGCCCCGTTGGGGCCGATGAACCCGAAGATGTCGCCCTGCTCGACGACGAGGTCCAGGTTCTCCAGGGCCGCGAGCGAACCGTAGTACTTGGTCAGGCCGTGAGTCTCGATCATCTCTGGATTCCTTCACTTCGGAAACACCACCAGCCGGGCGAGCTGCTTGTGCTGGAACTCGCACTTTCGCCCGGCGATGTCGTAAGGCACGCGCGCCTGGTCGTACTCGGCGCACACGACGACGGCGCCGCTGCGGAGGTAGTCGAGTATCCCCGCCGTGCGCTTGCGCGAGCCCTCTGCGGCGTAGGCGGTGTAGCCCACCACGCGCGTGGCCTCCTTGCCGACCATCTCGCCGTGACGGTGGACGTCCGGGACGTATGACTCCCATGTCCGCCAGGCCTGCTCGCTGCCGCGGAACTCGAGTGTTTCCCCGGCCGGCACGGCGCCGAAGGGAACGCTCCGGCCGGGCCGGACCACGGCGTAGCCCCCCGAGATCGGCGCGTCGCCGAGGTTGTTGACGGTAATCGTCCATTCGCGCTTCGATTTGTCGTATCGCACCGAGGCGCCGAACGGCATCTTCGCGAGGGGCGCTTCGGTCAGCAGGCACTGCATGGCCCAGATGTTGATGGGCACGGAGTGCGGCAGGTTGCCGCCGTCGATGTGCTGCATGCAGTACAGGTTCCGCGAGCCGATCCGCCCGCTGTAGCGGTAGAGATGATCGCCCTGCGTCGGGGCCATTCCCGACCACCACTGGCTGCGGTCCAGGCCGGTGAAGCCGTAATCGTCGCTGTGGGGAGCAAAGATGCCCGTGTACCGCGTGGCCCAGCCCGACGCGGCGCCCTCGACGCCGTCCAGCACGGAGACCACCCGCGCCTGGAGCACGCCGCCCCGGAGATACTCCACGCCGTAATAGGCCCCCAGCGAGAACAGCGCAATGCACGCCGAGGCCGTTATCCAGGTCAACGGGAGCCGTCCGAGCTTCTTCAGCACCAGGTAATCCACCGGGCCGATCAGAAGCGCCAGCGTTACCAGCACGAGCACGACCCAGCCGATGTGGATCGGGCGAAGCTCCTCAACGCTGTAGAGGTGCTCCAGCACGGCGTTGGAGGCACGCGCCGCGGGCGGGAGCCTGTAGCTCCAGTTGTCGCTCGAATCACCGGGGTTGTGTGTGAGGAGGAGCTTTCGCTCGCCGAGCAGCGGCTTGATCTGGAGCACCCAGAAACCGGCTTGGCTGCGGCTGCGCCGGTCGTCGATTGCCGAAGGGTCGAACGCGCAGACGCCCACCTTCCCGAAACCCGCCGGCCCCCAGGCCCGCAGCACGTCGGAGCCCCTGCCGGCGTCCGTGTTCCACCCGCGTGCGGACTTGGCGGCCGCCAGCGACCAGCACGTGACCTTCTCCGACTTCCAGTTCCGGCACCCCCAGTCGCGCAGGTCCCGGGGATGGAGCTTCACCTCGGCCACCTGGCCGATCTGAAAGGGCAGGAGGCGTGCGAGCTCGTGGTCGGCCGGAAGAGGGTGCGCCCCCAGCACCAGCAGCAGGCGGCCGCCGTTGGTGACCCACTGCGCGATCGCCCGGCGCTGATGTCTCGAGAGCCGGGTCCACTCCAGATCGTACAGCAGCAGCAGATCCAGGGCGGCATAGCCCGTCCAGTCCGCCGGCAGCACCCGCTGGAACTTGTACTGCACGTAAACGTTGCCGCGCTCCCCGTGGGACTGGCAGGCGCTGGAGTCCTTCAGTTGCATCACCGCGAAGCCCTGCCGGCCGGACACGCCGATCAGGAGGTCCTTGTCGGCGATGGGCCGCAACATGCGCGAGCCCGGCGAACCGCTCCACAGCTCGTACTCCTTGCTCCAGAAGTAGCTGCTTTCGGTGCCGTGGATGGTCAGCGTGCAGGTGTCCGCGGCGAAGGCGAGTTTGGTCACCAGCGGGATTTCGCGAGGCCGGCCCGGCATGAGCACCTCGCGCCGGGAGATCTGGAGGTTGTTCAGATCGTTCTGCGAGGCGGTGATCTGCACGATGCAGTCCAGGGGTTTCTTGAACGGCGTGGTGATGCCAACCAGCAGGGGCGTCCATTCCATCGGGCGATAGCACCCGCCCCAGCCGACGGTGAAATCGACGTTGATGGTCTTCTTCTCGCTGTCCTGCCCGACCGCGCCGGCCGCGAGGATCAGCACCAACGCGAGGCTCCAGACAGCGATTCGCATACCGGGGGCTCCACTCGCCTTGCGGCGGCGTGTCATAAGCGCACCTTCGAGTTATACACAAACCACTCCACGCAGAGCAGCGCGAGGGCCGCCAGGGCCAGCCAGGGCCACAGCTCCTGGTTCGTCCTGCGCGGCTCGGCGGACTGGGCCTGGACCGCTCCGGTCGAAAGGAGGATCTCGTCCGTCGGGGCGATGCTGCTCTCGCGCTCGTCGAGGATATTGACCGCGTAGTATGCTGTCGGAGAGTCGGGGATCTCGAGGCGGTAGACGCCCACGCGGTCGGTTCGCGGGTATCGGAACGTCCCGGACCCGTCGGGGGTGAGGGTTTCGATCCGGCCGTCGGGGGCGGTTACCGTGGCGGCCTTCTGCCCGCCCGAGCGGATGGCGATCGCCTCGCCGACGCTCAAGTCGCTCCTTGGCCGCCCGCCCGCCTCCAGGCCCAGGAACGTGGTGGCGTTGTAGCAGAACATGACGAACCCCGGCTCGAAGGGCCAGTTCGTCTGCATCACGTCGAAGGCGACCAGCAGGAACGCGCTGCCTCGCCGGCGGACGAGCGCCATCGCGGGTGAGACGCCGAATTCGGCCAGCACGGCTGCGTCCCGCGGCAGCTCCATCTGCACCGCGCGGGAGGCGTAGAGATTGTCCAGGCTGACGAACTGAAGCACGGGGTGGCGGCTTCGCCAGTCGACGGCGAGCTGCCGGGTCAGCGCCCCGGCCGTCTTGACGCCGATGTCCGCCGGCACCGCGCCGAAAATGAGGTACCGACCGCGGGGCAGTTTCTCGGGGGCGTGCCCGTCCAGGACGACCACGTCGTACTGCGGCAGGGCACCCGAGTCGGCGGTGAGCGCGCCGAACTCATAGGGGGCGATGACCTTCAGACCGGCCAGCGGGCAGGCCTTCAGTGCCGAATGCAGCGCCGGGTTGCCCGACGTCACCAGCAGAACGTTGAGCTTCTTCGGCGGCGGGAGGATCGTCCAGGCCGCGTCGTCGGCGGCCAGCAGGTCCCCGCGAAGCTGCCGGACCGACACGATGCCCGCGCCGGAATGGCTCAGCACGAACGAGACGGACACCGCGCCGAGCGCTTGCGGCTGGTTCGCCGTCGCCGGCCGCGTCGGAGGGATCCGCACCTGCCGAACCGCGCGAACCGAACCGCTTACCGAAAGCTGCACGTCGCACGTGACCGCCTCGCGTGCGAAGTTGACGAGGCTGGCGAACACGTGCACCTCGTCGGCCCGCTCGTACGAGCGGCGAGCCTGCATGGCGGTGACGGCGACGTTGTCCGACGATCCGCCCACCTTGTGGAAGACCAGCTCGTCCGCGCCGGTCGAGACCGCCGAGAGGTCCGCGATCAGGCCGTCGCTGAAGAGGTCCAGTTGGGCGGCCTCGGTGCCCGAGCGGTTGTTCTCGTCCACCCCCACCGACTGGGCAAATGCCTGGGCCACGGTGACGGCTTCGGCCAGCGAGGTCGCCCCGTCCGTCGGCTCGATGGCGTCCAACGCCTGGGCAAGCTGGACCTTGTCCGACGTGAAGTTGCACATAACCTTCGCGTGGCGGTCGAAGGCGATGACCATCGCCTCGTCGCTTCCCTGCCCGAAGCCCAGCGGCGAGCCGGTCCCGAGAGAGTCGATCAGCGTCTTGGCCTGCTTCCTGGCCTCCTCCAGGCGCGGCTTGCCGTTCACGTCGTTGGCGCTCATGCTGGCCGACCGGTCGATGAGCAGCACGTATCGCCTGCCGGCCCCGGCCCGCAGGAAGAGGACCGGCCGGGCCAGGGCAAACAGCACCGCCGCAAGGGCGAGCAACTGGAGCAGGAGCAGGATGTTCCTGCGGAGGCGCTGGAAGGGGGCGTTGACCTGGAGGTCCTGCACGGCCCGCTTCCACAGGAGGGTGGAGCTGACGGGCACTTCCTGCCTCTTGAGCTTGAGGAAGTACAGCAGGACCAGCGTCGGCACAGCCGCCGCCGCGGCGATCGCTCCGGTCAGTGGCGCCATCCATTCCATGGTCGCGTCAGCTTCTCGTGATCGTAATCGTTCTCGACAGTCGGTTGCTTCGCCGCGCCGCTCGGCGGCGCGGGGAACGCGCGGCCCAAGCCCCGCCGCTAAACGTCTCTATCGCAGGAGCCCTCTTCGCCTGAGGTAGTTCAGCATGAGCGGCTCGATCGGCTCGCCCGAGTTCGTCAGCGCGTACGTGGCGCCCCGGCGCCGGCAGAACGCCTTCAGCTCGTTGCAGTACGCCGCGAGGTTCTTCCGGTAATAGTCCAGCAGCGCCGAGGAGACCGTGATCTCCGCGTCGTCCAGGTCCTCAACGTCGATCAGCTTCAGATCGCCCGTGAACTCGGGGTTCAGCTCCTGCGGGCTGAGCATCTGAATCACGTACAGGTCGTAGTGCCGGCTGAGCAGGCGGCGAAGCGCGTCCTCGTAGCCTTCCTTGAAGAGGAAGTCGGACACTACGATCATCAGCCCGGTGCCGATGCGCCCGGCCGCGAGCTGGCGACAGGCCTTCTCGAAGTGGCTCGGCCCGTCGGGGTCGCTGTCGAGCAGGAACTCGGCCATTCGCTGGAGGTAGTTCCGCCCGCGCATGTTGGGCAGGTGGCCCACGAGCCCGTCGGCGAACGTCGCGAGCGTCACGCGGTTGTTGTTGACCAGCCCCACGTACGCCAGGGCCGCCCCGAGCCGCTTGACGGCCAGGGCCTTCGGGGGGGCGCCGGAGTCCGTCGAGGCGCTGACGTCCAGCACGATCTGCACGCTCAGGTCCTGCTCGACGAGGAAGATCTTCAGGAACAACTGGTCCAGCCGCCCGAAGATGTTCCAGTCGATGTGGCGGAGGTCGTCGCCCACCACGTACCGGCGGTGGTCGGCGAACTCGACCCCGGCCCCGCGCTTCTTGCTGCGACGCTCGCCCTGGAGCTTGCCCTGGAGCATCTTCCGGCTGAACAGGTCCAGCGCGTCCAGCCGGGCCATGAACTTGCTGTCCAGCAGGTCCGTCAGCCGGCGCGGCGAGGTTGTCCCGGGGAGCTGGCTCATGGCACGTTGACGGTCTTCTCCACGGTGGTGGGTGTCTGGTCGAGGATCTCTGTGAGGATCTCGTCGTTGTCGATCCCTTCGGCCTGGCCTTCGAAGTTCAGCAGGAGGCGGTGCCGCATGCTCGGCGGGTACGATCTGGCGAGGTCGTCGAAGCTCACGTGGTATCGCTCGTCGAGCATGGCGCGGACCTTTCCGGCCAGCACGACGGCCTGCACGCCGCGGGGGCTGGCGCCGTATCGCACGTACCGGTTCACCGAGTCGGTCGCGAACTCGCCGCCCGGGTGGCTCGCCAGCACCAGCCGGATCGCGTAGTCCTGCACGTGCTCGGCGATCACCACGCGCTGCACGAGCCGGCGTGCGTGGAGGATCTGCTCGGCGGAGATGATCGCGCTGGCCTGTGGGTCGCGGCCGGCCGTCGTGCGGTTCAGGATCTCGCCGAGCTCCTGGCGGTTGCTGTACAGCACCAGCAGCTTGAAGAAGAAGCGGTCCAACTGCGCCTCCGGCAGGGGGTACGTGCCTTCCTGCTCGATGGGGTTCTGGGTGGCCAGGACGAGGAACGGCTCGGGCAGCCTGTACAGCGTGCCGCCGGAGGTGACGGAGTGCTCCTGCATGGCCTCGAGCATGGCCGACTGGGTCTTCGGCGTCGCGCGGTTGATCTCGTCGGCCAGGATGATCTGGGCGAAGATCGGGCCCTTCTGGAACTCGAAGACCCGCCGGCCGGTGGCCTGGTCCTCCATCACGACGTTGGTGCCGATGATGTCGGCGGGCATGAGGTCGGGCGTGAACTGGATTCGCCGAAACTCCAGCGACAGCGCCGCGCTGAGCGTGCGGACCAGCAGCGTCTTGCCCAGCCCCGGCACGCCCTCCAGCAGCACGTGCCCGCCGGCGAACAGCGAGATCAACACGTTCTCCACGACGTCGTCGTGGCCTACGATCACCTTGCCGACCTCCTGCCGCAGTGAGTGAAACATCTCCCGGAAGTCGCGGCAGAGCTGCTCGACGTTCTGGGGCGTTTCGGCTGTGTTCCGGTCTTCGGCCATCTTGGCTGTCTCCTGGGCGGCGCCTCATAGACTGCGACGCGCGCAAACGCTGTTGTATTCGACTTACTCTTCCTTGCGACGTTCCTTCGCGCGGCGCTTGGCATCCAGGAGCCGGCTGACGTGCGTTTCGGCCTCCTGGTCGGCCGGGGCCCCCGGGGCGGCGGGCTCCTTGGGCTGCGGGCGCGGTTTCTCGACGGGCCTGGTGACGTCCGTCTCCGGCAGCTTTGCCGTCGCGTCGGCGCCGGCCTCGAAGCGGCGCCTGGCGTGGGGGTCCTTGCGGCCTGCCAGGCGCTTCTGAACTCGCTGGCGCCGGGACTTCAGCGCGGCCAGCGTCGCGCTTTGCAGTTCGGCCTTGCGACGCTTCAGAACTGCCGCGACGCGCCTGGCGATCGCCTTCACGTCGACGGCGATCCGGCGGACCGCCACGTCGAGCAGGAACAGCACCACCCAGGCGATGAACAGCGGGCTGGTCAGCGGCATCGACGCCCGCGGGGGCGTCAGCCCGGCGTGGCTGAACAGATCGGCCTTCTCCGGGCCGGGCGGCAGGACCCGCCCGCCGGTGGTCCCGGCCAGTTGGTGCAGCAGGGCCGCGTTGTCCGTCAGGTCCTCGAATTCCGGCGCGAAGGGCACGTTCACCACGGTCTGGACCATGGCGAACTTCTCGCCGGCGCCCGGCTTGCGGTATCGCAGGTTCACGAGGTAGCTGCCGCCGGCCTCGGTCTGGAAGTTCGCGCGATACTGCCCCGGGCCGATCTGCCGAAGGTCCAGCGGCGAGGTCGTCTTCGCGTCCGGCGCGATGACCTGCCCGGTCAGGTTGGCGAACTGGATGAACTTTCCGTCCGGCTGAGCCGCCTCGACCGTCAGCGTCACGTCGCGCCCCTGCACGTCGGCGAACGCCTCGCAGTCGGTGGCCTGCGGGCTCTTGGCCACCCACCGGACCGTCTGCTCCCACAGCCGATTGAACCCGCTCCACAGAAGCCACTTTGAGGCCCATCGGCTGTCCGTGCTGCTGGTGAACGACGCCACCCGCCCGAGGCCCGCCTGCGTCGTCGCCAGGATCGGCTCGCCGTCGGTGGTGGCCAGCAGGATCTCGTTCAGGCCGCGCTTCGGGCCGGTCAGCACGCGACCGTCCAGTCCCGGCACACTTCGCAGGCCGCGGAGGACCTCGCTCATCCCTCCGACAATTCGTGGCACGAAGGGATCCTCGATGATCAGCGACCGGCGGACGACCTGCGCCTCCTTGATGAAGATCTGCGGCAGCTTGGCGGGGTCCTTGACGTTGTAGAACCGCCCGCCGGTGTTGGCGGCGATCCACTGAAGGCTCGCGACCTGCTGCGGCGAATGGGGGAAGACGGCCACGCCGCTGGCGGTGATCCGCTCCTTGCGGAGGTTGGTGATCTGCTGCGGGGTGGGTCTCGTCGGGTCGCCGTCGGAGATGATGATGATGTGTCTCTGGCCGGCGCGGGCGTTCTTGAGGGCCTGGTAGGCGGCCTCGACCGGCGGGCCGAAGTTCGGCATGTCGCCCATCACCATCTGGTTGATCGCCGCGATGCAGTCCTTCTTGTCGCCGGCCTTCTGGAGCGGGTAGACCCAGTTCCTCATGCCGGCGTTCCAACTGAAGTCGATCACGCCGACCAGATCGTGCCGGCTGAGGGCCCTCACCGCCGCGATGGCCACTCTCTTGCCCCAGAAGTTGCCTCGCGGCATCTCGCAGGCGTGCATGATCAGCACGAGCGCGCCCTTGGGCATCTGTTTCTTCTGGGGCGGGTCCATGTCGACGGGCAGGATCTTCTCGACGGGCGAGCCGATCCAGCCGCCGGCGCCGTAGAAGTCCGGTCCGCCCACGGTGAGAAGGCCGCCGCCGAGATCGGTGACGTAGCGGCGGATCATCTCCTGCTGGGCGACGGAAAACTGGTGATTGGGCGTGTTGACCAGGACGACTGCGTCGGCGTCGAGCAGCCCGGTCAGCCTCGCGGGGAACTCGCCCGCCGGAAGGGGACGAACGTCCATCTTCGCCTCTCTCAGCGCGTTGGCAAGCGCGGCCGCCTCGCGGGGGTCGGCGGAGACGACGAGCACGTGGCCCTTCCCGGACACGAGCGTCACGGCCGAGGCCTGGTTGTTCTCCGCCAGCGTGTCGGCGCCCTCGCCCGCCGGGACGAACGTCGCCTCGAACTCGTGCACGCCCTGGGTGCCCATCGGCAGGGAGATCGTATGCATGTTCGTGCCGGCTTTCAGGCGGATCGGCGCGGTTACGCCGTCGCTGTCCGGGTCGAGGTCCACCGGCCGGGTCTGTCGGCCCCCCTGGTTGAGCATCAGCAGCAGGCGGCCGGACGCCTCGTGCGTGCTGGTCAGAATGAATCGCAGGGGGATGGTCTGTCCGCTTCGCGCCCGACCGGGCGCGACCACTCGGCGGAAGACGACCTCCCTCCTGTAACTGTAGGGCAGGGGAAGCACGTCGACGGGGATGCGGTTGGCGGCGGCGACCCGGGCAACGGCCCTCAGGTCTCCCGCCGTCTCGTTGCCGTCGCTGATCAGGACGATCCGCACGGACGTGTCCGGCGGGGCGATTGCCAGGGCCATCTGCACCCCCGCGGCCAGGCGGCTCTGGTCGCCCGTGAGGTGCACCGTCCGCTTCGGCACGTCCACCGCCGTGCTCGGCAGGCGCGTGATGTCGGCCATCTCCGCCACGTCGATCACCGCCAACTGATCGCCCGCCGGCTTGCCCGCCAGCGCCCGCGTAAGGTACTCGTTGACCGTGAGGAACGGTGCGCTGTTGGCATCGGCGCTCCCTTCCCAGTACTCCGGCGGGATGGACTGGCTGCGGTCGATGACCGCCAGGAGCGTGAGCTTGTCGTGGGTGCGGGTGACGGTCGGCCGGCCGAGCACAGCCGCCAAGACGAGCACGACCGCGACCCGCAGGGCGACCGCCATGACGCGGCGGACGCCGCCCAGGGCCTGAAGGCTCCGCCGGGCCAGGTAGACGATCGGCAGGGCGATGAGGGCGGTCACCAGCCACCACGGCTGACCGAAATGAAAGCCATACGTCGCGATCATAGGACCAATCTTACCCTTTACGACGTACCGCATGCACCTTTGTTCAGGGCATTCCCGCGGTTTTGAGGGGCGCGCGGCCCCGGAGCCGGCCGGGCCATGAGCGAATCCACGCGCGGAGTCCAGAGGGCCCCTGAATCCACAGGACCCGGAAAAGGACCAGCAGCACGGTCATCGATCGATCCTCGTCTGCACGGGAGCCTCAAAGACGTAGTCGCCCCCGGGCGGCGAGTATTGCCGGCTTTCTACAGGGCTCCCCCGGAACACTACCTTGCTTGCCAATCACGTCCGACGTTTGCGAAGCTTCTTGACTTCCCGCAGCACGCGAACGGGGCAGTCATGTGTTGTGGCGCCGTATCTTCTCCACTTCTTTCTGCATGGCCCTCAGGGCGGAGAGACGTTCCTGGGGTGTCTGCTTCTGCCAGTATTCCAGATCCCATTGCTCTGCCTCTTCGTGGCTGTGCGCGATATGCGCCACGATCCGCTTCCGCCGCTGTCTGGAGCGTTCCCTCATGCCCATGACTGGGGCCTCCGGGCTTCTGCCGTGAGACCCACGAAGCGTGGGTCATCCCTGCTCATTCCCCATCTCCTGGCGGTGAGGAGGCGAAGCATGGTCAGCAACGCCTATCTCCGCACCTGTGTCGCTCGAATTCGCTGGCGCACCTTCCGCTCCCAATCGGACTCCGTGGACTTCAGGAACTCGGCGAACGAAGCGAACTCATCCCTTCGGGCCTCGTACTCCGCGAGCACCTCAGCCTGGATACGATTCTTCATTTCGACGCAGTCGAATGTCTTAGACTTCCTCGCCATGGGTCAGCTCCATCGGGCTGCGAATGTCGATCTGCCTATAGCCGTTCAGCAGGTTGACAGCGTTGTACTTGTGAATGCGGTCGTAATTGACGATGTGCTTGAAGTTCCAGCTTAAGACAAGGTCCGCACCTGCCACGGTCGCTGCGGCGACGTGTATGGCGTCGCCACGGGAGCCAGATCCCACAACACCTGCTGCAATGTAAGCATCCGCAAGGGACTCAACATCACTGTCGATGTCAACGAACTCCAGCTCTTCGGGCCCGAGAGCTGTCAGGATCTCACGAACTGGCTGTGGCGCAAGACGGATCTCGCGGATCAGCGCTCGGGACACCACCACAAGATAGTCTCCCCGTTGGGCGCGCTCGAAAAAGCGCCGGCTTGACGCGGCGAATTCATCGTCTTGTGTCCCACCGAACACAGACGTGTCCACATAGACCCGAACGGCGCGCATCTCACATCTCCCGGCTGACCAGCAATACGGGCATTATACCACACAAACGTCATTGAGTGCACGCATGGGAACGGCCGCATTGGATCGATCACGGCAAGCGCCAGATCTGGATGCGGTTGTTGCCGGCGTCGACGACGTAGGCGTTGTTCTCGGGCCCCACGGCGACGCCCCAGGGGTAGGCGAGCCGGCCGATCTGTCGCCCCGGGCCGCCGTAGACGGCCAGCGACTTGCCCTCCGGCGAGAGCACCTGGATGCGGTTGTTGCCGTACTCGCAGACGACGAGGTCGCCGCTCGGCCGCAGGGCCAGGTCGTAGGGGTAGCGCAGCCGGCCCGGCTCGCCGCCGATCGAGCCGATATACCGCTGCAACCGGCCGTGCAGGTCGTAGACGGCGATGCGGTGATTGCACGCGTCGGCCACGTACAGGCGCTTCCGCCCGGCGTCCACCTTGACCGCGCTGGGGCGGGCGAACTGCCCGTCTCCGGAGCCGAATGCCCCGAAGCTCCGCAGGAACTTCCCCTCGGCCGTGTAGATGCTCACGCGGTCGTTGCCGCCGTATTCGCTGACGAAGATGCGCCCGCTGCCGTCGCGCCGGAAGGCCACGTCCGTCGGAAAGATGAACTGCCCGTCGCCCTGACCGTAACCGCCGAACTGCCGCAGGAGCTCACCGGCCGGGCTGTAGACCATCACGCGATGGTAGTGCGTGTCGGCCGCGTACAGGCTGCCATCCGGGGCGATGCTGAACCCCGTGGGCTTGCCCGTCTTGATCTCCGGCATGGCGAAGCCGCCAAGATGCTTGCCCCGCCTGTCAAGGTGCTGGAAGCGCCCCGTCTTGTCGACCACCCAGAGGGTGCCGTCGCGGGCAATGTCGATCGCCCGCGGGTAGACGAACTCGCCGGGGCCGCGCCCCGTCTTGCCGAATGCGGCGACGACCTTGGGCTCACCCGGCTTGCGCCCGGTGCACCCGACGGCCGTGGTTGCCGCCAGGACGGCGAGCAGTATCGTCAGCCCGCCGCCGGGCAGGCGGCGGATCAGCCGCCGCGCGCCCATCGCCGCGGCGGCGAGCACGGCATAGGCGACGACGAGCATGAGACAGACGGCGATCACCTGCTGGTCGCGGGCGTAGTGCATCTGGTTGAGCAGCGTCTGAGCGAAGTCCGGCCCGCCGGGCGGCAGGAGGATGGCCGTCGCCTGAAGCTCGATCAGCCCCAGCGCCGTCAGCAGGGCCAGTGTCGCAACGGGAAGCTGCCAGATGATCGGCAGGTGGACGTGCCACCACGTGCCCGACCACGTGGCCCCGTCGGTGGCGGCCAGCTCGGAGAGGCGTCGGCTGCGGGCCTCGGCGCCGAACCGCAGGAGGATCAGGGCCAGCCCTGCGAAACGGGCCGTCAGCCCCGCCGAGACGGAGTACCAGCCCTCCTGGAAGGGCGTCGTTGCCCGCAGCAGGCCCTGGAGGTGCACCAGCGAGGCGGCGATCAGGCCGCCCGGCAGCAGCGCTGCCAGCAGGATCGTCGGATGGACCACGCAGGTCAGCGCCCGGCCGAGCCGGCCGAAGGCCCCCAGCGCCAGCGCTCCGGCGGCGACGATCATCGCCGCGACAGCCGCCGCGCCGGCCGTGAGAAGCGAAAGGCCCAGCTTGCCATGATACGTGTCGTATGCCTTGGCGAACGACTGCGCGTCTCTGACGGAGGCGCCCAGCAGGGCGATCGGCACGACGATGGTCAGCACCAGCAGGGCCGCGAAGACACACCAGTACGCCGCGGGTCTTCGCGGGGGCGCGGGCTCGGCGACGGGCGGCCGGGTGGCCCAGTCGGCCGAGCGCCTCCACAGCGCAACCGCCACGACGGCTGCGGGCACCGCCGCCGGCCAGGCCGCACGCGCGACGTGACCCACAGAGCCCGTCTCCTCGTACAGGTCCCACAGCAGCGTGCCGAAGGTCTCGATGCCCGCCAGATGAAACGCGGCGAACTCGCTGAGTGCCAGGACGAAGCACACGCCGAATGCCAACAGCACAGCCGGCCCCAGCAGCGGGAGCGTTACGAACGCCAGGCGCTTGAGGCCGCCTGCGTCGAGGGCGGCGCTGCGCTGCACGTCGCGATCCATCGCCCGCCAGCCGAAGCCGATCAGCAGCGCCGCCAGCGGCCAGTAGCCCAGGACGACGGCCATCGAGCTGGTGACGGCCGCGGCTGCGGTCGCCAGCTCCGCCCGGCTGGAAAGGAAGTCGCCCAGAGGCGTCATGGGGCTGCGGACCAGGTCCCAGGCGTACAGCAGCAGGTATCGCGGCAGCAGCAGGGGCACCAGACAGGCGATCAGCACGGCGTTCCTTCCGCGTCTGGCCGTGCCGAGCAGCCGCCCGGGCATGTAGCCCAGAAACACGCTCCCCGCGGCCAGTGCGGCCGCGATTCCGAACGATCTGGCGGTTACCGCGACGGGCACAGAGCTACCGGCGGCTTCGTCCGGGGCGGGGGCGCCGTAGAGATAGATCAGCGGCAGGGCGATGAGCCCGGCCCACAACGTCAGGCCCGCTGTCACCAACGCGACTCTCGCGGAGACGCGGGGCATCAGGGGAAGATCTCCTTGACCGCGGCCATCGCTGCCGGCATCCGGCCGGCCACCTCGGCGTAGTCCACCTTCAGGGCCCCGGGGATGGCATATGCGGGGAACTGCTTCGCCAGGTGCGGGCGGATGGGCGTGTTGTGCGACTCGCTGCGGGCCAGGTCCATCTCCACCTTCTCGCTCAGCAGGAAGGCCAGGAGCCTCTTCGCGTTGGCCGGGTTGGGGCCGCCGGCTATGAGGGCGGCGGTGTTCGGGATCGCCAACGTGCCCTTGCCGCCCTGATCCAGCGGGTTCATCTGGATCGGCCATTTGTTCCGCTGGGCGACGTAGACGTCGTCGGTGTCGGTCAGGCACACGTCGGCCTGGCCCTGGGCGACCATGCGGACGGCCGTGCTGTTGCCCTGAACGAAGCGCACGCCGTTGGCCTTCAGGCCCCGGAGGATCTCCCTCGCCCGCTTGGGGCCGTAGTGGACGAACCAGCTCGCCACGTCGCCGCGCGTCGTGCCGAACTGGGGACGGGCCATCACGATCCGGCCCTTCCATTTCGCGTCGAGCAGGTCCTCGAGCTTCCGCGGCGCCTCGTTGGCGCCCACGCGGCGCGTGTCGTAAGCGATCACCCTCGCCCGCAGGGCGAATGCGTGCCAGCGGCCGTTCGGGTCGGCGAACTGCTCCGGCCAGCCCTTTGCCTCCGGCCCGTCGTACGGCGCGAGGATGCCCTCATCGCCCAGGCGGATGGTCTGGAAGATCTCGCTGGACCAGAAGACGTCGGCGGCGGGGCTGCCGGCCTGGGCGCGAAGGCGCATGACCAGGCCGGTCGTCTTCCGCGCCTCCTCGTCAAAACGCACGCGGACGCGAATTCCCGTCTGCTCTTCGAAGTCCCTGACAATGCCCGTGGCGAAGTCCTGATCCACGGAGCAGTACAGGACGACCTCCCCGGCGGCCCGCTCTCGGTCACATCGGCAGGAAGGCAGCATGGCGGCGATCGCGGCCGCGCACGCGCAGAGAAAGGACCCGGAGAGGATTCGGCCGGCTTTCTTGAAGGGCGCTGGCCTTGGCATGTTGGTATCTGTCGATGGCCGCTACGGCTGATTGGCGTCGCGGCGGAAGGTCTTGTCGAACCCGCCGAAGTAGCTCTTGACGGCGCCCTCGTACTTGCGGGGGATCTTGTTGTCGCGGATGGCCTCTGCGGCGGCGTCCTTGGCGGCGCGGGTGACCTCGGTGAGCTTGCGTTTGCTTACGCCCTTTGCCTGCGGGCCCTTGGAGAGCCAACTGGCGATGATCTCCTGGTCGCCTGTGGGCTTGTTCTTCACGCCGGTCTTCTCGGCGCCCGTCTCGTGCGCCTCGCCGATGGGGCGCCGGCCCCACGCCCGGCCGGGCCCTCCGCCTCCGGCGCCTCGTCCGAACTTGTCGGAGTTGCCCTCCTTCCAGATGACGCTGTTGGGGTCGCCGAGCTCCCCGTCCCACGCTTCCTCGCCGAGCAGGGCGACGGCCCGGTCGATCTCCTTCAGGGCCTCTTCCAGGCCGGCCCGCTCCAGCGCCTTGCCTTCGAGTCCCTCGAGGCCTTCGATGAGCCCGACCAGCCCGTCCGGCAGCAACTCGCCCTGCTCGCCGAGGCACTCGGCCAGGGACTTGCTCATGCCGCTGCACTTGCCGCAGGCCTGGCGGGCGGCCTTGAGCTTCTTCATCAGCTCGTCGATCTGCTTGTCCGTCATGCCGCGCTTCTTCAGCTCCTCCCGCAGCTCCTGGTCGCTCATGCCGGCGAGCTTCTTTGCCGTCTGGGCGTCCATGCCCTGCTGGCGGAGGGCGTTTTCGGACTGCCGCTGCTGATTGCCGAGCTTGGCGAGCTGCTCGGCGAGGTCCTTGATCTGCTTGGCGAGGGCCTTCTTCTGCTCGTCAGTGAGCTTGTCGTCGTTGAGCTTCTGCATGAGGTCCTGGAGCATCTTGGCCGCGGCGGCGAAATCGCCGTTGGCCAGCGCGCGGTTCAGATCGTTGTTCAGCGCGTCCGGGCTGCTGTGCAGGTGCTTGAGCATCTTGCCCAGCTCATCGAGCGCCCGAACCTGCTCGGACTGCTCCATTTCCTTGAGCTTGTCGGCCAGGCTTCCCAGCTTCCGGATGGCCTCGCGGCGGATGTCGGCGGGGTCCAGGCCCTTGGTCAGTTCGCCGAGGTCGGCCAGGTCCCCGGCGAGCTGCCTGCTCTGGACCTGCTCGACGGCGGTCTTGACCTTGCTCGTGACCTCCTTGACCTCGACCTTCGCCTCCTTGAGCTCGGCGGCCAGGCGGTTGGCTTGCTTCTGCCGGGCCATGTAGCCCAGCACGTCCATCTCCGGCATGAAGGCGAAGACGCCGGCCGCGATCAGCCAGGCGGCGACGGTCGCGACCCAATGGCCCGACGGGCGGACGGGGAAGCGCCCCTTGACGTTGAGCCTCTCGGCGGCCTGATGGGCCTCGCGAGTGGCGGCGACGGCGAACGGGTCCTCGCTCGAGGCCAGCACCAGCGTCGTGCTGAAGCGCTCGCGGAAGGCCAGCCGGCGGTCGACCAGCACGGCCACTTGCATCTTTCCGGGCAGCCTCAGCCAGAGAAGAGCGGCGATCAGGACGGACCCCGCGCCGGCCAGCGCGGCGGCAGTCCACAGGTTGACGACCGTGATGGAAAACAGGCGCTCGCTCAGGAGCGCCGCAGCCGCCACGGCGCCGGCGATCGCCAGGACCACGGCGGCGTGGGTCAGCAGGACGTTCAGGCCGCAGCGCAGCCGAATCGCACGCAGCTTCCTCTCCAGGACCTGTGCCATGACCGGGCCTTTCAACAGACCAATGACCATCCCTATTGTCGGCGAAACGCCCCGGGCGTACAAGGCCAAAACGCACCCGGCCGCGCCCGCTCGAGCCGCACGCCTTCCGCATACTATTACCGACAGACACGAAGTCGGGTTTGTTCCCGGTTTATTTCAATCTCTGCCCGCCCGCCAAGAAGCGATCGGGATTGCCCCGTCAGCCGTTTGCAGCGGAAGGGCCTTTGTGGTAGTATCCCGACTTTTGCTGCACGCGCCGTCTCGGGAGGCCCACGCGGCACGAGGAATTGCGGATGTTTGAGGTCATCGGCAACGAGGAAATCGCCCCGGAGGTCCACCGGCTCATCGTGCGCGCGCCGCGCGTGGCGGCGGCGCGGCGGCCGGGGCAATTCGTCATTGTCCGCCACGAGGAAGGCGACGAGCGAATCCCGCTGACCATCGCCGACGCCGACGCCGACGAGGGCACGATCACGCTGATCGTCCAGGCCGTCGGCGAGGGCACGAGGGGCATCGTCGCCACGCCGGCCGGCGGGGCCATTCGCGACGTGGCCGGGCCGCTCGGCAGGGCGACCGAGATCGAGACCTGGGGCAGGGTCGTCTGCGTCGGCGGCGGCGTGGGCACGGCCGTGCTGTTCCCGCTGGCCAGGGCCCTCGCAGAGGCCGGAAACGAAGTCGTCACCCTCATCGGCGGAAGGAGCGCCCCGCAGGTCATCCTGCGGGACGAGCTGGCCGCCTTCAGCAGCGAGATACACTTCACGACGGAGGACGGCTCGCTGGGCACGAAGGGATTCGTCACGAAGGTGCTCGAGGAGATCCTCCGCGACGAGGCCCGCCGGCCGCACGCGGTCTATGCCGTCGGGCCCGTGCCCATGATGAAGGCCGTCGTCGCCCTGACCAAGCCCGCCGGCGTCAAGACGGTCGTCAGCCTCAATCCCATCATGGTCGACGGGACGGGCATGTGCGGCGGGTGCCGCGTCACCGTCGGCGGCGAGATCAAGTTCGCCTGCGTCGACGGGCCCGAATTCGACGGGCACCTGGTCGACTTCGACGAGCTCGCCAGCCGGCAAAGGACCTACGAGGAGGCCGAGTGCCGCATGCGGGCGGCATCGCCGAAGCCCAACAGCGGGGACGCCAAATGAGCGGCCGGGAACTCACAGCCAAGGAGCGGATGGCCATCGAGCGGACGAAGATGCCGGAACAGCCCCCGGCCGAGCGGGCCGAAAACTTCTCGGAGGTGAACCTCGGGCTCGCCGAGGCCGCCGCCGTGCAAGAGGCCAACCGCTGCCTCCAGTGCGAGAAACGCCCGTGCGTTGAGGGCTGTCCCGTGGCGGTGCGGATTCCCGAGTTCCTCGAGAAGGTTGCCGCCGGAGACTTCGCCGCCGCCGCGGAGATCCTCCAGGCCGATAACGCCCTGCCCGCCACCACCGGACGAGTCTGCCCCCAGGAGACCCAGTGCGAGGCCGTCTGCGTCCGTGGAAAGAAAGGCGACCCCGTTGCGATCGGCTGGCTCGAGCGGTTCATTGCCGATTGGGCCGCCGAGAGCGGCTCCGCGCCTGTCGCGCCTGCCGAGAAGACCGGCCTGAAGGTCGCCGTAGTCGGCTCCGGCCCCGGCGGGCTCAGCGCGGCCGGGCAGCTCGCGCAACTGGGCCATGAGGTCCGCATCTTCGAGGCGCTGCACGCGCCCGGCGGCGTGCTGCGGTACGGCATCCCCGAGTTCCGCCTGCCGAAGGCCATCGTCGACCGGGAAATCGCCAACCTCGAGGCCCTCGGCGTCGAGGTCGAGTGCAACGTCATCGTCGGCAAGACCATCACCGTCCAGCAGATCATGGAGGAGTACGACGCCTGCTTCATCGCCAACGGCGCCGGGCTGCCCATGTTCCTCAACGTGCCCGGGGAGAACTTCAAGGGCGTCTATTCCGCCAACGAGTACCTCACCCGCGTGAATCTCATGGGCGCATACCGCCCGGACAGCGCCACGCCCGTGGTGCGAGGCGGGGCGGTGTCGGTCGTCTTCGGCGGGGGCAATACGGCCATGGACGCCGTGCGGACCTCGAAGCGGCTCGGCGCTGCCCGGGCGGTGCTCGCCTACCGCCGCAGCCGCGCCGAAATGCCCGCCCGGATCGAGGAGGTCCACCACGCCGAGCAGGAGGGCATCGAGCTCATGTTCCTCGTCAGCCCGACCGAGGTCCTCGGCGGCGATGACGGGTGGGTCCGCGGCGTGAGGCTCCGGCGGATGGAGCTCGGCGAGCCGGACGATTCCGGCCGGCGGCGACCGATACCGATTGAGGGCAGCGAGTTCGAGCTGCCCGCCGACGTCGTCGTCGTGGCCATCGGCACGCGGGCCAACCCGCTGCTGACCTCGACCTGCCCCGAGCTGAGACTCAACAAATGGGGCAACATCGAGGTGGACGAGAACCAGATGACCAGCATCCCCGGCGTCTTTGCCGGCGGCGACATCGTCCGCGGCGGGGCCACCGTCATCCTGGCCATGGGCGACGGAAAACGAGCGGCCATGGCCATCGACGGGTACCTCAAAGAGAAAGGCTGACAGGCCCACCAGTGCCGGCCGCGACCTCGCACGGCATCCAGCAAGTTCGGCCGTCTGCCGGAAAGCTCCTTACAGGCTTGTTGTCCGGCATAGTAAATCCTACAATTCTGTCGTAGGACTCGCAGGGCACTGTTTGCAGGGAGCGCTTCGCATGGCGGCCAAGCCAACCATCGCGACCGGGCACGTGCGAGAGCTGGACGCGTTGTACCGGATCAGCCAGATCCTCGTCATGGGCATCGGCCAGCGATCGACGCTGGCGGAGATCCTCGACATCCTGCACAGCGACCTCGGCATGAGGTCCGGCACGATCATGCTCGTATCGCCCGACCGCAGCGAGCTGCTCGTCGAGGTCGCCCAGGACCTCTCGCCCCACCAGCACCGAACCGTGCGCTATCGGGTGGGCGAGGGCATCAGCGGCCGGGTCGTCCAGACCGGCAAGCCCGCCGTCGTGCCCAAGGTCTCCCAGGAGCCGGAGTTCCTCGACCGCCTGCGAAGGCGCCGCCAGATCGGCAAGGACGAGATCAGCTTCATCTGCGTGCCCATCTCGATCGGCAGCGAGGTGATCGGCGCCCTCTCGGCCGACCGCCTGTTTGACGAGTCGGCCCCGCTGGCCGAGGACGTCCGGCTGCTGAGCATCGTTGCGAGCATGATCGCCAAGGACATCAAGGTCCGCCGCGAGGTCGCCGCCCAGCGCGAGGCCCTCGAAGGGGAGAACCTCTCGCTTCGCAGCCGCTTGGAGGACGTCTACCGCCCGCAGAACATCATCGGCAACTCCCGGGAGATGCGGCAGGTGTACCGGGCGATCCAGCAGGTGGCCGCCAGCGACACGACCGTGCTGATCCGCGGCGAGTCCGGCACGGGCAAGGAGCTCGTCGCCAACGCGATCCACTACTCCAGCCCCCGCGCCCGCGGGGCGTTCGTGAAGGTCAACTGCGCCGCGCTCAGCGAGAACCTCCTGGAAAGCGAGCTCTTCGGCCACGAGAAGGGCGCCTTCACCGGGGCGATCCAGGCCCGTGTCGGCCGCATCCAGGAGGCCGACGGCGGGACGCTCTTCCTCGACGAGATCGGCGACTTCTCGCTCGCCACGCAGGTCAAGCTGCTTCGCTTCCTCCAGGAGAGGCAGCTCGAGCGGGTCGGCAGCAACAAGCCGCTGAAGGCCAACGTCCGCGTCATCGCCGCGACCAGCCGCGACCTGGAAGCCGCCGTCGAGAAAGAGGCCTTCCGCCGCGACCTCTACTACCGCGTCAACGTCTTTCCCATCTTCCTGCCGCCCCTGCGCGACCGGAAGGACGACATCCTGCTGCTGGCCGACCACTTCGTCGAGCTGTACGCGAGGAAGCTCTCCAGGGACATCCGCCGGATCACCACGCCCGCCATCAACATGATGGTCGCCTACCACTGGCCGGGCAACGTCCGCGAGCTGGAGAACTGCATCGAGCGGGCCGTCCTGCTCAGCAACGACGGGGTGATTCACGGTCACCACCTCCCGCCGACGCTCCAGACTTCCGACGCGTCCGACACGATCGGCGAGGGCACCCTCGCCGAGCGCGTGGACCTCTTCGAGCGGGACATCATCGTGGACGCCCTGAAGCGCAGCAACGGGAGCATCACCGCGGCCGCCCGCGACCTCGGCTCGACGCCGCGGATCATCCGTTACAAGATCGCCGGCCTCGGCATCGACTGGAAGCGCTACCGCCGCAAGGCCTGAGGCCGGCCGTTGATTGTCCACTTTCTCGCTCCGGCGGCCGCCCGGAGCTGATGGCCGGTGCCCGGCGGCTCGTCTAAGGCGGGGGCGCCGCGCCCGGGCGCGTCGGGGCTTTGCGGAGCGGTGGCTCGCCCCCCTGCGGTCCCGGCGGGCAGGAGGGATCCCTCTCGCCGATCACTACCACTACGGCATGGTTCAAACGCTGTTACCTGCGTTTGAACCATGCCAGTTTTTTTGTAATCTGCCGATTTTCGTTGTGCAAAAGGGCCTGCGAGATGTATATGCCTGCTAAGGGGGGATCATCATTACAAGGAAAGGTAGGGCGGTCGATTAAACAAAAAATGCGAAACAAACCCAAACCCGGATTATTCACCACAGAGAGCACAGAGAACACAGAGATTATGATTTCACAAGTGGTTACGACAGAAACGCTCGGGGCCATGAGAGAACGCTCTGCCTGTTGCGCATTGGCAGTCGTCGCTGAGTGCGTTATTGGTAAAGCATCCTATTTAAATACCTTACCCGGCTCCGTGACCCCTGTGAGACCCCTGTGCTTCCGAATGATCCGGGATAAGTCTTTTTACGAAACAAAGCCATTTTTCCGAGAATCTAATATATACACCTATAATATAACGACTTATGTAGGACAGTCTTGAGTTTTGCCAGGTGGCAACGTTTGAGCCATCTGTAGCCGGCATCCTGCTCTGCTCTGCATGGCGCTTACTACTCTGCGAAGCGGCGCTTCGCTGCGAAGCACGAGTCGCGGAGCAGGGCCGGCTACCGGCTACGTTGGTCTCGTGGCGAAGGGTCCGTCACCGGCGAGTCGACTGTAACCAAACACAGGATCCTGCTGAACCAGGCCTCATTAAGCATTCGTCATCGACGAGCCCTTGTTCCCCCCGCCCCGCCGGGTTATCCTGAGCGCTCGCCCGATCGTTCGTTCTTACGGGCAGAGGGGCAGCGATGCCTGAAGCGCCGCAGTCCGTTCGGAAGCTGGTGGAGGGGTCTGAGGTTGACCGCGACGCCTACCGCCGCGGCCGCTACGGCGAGACGGAGGTCCGCGTCGAGCTGATCGACGATCTCCATTTCGCCATCTGTCGCCAGAACCCTGGGGACGAGGCGGGCAAGGTGCTTGGCTGGTTGCCGCCGCCTGAGGAGGACTTCATCCGCCTCGTCGGCAAAGCGGCCACCCGCAGGGTCTCTTCGGCGGCGGTTGCCGAGCTTGCGGCATTCCGTCAGCAGGCCAGCGACGAGCTCAGGCGATTCCTCACGGAGCAGTTAGCGCTGGAGAAGCAACTAGCCACCCTCGTCGAAGACGCCTACGGCCTGACGCCCGAGGAACGCCAACTCCTCCGCGACACCCGCCCCGTCCGCGACCCCATCGACGTGCTGGAGGCACGGCTCCTGGGGCTCTATCCTCAGGACAGGTCAAGTGAGTATGATGCATCCGATTGAGGTGAGCAACCTATGGGGCGATGGGCCAAATGGGAAAGCGTAGACGACGACGCAAGCCGACACCTGTTCGTCCCGACAAGGAGTTCTCGTTTGCCGGTACCACGATAAGGCAATTCGGCCGGTTGATCGAGTTCCATACGCAGCGAACGCCTAAGGAGCAAGCCAAGCTCGAAGCCCATCAGGCTGGCATGTACGGAGAAGTCTGCGAGGCCATTAACAACTCAGTCCGCCGGATTCGGTCTCTCGTGTCTTCGTATGATCCCCTTGAGCTGCTGCAACACGGGTACTGGGCGCTATGTGTGTCGATGGTGGGGAAGGAGACAGAGGCAGACTATGGACCCGAAGATGCCGTCCACGCTGCCATGGTGTCCTATCTGCAAAGCCTCATCGTCTCCTCGCCACCCAGCGCAACGACTCAGAGCCTATCCGAGGAGCAATGGACATCGCTGTTTGCCGAAGTGAAGGGACTTTACGAACGCCTCTTCGTGCAGTTCTTCATTGTCAACAGCGCCCATTTGAAGGCCACAGATCCGGGCTATGACTTGGAGTATGACGCCTTCTGTGTTCAGGCCCAGATGCAGTGGGCCTTCGTTCGTGGCCTCAGATACCCGATCCACGACCTTCAGTTCCTCTCGGACTTTCTGGGTCCCCACGATGAGGTGTTCGGGGGCCTCTTTGGCATCTCAGTGCAGACTTTCCTGGATGCCATCGAAGCCATTCACCGAAGCCTCTGTCGAGACAATATCAGCGCCTTCGAGGAATTGCGGGCAGAACACGCGCGATTCGTCCAGTCGCTTGATGCACAGGGTGAGCAAGCTGGGGCCGACGCTGATCTGGTCGCTGGGTTCTCGCGTCTGTCGCAGGACAAGAGCGTACGCCAGCATATGTCATCCATAGCCGGCAAGATATGCGGCTACGACCTCTTTGATCTTCAGCGGGTGACCTCCCTGCCCACGTGCCTCCTTGACGAGTTGTCCTACGCACCTGGCGAGGATACAGACTTCTTTGCGCCAGGCCAGTACGCTGGGTGGCCATTTCGCGTTCTGCCAATCAAGAGGCGACCTTTCCTCAAGGTCGCGGGACGGCATTACTGCTTCAACTTCATCGACCTGATGGATGACATATACCGTGTGACTCAGCGGATGGTCTGCCGTCTTGCCCCAAGCTATCGAGAGAAATGGAACGGGCGACAGAAGGAAGCAAGCGAACGCCGGCCAATCGAGCTTCTCTGCGAACTCCTGCCTGGGGCAACGTCGTTCCGGTCTGTTCACTACGAGGTGGGGACGAGTCCGGGGCAGTCCGCGCAATGGTGCGAGTTGGACGGCCTTATCCTCTACGATGACGTTATGCTTATCGTGGAAGTCAAAGCTGGCGCCTTCACGTGGACCCCGCCATCCACGGACTTCCCTGCCTACCTTGAGTCTCTGAAGGGGCTCTTGCGGAAGCCGGCGGAACAGGCCGCGAGGTTCTTGGATTACCTTGATAGTGCCGATTCCGTGCCCATCTACGACGCACAGCACAGGAATCTGGCGACTATCAGCGCGAGCAGCTACCGCCTTCGGGTACCGCTGTGCGTTACGCTCGACGCGCTGACGACCGCAGCTCATCAGATAGCGGAGCTGAAGCCTGTCGGCATAACCGTGCCCCGCCCCGTCTGTTCCCTGTCCATCGATGACCTCCGAATCCTCAGGGATGTCTTTGACTCACCGGGGGCCTTTGCCCACTTCCTCTTGAAACGGTATGAAGCAGAGCGCTCGCCGGAAGTCCACGTTACGGACCAACTCGACCACCTCGGGCTGTATCTAGAGTATCTTGACTACGTGCACTACGCCAAGCAGCTAAGTGCGGGCTGGAAAACGGATGTCCGACATTGGGATGGCTATAGGAAGCCGATAGATCGGTACTTCTTCTACCTCAGCGCGCAAGCGCCCGCTGTGGAGAAGCCCGGTCTGCCGATCGGCAAGCTGCTGCTGGACATCCTTGGCAAGCTGGATGTATCCGGCAAGGCGGGCCGAAGCAGGTGCGCCTCCGTGCTGTTGGACATGATTCCCGAGACTAGGAAAGGGTTCGAGAAGCAGGTCAGGCCGTCCCTTTCGCGTAGCCGACAGCGAGGGCAACCGTCTCCGTTCCACGTCCATGGTGATAGCTCGATCACCGTATTCCTTGAGGCACCGGGTGTTGCTTCTTGGGCCGCACAAAACAAGATCGACTACACGTTCACCTGGATGCTGCGTTCACAACACCAGGAGCGGCTTCTGCTGACGCTGTCGTTCAGCGCTGACGAGGAGCTCACTGCTGTAGATTGGCGGTTCCTGAGGCTCGATGATCTGACAGAGAGCGAGCGCAGGCGCATTGCCGCGATTTCCGACAGGCAAGCAGGTGTGCGCGTGGCGCGGCAACTTGACATAGACGGACGGATAGGGCGGAATGACCCCTGCCCGTGCGGGAGCGGAAAGAAGTACAAGAGGTGTTGCGGAAGGGACAAGGGGTGACCCATGGCAAAGACTCCAACGAAGAAGAAGCAGTCCTACGGCGGCTGCACGGTCAACTACTTCAGCCCGGCGAAGGCCGAGGGCTGGCCGAAGGCGATCAACATGGTCCTGGGTTTCGAAGAGGCGATGAAGCTTCAGGTCGCCCTCCAGGCCCGACTGATGGATATCAACCGCCTGAACCGTTCCACGAGAGAAGGCAAGGCCGCTGCGGTGAACCTCCGGCTCTACACGGGCCGCAAGCGCATCACCGTGGACACGGGCACAGTGGAGTGAGATGGGTCAGAACGGCGAGTTGATCCCGGACGACACATGGGAACAGGTGGTTGCCAGACTTGATGAGTACCTGTGCGCTCGACGCACGTTGTTAGGGGCGATCGGCCGACCTCGCTCAAACAGAGACCCCTTGGCCGAATGGGCCGAATGGCTTGCCGCCCGTGTGCTTGGCGGAACTGTGTGCGACAACCCCGTACAGCCAGGCTACGACGTCGAGCTTCCAAATGGAACTCGTGTCCAGGTGAAGTATCTGGCGAACGCGTTGGGCAGGGGGTGCTGGCCGAACCAGCGCAGTATCCGGTTCCCCAAGAACGCCGAAGCTCATGGTGTGAATCTCTACGCTCTGCTCGTGGTGCTGGACCTGAGGCCCGTTCATCTGCTAACCTTCCATCGGCCTGGGCTCGAGCGCCTCTATGACTTGCTTGACAAGACGCACAGGGACCGAGGGGAACGGCTGAGCTTCACAAAGTGCAACTACGAGCGAATCCTAAGCCAGCAGGAAGAGTTTGCCGGACTCGTGGATGTATCATGGGAGAACCCCGAGCTTGCCTGAGTTCCACTCAGGCAGCTCCCGAGGGATAGGCAATGGCTGTGCCATTCGCCATTGACCGCGAGGAAACGATAATGGGGGACGTTCTACGGGAGCTTCGCCAAAGGTCCGTTCGAGGTGATTCCTCAGGGAGCGTCAGAAGTCTCCGCGCGGGGTCGGCCCCAGTCAGTCGGCCGTTTGCGGTGAGCCCGAAATCGTCCTGGCCCGCGCCTGCCGCGAGTGAAGTCGAGGGGTCGTCGTGCTGAGCGGTTTCTTCTCCGGGTCCCCGGTTCCGAACGCTCGTCGTTCGCTTGGCGTTTCCGGCTACTCGCTTCAGCCTACCGGCTACGGGTTCCGGGTTCCCGGTTCCGAGTTCGCTATTCGATTTCCGTCATTCGTCATTCGACGTTCGGCATTAGGCGGCCGCCCGGTTCAAAGCTGATAGGTGGCAGCCGACAGGCCAGAAACAGCCGAGGACGACGACGAGGACGAGGACGATTGAGGGGACACGGTCCCACGGTCTCACGGTCCCACGGTATCCGGTCCCACGGCCGTCAGGGCCCCGGCTTGGGGGCGATGTCTGTTCGGGAGCGGTCGACGTCGATGCCGAGTGATCGAAACCATCCAAAGAGGTCGCGTTCGGCGGCCTCGCTCAGGACGGCCACGCAGTCGTCGGCGGTGTAGCGCTTACGCTTCTGGGGGTCCACGAGGCGGCGCTTGGCGCGGAAGTAGCGCGCCAGTATGTCCGGCTGCTTGCTGCGGAGCTGCTCCCAGATCCACATCGGCTTGCCCATGCGGACGGCGTGGGGGAGCCCCTTGCCGCGGGCGAGGTCCCAGCGGGTCATCTTCGGGTCGTGCCGGCGGGCCTGTGCCAGCCAGTCCCGGAGGCTCTTGTCGGCCTCGCGGCGGTAGCCGAGCTTCGCGCCGAGATGAATGCCGACGTACGTGGCGATCCCCTCGTTCCACATCGGCTCGGGGAACGGCAGGACCCAGGAGTGGGTGGCCTCGTGGCCGAGCAGCTCGATCATGCCGTAGCGACGCTTCGGAAAGCCGCCCCACCAGCTCCCCAGGCCGATCGTCCGCCCGCTGGAGAAACCCCCGGCGCCGGTCGGAAGGAGGATGAGGCTGGTGAGCGTGCCGCCCGAGGGGGGCACGCCGAGCATGCTCTCCATGACGGGGCGGCACTGGCGATAGACGCCGACGATCTCGTCGGCGAACGGCTGCATGTAGTCGCTGTAACGGACCTTCAAGCCGGCGCGGTCGACGACGTTCTCCGCCTGTTGGCTCCTGGGGCGACGTTTGGGGTCCACGCGTTTGCCGGCCGCCAGGCCGCGAAGGAGCGGCTGCCACCACTCGGCGTTGATGGGGTCCTTGGCGTCGGGGCGGCGGCCGACCAGCCCGCGGGAGCTGACGAGCAGCCCGCCCTTGCCGACGGCCCGACGCGCCGTCACGACTGCCCCGGCGGCGTCGCGGACGAGAATCTGCCAGCCGGCGTCCTTGGCCAGGGCGAGCGTCGTCCCGCCGTACGTCTTGACGGCCCGGCCCTTCAGCTCGCCGACGCCCCGCAGCGGCGGTCGGGCGCGCTGAGCGGCGAAGGACGCGCCGAACGCCTTGACCAGCTCGTTCAGGTGGTAGGTCCGCTCCTCGCGGAAGCGGGTATGGTCGCCGAGGACGATGGCTCCGCCGCCGCTTTCGAGGAACTTCCGCACGGCCTGGACGTCTTCGGGCAGGTAGGCACAGGGGGAGGCGCCGGAGTTCAGGACGAGCAGGTTCACGTTGGCGAAGTCGAACTTGTGCAGCGTGCCCCAGTTCCGGACGTCCACGTTGCCGGCCCCGGCGAGGTAGTTCTTGGCGAAGCGCCCGTCGAAGTAGAACGTGAACTCGTGCGAGATGTCCGTAACGGAGTGGATGCGCCGCTCGGCCGCATCGGCCGGCGCGGCGCCCGCCCGAGCCGCCGCGAGCAGCGACGCGGCCAACAAGAAGATCGCCAAACGATTTCGATTCATCCGATTCTCCTTCTCCCGCTCCGGGGCCCTGGCGCCGCCCGCCGCACCGCAAGCCCGGCCGGCGCCGCGCGTGTTTACACGTAGAACGCCCCGCACCCGCGTTATGTTCGCGAAAACCATAGGGAGCGGCTTCGCTCCCGTGAGCCGTGCGACCGGGCACCGGATACCGTGGGGCCATTGATGGGAGGCAGTAGGCAACCTGCCTGCCGTCAATGCCCCCACGGCCGCACGGAAGAGACGGCGGAGGGCCCCTCGACAGGGTCCCGGCGGGGGAGTAGGATTACGAGCACGATTGCGGGGGGCGGCGCGGGGGCGGGAAGGAGCGGAGCGATGATGAAGATGGTGACATTGATTGGCTCATCGGCGTTTGTGGTCGGGCTGTTCGTCGTGATCTTTGTGGTGATCCCGTGGTACGTCACGGTGGTGAATGAGCCGGCGGTGGGCGGGCCGCTGCCGTGGTGGGTCCGGGCGGCGGTCTACGTGCTGCTGGGCGGCGTCGCGGTGATCCTCGTCTCCGTGGCCGTCGAGCAGCGCCTCCGGGCACCCGAGGCCGAGGAGCTGGACGAGGCGGCCGAGCCGGCCGGGCTGCTGCTCGCCAACACCGACCGCCTCCCCGGAAGGAAGGTGACAGAGGTCCTGGGGCTCGTCCAGGGCCACACCATCTACGCCATCTGGCTGGGCAAGGACATCTCGGCGGTCGTGCGACTGATCCTCGGCGGGGAGCTGACCGAGTACACGGAGATGATGGGCAAGGCCCGCAGCGTCGCGCGGCGGAGGATGGCCCAACAGGCCCGCGAGCTGGGGGCCGACGCCGTGCTGAACGTCCGGTTCATGACCACCAGCGTGATCGGCGCGGCGGCGGAGCTGCTGGCGTACGGCACGGCCGTCAAGCTCGGCCCGGCGTCGGGCGGAGGGGAGTAGGGCTTCGCCCAATGTCGAATGACGGTTGCGGTCGGGAAATCCTGGTCTGACAGGACGAAGGGAGGTGATC
>CAYRVX010000020.1:0-46405 GCA_964427875.1 uncultured Planctomycetaceae bacterium
GCCAGGGCCGGAGAAGTCACGATCCATCCATGGCGAGTCCCCCGGCTCAGCAGTACAATAAATGTGCCCCTGTAAATGGCTGTTGAAACGGGCTTTCAGCCCATGGCTTAAGCCTTTCAGGCAAGGACGTTAAAACGCCCTCGATCACTGGGCGCACTGGCCGGGCACCAGGCCTGAAGGCCTGGCCTACTACACGGCAGGTCTCGCAATCCGCGTCGCCCTCGCCGTGCATTTGGCCCTATCCTCGTGCCATTGGGGACGGCATACATAATTCGGCCCAGCTTGAGGGGGCTCGAGGAGAGCCCGCCAGCGAGGTCTTGGGCTGAGCCATAGCGGCGTCCAGGCCACGGCACTCCATAGGGCCAGTCGCCCGCGGCTGACGCAACTGCGACAGCGCCGCCGAGGCGAGGCCGTCGGGCGCGTTTCCCACGCACGTCGGCCAT
Organism: uncultured Planctomycetaceae bacterium; assembly: GCA_964427875.1. Taxonomy (GTDB): domain Bacteria; phylum Planctomycetota; class Phycisphaerae; order SM23-33; family SM23-33; genus CAYRVX01. Next base: position 444 of record CAYRVX010000020.1, read on the forward strand.
CCGCATGTCCGTCATTGCTTGCGTGCACACCCGCGGGTATCCTGTCGGGCATGATCGCTCGCGTGCACAGCTCGATCTTGCAGGGGATTGATGCTATCGGCTGCGAGGTGGAGGCGGACGTGGTCACTTCGGCGGAGAAGCCGGACATTCGGCTGGTCGGGCTGGCGGACAAGGCGGTGCAGGAATCCGTCTCTCGGGTTCAGGCGGCCCTTCGCAACAGCGGGTATCGCTGGCCGGGGCCGAAGGTGACGATCAACCTCGCCCCGGCCGACGTGAAGAAGGACTCGGCCGCCCTGGACCTGCCGATCGCCATCGCGTGCATGATCTCGGGCGGGCAGTTCTTCACGGAAAAGATCGACGAGTATCTCATTCTCGGCGAGCTTGCGCTGGACGGCCGCGTGCGGGCGATCCGCGGCGCCCTGGCGGCGGCGATGCTCGCCCTTCGACTTCGCTCACGACAAGCGGCGAAGGATATCCGCGGCGTCATCGTGCCCGCCGACAACGCGGCCGAGGCGGCCGTCGTCGAAGACATCGACGTCATCGGCGTCAACTTCCTTTCCGACGCCGTGGGCTTCCTGACCGACGAGCTTCCCATCGAGCCGACCGTGGTGGACCTGGAGGAGGCCTTCGCCGTGGCCGGGCGCTACGACGTGGACTTCTCCGACGTTCGCGGGCAGGAGTCGGCCAAGCGGGCGCTGACCATCGCCGCCGCCGGCCACCACAACATCCTGATGATCGGCCCGCCGGGCAGCGGCAAGACGATGCTGGCCAAGCGGCTGCCCACCATCCTGCCGCCGCTGACGCCGGAGGAATCGCTGGAGACGACGCGAGTGTACTCGTCTCGCGGGCTGCTCGAGCCGGGCGAGTCGCTGATGGCCGTCCGGCCGGTGCGTACGCCCCACCACTCCTCCAGCTCGGCGGCGCTGATCGGCGGGGGGACGATCCCGCAGGCGGGCGAGGTGTCGCTGGCGCACCACGGCGTGCTGTTCCTCGACGAGTTCCCGGAGTTCGCGCGGGCGACGCTCGAGATGATCCGCCAGCCGCTCGAGGACGGCTGGGTGACGATCCCGCGCGTCCACAGCACGCTGAAGTTCCCCGCCCGGATAATGCTGGTGGCGGCGATGAACCCCTGCCCGTGCGGGTATTTCAGCGATCCGAAGCGGCGCTGCAAGTGCACGCCGTACCAGATCGAGCGGTACCTGTCGCGCATCTCCGGGCCGCTGATCGACCGGATCGACATCCACATCGAGGTCCCGCCCGTGCCGTGGCGGCAGCTCCGCGCGACGAGGGACGGCACCGGCTCGGCCGGCATGCGCGAGCAGGTCGTCCGCGCCCGGCAGAGGCAGCGCCGGCGCTTCGCGGCGACGCGGAACCGGGAACCGGGAACGGGAAACCAGGAGCGAGACGGCGGGCAGGAGTCAAGCAACACGTGGGACCCGTCCCGGGTTCCCGGTTCCCAATACCCGGTTCCTCCGCGTTCGTCGACCACGACGAACGCGACGATGACCAGCCGCCAGGTGCGGCGGTTCTGCAAGCTCGATGGGGCCGGCGAGGTCCTGCTCAAGCAGGCCATGACCGAACTGGGCCTCTCCGCCCGCGCGCACGACAAGGTCCTCCGCATCAGCCGCACCATCGCCGACCTGGAAGGCGCCGAGGACATCCAGCCCCACCACCTCGCCGAGGCGATCCAATACCGCCGCCTGGACCGGAAACTGTAAACACGTAAGCCGGCAAAGCCGGAACCCAAAAGGCTTGCCAAGAGATCGGCGTTCTGCCACCACGGTACGATAGCGCACTGAGACACCCGTGGAGCAGAACGCCATGAAACTCGCCGCTCAGTTCATCGCCAAGTTTGCCAACTTCATCACCGCTTCGCTATCTTGTTTTGACCGCGTCATCTTCAAAGGCCACCTGCGACTGCTGAGTTACAGCAAGGGCCTCGAATACTTCGTCGATCACACGCCCGGCATCCGCCGGAACGACTTCATGGCCTGGGCCAACGGGCAGTCCCAGCGCATCATCGACCATGCTCGTCACCTGGCCGAACAGGCCAACCACCCCTTCGTCCATCTCAACCGTCCCGTCCGCAAAGACGACCTCGTTCAGGGATTCCCGCGCAGCCAGCCCGTCGACCAAGGCCTCGTCTGCGTCCTGCGTTGTCTGGAGCACTGCCCCAGCTTCCGCCTGACCGTCGGCGGCCGCCGACCCCGCTTCGCACCCGCCCGCGCCCAACGCCTGGCCGACCATTTCGAACGCGAGAACTGGCTCAAGATGTACGACAAGCTCCCCCTCGTGCTGCGCATCGAGACGGTCATCAACGACCCGCGCCTGTTCAGTGTCCCACGCAGACGACAACGCAAAGGGCAATGCAAGGTGGTCTGGTGCCCCATGAACAAGGGCGTGGTCAACCTCTATCGCTACCGCCAGGTCGCCCTGGCCGCCAACGCTCGGCACCTCGACGCCCTCAGCGTCGTCGAGCCGACGCGCCTGGTCCAGGCGCCCCTTCACCGGCTCGCCGGACCCCGCCGGGTTCAACCCGGCACGACCCAAAGACCTGGCCCTCTTCCAAGCCGTCCTCGACGGCGACCACCTCCTGCGCGGCCTGCGAAACGTCGATCTTCGTGTCCGCCTCTTTGGCCTCGACCGGTCCGACCCGATCCAACGCCGACGACGTAGTAACGCCGTCAGCCGACTTCTCAAACGCCTCCAGGCGCATCGCATCCTCGTCGAAGTCCCTCACACTCGACGCCGGCGCCCGACCCCTCCCGGCCGCCGCCTGCTCACCGCCGCCGTCGAAGCTCCCCACCGCCACTTCCCACAGGCGCTCGGCCGCCTTGCCGCATGAACCCTTGCCAACTTCTGCGCGCCGTGCGCAGAAGTGACAGGATCAGAATGTAAAGATCCGATTCGCCTTCCCCGGCAATGGGACATGAACCAGAAGTTACCGCGCAAGACCGACCGGGGGCTTCTCGCCACGGAGAGTTCAGGCTCGACGGTAAGAGCCGCTCGGCAGGCACCAGTCACATATCACGAGCCTGTCGGCGGCAGAAGAAGCGAAGCGTCGGGAGCCGGAGCCGAAGCTCTCGACGCCAGCTAAGAACGAGGCCGACGGGATTCGAACCCGCAACCACCGGATCGACAGTCCGGTACTCTAACCAATTGAGCTACGGCCCCAAAGGCTCGAAACTCCTACTGTATATTCTATCGTCCGGTTGTCAACCGCGTTTGCCGTGAAAGGGGGAAAAAACGGCCCGGGTGAGCGGCCCGGGCGGTTCATCCCTGCGGCAGGACGGCCGTCTCTGCGGCACGTCCGTTCGGTTAACGCTACGGGGCCACTTGTCCCGCGAGGCCTGCCGCCTGACCGGCTGTCATGCACGTGCCTCGTTCGATCACAAGGTACTGCGTCGCCGGCGCAACCTTAAGTGGCGCTGTAGTGTTAATACAGCCAGGCTTCCGAATCCTCCTCCCGGTCGGCGAAGGGCGGGCCGGCGCGATCCGTCTCGGCCGCGGCGGCAACGGCCACCTCGGTTTCCGTCTCGTCGTCGTCGGCTTCGTCGGTTTCGTCCGATTCGTCCTCGGCGTCCTGCACGCCGTCTTCCGGGCTCGTGCCGGCCGGCACGGGTTCGTCCGGAAGTCCCGTTTCAGCGGGAAGCTCCTGGCCCTCGTCGAGCTCGACGTCCTCTGAGTCGGCGTATAGCTGCTCGCGCTCAGCAGGTCCGACGGGCTCCTCGATGAAGTCGTCCACGAGCCCGTCAGCCAGCTCCTCTGCGAGCTCGTCCTGGAACTCCTCCTCCGCGCCGTCGAAGTCGTCGGTTGTGATCTCCTCGACGGGGGTCGAGTCGGTTCGCCACAGGGGGCGGGGAGCATGGATGGTCGGGCAGTTCTGGAAGTACTTCTCGTACCTCTGGGCGCTGCCCGACAGGCGGGGGGTTTCGAGTATCCGCAGATGCGCGAGATACTCATCCAACTGGACGTCATCGAATCGGGCAAGGAAGCTGGGAGAAGCGGACTTGTTTACTGCGATGATCTTGTCGATCAACTCACGCTTTGTCATGACGGCCGTCCTCGCAGGGCCGGCGCCGCCGGCTCGCCGGTGACGCCCCAATGCTGAAGTCTCTTATCGGCGGAGGCCGTCGGAAAACTTTAGCGCGGATTGCCCGCCGGTGCGTGCGGCGGCTGGGCGTGCGAAGGTGGTCGCCGACGGGCAGGAAACGCTCGCGAATCGGGCGGCTCCGGGCCGCCAGAGCGTGGCCGGGAAGCGGGCGATCTCGTATACTGAGGCGTGCCGACCCGGCGGAGTCGATTCATGGAAGCATGGGTCTCGGACATCGAGTTTGAAACGCACGGCCCGGTGATGCGTCTCTTGAAGGCCGCGCTGTTCAACCCGGCGGCCAACTACCTGCCCGCCGCCTGGCTCAAGGGGGCCCTGCGGTTCGGCAAGAGCCAGTTGGCGGCGGCGAACTGGCAGGACCCCGGCGGCTGGCGCAGCATGGTCCTCAGCTACGACGCGCATTGCACTCAGGTGGCCGACAAGGTCCTCATCGCGACCGGCACGATGGCCATGGCGCTGCGGAATCGCAAGCGTCTGGCGGCCCGGGTCATCGCCCGGCTGATCGACGAAACCCCCAACGAGCCCGTGCACGTGCTGTGCCTCGGGGCCGGGCCGGGGCACGTGATCACCGACGCGATGGTCCAGGCCGAGAGGCCCTCGATCGCGACGCTGGTGGACCTCAACAGCGACGCGTTCGAGTACGGCCGCCGGCTCGCCCGGCGCAAGGGCGTGGCGGACAGGGTGCGGTTCATCGAGGGAGACGTGCGGGAGGTCCGGCGGATGCTGGCCCACGCGCCGGACGTGGTGAAGATGCTGGGCATCTGCGAATACCTCTCCGACGAGCAGATTTCGGACATCGCACGGGCGGTGACGGAGGTCATGCCGCCCGGGGCGCCCATCGTCCTGAACAGCCTGTCCAGGGCGCACAAGACGGACCGGTTCTTCCGCCGCGTCTTCGGCCTGCACATGAATCACCGGTCTCCCGAGGAGTTGCAGGGCCTGATCGCGGGGGCGGGTTTCGGCGATTTCACCTCGCTTCGCGAGCCGCTCGGCGTTTACCATGTGGTGGTCGGCCGGCGGATGCGGTGAAGGTGACCCGGGCGGCACTGAGAGGATGACGAATGCCGAAGGTGTCCGTGCCCTGGGGGCACGACGAGTTCGATATCTCCCTGCCGGACCACTGGACCGTCGAGCAGGTGGCCAGTCCTTCGCTGAGGCCCGCGCCGGCGAACTGGCCTCGCCGTCTGGCCGTGGCGCTGAGCCAGCCCGTCGCAGGGGAGCCTTTGGGCAGGATCCTGGCGGCCCGCCAGCACGGGCGGGTGGCGCTGATCGTCGAGGACGTCACCCGCCACAGTCCGATCCCCGAGATCCTCCAGGTCGTCATGCGGGAGGTCCGCCACGCCCGGATCGGCGACGACCGGGTCGAGGTGGTCTTTGCCACCGGCATGCATCCGCCCATGACGCCCGAGCAGGCCCGCCAGAAGCTCGGGCCCGAGATGGACGGCGTTCGCCGGCGGAGCAACCCATGGCAGGACCGCGGCGCGTACGAGTACCTCGGCCAGGCCGACAGGGTGCCCGTATGGCTCGATCGGGGCGTGGTGCGGGCGGACGTGAGGATCCTCATCGGGTCGGTCAGCCCGCATTTGCAGGCGGGCTTCGGCGGCGGGTACAAGATGTACGCTCCGGGCTGCGGGCACCTGGAGACGATCCGCGCCCTGCACCGGCTGGGCCCGGAGCGAAGGGCGCGGCAGCTCGTCGGGCTGGGCGCGGGTGAGAACCCCATGCGGGCGGCCATCGACGCGGCAGGGGGCATGGTCGATTCCGCCGGCGGGAGGACCTTCGCGATCCAGTACCTGCTGGACGAGCGGGACCGCCCGACCTCCATCGCCGTCGGCGAGGTCATCCCCGCCCACCAGATGCTGCTGAAACAGTGCTCGGTGGCGTGCGGCATCGTCACGGCGGGCACCGCCGACGTGCTGATCACCAACGCGCATCCGCGCGACTTCGATCTGTGGCAGTGCTTCAAGTGCATCCCGAACACGCTCTGGGCGGCCCGGCCCAACGGGGTGATCCTCTGCCTGGCCAGATGCGAGGCGGGCCTGTACGGAATGAGGGTGCCGCCCTGGCCGCTGAGCCCGGCGTGGACGCGCCGGCTGCTCCGCCTGCTCGGCCCGGAGACGCTGACCGGGCTCCTGACGCGGCTGATGCCGTCCCTGGCCGGTGACGCGGCGTTCTTCGTGCGGCTGGCCGCCCAGACGCTGTGCAGAAACCCGATCCTGATGGTCTCGCCGGCCCTGCACGCCTCGGGCGGGAGCTTCCCGGGCCTGGCGGTGCTGGCCTCGGTGGCCGACGCGGTCGCCGCGGCCGATCGCCTGCTGCCGGAAAGGTCGCGACGCGTGGTCGTCTTCCCCGCCGGCGGCGTCACGTTCCCGATCCCCGCGCCTCACCCGACGGCGAAGGGACGCTCGAGCAAGCAGGGATGAGGAGCGGCTCGGCAATGCCCCAGCCAGACGACAGCACGAGACTCCGGGACCTCCAGAAGGTGCTCCAGATCAGCCGGTCCATGGTCGCCACGACGGACCTCGACAGCCTCCTGCACGTGATCATCGAGCGGAGCATGGAGCTGCTCGGCGCCGAGCGGGCCACGCTGTTCCTCTACGATGCCGCGACGGATCAGCTCATCAGCCGGATCGCCCACAAGTCCGAGGAGATTCGCATGCCCGCCGACAGGGGCATCGCCGGGGCGTGCATCCGGACCCGCTCGGTGATCAACGTGCCGGACGCCTACGCCGACGAGCGGCACAACCCCGAGTTCGACCGCCGGTCGGGCTTCCGCACGCGGAACATCCTGGCCGTGCCGCTGTACGACTACGCCGACGACCTTGTCGGCGTGCTCGAGGTGATGAACAAGAAGTCCGGCGCCTTCGGCGACTACGACATCAACCTGGCCGAGACGCTCGCCGCGCAGGGCGGCGTGGCCATCCAGCGGGCCAACCTGATCCGGCATTACATCGAGAAGCAGAAGATGAAGCGCGCCCTGGAGATCGCGCGGGACATCCAGCGGGGGCTGCTGCCCAAGGCCGTCCCGAAGATGCCCGGCTTCGACGTCGCCGGGTTCTCCCAGCCCGCCGACGAGACCGGCGGGGACATCTACGACTTCCTCCCCGTGGACGAACAGCGGCTGGGGATCGTGGTGGCCGACGCGGCCGGCCACGGGATCGGCCCGGCACTGGTGATCGCCGAGACCCGCGCCATGTTGCGGGCCCTCAGCGGCCGGGCCCCCGACGTGTCGGTCATGCTCGCCACGGTCAACGACTTTCTCGCCGCCGACCTGGGCGATGCCAGGTTCGTCACGTGCTTCCTCGGCGTGCTGGACGGGGCACGATCCTGTCTGACCTTCGCCTCGGCCGGTCACGGGCCGATCCTGCTGTACGATCGCCAGGCCGACGAGTTCAGGCAGCAGATGGCCACGGGGATACCGCTGGGGGCCTTCGACGGCGTGACGTTCGAGACGATCGTGGAATGGGAGCTGAGCCCGGGGGACTTCGCGGCCATCCTCACCGACGGGCTCTTCGAGGCGATGGACGCGAACCAGGAGCAGTTCGGCATCGAACGCGTCATGGACCTGCTCCGCTGCTGCTGCGACATGCCCGCCCGGGAGATGGTCGAGACGCTCCGCATGACGGTGATGAGCCATGCCGGCGACCTGCCCCAGGCCGACGACCTCACCGCCGTCGTCATCCGAAGGACCTGACCGCCCGCCGCGCGGCTCATCCTGCGCCCCGTGACGGACGGGATTCCCTTGACAGATTCACGTCCCGTGGTATGATATTGGTCGGGAAGGCACCGTTTTAGGTTTCCCCCTTCGGAGGGCTGTTCCGCTCAACCGTGCTCGTGGTGGAAGGTGTGTGCAGCTTCGCAGGGTCGAAGCGATGGGCATGTTTGACAGAGGAGCCGGTTTGGAGAGCGGCGCCGCCACTGCCCCCAGCGGTGAGAGCGAAACTCGCTCACTCGTCCCTTCTTGCCCAGGCTCCCCGGCCGAGCTCCCAGGCTCAGGAGGTCTGTTCGCTCACGGCTGTATCTGTGTGCTGGCGGAACGGAGCCGCGGCCTGCTCCACCAGCCCTCGGGCCGCACCCCGGGCCGGCTGTCCGCGTTGGGCATTCGCCGGGAAACGGGCGAAGAACCGCTCTCAAAGGAGAGGAACGATGAGGAACAGACGAATCGTGGTGGCGTCGGTGAGTTTGAGCTGCGTGCTTGTGATGGCGATGGCCTGGCCCTGCGAGGCGGCCCTCAGCAAGACATATGACGCGGGCCTCGGGACCTTGCCCGACGCCCAGGGGTTTACGCTGCTTGACAGCGGCGGCTCGCCGCCGTGCACGATCCAGGGCGATTCCATGCATCAGGGCCTGACAAAGTGGGATGGCCAACAGTTGTGGACGTCCCTGGACATCCCCGTGGACCTTGACGTGGGTGCGGTCGTGGAGGCGGATGTGAAGATCATCTACTCGAGTTGCTCGACGAGCTCGGGATACAAGATTGCCGGCTGGCACATGGGCGTCTCGGACGCCTTCAGGCGAGGATTCTCCCTCTTCATCGCGAGCGATGAGATCTTCCTCTGGAATCAACCGGAACTCCACCCCGAGTGCAGGGCTTTTGACCCGACAGATGGCTTCCATCACTACCGCCTTGTGATCACTGAGGGGGTGGGATCGCTGTTCATCGACGAGGTGCCCGACCCCTTCCTGAGCCTGCCTGTCGGGCCCCCCTGGGATCCTGCCGCGAATCGCGCACGATTCGGTGATAGCACGTTCGACGGCCAAAGTGAATCCCTGTTGCGGTCGTTCTCCTACATCAACGTCCCGGAGCCCACCGCGCTATGGGTGCTGGCCTTGGGCGGGCTGGCGATGATGCGGCGGAGGAAGTAGGATCCCCCCGCAACTGATCGGGCCATTCGGGTCGGACCCTATTCTCGCCCGTCCTTCAGCGCCCCAGCCGCGCCTTCGGTTCCTTGGCCGGAGAGTTCCCGATACGTTGACACGGCGGGACACAGACGCGATGATTCCCCTCTCGCGACGGTTGGCGACCCGAACACGACACGGACAAGGCAAAGGAAGAACGAAATGGCAAGAGCAGCCCGCGTACTCCCGTCCCTCCTGGCATGCGGGTTGGCGGCGGCACTCCCCTGCGCGGCGGAGGAGAAGAAGCCCTCCGAGCCGGCCGCGACGAGGCCGGAGCCGACGAACAAGATCGACGGCTACACCGACACGCCCATCCTCCCCGGCACGAAGTGGCACGTGCACGATCCCAGACGTCCCCAGCCGAAGTGGGTGCGGCCCAGGTACGACGGCAAACCCGTCCCGCCGCCGGCCGACGCGACCGTCCTGTTCGACGGCAAGGACCTCTCCAAGTGGAAGAACAAGAACTGGAAGGTCCGGGACGATTACATGCTCGTCACCAAGGGCAGCCAGACCAGCATCGATGAGCTCGGGGACATCCAACTGCACCTGGAGTGGTACATCCCCGCCGGGCTGAAGGGCCACGGACAGGGCCAGGGCAACAGCGGCGTGTACATGATGGGCAGGTACGAGATCCAGGTGCTCAACTGCTACGACAACCGGACCTACGCCGACGGCATGACGGCTGCGCTGTACGGCCAGGTGCCCCCGCTGGTCAACGCCTGCCGCAGGCCCGGGCAGTGGCAGAGCTACGACATCCACTTCAAGGCGCCGATCTTCAAGGACGGCAAGCTCGCCGAGGCCGCCTACGTCACCGTCTACCACAACAACGTCCTGGTGCACGACAACGCCAGGTTCCTCGGCGCGGGGGTCTGGCGGAAGGTCGCCCGCTACCGGCCGCACGGCCCGAAGGGCCCGATCTCCCTCCAGGCCCACGGCAGCCCGTTGCGCTACCGCAACATCTGGGTCCGCCCGCTGGAGAAGAAGCTCGGCGAGAAACGCAGCCCGTAGCTGGGACGACCACTCCGGCAGGACGGCGGACCGGCGCGACAGAGGCCCTCAAGGTGCCTGGCCGGCAGGCGGATCGCCCCGCTTGGGGGGCTCGGGAGGAACGAGCGGCTCAAGGCGGTCCATCAAGTCAGGAACATCGCGCTGGGCGATCTGCCAGATGGTCTCCAGGTCGAGGCGGAAGTACTCGTGGACGATCCTGTGCCTCAGGCTGACGATGTCGCGCCAGGGGATCTCCGGATGCGATATCTTGAAGTCATCGGAGATGCTCCGGGCCGCTTCCCCAATGATCTCCAGCTCCATACATAGGGCAGTCTGGAGCTTTCGGTCCTTGAGGAACTCGTCGCGAGAGACGCCGCGGATGAACTCAAGGGCCTCGCGGCAGGCAAGCAGGACGTCGAGCAGTCGTGCCTCATCCCGCCGCATGGATCGTCTCCACGTGCTTGAGGATGTGCTCGCGGCGGATGTAGTTGCGGCTCTGCTCGACGGATTTCCTCGTGATCAGATCGACGTCTCGGCCGAACAGGGCCCTCAGCTCGTCCTCCATGCGGCACAGGTCGAACAGCCCCGGATGGGCGTCTTCGGCGAAGCTCACCAGCACGTCGACGTCGCTGTCGGGGCCGAAGTCCTCCCGCAGCACCGAGCCGAACAGGGCCAGTTCGGTGATCCGCCACCTGCGGCAGAACTCGGCGATCTTCTCCCGGTCGATCCGCACGTTCGCGCCCATGGCAACAGCACCTCTTGCAGACATCCTATCATGGTCCCAGGCCATTTGCCCGAGAAACAGATGGACTTGAGCTTATCCTTGGGGATTCTCACGCCGTCGTCCGGTATAATGGCTTCGAAAGGACAGCCAAAATGACGGTGAAAGAGACTGCCAGGAACGTCATCGACGCCCTGCCTGACGACGCCAGCATGGACGACATCATCCACGCCCTCTACGTGCAGGCCAAGTTCGCCAACGGGGAGCAGCAGATTCGCGAGGGCCGGGGGGTACCTCACGAGGAGGCAAAGCAGAGGCTCCAGAAATGGGTCAAGTGATCTGGTCGGCCTCGGCCCTGGAAGATGTCGATTCCATCGCGGAGTACATTGCTCGCGATTCGGAGGATGAGGCGGCCCTCTTCGCCACGCGACTCATCGAGGCCACGGATCGACTGGCGAGATTCCCGGAGTCCGGCCGCATCATCCCTGAGATCTCGCAGACCTCCTGCCGTGAGATCTTCGTCGGCTCCTACCGGATCATGTACCGAATCGAAGGCGAGGAGATCTGGATTACGGGAGTCGTTCACGGCGCCCGGAACTGGCACCCGGAATAGGGGAAGGCAGGAACACGCCTGAGACTCGCCTCTCTCGCGAGCGGAACCATCCGTGTCAAAGCGCCGCTACAGCCTGATCTTCGACCCCGAGGCACGGCGCGAGTATTGGAACCAGTACAGATATCGACGACGATGGGAGGTCACTTGATCTCGCGGGCGCCGCGGCGGCAGGGCTTGCGGGCCCGGTAGAGCTCGATGCGGCGGGCGATGCGTTCGGCCATCTGGCGCCGGCCGGCGGCCTTGGCGAGGTCGCGGGCCTTGGTGGCGGTGGCGACGGCCTCGTCGAACTGCCCGACCTCGGCCTGTGCGGCGGCCAGGGCGTCGAGCACGTCCGGCTGGCGATTCTTCGTGAACTTGCAGGCCATCCGCGCGAGGCGAAGCGCCTCGGCGCCGTTTCGAACGGCCTGCTCGTCGGAGGTCGCCAGCACCCAGGCCAGCTCGCTCATCGCCTCCGGCCAGGCGGGCCTCCTGGCCAGCGCCCGTCGGAAGTGGACGACGGCCTCGCGGTCCTGCCCGAGGCGGACCAGCCTCGTGGCGAGGTTGTAGTGCCGCGGCGCGGTGGGCTCGAGCTTGACGGCCGCGGCGAAGTGGATGACCGCCTCGCTCAGCCGGTCGAGCTTGGAGAGGGCGACGGCGATGTTGTTGTGCGCCCCGGCGCGCCGCGGCTGGACGGCCAGGACCTTCCTGTAGTGGGCGACTGCCTCGGCGTACTCCTCCTGGAGGAGCATCGCGTACGCCAGCCGCTCGCGCGTGGCCCAGTCGCCCGGGCGCAGCGAGACGGCCTTGGCGTAATGCGTGGTGGCCCGGTTGAGCCGCTGGAGCCGCTGAAGGACGACGCCCAGGTCGCGGTGGGCGTCGGCGAGGCGATCGTCCAGTTGGACGGCCCGCTCGAGCGGCCCAAGGGCGTCGGCGTACTGCTTCCTCGCCAGCAGCGCCTCCCCGAGCACCAGGTGCGTCACCGCCACGTGAGGGGCCAGCTCGACGGCCCGGCGATAGTGCTTCATCGCCTCGTCGTGCTCATTGCGGCCGGCAAGGAGGGCGGCGAGGTCCATGTGGATCGCGTAGTCCTCGCGGACGTCGAGCGCCTCGCGGAAGCGGGCGACGGCCTCGTCGGTCCTGTTCTGGCGGCTCAGCAGCTTGGCCAGGTTGCGCAGCGCGCCGACGTGGTCGGGGTGGTCTCGCAGGACGGTCGCGAAATGCCCCGCCGCCCGCTCGACGTGCCCCTGCCGGGCCAGGGCGATGGCCAGGTTCGTCCGCGCGTCGGCATGGTCGCCGTGGGCCTCAAGCACCTCGCGGAAGAGCGAGATCGCCTCGTCGAGACGGCCCTTGAGCAGCCGCGCCACGCCGAGGTTGTTTCGCGCGTCCAGGTCGCGGGGCATGATGTCCAGCGAGGCGGAGAGCTGCTCGATCGCCTCGTCGAGCCGGCCGGCCTCGATGAGCCCCAGGCCGAAGTTCTTGTGGGCCTGGGCGCTGCCGGGAAGCAGGCGCAGGAGCATCCGCCACTGCCGGCCCGCGGCCTCGTAGTCGCGGAAGTTCTGGAGGCACAGCGCGAGGTTGGCCCGCAGCAGCACGTCTTCCTTGTCGCGCTCCAGCGCCGCCTCGTAGGCGGCAAGCGTCTCGGCGCGGGCCTCGGGCAGCGTGAAGCGCCTGAGGCGCTCGATCTCGGCCCGCCGGATCGCCTGCCACTTCTCGTGGTCGAGCTGGAAGGTGAACGGCGGGCGGGCCGTGATCCGCTCCATCGAGCTCGCCAGCCGGTACCGCTCCCAACCCGTGAAGGCAAGAAGCCGCTCGCACGTCTCCATCGGCAGGGGCTCGGGCCCGCCGGCCGAGAGCCGCGCGATCGCGGCCGGCAGAATCGCCGCCACCTTGCCGAACACCGCCGCGGCGATCGTGTAATTGCCCTTAAACGTCATGTGCACGTGCTCGTGGAACAGCTCGCGGCCGATGAGGCCGTGGCTGTTCGCGTCGCCTCGTTCGGCCGCCCGCTCGGCGTCCACGAAGTACACGCCCTGCCCTTCCCCGCCGGCCGCCACCTCGCGGATCACGCGGTTGATCTGCGTGTCCCCGCGGAAGCGCAGCGCGTCCAGGTCGCGCGCCCGGATGAAGTGCTCCCGGGCCTCGCCGTACCGCCCGCCGGCCAGGTACGCATGCCCCAGCCGGTAGTGAAGCTCGGCGTAGCGGTCGTCGATCTTCGCGGCCGCGAGGTACTGCTCGACGGCCTGATCGTGCCGCCCGAGCCCCGCCAGGGCCGCACCGGCGTCGTGGAGCTCCTGCCACCGCTGCCTGTCCGCCGCGGCCAGGCCCGGACGGTGCATCGAATGGAACGGCGCGCAGTCCCTCAGGTTGGTGGCCACCGTGCAGAGGATGACCGGGGCCTTGGCGTTTCGCCCCGCTTCGATGATGTCCAGCAGGTTCCGGCGGAAGTGCTCGCAGGTCTTCTCCAGGCGGGGATCGTCGGCGGCGACGTAGTTCCCGACGAACGTCTCCATGCCCTTCCAGACCTCGACGCGGCCGCCCTGCCTGACGTAACGGATCGCGTTGCCGATCAACTGCCCCAGCCGCGTGGTCTTCACCCACATGCTCGTGCGAATCGTGGACAGGTCCGGCGAGAAGCCCGCGAACGTGTCGCTCAGCCCGTACGGCCCGACGACCTCGTTGTTGCCGAGGTAGACGACGAACAGATCGCCGTCGCAGGCGGCGGCCTCGAGTGCGATCGCGCGGGCGACGTGCGAGTTCATGGCCTCCATCGCGGCGTTGATGACCTCGAACCGCACGCCGGGGTAGCGCTGGCGAAGCATGGCCTCGAGGATCCGCGGGAAGCTGAAGGACGGCTCGGGCGAGCCCATGGCCGCCGAGCCGCCGAAGACGAAGACGCGATACGCCCCGGCGGGCTTTCTCGCGGTGAACCGCGCCGGCACGGGCGGCCGGGCGCCCGTCGGGGGAAAGAAACGCCAGGCGAACTTCTGATTGGTCGTGCGGGCCGCCCGCCCGTCGATCTGGGCATCGAGCTTCACGAAGAAGTCGGTCTGGAACCCGAAGCCCACCAGCCGCAGCAGAAGCTCCAGCAGCAGGAAGAACGCCGCGGGGATGAGGGTCATGGAGATCAGGCGGAAGGCCCACTTCCGCGGGCCGCCCCGCCCGGCGGGGCCGCCCGGCTCGGCCTTTGCCGTCTTGTCTGCTCTCGCGTCCGGTTCCATGCTCCAACTGCTCGCGCGGATGCCCGTACAATCAACGCCCGATCGACAGAAGCGGAACTGGACATTATACCGCCCCGATCGCGGAAAATCCTCGGCGGGGGCAGGAAGCATCAGCGTTTTGGGGATGCGGGCGGAATAGTCCCGGAACGGGGCATATGTTGGCCTGAATGCGCCGCCGGCACTCCGGCCGCCCATCACCGCGGACGTGTCCCGCTATTGCCGTCGCATACCGGAACGTCTACTTGCCCCGGCGCCACGGCAGCTGCTTCCACCATATTGCGCCGCCGTGGTTCTTCCGTGGAGCGCCCGGAGTGGAGCGGCCCTTCTCAACGTACCGCCGCAGCACGCTCGTCAGGTCCTTTACCACCTCGGGATGGTCCTTGATCAGGTTGCTCGTTTCCTTGCGGTCCCTGGACAGGTCGTAGAGCTGCCACTTCGGAAGGCCCTTCTTGACCGCGGCTGCGTCCTTCGGCTCGCTCCAGCCGCCGGATCCCGCGGAGAACTGGAGCTTCCACTTGCCCTTGCGCACGACGAACACGCCGGATATCGAGTGGCAGATGACCGCCTCGTGCAGCGGCTCCTTGACGGCCTCTCCCTTCAGTACCGGCAAGAGGCTGACGCTGTCCTCCGCGGCCGTCTCGGGCAGTTTCACCCCGACAGCATCGGCGCAGGTCGCCATGATATCCACCAGCGAGATGGTCTGGTCCGATTTGCCGCCGGCCTTGATCCTGCCGGGCCAACGAACGATGAAAGGCACGCGGTGCCCGCCCTCATAGGCGTCCGCCTTCATGCCCCGCCAGTGATTCTGAAGATCCGTGTTCTTCTTCCGCAGTCCGGCGAAGTCACATTTTGGGGACGTTCCGTTATCGGCCGCGAAAAACACCAGCGTATTGTCGGCAACACCATTCGCGTCCAACGCCTTCAATACCCGCCCGACACACCAGTCGGTCTGCATCAGGAAATCCGCATAGCGGCTGATGCCGCTCTTGCCCAGGAACGCCTTCGACGGGGCGATCGGGGTGTGGGGAGACGTCATCGGGAAGTAGAGAAAGAACGGCTTTCCCTTCGCCGCATTCTCGCCAATGTACTGGACGCACTTCTCGGTTATCTTCGGCAGCACGTCCTCCAGCTTCCAGCCCTCCATACCTATCCCCCGGCCGCAGTAGTAGTGCGCGGCAAAGGAGACGCGCTTGTTGGGAATCCCCTGCGTCTTGTCGTTCTCGATCCAGACGAACGGCTGCCAGTTCGGAACATCGTCGCCGAAGTAATAATCGAAGCCGCGGGCGGTGGGGCCGCCCTCCATGTTCCTGCTGAAATCTACCTCATTGGCCTTGGTGGTGAATCCGCCGCCCTTCTTCGGCCAGTTCCACCCCAGATGCCACTTGCCGATGCAGGCCGTGCCGTACCCCTTGTTCTTCAGCATACGCGGCAGTGTCAACCGGTCTGCCTCGATCAGCGGACGCTCCCACTGGCTCACAATCCCCCGTTTGAGGCGGCTTCTCCACGAGTACCTTCCCGTCAATACGCCGTAGCGTGTCGGCGAGCACACGGCAGAGCCGGAGTGCGCGTCCGTGAAGTGCATTCCCTGGCTCAGCAGGTTGTTGAGATGGGGGGTGGGGATTCCGCATTTCTCATTGAGGGACGCCACGGAATCTATCCCCATGTCATCGGCCAGGATCAGGACGATGTTCGGCTTGCTGCCGCCGTCGTCCGACCGGGCCAATCGCCCCGTGACCGCCGCGACCCCCGCAACACCTGCCAGTCTCAGGAAGTCTCGTCGTGTAATCATGGAATCCTCTCTCTGTTCACCGGTGCACCGAACGCCCACTTCCACCGGCATTTCCCAGATAGCGTCGCGCCCACGCCCATCGCGGGCCTTCTCGATGATTCTATCGCGTTTCCGGCATGGTTCAAACGAATGCTCCCGCCGGCAGAGGCTTGCTCCCGCGGGCGAGGCGGACGTACGATGATCGCCCGTAGGATTCACGCCTCAGCAGGCCCTGGGATGGAGAACGCCGAGATGAAAGGCCAAGCACCCGCAGTCCTGTCCGCAGCGATCCTCTCGGCCGCCGTCGCGGCGCCGGGCGAGGAGCTGGTGCCCTTTGTGATCCCGACCACGCCGAACGCGGATTCGCGCATCGCCATCGGCGCCGGGCCGGCGATCCCGCCCGACGGGGGGCGGATCGTCGCGCGCGACGGGCACTTCCTCCGCGGCGGCCGGCGTATGCGCGTCTGGGGCGTCAACACGTGCTTCGGGGCCAACTTCCCCACACACGGCGATGCCGAGCGCGTCGCGGGGCGGCTGGCCCAGGCCGGCATCAACTCCGTCCGCCTGCATCACATGGACATGACCAGCTTCCCCCGCGGCATCTGGGACCCGAAGGACCCGACGAAGCTCTCCGCCGAGGCGCTCGATCGCCTGGACTTCTTCGTCGACCGGCTCGCCCGCCGCGGGATCAGCATCAACGTCAACCTGCACGTCTCGCGGACGCACAGCCAGGTGCTCGGCCTGCCGCGAGAAGGCGACATGCCGAGCTTCGACAAGGTGATCGGCATCTTCACGCCGAAGCTCGTCGAGGCCCAGAAGAAGTACGCCCGCGACCTGCTGGGGCACGTCAACAAGTACCGCGGGGTCCGCTACGGGGACGATCCGGCCGTCGCGTTCGTCGAGATCACCAACGAGGACAGCTTCTTCATGTGGGACGGTGAGCATCGCCTGCGGACGCTGGCGCCGTACTACGAGAAGATCCTCCGCGGGATGTGGGTCGCCTGGCTGCGGAAGCGATACGGCTCGACCCGCGCGCTGCGAAGGGCCTGGAGCAGGGGCGCCGAGCCGCTCGGGACGAACCTCATCGGCGACGCCGCCTTCGCCATGAAGACACCACAGGACGCCAAAGCCGCACACTGGCAGCTCGAGCAGCACGCCGGCACGAACGCGTCGGCGAGGCCGCTGAAGGACGTGAAGAACGCCGCCCGCGTCGAGATCGAGAAGATCGACGGGACCGACTGGCACGTCCAGTTCAAGAACGTCCACCTGCCGCTTAGCGGCGGGCGGTACTACACGCTGGCCTTCCGGGCGCGGGCCGAGCGGCCGCGGAGGATCGCCCTCTCGGTCGGCATGGCCCACGCGCCGTGGCGGATACTGGGCCTCAGCCGCGGCCTGCGGATCACGCAGGAGTGGAAGCCCTACCGCATCGGCTTCGTCGCCACGGCCGACGAGGCCGACGCCCGCGTCAGCTTCGCCCTCGGCGGCGATCGGGCGGCCGTCGAGCTCGCCGACGTCGCCCTCGCCACCGGCGGGCAGGTCGGGCTGCTGGACGGCGAGGGCCTCGAGACGGGCAGCGTCGCGCTCTTCGCCGACAGCGAGGTCGAGGCCCGCGCGCTCGATCGCATCCGCTTCCTCGCCGCAACAGAGAAGGCCTACTTCGACGACATGCGGGCGTTCGTCCGCGAGGAGATGGGCTGCAAGGCCCTGGTGACGGGGACGATCGTCTTCGGCCCGGCGGGGCTGTACGCCCAGAGCGACATGGACTTCATCGACGCCCACGCCTACTGGCACCACCCGCGCTTCCCCGGGCGGCCGTGGGACAGCGGCAACTGGACCGTCGAGCAGACGGCCATGACCGATCAGCCCGAGCGGGCGACGCTGCCCGCGATCGCCTGCCGCCGCCTGGCCGGCAAGCCCTTCACCGTCAGCGAGTACAACCACCCGGCCCCCATGGACAGCCAGGCCGAGTGCGTGCCCATGATCGCCGCCTACGCCGCCGGGCAGGACTGGGACGGCATCTGGCTGTTCGCCTACTGCCACCGCACGAACGACTGGGACAAGGAGCACTTCACCAGCTTCTTCGACATGGACGGCAACCCGGCGAAGTTCGGCTTCTTCGCCGCCGCGGCGATCGCCTTCCGCGAGGGCGGCATCGGCCCCATCGGCCCGGCCAGAACGTGCGACCTGAAGATCGGCGACGACGCGCTGACGGCCTTCGCCCGCCTGGCGCTTCGCCACGGGCGGTCCATGAACAACGTCGTTACGAAGGAGCTCAAGGTGACCTGGCGGGACATGCTCTCGAATCGCGTGTACGTCTCGACGGGCGCGAAGGGCGAGGCCCTCAAGCGCCGGGCGCAGCCGATCGGGTGGACCGTCAGCAACGGGCGGGGGCGCTTCCTGGCACGGGGCGAGTCCGCCATCGTCCAGACCGGCTGGGCGAAGTCGCCGGGCCAGGCCGAGCCGACCTTCCGAGCCGTCGCCGCCGCCTCCCTCGACGGCAAGCCGCTCTTCCGCAGCCGCAAGGTGCTGATCGCCGCCTGCGGGCGCTGCGAGAACACGGGGATGAAGTTCTCCGCCGACCGCCGGACGGTCGGGCGGAACTGGGGCACCGCCCCCGTGCGGATCGAGCCGGTCGATCACGGCCTCCATCTGCCCGGCTGGGCGGGAGAGCCGGCCGTCCTCCAGCCGCTCGGGCCCGACGGTGAGCCGAAGGGCCGGGCCGCCAAAGTCTTCCTGAGCAGCGCGTGCATCCTCCGCCTCTCGGCCAAGCACAAGACGATGTGGTACCTGCTGACGAGGAAATGAGCCCCACAAGGCCCGGGGATGAGATTCACGTGGCTCCCGGAGCGCCTTAGCGTGTATGAAAACGTGGCATGGGCGTCTCGCCCATGTGTCCCACGGGCGTCTCGCCCGTGGATTCGCCCCATCCGCGCAGGGCCGGGACGGCCCTGCGACGCACGGGCAAGATGCCCGTGCCACACCGAGACCGGTTTTCATACACGTTGTTAGACCCAGTCTCGGGTAAGACCTGACACGTGCTGGACCTGGATATCGGTCATCCGTCGCCCCTTGAGCACCTGCACGTGCGGGCCGATCGGGCGGAAGTGCTTCGGGTCGGTCGGTCCGAACAGGGCGATGGTGCGCGTCCCGACGGCGGCGGCCAGATGCGAGACGCCCGAGTCGTTGCCCAGATAGCCCGCCGCCGGCGCCAAGGCCCCCGCCAGCACGGAGAGAGCTTCGCCGGCGAGCACGGGGAAGTCGCCGCAAACGCGCCGCACCCGCCCGTCGCGCCAGCGGTCCAGTTCGACCGGTCCCAGAGCGAACACCACGGCCAGGCCGCCGCGGCGCAGCGCGGAAGCGACTTCCATGAATCTCTCCAGCGGCCAGCACTTGTCCGGCGAGCCCGCGCCGGGGTGCAGCACGGCGTAGGACCGCTCCTGGGGCCGGTCGACGCCCTTGGGGGCCAGGAGCGTCGCGGCGCGACGGCGCCACTCGGTGGGCACGGCCCAGTACCCCGGCGGAAACGAGCGGTCCTCGCCCAGCAGGTCCAGCCACAGCTCCACGAGG
This sequence comes from uncultured Planctomycetaceae bacterium, assembly GCA_964427875.1. GTDB lineage: Bacteria > Planctomycetota > Phycisphaerae > SM23-33 > SM23-33 > CAYRVX01. The sequence goes on from CAYRVX010000020.1 coordinate 20,307, forward strand.
TGCCCGTCGAAGTCCTCCGGCGGGCGGGTCGGCAGGAACGACGCCTTCGTCGCGCCGCACATCTCCGCCAGGCGCCGCTCGGCCCGCTCGTCGCCGCCGGCGAAACAACTGATCAACCGGTCGTGGCGGCCGAGCAGCCCCGGCAGGCGGCAGGCGCCCGGCGCGGCGTCAAGGAATACCTCGTGCATGGGCAGTGCGTCGAAGTCCATCGCCGCGTCCGCGGCCATCTCGCCCACCAGCCGGGCCAGTTGGCCCCGGGCGACGATCGTCCTCCGCCCGCCGACCATCTCCAGGAGGTGACCCATGAGGATCACGTCGCCCAGCGCGCCGCCGTGTACGGCGAGAACGGACTGCCCGTCTTCCGCGAACAAAGGCCGACTCCCAATGACCGCTTAGCGGCGGCCGGCACGGCCGCCCTCACTCGATCCACCCGCCGCCGAGGAGAACGTCGCCGTCGTAGACGACGGCCGCCTGGCCCGGCGTGACGGCGTGAACGGGCCTTTCGAACTCCACGTCGAACGTCTCGGGGCCGGTGACTCGCACGCGCCCGGCCGCGCCGCGGTGGTTGTAGCGGATCTGCACGATCGCCTCGAACGCCTCCGGCACGTCGGCGTGCCAGTTGGCGCCGGCCGCGGAGAGACGGCGGCTGGCCGCCTCCCGGCGCGTCCCGATCGTCACCCGCGCCGCGGTCGGGTCGATGTGCGTGACGTACATCGGCACACCTGCCGCCACGCCCAGGCCCCGGCGCTGCCCGATCGTGTACCGCGCGTAGCCGTCGTGCCGGCCGAGGACCTCGCCGGCGGAGTTGACGATCTCGCCGCCCCGCAGCGCCTCGGGGGCCCGCCGCAGCAGCAGAGAGACGTAGTCGTCGTCCGGCACGAAGCAGATCTCCTGGCTGTCGGGCTTGTCGTGGACGCTCAGCCCCAGCGAGCGGGCGACGCCGCGGACCCGCCGCTTGTCGAGCACCTCGCCGATCGGCAGGAGGATCCGCGGCAGTTGCCCCCGCGGGACCTCGAACAGGGCGTAGGACTGGTCCTTCCGGCGAGCCCGGCCGCGGGCGATGAGCGGGCCGCCGCCGCGGGCGTCGATTACCCGCGCGTGATGTCCCGTCGCCACGTATTCGACGCCCAGCGAGTCGGCACGGTCGATCAGCCGGGCGAACTTGATCAGGCGGTTGCAGTGGATGCACGGGTTTGGCGTTCGGCCGCGGGCATACTCGGCGGCGAAGTCCTCGATGATCGGCTCGAACGCGTCGGCGACGTCCAGCACGTACAGGTCGATGCCGAGCGCGCCGGCCACGCGGCGCGCGTCGGCGGCGTCGCCGGGCAAGCAGCACCCGCCGGACGCATCGGCGGGCGCGGCTGGGCCGAAGCGCAGGAACACGCCGGTCACGTCGCAGCCGCGGTCCCGCAGCAGCGCGGCGGCCACGGAGGAGTCCACGCCCCCGCTCATGGCGACGATCACCTTCTCCCTGGCGGACGGCATTTCGGATGCCATTGTAGCGGGCCGCGAGGCGGGAAGGTAACCTCGCCGGCCCCGCCTGGCCGATAAAGAGGGCGGGACAAGAAGGAACAGCCGAGTACGAGTACGAGAACGAGGACGAGGACGAGGACGAGGACGATTGGAAGACGAGGCCTCAGCACAATCGACGGGGCACACCTGCCCGCGGTGTAAGCTCGCCGTCGCGGCGGACGCGGAGTTCTGCCGGCACTGCGGCGCGAAGGTCGGCGAGCGCCGCCCGGTGCCGTGGTGGCACGTGCACCGGCGGATCTACGACTGGACGCTGGCCTGGGCGTATCGGCCGTCCGCCACGGTGGCGCTGTTCGCGTTGAGCTTCACCGAGAGCATCATCTTTCCCGTGCCGCCCGACGTGCTGCTGATTCCGATGGTCTTGGGCAATCGGAAGAAGTGGCTGCGACAGGCCTTTCTGTGCAGCTTGGCAAGCGTCCTGGGGGCCATCGTCGCCTATCTGATCGGCTGGCTGGCATGGGAGTGGGTTGAACCGTACGCGTATCGATGGTTCGGCTGGGCCGGGCTGACGCCCGAGAACTTCGCCACGGGCACCAGTTGGTTCGAGAAATGGAACTTCTGGATCGTCTTCGGGGCCGGCTTCACGCCCTTGCCCTTCAAGGTCTTCAATATCGTGGCGGGCATGTTCAGCACCGAGCCGGAAGTCAGCAGCCCGGTCCTGTTCTTTCTGGAGTTCCTCGTTGCCGCCGTCGTCAGCCGGTCTGCCAGGTTTTTCCTCGTGGCCGGCCTGCTGAGGCTCGCCGGCCCGAAGATCACCCCGTTCATCGAGAAGTACTTCAACTGGCTGGCCCTGCTGTTCGTCGCCCTGCTGATCGGCGGCTTCGTGGCCATCAAGTACGCGTCGTGATAAAACTTCACCGGCGGGCGGCGTGCCGTGCAATATCTTCCCGGGAGCTGCGTTATACCTGTAGAGGCGCCTACGCGCGCACGGGGGACAGGCAAAAGCCCACTTGACGGCGCCGTAAGCTCTTTTACGAAACAAAGCCATTTCCGGCGGTTTTATGCTATAACTACCTATTGATAAGGTAGTTACAGCGACGCAGCAAGTCATTTTGCCTGGCGGCCGCCGCGGCCGGCCCGTCCGGCAGGTGCCGTCGCTCGCCTCCCGGGCTGCCCGAAAGCCGGCTTGACGATCACTTCCCGACGCAGAACCGCGCGAAGATGCGGGCGAGGATGTCCTCGTTGAGGTAGCCGGCCGCGTCGGGGCTGACGCCGCCCAGCTCGGCCAGGGCCGTCCGCAGCTCGACGGCGGCGAGCTCGGCGACGTCGGCGATCTCCTCGGCGGCCGCCAGGAGACCCGCGGCGCGTGCGGCGGCGCCGGCGGCGGCGAGGATGCAGCGCTTCTGGCGCTCGTGCAGGCCGAGCGCCGCGCCGTCTCGCGTGGCCGACAGGCCGATCCCCTCGGCCAGGACGCGCCGCACCTCACTCAAGCCGGCACCCGTAACGGCCGACGTCGCAATCGCACAAGACCAACGACCGCCGCCGCAGGCGTCTCCTTCGCCGAGCGGGAACGGCTCGGCGTCGTCGTTCGGCTGGGCCGCCTGTCGGCGGAAGAAATCCGCAATCCGCAATTCGCAATCCGCAATGCCGACCAGGTCGGCCTTGTTGGCAAGCAGCAGGATCGGCGCGCGGCGGTTGGCGGCGGTCACCTCGGCGAGCAGCTCGGCGTCGGCGGCGAGGGGCCCGGCGGCTGCATCCACGACGAAGCAGATGACGTCGGCTCGCCGGACGGCCCGCCGGGCGGCGCCGCCGGCGGCGACGGCGAGCGCATCGCCGGCGCCTGCGAAGCCGGCGGCGTCCTGAAGCACGGCGGCCGCGCAGCCGGGCAGCGACAACGCCGCGCCCAGCACGTCGCGCGTCGTGCCCGCCATGGCCGAGACGATCGCCCGGTCCTCGCCGGTCAGGGCGTTCAGCAGGGAGCTCTTGCCGACGTTCGGGCGCCCGGCGAGCACGACGTGGGGCTTCTCGGCGGTCTCCGGCATGTCGGCGGCCCGTCGGGCCGTCTCTCTCAGGCCGGCCGCCTCGGCGCCAAGGCCTTCGGCCAGTTCGGCCGGTGCGGCGAGCCGTATGCCCTCATCGGCCAGGTCGATGGACGCCTCGACGGTGGCCAGCGCCTCGGCGATGCGGTCGCCGGCCGCCCGGCAGAGGCGACTGACGCGCCCGCCGAGCGCGGCGACGGCCGATCGAAGCTGCGCATCGCCGGCGGCGTCGACGACGTCGGCGACGGCCTCGGCGGCGGACAGGTCGATCCGCCCGGAGAAGAAGGCCCGTGCGGTGAACTCGCCCGGTGCGGCCCGGCGGGCGCCGAGGTCGATCAGCGCGGAGACGAGGGCGCCGGCGACAGGCGGGCTGCCCGGAACGTGCAGCTCGACGACGTCCTGGCGCGTGTAGCTCCGCGGTGCCCGGAAGACGTACGCCCGCGCAGGCAGCTCGATGCCGCCGGCGGCCGGGATGTGCAGCAGGCCGTCGGCGGCCCGGAAGCCGTCAAGCTCGCCCAACGTCCCCTCGCCGGGCGTGAAGACGTTCGCCGCCAGGTGGAAGGCCCCTGGCCCGCTGAGGCGGACGATGGCCCGCGCGGCCAGGCCGGCCGCGGTCGAGATCGCCACGATCGTGTCGCCGGTCGAGAACATCTCAGTGCCACTCGGGCGTGCCCGGCCGGCGGCACTCGAACCGCTGAGGGAAGCTCGCGTAACCGGTCAGGTCAAACGGTTCGGTGGCCACCGCCCACGGCGGCGCGTCCGGCAGGTCGCTGAGCAGTTGACCGCGCTCGTCGGCCGTCTTCAGCAGCTCGTCCAGCCCGGGCACGACGACGCGCCGTTCGTCCGTGCCGGCGCCTTCCACGTGCCAGTGCTTCTCGTCGATGCGGTGGATTCTCCCGCTGCTTTCGTGGGCGCCGTCGAGTGCCAGCACGAAGTTCCGCGTCTCGGCCAGCGGGCACCGCAGGCCGGTCGGATCGCCGCGGCGCAGGGCCTCGATGAAGTTCGCGATCATCTCCCTGTGCTCGATCGGCTCGTAGGCGCGCGATTCGCTCGTGCCGTCGTCGTAGGTGACTCCGGACCCTTCTCTCTGGGCGTAGACGGCCGAGCCCCTTTCGGCGGCGACCCGGATGACCGGGCCGAAGTGCCCGCTCGTGGCGTGGCTGCAGAAGAAGCGGATGACGGCCCGGCGGTCCGTGCGCACCTCGATGGCGGCCACGTTATGGCCCTCGACGGGCCCGGCCGCGTACAGCTCCGCCCGGACGCTGAGGGGGACGGCGAACCTGTCGGGCTCGCCCGACGCCATCGCCAGCATGTGCGCCAACTGGTGGGCCAGGGCGTTGGTGGCCGGGCCGTCGAGCGCCCAGTTGTCGCCGCTTCGCAGGCGCCCGGCCCAGTCGTTTCGCCGGTAGTAGCTGCGGGTCCTCGGCCAGCCGGCGGCGCAGGTGGCGGACCGGACCGCCCCCAGCCGCCCGCCGGCGAGGCGCTCGAGCAGCAGCCGCATGTCGCCGTGGAGGGCCTGGAAGCCGACGAGGCACATGCGGCCGGCCTCGCGCAGGGCGCCCAGCATGGCGTCCATCTCCTGGACGGTGGCGGCGGGGGGCTTCTCGAGGTGGACGTGGTATCCGCACCGTGCGGCCGCGACGGTCAGGGCCGCATGGCTGGGAATGCCCGCGGCAATGTACACGGCCTCGCACCGCCCGCGGAGATCCTCGAGCATCCTCATCGCGTCGTCGTAAAGGACCACTCCTCGCGTTTTCAGATGAGCGGCGTGTTGGGGAACGGCCGGGAGGCGATCATCGGCGGCGGCGATCAGCCGGCAGCCGCAGGTCCGCTCGACCCGCTCCAGCTCGCGGATCAACTCCCAACCGTAGCCCCCCACGCCGACGATCGCCAGACGGATCATACCTTCATCCATTGCACCAGGCGCCGGCTGCGGCCGGAGACGCCCTGTAAGGTCTGGAATCGTACCGGCCAGGGAGTGCGCAGACAAGGCGTCGGTGGTCCACGCGAGCAAAAAACCGCCGCCGGTCGTCGGCGCCCGACAAAACTTGCTTGAACTTCCCCGTTCGGCAACATTAGTATGGGGGTTTCGGCGGACAGGACATGTGAAAAGTGAAGAGGGACATTTGCATGGGTCAACTGCTTGAAGGCTTGCTCAAGCTTCAATCGATCGAACGTGAACTCGCCCAAGTCAGACGCCGCCTGAGGTCCAGAGAGAACGCGGTCAGCATTCAACAGAGGCGAATCGACCAGCTTCAGGAGGAATGGGACGCCCTGGACGGCAGGTCTCTCGCCCGTCGGAGGGATGCCGACCGGTGCGAGCTGGACCTGAAGCAGAGCGAAGAGCGCGTCTCGAAGTTGCGGATGGCCCTCAACTCGGCCAAGACCAACAAGGAATACGCCGCGATCCTCACGCAGATCAACACGCTCAAGGCCGACAACGCCAAGCTCGAGGACAGCACGCTGAGGATCCTGCAGGAAGTGGATGCGGTCCGCGCCGAGGCCGACAAGGTCCGAGGCGAGATCGGCAGGGAATCCAAGCGCCTCGAGGAGACCAAGCAGACGAACGCCGCCGAGATCGAAAGGCTCAACGGGATGATGGCCAGACTCACGGAAGATCGCGGCGAGGCGGCAAAGGACATCGATGCGCACACCTTGCGCGTCTTCGGCCGCGTGGCCGAGAAGTACGACGGAGAGGCGATGGCGATGATCCAGATCGAAGGGAAGAAGCCCCCCTACGACTACATCTGCGGCGGCTGTTACATGTCGCTCAACGCCGAGCACGCCAACGCCCTCCGGGTGCGGGATGAGATTCGGACGTGCGACAACTGCGGGCGGATCCTCTTCCTGGAGCCTTCGCAGGAGTCGCCATCGTAGGCTGCGGGGCGATTAGAGTGTTAAGGTCGGCGCTCGCGGAGGTTACCTTGCGATGAGCGTGGAGTCCTTGCGCGTCACGGTGTACGTGGACGGGGCCGCCCGGGGCAACCCCGGCCCGGCCGGCGCGGGCGTGGTGATCCTCGACCGAAGCGACGGAGAGGCCCTGTACGAGGGGGGCGTCTTCATCGGCCGGGCCACCAACAACGCCGCCGAGTACCGGGGCCTGCTGGCCGGGCTGGAAGCGGCGGCCCGCCTGAGTGCCGGCGAGGTCGAGATCCTCAGCGACTCGGAACTGCTCGTTCGCCAGATGACCGGGGAGTATCGCGTCAGAAACCCGGTCCTCCGGGAGTTCCACAGCCGCGCGCAGGAACTGGCGAGGGGCTTCAGCCGGTGCGATTTCCGCCACGTCCGCCGGGAAGAGAACACCCGCGCCGACGCGCTGGCAAACCGGGCGATCAACCTCAAACACAACGTGGAGAGCGCCGCCGATTGCGGCGCGGACGGCCAAGGGCCCGCAGGCGCATGACCGGAACGCCGAACCAGACGGCAGGACCGCCGCAGAAGATTCGCCCCGGGCGATCGTGGTATGTCGCCGCCGCCGTCCTGGCCGCCGCCACGGTGATCGCCGTCGTCGCCCTGGGGGTGCCCCTGGTACGGCAACTGGTGGGGACGTTCTCCCTCAAGTACCTCCCCGCGCCCGGCCGGGCGCAGGTCCACCTGGACAAGGCGGGCGAGTACAGCGTCTATGCCGAAGTGGGCAGGACGTACGACGCAGGCGGCGCGACGCTCACAATGACGCAAGCCCCGCCGGCGCTGAACGTGGCGATTTGGCTCGCCGACAGCGGCAAGCAGCTTCCGCTGGGCGCCGGCGACGCGGGTGTGAGCCTCCAGATCAGGAACCGGCGCTTCCGGCCCGTCCACACGTTCTCGCTGGACCGCCCGGGAACGGTCGTCGTCGAGAGCGCGTATCCCGGCCGCGCGGGCGGCCGGAGCGTCACGCTGGGGATCGGCCCCCGACGGCGGGGCGGCGACATCGTCCGATCGGTCCTGCGAATCTTCCTGATCATTGGCATCGTGTTTCTCGGCGGAGGCGGCGCGCTGGCGATCTTCATCCTTACCAAGGTGCGGCACGTGAGGGCGAGACGGCGCCCCACCGGCGCGGCGCCTTCGGGCGCGACGTGGCGGGCGCAGTGAGGAAGGACGTTTGGCCAGATACTCCGATCAGTTCATCCAGCAGGTTGCCCAGGCGACGGACATCGTCGAGCTGGTGGGTCAGTACGTCGCCTTGACCAAGCGTGGGCGGGAGTATGTGGGCCTGTGCCCCTTCCACGACGACCACAGGCCGTCGATGCGGATCTCCCCCGCCAAGCAGATCTTCAAGTGCTTTGTCTGCGGTGCCGGCGGCGGGGTGTTCCAGTTTCTCATCCTCTACGAGAAGGCCTCGTTCCCCGAGGCGGTGCGGACGCTGGCCGAACGCGCGCACATCCCGCTGCCTCAGGAGACGCCGCAGCCGGCGGCTCCACAGGGCCTTTCCAAGGCGGAGCTCGCAGAGGTCATGACGTTTGCGGCCCGGTTTTTCCGTGCGGCCCTGCGCGGCAAGAGCGGCGGCGAGGCCCTGGAGTACGCCCGCGGCCGGGGCCTGACGGATGAGTCCATCCAGCGGTTCGGCCTCGGATACGCCCCGGCCGAGTGGGACGCCCTGCTGAAAGCCGCTCGCGGCAAGGGCATCCGCGAGTCGCAGCTCATCGCCGCCGGCCTGGCCGCCCCGCGAGACAGCGGCGGCTGCTACGATCGGTTCCGCAACCGGCTGATGTTCCCGATCATGGACGTGTCCGGCAAGGTGATCGCCTTCGGCGGCCGTGCGCTGGACCCGGCCGATCGGGCCAAGTACCTCAACAGCGCCGAATCCATCCTGTTCGACAAGTCCGGCTGCCTGTACGGGCTGAACTGGTCGCGCGAGGGCATCGTTTCGTCGCACCAGGCAGCGGTGGTCGAAGGCTACCTCGACGCGCTGATGCCGCTTCAGGCGGGGGCGAACAACGTGGTGGCCACACTGGGCACGGCACTTACCGAGCGGCACGTCCGGCTGCTGTCGCGGTACGCGCGGGACGTCATCCTGGTGTTCGACGCCGACGTTGCCGGCGCCGCGGCGACGGAACGAGCCCTGGAGCTGTTCCTGGCCCAGCGGGTAAACGTCCGCGTGGCGACGATCCCGGCGGGAAAGGACCCGTGCGACTACGTCCTTGCGGAAGGCCCGGAGGCGTTCGGGAAGCTGCTGGCCGACGCCCCGGGCGCCCTGCGCTACGCATGGGACCGGCGGCAGGCCCAGTGGCAGGCAGCCGGCGGGAAACTGGCCGACCGGCACAACATCGTGCAGGACTTCCTCCGCCTGGTCGTCTCCTCGACCGCCTTCGACGCCATCGACGAGGTCCGGCGAGGGGAGCTCGCCCAGCACATCGCTCATCTGCTGAATGTCTCGGCCAGCGGCCTTCAGCAGCAGATGCGCCGGCTGGCCAGACGGATGCGCCGAGCGGGCGGCAAGGCCCCCGGCCGCAAGGAAGGCCTATGGGACCCCAACCAGCCCGCCGCCCAGGTCGAGCGAAACCTGCTGGAGGTGCTCATTAACCGACCGGACCTGTTCGACTTGGCGGCCGAGCGAATCGACCCGCAGGACTTCAACGACACCCGACTGCGCAGCGTGGCCGAGTGCGTATGGGCAATGGGACAGGCGGGCGGGCTGTCCCTGGAGGAGCTGCTGGCCGTCGAGGCGATGAGCCACCTCGGCGGGCTCCTGACGGACCTGGCGGAGGCCGGAGAGAGCCGGGGCAACTTCGAGGAGACGCTCAACGGCGCCGTCTCCTACGTCCTGCGCCGCCGAGAGAAGCAGGAAATACAGCAGTCAAAGATGTCCGGCTACACGGAAGAGGTGTTGAAGCGAATACAGAAGCGACACCAGGTGGGCGACGTGGGAAGAATCCCGCGAATCGAGTGACAATCGGGCCTCGGGCCTACTTGACACGTCGTTCCTGTCTATAATACAATAACGGAATTACGCCATTTCTTCCGAGCAAGGGTCATAGCAAACAGGAGCCAGTGAATGGCCGACGCCCTGGAAGCCAGCATCCAGAAACTGATCGCCAAGGGAAAAGAGCGCGGCTACTTGACGTACGAAGAGATGAACGACGACCTCCCCGATGAGGCCGTCTCTCCCGACAAGCTCGATTCCCTCCTGATGACGCTCGACGAGTTGGGCATCGAGCTGCTGGACGAGTCGGAGGCCGACCGGCGCGAGACGTTCGCCGACGGCAAGGAGGAAGGCGGCAAGGCCAAGAAGTCCACCCCGGAAGAGCTGGAAGCCGTCACCAAGCGGATCGACGATCCGGTCCGGATGTACCTGACCCAGATGGGCGAGATCCCCCTGCTGACGCGCGAGGAGGAGATCAACCTGGCCAAGAAGATCGAGATGACGCGGATGCACTTCCGCCGGCGCGTCCTGGAGAGCGACTACTGCCTTCAGCAGGCCACCGATATCCTCACCCAGGTCTTCCAGGGCGATCTGCCGTTCGACCGCACGATGAAGGTCTCGACGGCCGAAAACCTCTCCAAGGAGACCATCACCGAGAGGATGCCCCTCAACCTGGGGACCCTCAACAGGATCATCGACGCCGACCAGAAGGACTGGCAGACGGCCCGCGCCGCGCGGGTCGCGGCGGCCACCCAGCGCAAGTGCAAGCACAGCTTGTGGAGGCGCCGGCGTCGCGCGGCAAGGCTGCTGGAGGAGCTGAGCCTGCGGACCAGCAAGATCCAGCCGCTGATGAAGAAGCTTCGGCACATCTCCGACAAGATGGCGGAGTTGGAGCGGGCCATCGACTCGGCCGACGTCAACGACACGCCGCCGGAGGACATCGCGGTGATGAAGGAGGAGCTGGACGGGCTGATCGACCTGGCGTACGAAGAGCCGGAGCTCCTCCGCAAGCGGGTCAAGGCCATCCAGAAGGTCTTCAACAACTACGAGCAGGCCAAACGCGAGCTCTCCGGGGGCAACCTGCGGCTCGTCGTGTCGATCGCCAAGAAGTACCGCAACCGAGGCCTGTCCTTCCTGGACATCATCCAGGAGGGCAACACCGGGCTGATGCGCGCGGTGGACAAGTACGAGTACCGGCGCGGGTACAAGTTCTCCACGTACGCCACGTGGTGGATTCGTCAGGCCATCACCCGCGCCATCGCCGACCACGCACGCACCATCCGCATCCCCGTCCACATGATCGAGACGATGAGCAAGCTGCGAAACATCTCCAAGCGGCTGGTCCAGGAGCTCGGGCGGGAGCCGACCATCGAGGAGATCGCCACGCAGGCGGGCATGACCGTCTCGGAGGCCCGCCGCGTGCTGAAGATCTCCCGGCATCCCATCAGCCTCGATCGGCCGGTCGGGGAGTCCGAGGACAGCTACTTCGGCGACTTCATCGAGGATGAGACCGCCGAGAGCCCCGTCGAGAGCGCCGGCACCGAGATGCTCAAGGATCGCATCGAGGACGTCCTGAAGACCCTGACCTACCGTGAGCGGGAGATCATCAAGCTTCGCTACGGCATCGGGGACGGCTACACGTACACGCTGGAGGAGGTCGGCAGGATCTTCAAGGTCACCCGCGAGCGCGTCCGGCAGGTGGAGGCAAAGGCGATCCGCAAGCTCCAGCACCCCGTTCGCGCCCGCAAGCTGGAAGGCTTCCTCAACGGCTCAGACGAAGAGGAGGAGGAATGACGGTCCTGCCTGCCGGCAGGCAGGTCCCTGCCGCCGAGGCAAGGCACCGCCGCTGTGAGTTGAACCCAGCCGGAGTTTCCCCGCAAATCCGTTTGCATCGGGCGAGATCCTTTCCTATAATGATAATGACTGACCGGTCAGTCAGACGCTTGCCCGGCTGGTCCAGCCACGACAAGGTCTGAAGCAAACGCGGATTGCGTCTGGGAGATGAAGCGATGGTCGACGCCGATCACCTTGCCGCCCGCCGGAAGGCGATCCTGGCCTCGGCGGGGAAGCTCTTCGACAGGCAGGGCTACGCCGCAACGAGGATGGAGGAGGTCGCCGCCGGTGCGGGGATATCCAAGGGAAGTATCTACAATTACTTCCAGAGCAAGCACGACCTGTTCAAGCAACTGTTCACCGAGGCGATCGCCCCCGACGAGATCAGCGTGCAGCGGCTGGCGGACCAGCCCGGGTCGGCCGTGGCGAAGATCGAGGGCCTGGTGGACTTCTGGTTCGGTCGCATGGAGCACTACAAGCGGGTCGGGCGGCTGACGCTGGAGTTCTGGGCGACGGCGGCTCGCGAGCAGCACAGCGGGGACCTCGGCGAGATGCTCCAAGCAGTCTACGACCGCGGGCTGGACCGGCTGGCGGCCATGGTCGCCCAGGGGATCCAGGAGGGCGAGTTCCCCAAGCAGGTACGGCCCCAGGCCGCGGCCGCCCTGATCCATGCCGTGATGGACGGCCTGCTGGTGCACATGATCCTCAACATCGGCTCGGACGTCGATGAGGACCTCATGGGCTCGGTCAAGCTCGCGGTGCTGGCGGGGCTCGGCGCCCGGACGGGCGGTAACCCGAACGACGAGCCGGAAGGTTGACCCATGTTTGCCGCGGCGATGCATTCCAGACGCGGGGCGGCGGCGGCGAAGGTCGTCGTCGCGACGGTGCTTCTCCTGGCGGCGGCCTTCGTCGTGGTGGTGGCGGTTTTGCCGGCCCCGGCCAGGAAGCCCCCGGCGAAGCGCATCGCCGCGGTCAACGTGACGGCCCCGCCGATCGAGCCGATCCTGAACTACCGCGACACGTTCAAGCTCCCCGGAACGGTCGAGCCGAACCGCGTGGTCCGCGTGGCGGCCGAAGTCGCCGGGCGAATCGAGAAGATCCCCTGCCGCGAGGGCCAGCCTTGCACGAGCGGCGAGAGGCTCGTGCTGCTGAACACCGACCTGCTCCAGGCTGCGTACGATCAGGCCAAGGCCTCGATGCAATTCGACGCCCGCGAGGCCGAGCGCATCGCGGAGCTGGTTCCCCGCGGCGCGGCGACGACGAACGAGCTGGACCAGTCGCGGACGAAGGCGGCCGCCAGCGGCGCCGCATTCAACGCCGCCAAGGCGCATCTGGAGCGGGCGGTCATCTCGGCCCCCATCTCCGGCGTGCTCAACCGCCTGGCGGTCGAGGTCGGTGAGTACGTCTCGCCCGGCATGACGGTCGCCGAGATCGTGGACATCGACACCGCCGTGGTCGTCGCGGACGTGCCGGAGCGGGACATCCACTACCTCAAGGTCGGCCAGAACGAGGACATCGAGGTCGATTCGCTTGGCGGCAAGCGCCTGACCGGCACGGTCCGCTACATCAGCGAACTGGCCGATGCCGCTTCCCGCACGACGCGGGTCGAGATCGAGGTGGACAACCGCGGCCGCCTCCTGCGGAGCGGGCAGATCGTCACCGTCGTCCTTCTGCGCCGCATCCTGGACCGCGTGATCCTGGTCCCCCTGGCTTCGGTCATCCCGCTGGAGAAGGAATACCGGGCCTATGTCGTCGAGGACGGCAAGGCCCAGCCGCGGGACGTGAAGCTGGGCTTCTTCAAGGGCCGCAGCGTCCGCGTGCTTTCCGGCCTGGCCGCCGGCGACCGGCTGATCGTGGCGGGGCACCATTACGTCGGGCCGGGCCAGCCGGTGACTCTCCGCAGGGCCCAAGGCGGGGCCGCCACGTCGCCGGCCTCGGCGCCGAGCGGCGCCGAGCGCCCCGGATCGGGAGCAGAACCGTGATCCTCTCCGACGCAGCCATCAAGAACCGCACCACGGTCGGCGTGATGGTCGTCCTGATCATCGCCGCCGGGGTGTGGAGCTACGCCACGCTGCCGCGAGAGTCCTTCCCCGACGTGCAGATCCCCGTCATCGTGGTCACGACGACGTACGAGGGCGTCTCGCCGACCGACATCGAGTCGTCGGTGACCAACAAGATCGAGAGTGAGCTGACCGGGCTGAAGGGCGTCAAGGAGATCCGCTCGGCCAGCGCCGAGGGCGTCTCGATCATCACGATCGAGTTCCTGCCGGAGGTCAAGGTGGACGACGCCCTTCAGCACGTCCGCGACAAGGTGGACCTGGCCAAGGCGGAGCTGCCCACCGACGCCGAGGAGCCCACCCTCACGGAGATCAACGTCGCGGAGTTCCCGATCATGATGATCAGCATCTCCGGGGACATCTCGCCGGTGCGGCTGAAATACATCGCCGACGACCTCGAGGACGCCATCGAGGAGAACATCCCCGAGGTGCTGAACGTGGACGTCCTCGGCGGGCTCGAGCGGGAGATCCGCCTGGAGATGGACCCGCACCGCGTGACGGCCTACAGGCTCAAGACGGACGAGCTGCTCCGCCTGGTCCCCTCGGAGCACGTGAACATCTCCGCGGGCGGGCTGGAGACCGCCGGCACGAAGCTCAACGTCCGCGTGCCTTCGGAGGTCAAGGAACCCGAGGACATGGACGTGTTCATGATCGCGACGCGCGGCGGGCGGCCGATCTACCTGCCCGACGTGGCCGGCGTGCGCGACACGTTCAAGGACCGCGTCGGCTACGCCCGCCTCAACCGCGCCGAGAGCATAACCCTCAGCGTTCAGAAGCGCATCGGCGCCAACATCGTGGACATTGTCCGGAAGATCAACGTCGTCCTGCACGAGGCCCGCCGCCTCGCCCCGGCGGGCGTGCGGTTCGAGGTCACACTCGATCAGTCCGACGACATCCGCATGATGGTCGCCGACCTCGAGAACAACATCCTCTCCGGGCTGATCCTCGTGCTCCTCGTGCTGCTGGCCTTCATGGGGCTGCGGAGCAGCACGATCGTGGCGCTGGCCATCCCCCTGAGCATGCTGATGAGCTTCGCGATCATCCAGGCGCTCGGCTACACGCTGAACATGATCGTGCTGTTCAGCCTGATCCTCTCGCTGGGCATGCTGGTGGACAACGCGATCGTGATCGTGGAGAACATCTACCGCCACCGGACGGAGGGCTACGGGCGGATCGAGGCGGCGATGAAAGGCACGTCGGAGGTGGCCTGGCCGGTGATCACCTCGACGGCGACCACGCTGGCGGCCTTCTCGCCGCTGCTGTTCTGGCCGGGAATCATGGGCGACTTCATGAAGTACCTGCCCATAACCCTGATCATCACGCTGTCCAGCAGCCTGTTCGTGGCGATGATCGTCAGCCCGACGGTCTGTTCGCTGCTGGCCGGGCGGTCCAAGCGGCGCCAGGCAGAGCAGGCGGAGGCCGAAAGGAAGCACCACCCCTTCGTCGCCGGCTATCGCGCCCTGCTGGGCGCGTCGCTGAGGCACTGGTACGGGACGCTGCCGGCCGCCGCCCTGCTGCTCGTGGCCCTGGGCATCTCCTACGCCAAGTGGGGGCACGGCGTCGAGCTGTTTCCCGAGTTCGACCCGCGGTTCGGGCTGATCAACATCCGCATGCCGCAGGGAACGAGCATCGAGGAGTCCGACCGGCTGGCAAGGGTGATCGAGGATCGCGTCGAGCCGTTCCTGGGCGAGATCAAGTACCTGGTGACGAACGTCGGCTCGGCCGGCAGCAGCAACCCCATGGGCGGCGACGCCGGCGGGGCGCACATCGCCAACCTCACCATGATCTTTCAGGACTACGAGGACCGCCCGCGCCCCTCCGCCGAGGCCGTCCAGGAGATCCGCGAGCTGCTGATGGACCTTCCCGGCGCCGAGATCAAGGTCGAGAAGGCCAGGGAAGGCCCGCCGACCGGCGAGCCGGTCACCGTGCGGATCATCGGCAAGGACTATACGCTGCTCCAGGAGGTCAGTGAGCGGGCCAGGCAGGAGATCGCCGACATCCCCGGCCTGGTGAACCTCCGGAGCGACTGGACGGCCACGCGCCCGGAGCTGGCCTTCGAGGTGGACCGCCGACGGGCCGTCCTGCTGGGCACCAGCCCGTTCGTCATCGGTCAATACCTCAAGGTCGCCCTGTTCGGGCGGGAGGTCGGCATCTATCGCCAGTTCACCGATGAGTACGACATCACGCTCCGCCTGCCGCTGGCCTACCGGACGGAGATCGAAGACCTCGTCGAGCGGCGCGTGCCCGGCCAGGGCGGCCCGGCCGTGCCGCTGACCTCCCTCGGCAGCTTCAATTACACCGGCGGCATGGGCACCATCCGCCACGTCAACCAGAAACCCGTCATCACGCTCACCGCCGACGCCGAGGGCCGACAGGGCGACGCGGTGCTCAAGGACGTCCAGGCGCGGCTGGCGAAGATGCCGCTGCCCGGCGGGGTGGAGGTCCGATACGCCGGCGAGAAGGAAGAGCAGGACAAGGCCCAGAAGTTCCTCACCAAGGCCTTCATCGTCGCACTGCTGCTGATCGTGATCATCCTGGTGATGCAGTTCAACACGCTCTCGGCCCCGCTGATCATCATGACGACGGTTGTCCTCTCGCTGATCGGCGTGCTGGCCGGCCTGCTGCTCTGCCGGATGCCGTTCGGCATCATCATGACCGGCGTGGGCGTGATCAGCCTGGCGGGCGTCGTGGTCAACAACGCCATCGTCCTGCTGGACTACACGCGGCAGCTTCAGCGGCGCGGCATGGAGCTGATCGCCGCCACGATCCGTGCCGGGGCCACGCGCCTCCGGCCGGTGCTCCTGACCGCCGTGACCACCATCCTCGGGCTCATGCCCATGGCCACCGGCGTGAGCTTCGATTTCCACAACATGCAGATCGCCACGAAGAGCGAATCGAGCCAGTGGTGGGCGTCGATGGCCATCGCGGTGATCTTCGGGCTCTCGTTCGCCACGATCCTGACGCTCCTCGTCGTGCCGACGCTGTACGTCTGCCTATACCGCCTCGCCGCGAAGATCGGCCTGGGCGGGCTCCGCCGGGCCGGCGAGGCCGAAGGTCCCCTCCGGCCGGAGCTGGAAGACTTCTGATTGCGGATTGCGGGTTGCGGATTGCGGATTGCGGGTTGCGGGTTGCGGATTGCGGGTTGCGGGTTGCGGATTGCGGGTTGCGGATTGCGGATTCAACAATCAATCCGAGCACCGCGCTATCGTACTCTCGTACGGTGCTCCAAAGCCCGATGTTGAGTCCCGATGTACATCGGGGCGAAACGTCGGGTAGTCCGCACCTGCCCCTGTCCTCTTCTCCGGTCTCTCAAGACCTGATGGCTGCACTGACGCCCCGGCACAAACCGCTTTGCCGCTCCGGATGCGGCGCGATAGCATATCCGCCCTTGAAGGCCGCGAAGGAAGCCCGATGAGCCAGAAGATCCTCATCACGCCCCGATCGCTGACGCGCGACGGTCACCCGGCCCTGGAGAGGTTCACCGAGGCCGGCTATCAGGTGATCACCTGCGCGCCCGGAAGGCAGCCGAGCGAGGAGGAGCTCGTCGGCCTGCTGCCCGGCTGCGTCGGCATGCTGGCCGGCGTCGAGCGGATCTCCGCCAGGGCGCTGGAGGCGGCGAAAGACCTGAAGGTGATCGGCCGAAACGGCGTCGGCACCGACAGCATCGACCTCGGAGCGGCCGAAAGGCTCGGCATCACCATCTGCCTGGCCGTCGGGGCCAACTCACGCGGCGTGGCGGAACTGGCGGTCTCCCTGATCCTGGCGCTGGTGCGTTCCATCCCCTTCAGCGACGCCGCGCTGAAGGCCGGAGGGTGGCGGCGGCGAAAGGGCATCGAGCTCGCCCGGCGGGTCCTGGGCCTGATCGGCTGCGGGCAGATCGGCAAGCACGTCGCTCGAATGGCCCTGGGGCTGGGGATGGAGGTGATCGCCTGCGACCCGTTCCGGGACGACGCATTCCGGCCGGGCGACGCGTTCCGGTACGCCGATTGCGACGAGGTGTTCTTGCGGTCGGACGTCATCACCCTGCACTGCCCCGCCCCGGCCGACGGCAAGCCGCTGATCGACGCCGAAGCGATCGGCAGGATGAAACGAGGCGTCTACCTCGTCAACACCGCCCGGGCGGCCCTTCTGGATGAACCGGCCGTTCTGGCGGCCCTGAACGACGGCCGGATCGCCGGACTGGCCACCGACGTCTTCGGCGAAGAGCCGCCCGGCGAGACCCCGCTCGTTAGCCACGAGAGGGTCATCGCGACCCCGCACGTCGGCGGCTATACTGCCGAGAGCGTCGACCGCGCCGTCACCGTGGCCGTTGAAATGATGCTGGAATGTCTGGGGAGATAGAAAGGACGCCGACAATGGCGGACGTACATTCGAGGATCGGCGAGCTGGGCGTCATACCGATGATCGCGATCGACGACGCCGACAACGCGCTTCGGCTGGCCGACACGCTCAGCGAAGGGGGCCTGCCGATCGTTGAGATCACCTTTCGCACGGAGGCCGGCCAGGCGGCGATCAGAACGATCGCCGGGCAGCGCCCAGACTGCCTCCTGGGGGCCGGCACGATTCTCACGGTCGATCAGCTCAAGGCCGCCCGCGACGCCGGGGCGAGCTTCGGCGTTTCGCCCGGATTCAACCCCAAGGTGGTCGCCGAGGCCGTCAGGATGGGTTTCGCCTTTTCCCCGGGCGTGATGACTCCCAGCGACGTCGAGGCCGCTCTCGACGCGGGGCTGAGGGTGTTGAAGTACTTCCCCGCCGAGGCCGCCGGCGGAGTCAAGGTGCTCAAGGCCCTCACCGGCCCGTACAAGCACACCGGCGTGAAGTTCATGCCCACCGGGGGCATCAACACGGAGAACTTCATGGAGTACCTCGCCCTGGACGTGGTCCTGGCCGTCGGCGGAAGCTGGGTCGCCAAACGCGATGACATCGCCGCCGGCAACTGGGACAAGATCAAGGCCAACTGCCAGGCAATCCGCGCGGCGATGGAGGAGCCGTAGGGCCGGGCCGGCAAAACGGCCGCGGGAGCGCTTTCCCGCGGCCGATCGCTCCATGTCAGCCGCCCGGCGGCGTATCGATCAGAAGTCGTCGGGGGCGACGGGAGGGGCGACGGGAGGCGCGGCGTCCGGGCCGCCGCCGACGAACACCATGAAGATGCCGACCACCTCTTTGACCAGTTGGGTCGGTACGTACATCACCACGTGAGCGCTCTTGCCGCTTTGCCCGAATCCCATGGAGATGGGCGTCTTGCACGTGATCTTGAAAGGCGGCAGCTCCGCGTCGGGCTCCATCGTCTTCATTCCGGCCACGATGAGGTTGTAAAGGTTGACCCCGTTGATGAGGATGACGGCGGTCTTCTTCTTGGGCAGGTACTTCATGGCCTCGGCGTCTTCCGAGCGGGTCCCGATCTTGCCCGCGCCGGAAGCGGCGGCCTTCAACGCCTCGACCAGGAAGCTCCGCGAGCCGCCAAAGGTCACCACCACCGTCTCCCTGTCGGCGGCGGCCACGAGGAAGCGGACCTTGTCCTCCCCGAGAACCTTCTTCATCTCGGCGCGCTCGTCTTCCTCCATCTGGTCCAGGTCGGGGTGCTCGATGACGACGGCGTCGGCCGTGACCGACCCGACGGTCTCCAGGCCTTTCACGTAGCGGATTCTGAGCTTCTGCACGTCGGGGTCGTCCCCGCCGAAGTGCTTGATCAGTGCTTGCGCGAGCTTGGCCTGTTCGGCGATCAGGGCCTTGACCTTCTCGGCGTTCTTGCATTTGACGACGAAGCTGACGCCGAACAGGCCGCTGCCGGCCGGGGCGCCGCCGCCGACCATCTGCATGCCGGTGATCTGCCCGCTCATCTCGCCGCTGATCTTCCTGAGCCGATCCTTCTCCTCCTCCGGCAGGGCCTTGAGCAGGTCGCTCTTCAGCAGCGAATCAACCATGTCCCGGCCGATCTTGACGGATTCCTCATCGGTCTGGCCGGTGGCCCCCATCGCCAGCACGTACGGCAGGTCCGGCAGGGCATTGAGACGGACCTTCCCGGAGGGCGTCTCGGCGGCCATCGCCTTGGCGTAATACGTGCCGGGCTTGAAGCTGACCATTTCGTCGAAGACCAGCCCGGAGGGGACGAGTCGTCCGGCGACCGTGACGGCCTCCAACTGGCTGATCAGGTCGCCGTAGAAGCCCATGTAGAACCCCATGAGGGGCCCGAGGGGTCCGGCCTGGGCAATGAGCTGCTCCTGAGTCCTCTTGAGGAACTCATCGAGAATCGGTCCGGCGACCTTCATGTTGATGTAGTAGGCGAGGTCGGAGGTGGCCATGATCCTGGCGTGCTCGGCCGGCAGCTCGGCCGCGGCCTTCTTCCTGGCGGTCATGACCGCATCGAGGGCCTTGTCGCTGGGGCTGAGCAGGACGTAGCTGCCGAGCTTGGCGGCGTACGTCGGGCCCATCCGCAGGTTGACGAGCGTGTACTTGCCCGCCGCCTCCATCGGGTACGCGCCGAAGACATCCTCGATGCTCTTGCCGGGGACGAAGATCACGAAGGGGAGCTTTGGCTTGGGCTTACCGGCCGCCTCGCCGGGGCCGGCCATCTCCATCGGCCTGGCTTTTGGGCCCGGCGCGCCGGGGATCAACTCAAGCAGGTCGATCTCGAAGCCCTTGGGGTCGAGCATGACGACGGCGACGCCGCCGTTGGGGTTGAAACCCGGCCCCAACCTGGCCGCCGCCCGCATCAGGTCCAGAACGGACGCCTTCTTGTCGGGGTTATCAGGGTCCAGGCTGGGGAGCATCTTGGCCAGGCCGATGTCGGCAATGAACTTGTCGACCTTCCCCGCGGTCCCCCGGGCGTTGGGGATCACAGCGAAGCCCAGCGATCCGGCGGGGATGTGGCTCAAGACCGGCTCGACCTTGGGGTGGGCCGGCCCGGCCGCATCGGGCTCCTGGGCCCACGCACCCGAGGCGACCGGCAGAACACACGTGAGCACAACGACGTTTCGCAGCCATGACATTGCAGCGATCTCCTTCTCTGGGCAGGTATTCCCGCACAACGGTTGCCAAATGTTACGCCGCCGGGTCGCGGCAGTTCAAACGCAAACCCTTTTTTTGGATAGACGGCGGACGGCCGGAGATGATTCAGTCTTTTTCTCAGCAACCGCACTCCGTGGGAGTTTGGCGGAGAATTGCAATCCAACGGCCCGGCCGGTACGATAGGTGTCGGCGGCCCGGCCCGGCCGAGAGCCGCACCGACAATCCGGCAAGAGCATCCGCGTCCATGAACAGCTCGTCTCTCATATCGCACGAGACGTTCGGAAGGGAGATCTCGAGTGTCCGGATCTCGCGCGAACGGATCGCCTCGGACTGCCCGCACCGCCGGCGGAACGACCTTTCCGGGGGACGGACGCAATGAGCCCGCCGGCCGAGCCCGCAGACCTCGCCGTCGAGGCCACAGACCTCGTCCCCGCAGAGCGGCTTGACAACGGAGAGGTCGTCATCCTGGCCGTGAAGCCCAGCCGCTGGATGGCGCTGCTGATATCGTGGCCGGTCGTGGTGGTCGCGGCGGTGGTGACGGGCGCGGCCTGCGCGGCGGCCAGGCTGTGGGCCGCGGCGGTGAACGAGGAGATGGTCGCGCTGTTCTTTTCGGCCGCCGCGTGCACGCGGGTGACGGTCGGCTGCCTTCAGTGGCTCGGGCGCCTGTACGTGCTGACGGACCGCCGCGTGATGCGCTTCGGCGGCGTCTTCCGCCAGTCCTTCTGGCACTGCCCGCTGAAGGGGGTCCGCGAGGCGCACCTCTCGGCCACGCTGCCGGAGAGACTGCTGGCCGTCGGCAGCCTGCTGTTCGAGTTCCGCGACGAGCGGCTCAGGGGCGGCCACTGGATGCACCTCGCCGACCCGAGAGAGGTCCTGCGGATCGTGGAGGAGGCGCGGAACCGCGCCGTGTGAGCGGATGAGGCCAGGTGTCTCGAAACGGACAGCCGCCGGGGCCGCCGCGGGACTGGCGGCGGCGATCCTGGCGGCGGCGCCCCCGGCCCGGGCGGAAGAGCCGCCGAAGCGCCCCGCCTCGCAGGATGTCGCCGGCGATCCGCTGCCGGCGGGCGCCGTCGCACGGTTCGGCTGGGCCCGGCTGCACCACGGCACGCGGATCAAGTGCCTGACGTTCTCCCCGGACGGCCGCGTGCTCGCCTCCTGCGGCGGGCAGTACAACCAGCCCGGCGACGTGTCGCTGTGGCTCGTCGCCAGCGGGCGCCTGGTCCACTCGCTGCCCGGACCCAGTCACGGGATGGGCGCCGTGGCCTTCTCGCCCGACGGCAAGACGCTGGCCGCGGCGGGAATGGACCGCTCCGTCCGCTTCTGGGACGTCGCCTCGGGGAAGATCGCCCGCAGATTCAGCGTCGGGTCCGTTCGCGGCAACTGGGTGGTCTTCAGCCCCGACGGCCGGACGGTCGCCATCAGCGACGGGTCCAACGTCCACGTGATCGACGCGGCGAGGGGCAGGAGTCTCCACACCGCGATCAAGGCCTCGTACTGCGCCTTTTCGCCGGACGGCAAGCAACTGGCCACCACGAGCATTCGCGACCCGAAGCAGGCCGCCCAGCTCCGGGACGCCGCCAGCGGGAAGGTGATCCGGCAGCTCAAGAGCGAGGGACAGAGGTTCACCGCGCCGGCCTTTTCGCCGGACGGCCAACTGCTCGCCGCGGGCTGCATCTACGGGACGGATCGCGGCACGGTCATGCTGTGGGACACGGCCAGCGGAAAGCTCGTGGAGAAGCTCGCCGGTCACGGCAGCTACGTCATCTGGGTGTCGTTCAGCCCGGACGGGCGCCTGCTGGCCAGCGCGTCACGGGTCGACAGCATTCGGATATGGGACCTCGAGAAGTCCAAGGCGCTGCGGGACCTTCCCGTTGCGGGCGAACAGATCTACGCGACGGCGTTCAGCCCCGACGGCGAGCTGCTGGCCGCCGGCGGGCTCAGCGGGCAGGTTCGCCTTTGGGAGACGGCCACCTGGAGCGAACGGTACAGCGAAAGGGGCCATCGCGGCTCGATCGTCTCCGTGGCGGCCTCCGCCGACGCGGGGCGCGTCTTCACCGGCGGGCGGGACGGCACGGCGCGGCTGTGGGAGGGGCCAAGCGGCAGGCAGTTGCACCGGCTGACCGCAGACGACGCGGGGGTCTCGGCCGTGGCGGTTTCGCCCGACGGCCGGACACTGGCCGCCTGCGGAACCGGCCAGACCGTCCGCATCTGGGACGCCGCTACGGGGAAGCTGCGGCACTTGGTTCGGACTGGATCCCACGCGAGCTTGTGGATCGCCTTCCTGCCGGACGGCGCGAAGCTGATCGCTTTCGGCCCCAACGGCGCCGCCAGCGAGATCGACGCAGCCACCGGGAAGGTACGGCTGCTGCACGCCGGCGGCGATTCGAGCTTCACGCGCGTGGCCCTGTCCGCCGACGGGCGGCTCGCCGTCTCGTTCGACCGGAGCCAGGCCTACGCGCGCCAGCTGCGGACGGGAAGGAGATCGGGGGTGTTCGGCATCCCGGGCACGGGGTACTTCTACGGGATCGCCCTGGATCCGACCGGCAGGCTGCTGGCCTGCGATGCCGGTCAGAGGGTGGTGCTGATCGAGTTGGACTCCGGCAAGGTGGTCCGTCAGATCGTCACGGCCCGCCGCCGCGCCGGCCAGGGGGCCATCGCGTTCTCGCCGGACGGCCGGGCCCTCGCCGCGACCGAGATGGACGGCAGGATCGCCCTGTGGAGCGTGCGGACCGGGAAGAACCTGGCGGAGCGAAACGGGCACAGGGGACCGGTCACTGCGCTGGCGTTTCCTTCGGGCGGCGGGCGGCTGCTTTCCGGCAGCAGCGACGGCACCGCGATCCTGTGGAGCCTGGCGGGAACCGACCCGCCGGGCCCGCCCGCCGGCACGGACGTGGATGCGAACGACCTCGACCGGCTCTGGGCCGACCTGGCCTCAACGGACGCGACGGATGCCCAGGAAGCCATCTACCGTCTCATCGACGCCGGCGGGCGCGCCGCGGCATTCCTTGGCCGGCGGATCGAGTCCGTCGTGGGCCCCCCGCCGGCGGAAATGGGGAAACTGGTCGCCGACCTCGGACACCCGCGGTTTGCCGTCCGCAGGCGCGCGACCGGGAGACTGGCCCAACTGGGAGCCCTCGCCGAGCCCGCCTTGAGACGGGCGCTGGACGGCTGCGACAGCGAGGAGGCCCGGGCCCGCGCTCGCCAACTCCTGGAGGCCCTCGACGACCCGCACCGGCGCAGCGGCGGGATCGTCCGACAACTCCGGGGCGTCTACGTGCTCGAGCGAATCGCCTCCGACGAGGCCAGGGGCGTCCTCCGACGGCTCTCGTCCGGCTCGCCACAGGCCAACCTCACCCGCCGCGCTGCCGCCGCACTGGAGCGCCTCAAGCGATCCCGACGTTGACCCGGCAGGTGCTAGAGCACTTCACGGAGTTCTGTAGCACTCTGGCCGGCTGCGGCTTCGCTGGGCGGCGTCAGGCTGCATCGACGATGCGAAGGCATCGCCTGCTTCGCCTTCCTTGCCCAGCTCGTCCTCGCGCGGCCAGAGCCGCTACATTTCGCCGTGAAGTGCTCTAGAGGTGTACGGCCAGGTCCGCCACCTTGGCCTGGGTCAGCGACTCATAGTCGGCGTACCGCATGCGAACGGCGTGTCGGTGCGTTCCCGCCTGGAACATGATTTCCTCATCGGCGGCAAGGTGTTCGTCCACGATCGTCGGGAGCTCCCAGAGGTGGCCGAGCGGCGGCTCGGCCCCGACATCCACGTCGGGGAACAGCTTGGCCATCTCGCCCTCGTCGGCCAGCCGAATGTTCCGGCAGCCCAGGGCCTTGGCGACCTTCTCCATGTCGAGCTTGTGGCTGGCCGGCAGGGCGCAGATGGCGTAGTTGCCGTCGGCCCACACCACGACCGCCTTGGCCATGATGTCCCCGCTGACGTGCTCCTCGGCGGCCACCTCCTGGGCCGTGTACGCCGCCGGGTGCTCGTGCATCTCGAACCGCACGCCCTGCTCCTTGAGGTATTTGCCTATGTCCATCTTCCAGGCCCTTTCCTGCCGGAACGCACCGGCAATGCTCGAACCTCCTCCCGAACGGCCCAGACGGCAGAACCGCCGAGTCCGCCGCCTTCGTCCCTATTCTACCCGCGGCGATTGCTCGCGGGCAAGCCGGGCTCATCGGCGGCGGCGCGAACATTCTGGCGGCGAGCCGGCCGGTTCGGTAGAATGCCCGCCGGCCCGGAAAAAGGAGACCGATCATGACCATCTCTGCCGAAGAGCGCAGCCAACTGGTGGCCCTGGCCCGGGCGGCCGTCGAGTGCCAGGCCTCGGGCAAGCCCGCCGTCAAGCCCGACGACCTCCAGGGCGTCCTGGGCGAGCAGCGAGGGTGCTTCGTTACCTTGACCAACCAGGGCCGACTGCGGGGGTGCATCGGCACGTTTCAGCCGACTCAGCCCCTGGGGGCCATGATCGTGGAGATGGGCGTCGCGGCCGCTCGCGACCCGCGGTTCGTCAACGACCCCATCACCCCGCGGGAGGTGCCGCAGCTCGACGTCCAGGTCTCGGTCCTCTCGCCGCTGGCGGAGACGAAGGAGCCGGAGAAGCTCGAGGTCGGCACGCACGGCATCTACGTCACCAACGGATATCGCAGCGGATGCTTCCTGCCGGAGGTCGCCACCGACCAGGGCTGGGGGGCCGAGGAGTTCCTCAGCTACTGCTGCGCCCACAAGGCCGGCCTGCCGCCCGACGCCTGGCGAATGATCGACACGAAGGTCTACCTGTTCACCTCCGAGAAGTTCAGCGAATGAGACCATTGCGGATTGCGAATTGCGGATTGCGGATTTGTCCTGCCGCATATCGGCCTGTCAGAATTCCGCAATTCGCAATCCGCAATCCGCAATCGAATCACTTCTTGCCCATGTCCCGCTGTTTGCGGAAGAAGCGCGTCAGGATCTCGCCGCACTCGGCGGCCCGCACGCCGGCGACCACCTCGACCTGGTGGTTGAGGCGCCGGTCGGTGCAGAGGCGGTAGAGCGTCTCGACGGCCCCGGCCTTGGCGTCGGGCGCTCCGTACACGAGGCGGTCGATCCGGGCCAGCACGATCGCGCCGGCGCACATGCAGCAGGGCTCCAGCGTGACCGCAAGGGTGCATCCGTCCAGGCGCCAGTCGCCGATCGCCTCCGCCGCGGCGCGAATCGCGAGGATCTCCGCGTGGGCGGTGGGGTCCCGATCGATGGTCCGCCGATTGTGCCCCGCCGCGATGACCTCGCCGCCCCGGGCAATCACCGCCCCGATCGGCACGTCACCGAGCGCCTCGGCCCTGGCGGCCTCCGCCAGCGCCCGCCCCATCAGCTCATCGTATTCCGTCACCCGCATCTCTCCCACTGGTCCCCCCGAACCGCACGCGCTGTAGAATCCGGGCCACAGCATTCCCGGCCGTCTCTTCCGGCGACAGGTCGAACCACGTCACCTCCCGGAACCGCCGGTGCCAGGTCCGCTGCTTCTTCGCCAGCCGCCGGGTGTTCACCTTGATCCGCTCCACGGCCTCTTCCAGCGAGCAGCGGCCGCGCAGGTGATCGATCATCTCGGCGTACCCGACGGCCTGGGCGGCCTGGTCGCTCAGGCCCGCCGGCTCGGCCAGCAGGCCGGCCACTTCATCCCGCAGGCCCATCGCGGCCATCCTCCTCACCCGCGCGTTGATCCGCCGGTTCTGATCTCGCTTCTCGCGACGCAGGCCGATGAAGGTGCAGTCGTATCGCCTCTCGCCTCGGTCCCACTGCTCCTGGAGCTCGCTGATTCGCGTGCCGGTCTTGCGGTACACCTCGAGTGCCCGGACGATCCGCCGCTCGTCGTTGGGATG
>CAYRVX010000020.1:46505-74706 GCA_964427875.1 uncultured Planctomycetaceae bacterium
CGCCGACGGCTTGGCCGTACCGACGTCCATCCGCCGGTAGATCTTCATCGAGTCAACGCTGACGATCTGCCCCCCCACGCGCCTCGCCAGCTCGCGCCCCACGGCCCCCTTCCCGCAGGCCGTACAGCCGAGAATGAAGTGCACCTTTGCCATGAAAGCGATTGTCTGCCCCCGCCGCCGCCGGTGTCAAGCCAAGCAGAACGGGGCCCCGATGACACGTCTCCCCGGCCTGCGAGTCATCTCCTCCTTCGGCGAAGCAGGACTGCGCCGGCGGGCAGCGCGAGGAGCGCCAGTGTCGCCGGCTCGGGAGCGGCGCCGGACGAGAGCCCGACGTTGGCCTTCCACGTGAGATAGTCCCGGAAGTCCACGTCGCCGTCGCCGTCGGTGTCGCCGTCGGCCCAGCCGGCCCCCGCGGCGGTCCCGAAGCCGGCCTCCAGGATGGCAAAGTCGGACCGGCCCACGTCGCCGCTGAAGTCGAAGTCCCCGTAGAAGAGCCTCTTGGGGTCGCCGCCGTTGCGGTAGTAGAGGCTCAGGCCGTTCGGGTCGATCCAGCCGCCCGTCTCGATCAGGAGCTCATCGACGTAGACGGCCTCGTTATCGTTGCCGTCGAGCTGGTTGTCGCAGAGGTCCGCGAGCCTCACGAGCGAGTCCGGCTCGATCATGAGTCTCCCGATGGCGAAGTTCTCCACCCACCCGCTCGGGTCGGTCCCGACGTCTCTGCCGGCCGCCTCGAAGTCCTGCGTGCCCTCGCCGTGAAACTGGACCGTGCCTTGGGACAGATCGAAGTCGCCCTTGCGGGTCGATCGGTTCTCGAAGTTGCCCATCAACTGGAGCGTGCTGTTGGCGTCGAGCGTCATGACGCCGTCGGACCCGACGTCCAGGTCGCCGACAACGACAACCAGCGCCGGGTCGATCTCCAGCCTCCCGTTATCGGTGAGCCCGCCCTCGAAATATGCATCGCCGTTCGTGACCTTGATCCTGCCGTCGTTGGTCGTGTGCCCGGTCACCAGCAGCTCGCCGTTGCGGATCTTCAACTCCGCACCCTCGGCGTTCCGCACGTCTCCCACGACGAACGAATCGCCGTACAGCTCGATGAGGCCGTTGTTGGTGAGGTCGCCGGTCACTCCGCCGAACCCGGTGAACGACGCGTTGGGCTCATTCACCACATTCGGCGCCGCGATCGTCCCGCTCAAAAGCTCGATCGACGCCCCCGGCGAGTTCGTCAAGTCGCACGTAAACGTCACCGCCCCTTGGGCATTAACGACGATCTGGCCCCTCTGATCGACTGCTTCGACCATCACATGAAGGCTCGTCCCGGGCGTAGTGGCTAACGTCCCCTCATTCGTCACACATCCCTCGGCGTGGATGATCAAGTCGCCCCCTTCGCTGCGAATCATCCCGAAGTTCACGACCCCGTCGTCGTAGTGGCCCCCTCCTGTCCCGGTGATGCTTCCGGCGGCGTGATTGGTGAGCAGCCCATCCGACGAGAGCTGTGCGAGGTATATCTCGATCGACCCCCTGTTGATGATCTGCCGTTCGACCCACAGCTCGTCGTTCGGTGTCAGCAACACGTCCCCGTCATTGGTCAGGTCTCCGCACTCGATATCGAGTTGGTCTCCGTCTAAGCCCAGATCGGCCCCAGCCTGGTTCCAAACGTTCCCCAGCACTTCCACATTGTCAAAATCCAATACGCCCCTGTTGACAATACTCCCTGCGACGCGCAGGTCCTCGACATCCAGATGCCCGTAGTTAGTTATCGTTTGCTCTACCGTCAGGGACGGCCGAGGGGAGTCCCACGCCTGCAACTGCACCTGACCGAAGTCCTCGGCGCTTTCCGCCGAGTTCGTTTCTATGTAGGACACGGAGTGTGACCATTGAAGACCGACATAGATGTGCTCCAGCTCGACGCGGAAAACGCACGTCCAATTGTGGCCGCTTGAGTTGTCCGGATAGCATCCGAGCGGATCCCCGTTAGCGTCGGCCCAGTTGTCCGGATTCTCCCATATCGAGTGCGTGTCCTCTGTGTCCCAGTACGCCGTGCGGTTCGGGCCATCTGCGCGGCAAGGAAAGCACACGGATACGACCAGCACGAGCCCCAAGATCACTCCGCACCTGAGAGGCATAACTCGTCTCCTTTTTCCGCCCCGGCCTGCCGATACTACTGCGTTCCTCCTGCCGCATATCATTATGCGCGCGGTCCGGCGTTTGTCAAGCCGAAACGGCCTGGCGTTCCGTCCAGTCCACCATGATCCGACGTGTGCCGACGGCGGCTTGCTTGTCGACGGGAGTGCGTCACCGCGGCGGCGGTCTCAGGCCAGTTGGCCCTTCAGTTGCTTGAGGAAGCCCTGGATCACCGGGCGGGGGATGTGGTCGAGCGCGGGCTCGGTGGCCGTGCCGGAGATGAAATCCTCCACGGCCCGGGCGCCCGGCTCGCCGTAGCGATTCAACTGCGCCACGTGCTCGTCGGCCTGGGCGAGCTTGCCGTCGGCGAGGTCCAGGCAGTAGTTGACCACGAAGTGGTGGAGGTCCTCGCTGGTGAGGTCCTCTCGGTGCTCCAGCGGGACGGGCGCCGGGCCGCCCGTCTCTTCGAGCAGCGCCTTCTCCCGCTCGTAGAGGGCCTGGCGCTCGGCCCTGGCCCGGGCCTCCTCCTCGTCGTCGATCGGCGCCAGCGGGATCAGATCGTCCTCGTCGACCGGCGCGGGGATTTCATTGGTGTGGCCGCAGAACGGGCACTTGCCCTTCTTGCCCGCCGCCGAGTCCGGGGCCGTCACTTCGTTGTGACAGTTGTGGCATTTGAACTTGATCGGCATCGCAGGAGTCTCCCATCGCTATTCGCCAATGACCTTGACCAGCACCCGCTTTCGCCGGCGGCCGTCAAACTCGCCGTAGAAGATCTGTTCCCACGGGCCGAAGTCCAGCCGCCCGTTGGTGACGGCCACCACGACCTCGCGCCCCATGATCTGGCGCTTGTGGTGAGCGTCGCCGTTGTCCTCGCCGGTCCGGTTGTGGCGGTAGCGGTTCGGCGAGGGGTCGAACGGGGCCAGCTCCTCCAGCCAGTTCTTGTAGTCCTCGTGCAGGCCGCGCTCGTCGTCGTTGATGAACACGCTGGCGGTGATGTGCATCGCGTTGACCAGGGCCAGCCCCTCCCGCACGCCGCTCTTCTCAACGACCTCCTCGACCTGCGGCGTGATGTTGATGAAATCCATCCGGGCGGGGACGTTGAACGTCAGGTACTCGGTCGTCGATTTCATGTCGTCTCCTGTGCCCCTCGACGCGGAAGTCTTGTCCGGCACGTCGGGCGCCCTATGATAGCAGAGCGGAAACCGGATGCCCAGGGATTGGAGTCGGATGCCCGGGGATTGAAATCGGATGCCCAGGGATCGGAGTCGGATGCCCAGGGATTGAAATCCCTGGGCATGGGCGCATGAAGGACCTCTCACAGCGAATCAGCCAACAGTTGCTGCCGCGTGTCCGCCAGCCGGGGCAGTACGTCGGGCTCGAGACCAACGCCCGCTGCGGCGACGTCCGCGCCGCCGAGGTCGCCGTCGCGCTGGCCTTCCCGGACGCATACACCATCGGCATCAGCCATCTCGGCTCGCAGGTCCTCTACCACATGGTCAACGACATGCCGCGCGCGGCCTGCGACCGCGTCTACTGCCCCCTGCCCGACGCCGAGGCCGTCATGCGCGCCCGCCGCGTGCCGCTGTTCGGCTGGGAAAGCCGCGCCGCCGTCGGCGACTTCGACATCCTGGGCTTCTCGCTGTCCTACGAGCTGTGCGCCGCGAACGTGCTGACCATGCTGCTCCTGGCGGGCATTGGGCTCCATGCGGCCGAGCGGACGCAGCGCGACCCCATCGTCATCGCCGGCGACGCCCTGGCCGACACGCCCGAGCCGCTGGCCGACTTCATCGACCTGTTCCTCGTCGGCGACGGCGAGCGGCCGCTGGCGGAGCTGGTCGAGCTCGTCCGGCAGATGAAGGCCGCCGGGGCGACTCGCGAGGAGATGATCCTCCAGGCCGCCCGCACCATCGCCGGCGCCTACGCCCCGCGCTACTACCGGCCGACGCAGGAAGGTACGGGTGACTGCCCCCTGCTCGCCGTCGAGCCGATCCGCGACGACGTGCCCGCCGTCGTCCAGCACGTCCACCTGCCGGAGCTGAGCGACTCGCCGCCCATCGCCCGCCCGCTCGTCCCGCTGGTCGAGGGCGTGCACGACCGCGCGGTCGTCGAGGTGATGCGCGGCTGCCCCAACGCCTGCCGCTTCTGCCAGGCCGGGGCCACGCGGCTGCCCGTGCGATACCGAAGCGTCGAGGAGATCCTCGCCGCCGCCCGCGCCGCCATCGACGCCACCGGCTGCCGCGAGGTCTCCCTGCTGAGCCTCTCGACCAGCGACTACCCGCACCTGGACGAGCTGCTGGCGAAGCTCACGGGCGAGCTCGCGCCCCGCCGCGTGTCGGTCTCCCTGCCTTCCCTGCGGGTCGATAGCCAGCTCCGGCACCTGCCGAAGCTCACCAGCACCGTCCGCAAGAGCGGGCTGACCATCGCCGCGGAGGGCGGCAGCGAGCGCATCCGCGGCGCCATCGGGAAGCGCATCTCCGAAGACGACATGGTCGCCGGCGTCCGCGCCGCCTACGAGGCCGGGCTGCGGAGCGTGAAGGTGTACTTCATGGCCGGCCTGCCCAACGAGACCGACGCCGACGTCGAAGGAATCTACGCCCTCTGCCGCCGCCTGAGCGACACCCGCCGGGAGGTGGACGGCCAGCCGGGGGCGATCTCCGCGAGCGTCTCGTGGTTCGTCCCCAAGCCGCACACGCCCATGCAGTGGTGCGCGATGCGTCAGGCGGAGTACTTCTTCGACGTCCGCCGGCGGCTGATCGGCCTGGCCCGCCGCTCGCCGGTGCGCTTCAAGTTCCATCGCATCGAGCGGAGCATCCTCGAGGCCGTCCTCTGCCGCGGCGACCGGCGCATCGGCGCCGTCATCGAGGCCGCCTGGCGAAACGGCGCCCGCCTCGACGCCTGGAACGAGCACTGGGACTGGGACAAGTGGACGGCCGCGTTCGAGCAGACCGGCATCGACCCGACCCTCTACGCCCACCGCGACCTTCCCACCGACGCCCGCCTGCCCTGGTCCCACGTCGCCTGCCCGCGAAGCGAGCCGTTCCTGCTGAGCCAATACCGCAAGGTGATGGAGGCGATGGGGGAACCACCGCGAGGGTCCGTGCGGGGCGAGTGAGCAGGCCCGTGCCAGCAGCGTGCCCTACCCGACGTTTCG
This sequence comes from uncultured Planctomycetaceae bacterium, assembly GCA_964427875.1. Lineage (GTDB taxonomy): Bacteria > Planctomycetota > Phycisphaerae > SM23-33 > SM23-33 > CAYRVX01. The sequence continues at coordinate 51,778 of CAYRVX010000020.1, forward strand.
TCCCTTGGGGACTCAACATCGGGCTTTCGCCACAGGGGGCTCGGTGCAACAACGAGATGCTGAAACCCATTCAAGAATCCGCAATCCGCAATCCGCCCTTCGACAAGCTCCCTTCGACAGAGCTCAGGATCTACGACAGGGCAAGCAATCGGATCACCACTCCTCCAGCTCGCCGACGATCTCCTCGACGAGGTCCTTGATCGTGACGACGCCCACGGGGCGGTCGGCGGCCTGCACGACGGCCATCATCTTGTGGCCGCGCTGCATGCGGTAGAGGGCCTCGGTGACGGTCGTGGTCTCCGGCAGCTTCAGCGGCTCGGTCATGCGCTCGGCGGGACAGGCGACCTGCTTGTCGGTGAGCACGTCGTAGATGTCCAGCACGCCGACGACGCGGCCGGCCTCGTCGCGGACGGGCAGGCGGGAATAGCTGCTCTGCCGGACGAGATCCAGCAGTTCGGCCCGGGCGGTGCCGCGGCGGATCGAAACGACCTTGTCCATCGGGACCATGACGTCGGCGAGGGTCATGTCGGCGATGTGCATGACGCGATCGACCATGACGGCCTGCATGTGGGTGAGCACGCCGCTGGCCCGGCCTTCGGCGAAGATCGCGCTGAGCCACTCGTCCGAGGTCCTCTGCCGGCGCCGCAGCGGCAGCATGAGCAGCCAGGAGACGCCGCGGACAAGCGGGCTGAGCCCGGTGACGTTGAAGAGCACGTCGGAGGCCGCCAGCAGCCAGCTCAGCCGGTAGACAAGACTCTCCGCCAGCCTCCGGAAGACGTTCTTCGGCACGGTGTCGCCAAAGACGAACAGCACGGGCGTGGCGACGGCGAGGGCGTACCACTCGGCCGCCTCGCCGTGGCCGGCGAGCACGAACATCGCCGTGATGGCGAACGTCACGGCGTAACTCGAGACGTTCGTGCCGATCAGCAGCACGGTCAGCAGGCGGTTGGGCACGGCCAGCATCCGCCGCAGGAACCTCGCCCGCCGGTCGCCCGCCTCGGCGCGGAGGTCCAGGCGGATCTTGTTCAGCACGTAGATGCCCGTCTCCAGCCCGCAATAGAGCCCGCAGAACCCCGTGCCCGCCACCAGGACGGCCGTCCACGTCGCCCAGATTGCCGAGGCCCAGCCGATCATCCCGCCTCCTCGAGCAGGCGCAGCTCCAGCTTGTCGATCCGCCGACGCCGCATGGACAGGACGGTGAACCGCAGGTTCCGATAGGTGGCCACGTCCCCCACGCTCGGGATGCGGCCCAGCAGCGACGTGACGAATCCCCCGACCGTGCTGATCCGCTGGGCCCTCAGGCCCATCTCGAACGCCTCGTCCCATTCGTGGACCGCCAGGTTGCCGTTTAGGACGTATCGCCGCGGTTCGACCTGCTCGACGGCCGGGCCGCGACCGGCCTCGTGGCGGTCGGGAATGTCGCCGACGATCTCCTCCAGGATGTCCTCGAGCGTCACCAGCCCGGCCGTCCCGCCGTATTCGTCCACCACGATCGCCATCTGCGAGCGCCGCACGCGAAGCTGGAGCAGCACTCGCTCCAGGTTCGCCGCCTCCGGCACGAAGGGCACGGGCACGACCACCTCGCGCAGGGGCCTCTGGGGGCCCAGCAGCACCCTCTTGGCGTGCACCACGCCGATGATGTGATCGACGTCGCGCTCGTACACGGGGACCCTGCGCAGCCTGGTCCGCGCGAGCAGCTTCACCAGGGCGGCGCGGGGGGCGTCCAGGTCGTAGCAGATCATGTCCACGCGGGGCACCATGACGTCGCTGACGTGCAGGTCCGTCAGCTCGAGGATCTCCTGGAGCAGGTCTCTGGCCTGGCCGTCCAGGATGCCTCGCTTGGCGGAGAGGTCCAGCAGGGCCGCCAGCTCCTCGCCGCTGATGTCGGCCCCGCCGGCGTGCCGCGGCGCGATCATCCGCGTCAGCGGCCCCACGATCACCTTGTACAGCGTGAGGATCACCCAGTGAAAGGCCTTCCTGAGCCCGGCGAGCGGCAAGGCCATCGTGACGGCCCACCGCTCGGCGATCAGCATCGCCAGCATCTTCGGCAGGACCTCCCCGGCGAGTATCAGCACCAGCACCGCTCCCAGGGAACACGCCCCTAACACCCACCCGGACGCGCCCACCGCGCCCTCCAGGTCGAGTATCAGCACCGCCGAGATGCCCGAGTACGCCACGTTGACCAGCAGATTGCCCAACAGGATCGAGTGAAGGATCTGCTGGGGCCGGGCCATGAGAGACGCGACGATCCGCCCGCCCGCTCGGCCGCGGCGCAGCCGGTAGAGCCGGCCCGGCGAGAGCGAGAACAGCGCCGTCTCCGACCCGCTGAAGAAGGCCGACATCGTCAGCAGCGCGGCCAGCAGCACCAGCTCCCCCACCCGCGCGGCCAGGAACTCACCCCACATTGATTCGTCCTCCGGACGAAGGGAATAGGGAGTAGGGAATAGGGAGTAGGGAACAGGGAGCAGGGACGCGCGGGGGAGGCGCTCGGGGCTCCGGCTCGGCGTCCGGGTCGTCGGGTTGTTCGCTCGGCTCAGGCATGGAACTGCGCGCGCGATTATACCGCCCGGCGGGCCCTATAGCCAGCGCCCCGGCGCGAACGTGACGTTGTCGTGCCCGGGGACGATGACGTCGGCCAGCTCCAGGAAGTCGGCCATGGACCGCATGGCCGCCTCGATGTCGGCGCAGCCCTCCCAGACCTGCCCGCGTCGGACGTGCTCGGCGGTCACGGCCGCGTCGCCCGCGATGAGGATCGTGCTCGTCGGCGGCGTCAGCAGCAGGCCCGCCGATCCGGGCGACGGCCCGGCCAGCGGATACACCGTCACCTGGTCGCCGAACCGTTCCGGCGCGGGACGAAACCGCCCGATCAGCTCCAGGTCGGCCTCGACGTTCGCGGCGTCCTGGGGGTCCAGCCGTTCGGTCCTCTCCAGCAGGCCCTCCAGGTGGGACTGATACGTGCTCAGCTCGTCGGCGTGCACCCACCACGCGGCGGCGGTCAGCGCAGCGATACTCCGCCGATGCACCGGCCGAAGCGTCGTGCAGAACACGTCCGTCACGTCCGAAAGCCCTTTGCCCGTCCGCTCGTTGAGCACCGGCCCCAACGCCGCCGCCGGCAGCGACGGATCGACCAGGATCACCCGCTCGCCGGTGAACACGGCCGTCGTCGTCGCGTGCGACGTCCGCACGGCTGCCGTCTCCCCCCACAGCCGGTTCCTCGAAAGCGCCCCGATACTGACCACGCAGAACTCGACGGACATCCGATCGTCCTTCCCGACATTCACCTTAGCCGAACAGTAAGGGATTGCCAATCGGCAATTCCGGGCGCCTCCGCGGGCTCGGGCCAACCGCCGCGGCCAGGATCGCGCTTCGCAGCGGCCGGCCCGGCCGCGACCCGCGCCATGACAAGGCCTCCCGCCGGGGCCATAATATCAGCGGCAGATCCCTGAAGTCGAAAGGAGAGACGCGCATGGCTTCGATCCGCTGCGGCCCCTTGCGCACGAGGACATTTCCACCGAAGATGGCCGGGCTCTGCGGGGTACTTCTGGCGGCGTGCCTGGTTGCCGGCTGCACCACGCAGAATACCGCGTCGCTGGTCCATCCGTGGTGCGATGAACGTTTCCAGGAATGCTCCATCCGGCTGGACGCGTACCGGTCCGTCCAGGAGCGGACGGGGGGGCAGGACCCGAACCTCGCGCTGGCCGTGGCCATCTCCGGCGGGGGACACCGCGCGGGGAACTTCGGGGCCGGCGTCCTGATCGGGCTGGAGGAGATCCTTCGGGACGGCTCGCCCGAGCGAAACGCCCTGCGGGAGGTCGATTATCTCTCCACCGTATCGGGCGGGGGGCTGACGGCAGCGGCGTTCATCTCCAGCCTGCACGACTACCGCACGTTCCGGAAAACGATCGAGGGCTACTCGTTCGCCGAAGCGCTTCGCGAGCCGACAGGCAGGCAGCCGCCTCTCGAGCGGCAGTGGACCGACCCGGACCTGAGGAAGCACCTGGAATACAACTACGTGGACGACATCCTGCGGGGGATGTTTGCGGTGGCGACGTTCGGCTACTTCCATCGAGGCGACTTTCTGGAGCGGTCGTTCGACGACCACGTCCTCGGGCGGCGCTGGAGAAAGCGGAAGCTGGCCTCGCTCGGCCGGCCCGGCGGCAGCCGCGGCGCCAGCCTGAAACTGCGGGACGTCTTCATCCCCCGCCAGGACCGCCGGCGGGAGGTGCGCCTGCCCTATTGGGCGGCGAACGCGACCACCTACGAGAACGCCGCGATCTTCCCCTTCACGCCGGACCACCTCAAGCTCTATCAGGTCTGCGGCTACCGACACCGTCTACGGGAAGTCAGGCACGACGGGGCCGCGGAGCGGCGCGAGGAGTTCGTGGCCGGGGCGCCTCTGGCGCTGGGCATGACGGCCAGCGGGAGCTTCCCCGTCCTGATCCCAGCCAGCACGCTGCGCAGCCGCATGGACCGGCTGAACCCGCACCTGCATCTGCTCGACGGCGGGCTGGCGGACATGTTCGGCGCGGTCACGGCCTGGCGGCTGCTGCGCCAGGACGCCGCGGCCAGGCGGAAGGTCCTGTTCGTCGTGGACGCCTACAGCGGCCCGCTGACGCCGTTCTCGTGCTGCGAGCGGTCGCCGGCGATGTTGACGACGGCGTGCCGGGTGGGGACGGCCTTCCTCGACGCCTGGCGGGCGCGGTATCACGAGGTGATTCGGGCGCTTTGCTCGTCGCGGGACCCTCCCTCGGACGCCGAGGTGGTGTTCCTGAGCTTCGACGACCTGGAGTGCTGCAAGGACATGAAGGAGCTGGAGCCCTTCGGCTTCGGCCCGCGGGACCTGGACCGCCTCAAGCGGGAGGGCGTCTCTCCCGGCATCAGGATCACGCCGTTCACCCTCGCCCGGGACGTGTGGACGTGGTACAACCTCTCCCCGACGGAGCAGAAGCTCCTCTTCGCCGTGGGCAGATGCGTCGTTCACAGGAAGCGCGGCGAGATCCGAAAGGCCCTCGGATGGGCGCGGCAGCGATAGTCCTTCTCCGTCGGATCCTCGCCCGGTCCTCCGCCGCGGCGCATGGGGGCCTGGCCCCGATCCCGTGGTATTCCGCCTTGCACGCGGCGAGGCCGCGCTCGATAATGCCCCCGCGGACACTTCCCGGACGGCAGGAGACTCGTTCGTCCCGCTGCAACGGAAAGGAATCCTCTCTATGTCAGCGACGATAGCCTGTGTTGCCGGCGAGGAGATCCATCGTCAGTGGGCCGCCGGGCGAATCGAGGGCGAGCGGATCGGCCCCCGGCAGACGCCCTTCGGCGAAAGCGGCGAGATCCTCCTCGTCGATGCCGAGGACGTTTCGTACTATCTGCTTCCCCGCTACGGGCGCGGCCTGGCGAAGACCGCGCCGTCGCGGATCAACGACCGCGCCAACATGTACGCGCTGAAGGACCTCGGCGTCGAGCGGGTGCTGGCCTGGGCGCCCGGCGGCGCGATCACCCACACCATCGCGGTGGGCGACCTGGTCATCCTCAACGATCTGATCGACCGCACGTACCTGCGGACGGAGACGTTCTTCGAGGACAGCCCGCTGGGGTATCTTCGCGAGTTCCCCGTGTTCTGCCCACAGCTCGGCCGGGCCGTCGCCGAAGCGCTGCACGAGCTGAAGCTCGTCTATCACGACACCGGCACCGCGGCCGTCTGCGAGGGCCCGCGCCTCGAGACCCCCGCCGAAATCCGAATGCTCGCCACCGTCGGCGCCGGAGTCGTTACCCATACCTTCGTGCCCGAGGTCTTCCTCGCCAGGGAATTGCAGCTCTGCTACGCGGGCATCTGCTACGTCGTCAACTACGCCGAGACCGGCAGCCGCCACCGCCCCTTCGCCCCGGGCAGCCTCTTCGCCCAGTTGTCCCCGAAGTCCGAGACCGAGCGACTCGCCGGCGTGGTCGGGGCCATGAGCGAGATCGTCCGCAGCGTGGCCGTCGCCGTCGGCCAAGAGGCCAGAACGTGCGATTGCGGCAAGACCATGGCCGCCCACGCCGAGCAGTACGACCTGCCGGACGACTGGCGGCAGTGGTTCCACCGCACGTGAGCGGAGTAGCTTTCGGCGTTCGGCTCTCAGCATTGAGCATTAGCACTACAACGAAAGATCGTCAATTCGTTGACTCGTTGACTCGTTAACTCGTTTTCTCGGAGGCAGTTGTTGAGCGTAGGCGCAAGAGCGGGCGCCGAAAGGCTCCGCGACACGGAGCATCTTACGAATCAACGAGTTAACGGATCCACGAGTCAACGAAGTCTCGTTGTAGGATTAGGCATTAAACATTAAGCATTAGACGTCACTCACCCGTGGCAGCCAAAACGACATGGAGCATATCCGCCGAGTGGATCCTTCCGGGCGACGGGAGGACGCTGCACCACGGCGTGCTGCGCGGCCGGGGCGGTGAGATCGACGCGGTCGGGCCGGAGGGGGATGTGCGGCCGGCCGTCGACCACCGTGAGATGGGGGCCGTGGCCATCCTGCCCGGGCTCATCAACGCCCACACGCACCTCGAGCTGACCCACCTCCGCGGGCAGCTTCCCGCCAAGCGCCCGATCTCGCAGTGGCTCTTCGCCCTGCGGGCCCGCTGGCCGGCCACCCACGACCTCGACGCCGCCGTCGAGGACGGGGCCGCCGAGGCGCTCGCCACCGGCACCACCGCCATCGCCGATACCTGCCACAACAACCGCGCCTGGCGGACGCTGAAGCGCTCGCCCCTGCGGGCCGTCTGCTTCGCGGAGGTCATGGGCATCGGCCCGCTGGCCGACGCGGCCGTCCCGAGGCTCCAGAAGCACATCCGCGGCGTCAGGAGCACCCCCCGCCTGCGCTTCGGCATCAGCCCCCACGCGCCCTACACCACCAGCCAGGACGTCTACCGAAAGGCCGTCGCCATCGCGCGGAAGCGGCGCTGGCCCGTCGCGACCCACCTCGCCGAGACCGAGAGCGAGCGCCAGTTCCTCCTCCGCGGCTCCGGGAGGCTCTTCGACTTCCTCACGCACATGGGGCTGATGAGCTCGTCCGTCGAGATCCCCGGCTGCACGCCGATCGCCTTCGCCCAGCGCGTCGGGCTCTTCGACGGGCCGTGCATCCTCGCCCACGTCAACTACCTCGACGACTCCGAGATGAAGGTCCTCGCGGCCAGCGGGGCGTCGGTGGTCTGCTGCCCGCGGAGCAACGACTTCTTCGGCCGCAACCAGCACCGCTACGCCGAGATGCTCGCCGCCGGCATCAACGTCGCGCTGGGCACGGACAGCCTGGCGAGCAACACGTCGCTGGACATGCTGGCCGAGATGGCCCGCCTCCGCGCCGAGGCGAAGGTGGACAACCAGACGCTGCTTCGCATGGCCACGCTCAACGGCGCCAAGGCCCTCGGCTGGGACGCCTCGCTCGGCCAGCTCGCCCCCGGCAAGCAGGCCGACTGGATCGCCCTCGACCTGCCCCCCGACACCCTCGCCCCCCTGGAGGCCATCGTCACCGGCCGCGCCAAAGTCGCCGAAGTCGCCATCGCCGGCAAAACCGTCCACACCGCCTGAGCAGCGGGGAGACCGGGGGACCGGAATACCGTGGGACCGTTCCCCTGCGATTGCGGATTGCGGATTGCGAATTGCGGATTGGCCCTGTCCCCCAATCGTGATCGTACTCGTAATCGTCCTCGCCTGCCCTGAGCGTAGTCGAAGGGTCCTCGTCCTCATTAGTGCCTCCCCTACTCCGTATTCCCTACTCCCTTCTGTAAGTGACCGGAATCCCGAGAGGGGATGCCCGGTTCGTCGAATCCGCTGCCTTTGCGAACGCGGCGGAGCCGCGGCGTGTCGCCGCGGTGCGTTTGCTCACGCCAATCCGCCCGCTGTCGCGGTTGTGTGTGACCGGCGATTCTGGCGGCACCCATGGTGGCACGGGCATCCTGCCCGTGCGTCCCACGACCGTCCCGGTCGTGGAATCGATTGGACGTGCAGGGCCGGGACGGCCCTGTGACACATGGGCGGGACGCCCATGCCACTCCTATGCCACGCCCATGCCACCAGACCCTGTCACAGACTCGCGATCACTGCTTGCCGGTCGGCTTTCGGCGCTTGCGGACGGGGGGCTTTTGCTGGAGCGTGGCGCGGCGGCGGAGGATGTGGTGGTAGTGCTGGGCGAAACGGTGGGCCTCGTCGCGGACCGATTGTAGCAGACGCAGCGCCGCGTCGTTTCGCGGCAGGCGGATCGCGCCGCGGCGGCCGTGGACGAAGATCTCCTCCTTCTTCTTGGCCAGCGAGATCAGCATGGGCGGGCGGAACTCGAGGCCCTCGAAGGCCTCCCACGCGGCCGAGAGCTGCCCCCGCCCGCCGTCGATCAGGATGATGTCGGGAAACAGCTCCCGGTCCATGCCGGCGTACTTGTACCGCCGCCAGACCACCTCGCGGACGGACGCGAAGTCGTCGCTCCGCTCATGCGTCTTGATCTTGTACCGCCGGTAGCCGCTCTTGAACGCCCGCCCGTCGATGAAGCAGACCATCGAGCCGCACTGCTCGCCGCCGCCGAGGTGGGCGATGTCGATGCCCTCGATCGTTCGCGGCGAGGCATCGAGCCCGAGGACTTCCGCCAGGCGGCTGAGCCCCTCGGTGGGATCGACGAAGAACGCCTCCGGCTGGACGTCCTCGTGCACGAGCCCGCGTTTCTGGAGGCTTTCGAGCGCCTTGAGCTCGTCGCGCAGGACGGCCGCCCGCTCGAAGTCGAGCTTCTCGGCCGCGGCGGCCATCTCGGCGGTCAACTGGCGGCGGATCTGCGAGCCCTTCGAGCCGAGGAACTGCCTGAGGTGCCGGATCTGCTCGGCGTAGTCGGCCTTCGACACGAAGCCGGCGCACGGGGCGGTGCACTGCTTGATGTTGTACAGGATGCACGGGCGGTACTCCGGCCGCTCGCCGGCGGGCAGCTCGGCGAGGTCCAGGTTGCACGTGCGAAACCTGAAGACGCGCTGCATGAGCGGCAGGGCCGCGCGCAGGTCGGCCGCCACGACGAACGGGCCGTAGAGCTTCGCGCCTCTGCTCTTCGGCTCGCGCGTGATCGAGACGCGGGCGAAGTCCTCGTCCGTCGTCACCTGGAGGTAGGGGAAGGTCTTGTCGTCCTTGAGCCGCTCGTTGTACCGCGGCTGGACGTCCTTGATCAGCCGGTTCTCCTGGAGCAGGGCGTCCACCTCGCTGTCGCATTCGAGCACGTCGAAGTCGGCCACGAGCTCGGCGATCATGTGCCGGATGTCGGGCCCGCGGGTTCGCAGCAGCTCGGCGGCCGGCTGGAAGTAGCTCGCCACGCGCGGCCGGAGGCTCTTGGCCTTTCCGACGTAGAGCACGCGTCCGGCGGCGTCCTTGAACAGGTACACGCCCGGCGTGGCCGGCAGCTCGGAGACCTTCTCGCGAATCTCGTCCAGGATGGCGACGCGCTTTTTCGCCATGGAGCGATTATACTGCGTGCGAGATGGAACGGGCGCATTCGGATTCCGGCGCGGCCGGAGGCGGCGGCGCGACAGGATTGCGGCACACGGCCTGCTGGAGTCCACGGTCGCCCCTGCCGGGGCTGCGTGTCTCCGGCCCGGTTTCCCCGGGTTTGTCCGCCTCCGGCGGCCTGCACCCGGGGCTACGAACGATGGCCCCTGCCGGGGCTGGTCCGTCGCCGCCTGCGGGTCCGCCCCGCCGGGGGCGGCGCGGCCCGGCAACGTCCGTGAATGGCGGCCTTGCCGTGGCACGGGCATCTTGCCCGTGCGTCGCAGGGCCGTCCCGGCCCTGCTCGATCGGGCCGAATGCTCGGGCGAGACGCCCACGCCACGTTTCCATACACCGCCCTAGCCCAGGGCGCCGTCCGCCCAGGGCGGACAAGCCCTGGGAGCGATGGCCGGCAAGCCCCGAGCCCCGGACGGGGCGATCGTGGACCTTCGCTTTCGCCGGCGTCGCCGCCGTCTTCTCGCCCATCTGTCGAGCCGGCCTGCTCTGCCTCGCCCTGCTTCTGCTGCCGTCGTGTTACGCGGCCCCGCCGAAGGGCCTCAAGCAGCTCTCCTCCCCGCGTGCGGGCCGTCCGATCGGCGGGCGGGTGGCCGTGGTGTACTCGCCGGACTACGAGATCAACCTCGGCGGCCTCGAGCGGCTGCACAGCTTCGACGTGCACAAGTACGGCCGGATCTACCAACACCTCGTCGCCGCCGGCGTGCTGCGCCCCGAAGACGTCTACGTGCCGCGGCCGGTCTCGCGCGAGCAGGTCCTCCGCGTGCACAGCCGGGAGTTCCTCGCGTCGCTGCGGAGCTCGGCGGCCGTGGGGCGATACCTCGAGCAGCCGAAGATCGGCAAGATGCCCGCCGGGCTCGCCGACGCCGCGGTGACCAGCGCGTTTCGCCGCGCTACGGGCGGGACGGTGCTCGCGGCCCGCCTGGCGCTGAGATGCGGCATCGGCATCAACCTCGCCGGCGGGTATCACCACGCCAAGCCAGACGCGGGCGAGGGCTTCTGCATCTACAACGACATCGCCATCGCCATTCGGGCCATGCAGGACGGCGGGCTGATCCGGCGGGCGCTCGTGGTGGACCTCGACGTGCACCAGGGCAACGGCACGGCCGTGTGCTTCGCGGGCGACGACAGCGTCTTCACGTTCTCGATGCATGAGGGCGACATCTACCCCGTGCCGAAGGCGACGAGCGACCTGGACATCGAGCTTCCCGCCGGCACCGCCGACGCGGAGTACCTGCGGGTGCTCAAGGCCGCACTGCCGAAGGTCTTCGCGAGGGCCCGCCCGGACGTGGTGGTCCTCCAGGCCGGCTGCGACACGCTCGCCGGCGACCCGCTGGCGCGCCTGGCCATGACGCCCGCGGGCATCGTCCGGCGCGACGCCATGGTGATCGACGAGTGCGTTCGGCGGAGGGCGCCCGTCGTGATGACGCTCGGGGGCGGCTACAGCCGCGGCGCCTGGGCCGTCCAGTACGCCAGCGTCCGCCGCACGCTGGAGGCCCACGGCGGCGTGCGGCCCTCGCGCAGCGCGGCGCGGAAGTAGGAACGGGAGCAGCACGGTGTCTGCGGATTCCCGGACTCCCGGGAAGCGAGTGGCCTTGGGCCCGAGGAGGCGAATGATGAAAGCCGTCCTGCTGGTTCTGATCCTCCTGGCGTTGAGTGCAGCTCTCGCCTGCGCGGCTGGGCCGCCGGCGGCGGGTCGGCCCCCCGGCACGAGCCGGGCCAGGCAGGAGGCCGGCGCCGCGAGGCGGCTGGTCCGAATCGGCGCGGCTCAGCCGAAGCGAAGGCTGGTGGATCACGGCATCCGAGATCCGCGGAGCGTGTTGGTCGGCGTTGGCGCCAACCTCGCTGAGATGGAGAAGCTGATCGACAAGGCCGGCGCGGCCGACTGCGATGTCCTGGCGCTGCCGGAGGACACGCTCGGGCTGGGCCACTGGGAGGCGGGCAATGTGAGACTGCTCGGCAAGGTGCTGCCTGCCGCCGTCGATCAGATGCTCGGTCGCCTGGGTCGGGCCGCGGCCAGGCACGGGATGTACCTGTGCTGTTGCAGCGACACGATCGGCCCCGGCGGGGCCCTGCGGAACACGGCGTTTCTCCTCGGCCGCGACGGCAAGGAGATCGGCCGTTACCACAAGGTCAACATGCCGATCCACGAGCTGCACAAGAAACGGGGCGATGGGTTTCCCGTCTTTGCTACCGACGACCTGGGCGACGTGGGAATGCTCATCTGCTACGACATGGTCTTCCCGGAGGCCGCCCGCTGCCTCGCCCTCGGGGGGGCCGACATCATCTTCCATCTCACGCTGGGCGGCGCGGCGATCGGGCCGGGGGACGTCAGCCGCGCGGCGTTCCGCACGCGGGCCGTCGAGAACTACGTGTACCTCGTCGTCGCCCAGCGAGGCTCGGGGAGCATGATCCTCTCGCCGACCGGCGAGGTGCTCGCCGAGGGGAAGAAGCCGGGCGACGTCGTGATCGCCGAGATCGACCCGGCCGGCGGGCGGGAAGGCGGCGACGCAATGAACCGCCAGTCGGACATGCGGGCCCGCCTGTTCCGCGAGCGTTGGCCGGCGGCCTACGGCGTCCTCACCAGTCCCAAGCCCCCCGTGCTCCGGAAGGTGCCGCAGGAGATGTCCATCGAGCAGGCCGTTCGCATCGCCAACGCGGCCCTGACCGTAGGCGAGGAGGAGTTCGCAGCGGCGGAAGCCTTGGTGCGAGACGGCAAGACGGACCAGGCGAGGCGTGCCTTCCAGGCCCTGATCGCCAAGTACTCACGAACGTGGATCGAGTACGCTTCCCGCAACCGCCTCGCCCGAATGCGGGCTCTGGGAGACCCGTCAGGGAAATGAGAGAGGAGAGTGCAATGGATCGTCGAGGTTTTCTGAAGGGAACTGCGATGCTTGGGATGGGTGTTCAGGCCGGCGCCGCGGAAGGCGGCGCGAAGAAGGCCGCGGACCCGGCGGCGAGCTACTACGAGGAGCCGGCGAGGAAGCTGCCCGTCAGGCAGTTCGACGTCGTCGTGGCCGGCGCGGGCACGGCGGGCGTGGTGGCCGCGGTGGCGGCAGCTCGCCAGGGAGCAAAGACCGTCCTGATCGAGAGGAAGGGCTATCCCGGCGGCACGGCCGTCGAGGGCGGCACGGCCCTTCACAGCTTCTACAACCTCTGGACGGGCTTCCCGCACGTCCGCAAGCGCCAGGTGGTCCGGGGGATTCCCCAGGAGATCATCGACCGCCTGGCGAAGCTCGGCGGAACGACGGGGCACGCCGAGATGACCAAGGGCCGCGACTACGACTCGGTCTGCACCGCGATCGACACGGAGATCTACAAGCTCGTCGCGTTCGAGATGCTCGCCGAGGCCGGCGTGTTCGTCTGCGTGAACACGCTGCTCGTGGGGGCGATCATGGACGGCTCGCGGATCCGCGGCGCGATCGCGGAAAGCCGCTCCGGAAGGGAGGCCATCTGCGCGAGGTCGTTCGTCGATTGCACGGCCTACGGCGACCTGGCCGCCTACGCCGGCGCGGAATACACCGAGCCCAACGACTACGCGGTGGCCAACAGCATCGGCGTCGCCAACGTCAGCGTCGAGAAGTACCACGAGTTCCTCAAGTCGCACAACGCCGTGACCCAGTACGCCGAGGGCGTGCGCAGCGGCCGGAAGGGACGCATCGTCCGCGTCCAGGGCAATACGGGCAAGCTGCCGGCCGAGTTCAGACAAGAGGCCAGGAAGATCGGCATGTCCACCGTCACCACCACCGTCCACGACGACTACTTCATGTTCATCAAGCTGAACTTCAGGATGCGCGTCAGCCCCACCGACCGCGACGCCGTGTCGAAGGCGGAGCTGGAGCTGCGGAAGCGCCAGGCCAGGGCGATCGAGCTGTTTCGCAAGCACGTCCCCGGCTGCGAGAAGGCGTTCATGGCCAGGACGAGCCCGTCGCTGTGCATCCGCCGCGGCCGGCGGATCGCCTGCGACTACGACATCACGCACGAGGACGTGATCGAGGCGAGGCACTTCGACGACGACGTCATGGCGTACGGCTTTCACGACTCGGCCCCGCGGTTCCAGGTCAAGGGCGGCGGGACGTACGGGGTCCCCTATCGCGCGCTGCGCGTGGCGAAGATCGACAACCTGCTCGCCGCCGGGATGCTGATCACCTCCGACCACCGGGCGCACATGTCCACCAGGAACACGGTGTGCTGCATGGGCCAGGGCCAGGCCGCCGGCACGGCCGCCGCGCTGTGCGCCGCCAAGAAGTGCGGCACGCGAGAGCTTCCCTACGCCGACCTGAGAAAGGCGCTCGAGGCCGGGGGCGTCTACTTCGAAAGTTGAATCCTGCTTGATTTCATCGCCCGGGCGCATACGAATGGGGAAAGACAGGCCCGTTTGATGCGCGCGCCAGAGAGGACGGAACGCATGAGACGCAAGCGATCCGGCGGAATCGTGCCGCTCGCGGCGTTGGTCTCGACCTGTGCGCTTGGCGGCGCGTTCGGGGGTTTCGGCGGGCTCGCGCAGAGGCTCGCCCTGCCGGTTGCGCAGCCGGCGCCGCCGGGCGGCGCGGCGTCGACGGCCGGCAAGCCCGGCCTGCACATCCGCCGGGGCAAGCCGGTCAGCTTCACCTGCATGCTCAACGACGGCGCCGGCTACCGGTGGGACATCCAGCAGTACGGCACCGTCGGCCAGGGGACCGACCGCGCCTACAGCGGCGGGATGTACCTCCGGGTCAACGGCGCGAGCGTACGCTCGACCGGCCAGGGGTGGATGAACGCCGCCGGGGACGAAGTCGAGATCGGCCCCTACAGCCGCGGCACCGTTCGGATCTACCGCCGCATCAAGGTCTACCGCAACCGCGGCCTGGCCCGGTGGCTGGACATCTTCGAGAACCCCACCTCACAAAACATCACCCTCACCGTCCAGCTCTTCTCGGACATGATCACGACGGTCGGGCAGACCGTGTCCAGCTCGGGCAAGAACCAGTTCACGAGCAAGGACCACGCCTTCGTGACCGTCTGCCAGGGCGTCGGCGCCCCGGCGCTGATGCATTACGTCTGCTCGCCCCGGAGCAAGCTGCGCCCCACCGTCACGGTTCGCGGCGACAACATCTACGTCAACTACGGGATCACCGTGCCGGCCAACAAGGCCGTGGCGCTGTGCTACTTCGAGTCGCAGAACCGCTCGGCCGAGGCGCTGAGGAAGCTGATGAAGGACTTCCGCCCGTCCCGGGCCCTGCGGGACCTCCCGCCGGCGCTGCGCAGGCTGCTGGTCAACATGCCGGTCGGCAGCGGCATCGGCGGCGTGGATCTGGAGCGGTCGGAGACCCGCGACCTGGTCCACAACCGCCACGGCGACCCGATCTTCGGCACGATCGCCAACGAGAGCTTCCGCCTGGGGACGCTCTTCGGGGCCATGACGTTGCCGGCCGACGAGGTCATCGGCATGGCGTCGGCCGAGGGCGAGGAGGGGCAGTTCCGGGTCCTGCTGCTCGGCGGACAGGTCCTCGCCGGGCGGATGGCGAAGGGCGCCAAGCTGGAGCTGAAGCTGCCCGCCGGCGGCGTGCTGCGCGTGCCCTTCGCCGACCTGCGCCAGTGCGCCTACCGCATCTCGAAGGATCGCCCGGACGAGAGCGAGTTCGCCGGGCCGCTCCTGATCCTCCGCACGGGCGACCGCGTGGCCTTCGAGCCGGGCAGCGTCGAGCTCACGTTCCGCACCCGCCACGGCGTGGTGGCTCTGGCGCCGCAGGAGCTGCTGGAAGTCACGCTGGACCATGCCGGCAACGGCGTTCATCGCGCCACGTTCCTCAACGGCTCGCAGCTCGCCGGCTTCCTGGAGCCCGAGCAGGTCCCCCTGACGCTGAAGCTCGGGCCGAAGCTCACCCTCGCCCGGAACCTGGTGGCGAGGGTCCGGTTCGCCGCCGAGGAGAAGCCCGACGCCACGCTCGACGCCGTCGTGCTCAGCAACGGGGACGAGCTGTTCGGCCGCTTCGCCGAGGAGGAGTTCACGCTCACGACCCGCTACGGGAAGGTGAAGCTCCAGCCGGAGAGCGTCGAGGCGATGTCGTTCAGCCGCACGCATCTTGGGCGGGCGGGCGTGCGGCTCTGGAACGGCTCGGTGCTTCGCGGGCAATGCGGCAGGGGAACGCTGGCCTTCCAGGTCACCCCGGGCCCGACGCTGGAGATCCATGTCGGGCAATACGTTCGGGTCCGCCGGAGCCAGGCCCTGCCGCCGAAGAAGATCCGCCAGGCGGTCCGCAGCCTGGTCAGGCAGCTTGGGGCCAAGGGCTACAAGGACCGGCAGGACGCCACCGAGAAGCTCGTCAAGATGGGCAAGGGCATCATCCCCATGCTGCGGAAGCACCTCCCGGCGGGCGACCCGGAGGTCCGGCAGCGGATCGAGGGCATCCTGGAGCGGCTGGGGGGCGGCCCGGCTCGCTTGCCGGCGGGGCCAGGCCGCTCGTCGGTGCAGATCCTGCACAACTGAACGCGCGGGCCGTGGCGACATCGAGAAAGGGCACACCAGAAGGGGCGTGCTGCAATGAGCAGGAAGGACCGTCAGGAGCAAAGGAGACGCCGCCGGTTGCGGCGGGAGAAACGGCAATCCGCGCCGCCGCCGGGAGAGATCAAGATGCCGCCGCGCTTCATGATGGAGCGGAGCATGCGGGAGATGTTCGGCGAGGGCGGCGGGGGCCGGCAGGCCGAGGCGCAGGACCTGGCCTATCAGGCCATGGAAGCCGATGACATCGAGCAAATAGCCCGGTTGGCGATGCAGGCGGTGAAGCTGGACCCCCACTGCCTCGATGCCCTCTTGCTGCTCGCGCAACTCGGCAGTGAGAGCCGCGAGGAGCTGATCGAGAACCTCCGGAAGGCCGTGAAGACCGGCGAGCGGGAGCTGGGCGAGCAGTGCTTCGAGGAAGATCGCGGCTACTTCTGGGGGCTCCTGGAGACCCGCCCGTACATGCGCGCGCGGGCGCTGCTGGCCGAGGCACTGGCCGACGCCGGGCGGTTCGGCGAGGCCATCGCCGAGTACGAGGCGATGCTCGACCTGAACCCCGGCGACAACCAGGGGCTGCGGTATCACCTCATCGGCTGTTACCTTGCGGCCGACCGCGTCCAGCAGGCCGGGAAGTTCCTGGAGAAGCACAAGGACGACCCGATGGCGGCGTTCGCCTGGGCGCGGGTGCTCCAGCGCCACCTGGCCGGCGACCTCGACGGCGCCAAAGCCGCATTGGCCAAGGCCCGCGAGACGAACCGGCACATGGAGGCGTACCTGGCCGGCCGGAAACGCCTCCCCGACCAGATGCCGGGTTACTACGGCGTGGGGGATGAGAACGAGGCCGTCATCTCCGCGAAGATCCTCGCGCCCGCCTGGAAAGATGCCCGCTCGGCCGTGAGATGGTTGAGACAGATGGAGTAGATGAATGCGTCCCTCGTGACGCGCCTCGCGCCGCGTCAGACACCGGAAAGGATGCCGATGACATCACACGTCGAACTGGCCGAGCGGTACAAGCAACTCCGAACCGTCAGCTTTGAGTTGAACAAGGTCTTGCCGGACCTCACGTCCAAGGAGACGCTCGAGCGCGCCGCCAGGAAGCTGGGGTTCTGGCGCCGTGGGATCCTCGTCTTCGGAAAGGAGGACGAAGTCAACGTCCTCATGGACTACGTGATCTACGACTGCTACGAGGACGGGGCCAACGCCGTAGACCGATACATCACCCAGCGCCCTCCTGCGCCCGGCTCGGACGTGGAGGCCGTGTTGAGGGCGAAACAGCGGGCGTTTTACGCCATCGTGCAGGTCGAAGAGGTCTCGGAGGGCCTGGGCGTTCGCGTCCTCGACCTGTTGACTGACAGGCGATTCCTTCTGGCCGACATCGGGTTCTCGGCGACGGCCATCGAAGGTGTCGTCATCGCCACGAGGCTCATTCCCTTCGAGGACTTCGTCATGACCTCCGGAGCGGCTCTCCCGCTGGATGCGGACACCCTGACCAAGGTGGTGAGGGAGGTCATCATGCGGGCGCCCGGTGACCGGCCGCAGATCTTCGACAGCCTGAGCAAGGAGCAGAAAGCGGACACCACGGCAAGGATCATCCGCCTGGCCCTTGAAGCGGGCGCCTCGGATTCCATTGAATACGCCGACGTTCATGAGGCGAAGGGCCACGATGCAGGAACGTACGTCTCGGCGGATCCCATCCGGAGCGCATCCCACCGCGTCGGCCGGAACGACCCCTGCCCTTGCGGCAGCGGCAAGAAGTACAAGAAGTGTTGTGGCCGGTAGCGGGGCCGCGGCGCGGGCCCCGGCTCGCCGGTACAGGACTACGGATCGTGGAAGCAGAAGGCGATTCGGCGCGCAGGGAGACAGTCTCATGGCCAGACGCAGGGCGAAGAAACGCAAGCGCGCGCCTCGGGACAATCGGCTGTTCGAGCTGGAGGTCGGCCTCCTCAGCGGCCTCGTGACCGAGGAGTTCACCAAGCGGAACCCCGTGGTCTCTCGAACCATCCAGGTTCGCGGCGACCAGACTCTGGCGCAACTGCACGAGGCGATCTTCGACGCCTTCGACCGCGAGGACGAGCACATGTACGAGTTCCAGGTCGGCGGCAAACGGCCCATGGACCCCAAGGCCGACCGGTACGTGCTGCCGATGGCGCTCGACTACCCGCTCGACGACAGCAGGCCCGCCGGAGACGTGACCCGCACGACGATCGGCTCTCTCGGCCTGAAGGTCGATCAGGCCTTCGGGTACTGGTTCGACTTCGGCGACGACTGGTGGCATCAGGTCACCGTCCGTGCCGTGGAGGATGAGGCCCCGGCCGGGAAGTACCCCCAAGTGACCCGGCGCGTGGGCGAAAGCCCGCCTCAGTACATCGATTGGGATGAGGAGGACAAAGACGAGGACGAGGACGACGACGAGGACGAGGACGAGCAATGAGTACGCCTGGGTCCGGCTGCCCTGCCGATAGACGGGCGAGCCCTTGAGCGCCTGCTCGCCTCGCGGCCGGGCGCCATGCGTGGATGAGTCCCGCTGTTACGCCTGGGCGAATCGCACTCCCACTGCGAGGTCGCCTTCCTGGATCATCGCCTGGCGGTCGACACGGACGATGGTGGCGTCGACGGGGCCCCGGCCCAGCCGGGCGAACTCCGGGCGGCTCACGCCGCCGATGGCCAGTCGGATCGCCTGGCCCGGGCGAACCGGCGTGGCGGCGGGAACGTACATCTTCAGGCCCCCCACCGAGATGTTCGCGCATCGCGCGGGAAACTCGCGCTGCGACGGCCCGTGGAAGAAGTCGACGCTCGTAACCAGCGGGTAGCGGGGATGCGTCCTTCTCTCTGTCGATGGCGATTCGCTCATCAAAGACTCCTTTCTCTGGCCACCCCACGTATTCATCGGACGTGCCGACCGACACATTATACCTAATTCGTTTTTGCTCGCCAGGATTTCCGAGTATTCTATTCGCCGATTCGAGCTTGGCAGGAGGAGCGCATGGCTGGACAGCTCGAGCGGATCGGAGTCCTCACGGGCGGCGGCGACTGCCCCGGCCTGAACGCCGTCATCCGCGCGGTCACGAAGGCCGCCATCGACGGCGGTTTGGAGGTCGTCGGGATCGAGGACGGCTACCTTGGGCTGATCGAGGACCGCCTTCGCGTCCTGAGCTACCTGGACGTCAGCGGGATCCTCACCCGGGGCGGGACGATCCTCGGCGCGTGCAACAAGGCCAACCCCGCGGCCTACCACGTCCGCGAGAACGGCAACTGGGTCGTCCGCGACATTCGCGACCGCGTGATCGAGACCTGCCGCGCCCGCGGGCTGGACGCGATCGTCGTCATCGGAGGCGACGGCACCATGAGCGGGGCCGCGGACCTCATCGAGAGGGGACTCAACGTCGTCGGCGTGCCGAAGACGATCGACAACGACCTGTGGGCCACGGAGATCACGTTCGGCCACGACACGGCCGTCACGACGGCGACCGAGGCGCTCGATAAGGTCCACACCACCGCCTCCAGCCATCACCGCGTGATGGTCGTCGAGCTGATGGGGCGATACGCCGGCTGGCTGGCGCTGCACGCCGGCGTCGCCGCCGGGGCGGACGTCATCCTGATCCCCGAGATCCCCTTCCGCATCGAGAAGGTGGCCGAGAAGTGCCTCGAGCGCAACCGCGGCGGGCGGGGGTTCACCATCATCGCCGCCGGCGAGGGCGCAGTGACCGTCGGCGGAGAGCACTTCGTCGATCGCGTGGACGAGACCTCGCCGGACCCCATCCGCCTGGGCGGCGTGGCCAAGTACGTCGCCGAGGAGATCGAGAAGATCACCGGCCTCGATAGCCGAACCATCGTGCTGGGGCACGTGCAGCGCGGAGGCACGCCCACGCCCCGCGACCGCCTGCTGGCCACCCAGTTCGGATACCACGCCTACGAGCTGCTCGCCGCCGGGCGGTTCGGACGGGTCGTCGTCCAGCAGGCCGGGCAGATCGACTCCGTGCCGATCAAGGACGTGGCCAGAAAGGTCCGCACCGTCCCCAAAGACCATCCCCTCATCCAAGCAGCCAGGGCCGTCGGAACGTGTTTCGGAGACTGAGCATCGCCGCGGCGGGTCTTCTGATCTGCGTGCCCCTGTCGGCTGCGGCCGCCCCGCCGGCGGCGCCGACGCTCCAGAAGCGAGCTTCAGACCTTCTCGCCGCGTTCGAGACGGCCTCCGGCGCCGTCGCGGGCGTCTGCGCCGTGGACCTCAAGGCCGGGCGGCAGATCCTCTCCGTTCGCGCCGACGACCCCTTCATCCCCGCCAGCAATCAGAAGCTGCTGACCGCCGCGTTCGCGCTGGCCAGGCTCGGGAGCGACTTCCGCTTCGTCACGGGCGTCTTCCTGCTCGGCGAGGACGTCCTCGTCGCCGGCGAGGGCGATCCGACGCTGGGCGATCCGCGCCTCGCCGCGGCGGCCGGCAGGACCATCTACGCCGACCTCGACCGATGGGCGGCGGCCGTCCGCCAGAATCGCGGGCGCCGCATCCGCCACGTCCTGCTGTGCGAGCCGCCCGGCCGGGCCGGCCGCTGCGCTCACTGGCGCCACGACGAACGATACGAGGACTACGCCGCGCCTGTCTCGACGCTCAATTTCCACAACAACTGCTTCGACGTGACCTTCATCAAGGTCTCCGGCGGGCTGGCGCCGATCGTGCGGCCGCGAAGCCGATACATCCGCGTCGAGAGCCGCCTGAAGGCCGGGCGCGACCATCTCTGGTCGCTCCGGACGCGCGACCGCGACGCCCGCGTCGTGCTCTCCGGCACCATCAGCCGCGCCACGAGCCGCCCGACAAGCGTGGCCGTCGACCACCCGTCCCTGCTGCTGGGGCGCACACTCGCCGAGCGGCTCGCGCAGGTGGGCGTTACCGTCACCGGCCAGATCCGCCAGGCCGCGCCGCGCCAGATCCAATGGTCCCGCGCCCGGGCGATCTGCCGGATCGAAACCCCCCTGTTCGTCGTGATGCACCGCGCGAACAAGCGCAGCCTCAACATGGCCGCCGAGGCGATCCTCCTGCGAGCGGGCGACGGCACATGGCCGGGCTCGGCCGAGATGATGACGCGGACGCTCACGAAGACTTATGGCCTCCCGGCCGGAAGCGTCGCACCTACCGACGGCAGCGGCCTCAGCCGCGACAACCGCGCCTCGCCGGGTGCGATCACAAAGCTCCTTCTCGCCGTCGCCCGCCGCCCGGACGCCGTGCTGCTTCTGGCGAGCCTGCCGGTCGGCGGCATCGACGGCACGCTGGCCGCCCGCTTCACCCGCCCGCCCTGCCGCGGACGGATCATCGCCAAGACCGGCCACCTTTACGGCGTCTCCTGCCTCAGCGGCTACGTGCTCGACGAGCAGCGCCGCGCCCGCATCGCCTTCTCGATCCTGGTCAACCGCTTCCGAGGCCCCCCCACCGCCGCCAAGGACCTCCAGGAAGCCCTCTGCCGACTGCTCCTCGACTCCCTCACCGCCCCAGGCGAAACCACCGGCAACTCCCCGTAGCCCGGCGCTCCCGCCGCCTCCCCCAGCGCGCCACCGCCAACCCGCCCAGCGCCAGCAGCGACAGCGTGGCCGGTTCCGGGACGTTGATGTACGAGAACGACCGCAGGAGCGATTCGTTCTGGCCGTAGCCTGTGCGGTCGCCGAACGCCACCCTGTTCGGAGCGGGATACCAGACCGGCCCGATCGGCTGAGTCAGGAACGGATCGGCTCCCCCGTCGATGAACAGCGACCCCACCCCGTCCGTGACCACAAGGCGGTAGTGGTGGAAACCATCCGTCGAATCAAACGCCTTGTACTCCGGCTCGAAGGTGAGCTGATTCCAGAGACTGATCTTGTCGCTGGCGATGTGAACGTGGAAGGCACGGCCGGGGACGTCCGAGATGACCATCTGCCACCCGGTAAGCTCGTACCCCGAGCTCGTCGAGTAGCTTGAAGAGATGATGTTCAGGTCTGCCTCCATGACGACGCCCACGTCGAAGTCCAGCGGGACATCCAGACAGTACCACCACTGGGAGCCCTCCCAACTCGTGAGCCCCTGGTGCACGGCATCGCCCTGGATCGTATAGGGCGGGGAGCCGCCGTCATCGAACAGCTCAAACCCTTGGGCGTCAGGCAGCGTGCCCAGGCTCGCATCGTATGTCTTCCTGACGGCCGCCTCGCACGGCCGGGCCGTCGCCATCACAAGCACGCAGCTCAAACACGCCAATGCCGATACGCTTCTTCTGTTTCTCATCGTCCCGTCCTTTCCGGAATCCACGGACCTCTCACGGCGAGCACGATGAGCGAACCAACTCCTCCGAATCCTCACATCAAGGCGTGTTACTTTCTGCGTCTGCGAATCAGGGCCAGCCCGCCGAGCGCCAGCAGGGCAAGCGTGGCAGGCTCGGGGATCGTCAGGACGAGATGTCGCGTCGGGATCACGTCTCCCAGGGGCGTGGAGCCGGGCTGCGTATGGCCGAAGCGCACCCCGCCCCTCGTGTCCTCCGGCGAGAGGGCCCCGCCGAGGACGAACAGGCCGCTGCTGGCGTTGATGTCGGCCAGGGCGTCGTCGTCCAGCTCGATCGTCACGATGTCCGTGACCTCGGCCCAACTGGGGATCTCGACCGACCCGTACACGACGCCGGAGCCCAGGTCCTCGAACGTCGCGGCGTTCTCCGCGCTGGTCCCGCCGCTCATCACCGTCGCCAGCGGCGTCGTCACCTCGTGCAGCGTGTACGTAGCCGCGGCCACGGTCCCGCTGCCCGTGCCCCGGGTCAGGCGAACCTCGGCGGCGACGGCCTGCTCAACGACACCGCTGAGGTCGAAGACGAGGAGGTTCCGGTAGGTCTTGTCCCCCGTGCCGCCCTCAAAGCCCACCACGTAGTTCTGATTGGTCGACGGGCCCGTGTAGGTCGAGAACCTCTTCTGATACCAGGCCGACATCGTCGCCTCGACCGTCACG
>CAYRVX010000021.1:0-71564 GCA_964427875.1 uncultured Planctomycetaceae bacterium
CCGTTGGGCCCGCCCAGGCGGCTGAGCAGGTCGTAGATGCGCACCATCTGCTCGGTCGTGTAAGGCGGGCGGGCCTGCTGGCCGTCGCGGAACGTCGTGTCCGTGATCAGGATGTTGCGGCCCTTGACGGCCGGGAAGTCGAACTCCACGGCCTGCCCGTCGATCTGCTCGACGAACGGGGCCTCGAAGCGGATCAGCGGCGGCAGGCTGTACGGGAACACCTCCTCCAGCAGGTTCGGCTCGGTGGCGTCCACCAGCGGATGCGGCTTTGGGGACTCGATACGAATGGGTTTCTTCCGCTTGTTCCGGGTCTCTCGCGTCACGTCCTACTCCTCCACTTCCGCGCCCTGCTCGCGGCAGACGCCGGAGATGTACTCGACGGCCGCGCCGACCGTCTGCACCGACAGCGCGGCGTCCTCGTCCATCTCGATGCCGAACTCCTCCTCAAACATCGCCACCAGTTCGACCGACTGGACGCTCTCGGCGCCCAGGTCGGCCGCGAACTCGTGCTCCGGCTTGATCTCGCTCTCGTCGAGCCCCAGGACCTTCGCCGTCACGGCGATCACGCGCTGCTGCACTGTTGCCATGGATGGTCTCTCCTATCGCTTTGCTATGGCCTTTCGGCCTCTCTTGATCAGTTCCGTACGCGCCGGCGCCGTCATCTCATGGACGGCGTCCCACATGGCCTCCTGGGCCTCGGACCACTGCCGGTCGCGGCGTGCCATGGCCGTCCGGGCCGTCTCGTAGAGCTGGCCCTTACCGAACCCCTTCGTCACCACGCCCTTGAGGAACCACGCGAAGGACGGGATGAACTTCGGCAGCGGCGCGCCCGTCGCCACGACCAGCGCCATCGCCCCGACGTACGAGCCGGTGTTCAGCCACGTGCCGATCGACGTCTTGACGTGATCGCCGATCAGCGAGCCGACCTTCGTCGAGTGCGTGTCGATCGCCCGCCGCGACCCCAGCATGACCGAGACGCTGGAGTAGTCGTTCTTGAGGTCGCTGTTCGTCGTCAGCGCGCCGAGGTTGACCCACTCGCCGACGTACGCGTGGCCGATGAAGCCGTCGTGATACTTGTTGGTGTAGCCCTGGATGATCGACTCCTCCACCTCCCCGCCGATCCGGCACACCGGGCCGATCGAGTTGCCCTCGCGGCACTTCGCGCCCAGCAGCACCGTTTCGGGGCCGATGTAGCACGGACCCTCGATCCGCGTGAACGGGTGGACCTTCGCGCCTCGGTCGATGTAGACCGGCCCGTGCTCGGCGTCGATGACGACCATGGGATGCACCAGGGCACCGGGGCCCACGTACACGTCGGCTTGGCCCCCGCGGATGGCGCCGGGCTCCTCCACGGCCCCCTCGATGCCCGACTGCCCGGCCGCGGCGAAGTCCGCCGTGATCTCCTCGCCGTTGGCCAGCACCAGGTCCCAGATGTACTGCCACGTGGGCAGCGACCTCGAGACGTTGGGCAGCTTCGCTCTGGCGGCGGCCATCAGTTCCGCGATGTCCCCCGTGGGCAGGCCGTCCAGCTCGCCGCGGGCGATCCGGGCGTAGAGCACATTGCCCTCGGCATCGAGGCCGACCTCGCCAGGCCCCGCGGGCGGCACGTCGAAGCCGCCGGCCTTGATCCGAGGGTCGACGATCAGCAGGTCGTCGCCGGCCAGGACCGACGCGTCGTTCACCGGCCGGTCCGTCGTCTCGCGGTACGCCTCGGCCATGTAGTCCGGCACGAAGTATGCCACGTGCTCCGCCTGCACCTTCGCGAGGAGCTTCTCGCCCAGCGACCGGAAGCCGCAGCGAAGCTCCCAGATCGGCCGGCTCAGCGACACCGGATAGAAGTTGCTGCGCACTGCCTCGGCACGGTCCAACAGAATCAGACGCATAACGCGAACCTCGTTCGTCGAACATGGTGGGCCACCTGCGTGCTTCCCTGCCGGATACGGCGGGATGCCCGCGCAGGCGATCGCGCAACTCCACTCGCCGGGCCCGAATCCGCCCGGCATTTCGCGAGCCGGCATTTTGACAGAATTCCCCCCGGCGTGTCAACGATCAATCACGCAGTCCGAAAAGCGGGAGAGCCCAGCCATTGCAATGGCTGGGCTTCGGGACTCAGGCGCTCGGGCCCGCGGAGTGCCTCAGCACCCCGCCGGAAACACTTCGTCCGCCGTGCCCGACATGATCCGCTCCGTCGCCGCCTCATCCACGCGGAGCTTCTCGAAGATCGCCAGGTCGATCTCTATGTGCTCGGTCTGCTTGGCCAGACCGCCGGGCACGCGGCTGTCGGTGCCGAACATCAGGCGATCCGGCCCGCAGAAGCTGACGGCGTTGGCCAGGGCCTGCTCGCGGATGTGGGGCGGCGTGCCGCGAGTCAGGTCCACGTAGCTCTGCCAGCCGCTCCTGTCGTAGCCCACCGCCGCACGCATCCTGCCCATGACGGCCAGGCACTCCTCGCACCACGGCCAGGAAATGTGCGCCATCGCGAAGCGGATGTCGGGGTAGTGAAGCAGCTTCTCCAGCCACAGCGGCCGGCAGAACCGCGAGCCGTCCTCGTTGCCGTAGAGGATGCCCGTGTGGAACAGGATGCTCGCCCGCAGGTCGTGCATCGTCTTCCAGAACGGCTCGAGGCGCTCCTCGTAGGCGTACCAGTGGTCGGGTATGATCTTGATGCCGACGAAGCCCATCTCCTCCAGGGCCTCGCGCGCCAGGTCGCGGACGTGCGGTAGGGTCGGCTCGACCCACGCTAGGCCGCTGATGCGGTCCGGCGCCGCGTCGAAGAGCCTCTTCGTCACCAGCAGCTTCTGGCGCGTCGTCTCGAGCGAGGCCCGCTCCTGCGGCGAGCAGACGAGGATGCGATCGACGCCGTTGGCGTCCATGTCCCGCAGCACCTCGGCCGCATCGGCCTCGCCCCGCTGATGAACGTGACAATCGACGATTCGCATGACTTCGCCTCCCGCTGTGCCACCTCGCCAGCATACCGGCCGGCGGGGCAAAGCCAAGCGCCAAAGCCCCGCACTTGACCGGCGCCGGGGGCGGCGCTAGGATCGCACCGCAACCGGGCCGCGGGAGAACCCAATGATAGCGCAGACGACCGTGCCACCCGTGGAGGCCGAGTTTGGCTTCCGTGCCGTTCTCGACTGGCTCCTGGCCGTCAACACGCAGGTCAACGACTTCGTGTGGGGCCCGCCGATGCTCGTGCTGCTGATCGGGGCGGGCATCTACATCAGCATCCGGACAAAGTTCATCCAGTTCCGCAAGTTCGGCCTGATGAGCCGGGAGACGCTGGGGAAGATCTTTCGCCGCGGCCCGGCGGCCGAGGGCGACGTGACACCCTTCCAGGCCATGACGGTGGCCATGGGCGGCACGGTCGGCGTGGGCAACATCGCCGGCGTGGCCACCGCCATCGCCGCCGGCGGGCCGGGCGCTATCTTCTGGATGCTCGTTTCCGGCCTCGTGGGCATGGCGACGAAGTTCGCCGAGGTCGTCCTCGGCCTGCACTACCGCCGGCGCGAGCCCGGCGGGCCGATGATGGGCGGGCCGATGACGTACATCACCCGCGGCCTGGGGCGGCGATGGAAGCCGCTGGCCGTCATTTTCTGCATCTTCGGCGCGCTGGCCGGGCTGGGCATCGGGAACATGACGCAGGCCCACTCCGTGGCCGACGGCGTTCAGCGGCTCCTCCAGCCGGACGCCGCGCCGGGAGAGCTCGAGAGCCTCGGCATCGTGCGATGGATCGTCGGGGGCGTCCTGATCGTCGCCGTGGGGCTGGTGACCGTCGGCGGCATCAGGCGGATCGCACACGTCGCCATGTTCTGCGTGCCGTTCATGTGCACGCTGTACATGATCGCGGCGTTCGTCGTCATCGCGATGTACGCCCCTCAGATCCCCGGGGCGCTGTGGCTCATCCTCAAGCATGCCTTCACCCCGACGGCGGCCACGGGCGGCTTCGCGGGCGTCGGCGTGATGATGGCCGTGCGATACGGCATCGCCCGCGGCGTATTCAGCAACGAGGCCGGGCTCGGCAGCGCGCCCATGGCCCACGCCACTGCACAGACCGACCACCCCGCGCGCCAGGGGCTGTGGGGCATCTTCGAGGTCTTCTTCGACACGATCGTCATGTGCTCGGCCACGGCGCTGGTGATCATCCTGACCGGCGTCTGGACCGGCGGGGAGAAGGGCGCGAACCTGACGATCAGCGCGTTCTGCCAGCCGCTGGGGGACACGTTCGGGTGTGTGCTCGTGACCTTCTGCATGATCCTGACGGCGTACGATACGATCCTCGCGTGGTGCTTCTACGGCGAGACCTGCTGCTCGTTCATCTTCGGCCACGGGCACTTGGTCCGCATGACCTACCGCGTGATCTGGCTCCCGTTCATCCTGCTGGGGGCGCTCGGTCGCCTGGAGGCGATCTGGGCGGTCTCCGACACGCTAAACGGCCTGATGGCCATCCCCAACCTGATCGCCCTGATCGCCCTGGCCGGCGTGGTGGTCCGCCTGACCAAGGGCTTTCTCGCCGGCAAGCCCTACGAGCCGCCGGGGGATCACTGACCCCCGTGCGGCGCCGGCCCATCTTGCTTCCATTGAGCTTGCCCCGACCGTGATCCCGAGCGGCAGGAGGGAGGCGTCAGCGCGCGATGTCATGTCCGGTGACCTGCCCCTTCAGCCACTGGCGTGCCGACTGCTTCCGCCGGAGGGCCCGCGCAAGCGAGTGGCGGAGCCGCTTTGTCCTCTTCCAACTGTGATCGGGCGCTCCGAGAGGGAAACCACCGAATGCGGCGAGAGGCCCCAGCCTCATCTCGGGAGAGTAGTACCTCGAGGGGATGATTCTCAGGGCGCACAATTCCGCCAACGGCCTGTCGGGATCGCACTCGGCGAACGGCAAGCCCCACAGGACGGCCATCATCTCACGCAGCATCCCTTCGAGTGGCTCGTACTCCGCCCTACCGGGCTCGGCGGTCCAGCCCATCACCTCCGCGAGCTTCGGGGCATCGTTGACATCGCCGGCCCCTCCGCCGGCAATGAACACAGCCCGGCCGATGTCAAGCACCGGGAACTCGGCCACCATCCCCTTGTCTGTGATGTCTCTCTTCGTTATGTGCTCCAGTTCCATGACGACCTCAGCCAGATCGAGGCCGTCCGCCCTCCTGGAGTACCGTGTGTTCGCCAACTCGCTCTGGCGAAGCAGCGCCGGGCATCTCCAGTCATCTCCATACTCGCAGTCTGCGGGCTTTCTCGGCCACCAGAAACAGAAGGACCAGCCGCTGCGGTCTGCCTTGATGATCTGCTCGCGGAGATGGTCCTGCACGATCGTGAAGCAGTCGGGGAGCGATTCGCCCCGGGCGTTTCTTCTTTCGGCGACGGACCTGATTGCTCGGACGACTTCGGTCACCGCTACCGCGCCCGGAGGAACGGTGATTCTCGCCACCAGCGCGTAGCTTAGCCGCTTGGCCACCCATTGTGCCGCTTGCTGGCTCAACTCCTCTGCGTCGCTCACGCGAGCCTTGCCCATGGGCGGAAGCAGGCCGCCGTAGGGCACGTCCAGTTGGATCAGTTCCCTGACGAGTTGTTCCAGCATCCCGCTTTGCCCCTTCCGGTGCCCCGCGTCCGTCGCATGGCCACCCCGCGGGCTTCGGCTATGGACATGCCCGACGGCCGGGTCATCTCGATCCCTCGGTCACGTTGATGGTGATAGTGAGCGGCTTGCTCCGGGCGCCGCCGGGCCCATCCGCGACAGCGGTTATCTTGTGCGTGCCGATTGACGGCGTCCAGGCGTTGAAGTCGCCGGCGGTGTCGCCGGCGAGGACGTAGGGGGCGGTCCTCTCGTTCCTGCCGGCCTTGCCGTCCACGGAGAAGCGAACGGCGGTCACGTCGCCCCCGGTGCGGGCAATGACGCTGAGGTTTCGCGTCGGCAGCTTGGCCAGGTCGAGCGTCGCGCCGTCCTCGAGCGCCTCGTAGCCCTTGATGACCTTGTCGGTGTCGGCGTTGACCAGCGCGAGGGACTTCACGGCCGGCGGCTTGCCCGTTCGGGCGGGCGCGGCGGCGCGGGGCGGCGGGACCTCGCCGGCCCCGAACGGCGGCGGGTCGGCGTCGGGGCTGACCATCAGCTCGCCCGGCAGCTTAACCAGGGCGACCCAGTCCCTGCCCTTCTCGGCCGGGGGCTCGCCGATGGAAGGGCTCCCGGGGCCGGTCACGCTCGCGACCGATCCATCCAGCAGGCCGCCTCCGGTTCGCGGGTTGTACCACTTCACGACGAACTTGCCCTTCGGCAACTTCAGCGTCGTCGGGCCGCCGGCGGGCAGGTAGATCGCGTAGACCTTGCCCTCGGCGTAGAAGCAGTAGTCATCGCCGGCCGAGGTCAGGTTGTCGCCGTGGCGCATCGCCCAGAACGGCAGGTGCCTCTGGAAGAACTCGATCGCGTGACGCGTCTGGTCCCACATCTTGGAGCGGCTGCGCCAGTCCTCGCAGTTCAGGTCGTTGTGTGCGTACTTGTATCCGAAGTACCACTCGCAGCCGGCCCCGCCGGCCATCAGGTTGCCCCACAGGGCGTGGCGGCGAACGCCGTCGTGGCCGGGGTCGTCCTTGTCGGGCTTGACGCCGGTGTGTGCCGGGCCGATCTCATCGAGGCTGACGAACCACCGCCGGCCGCTGTTGGCCGAGCGGACGACCCACTTGATCGTCTCGGCGTGCGTGCCGCGCATGTTGCCCATCTGGAGGCTCGGGCCCTCGAAGTCCTCAAAGCCCAGCAGCGGCGTGTACACCTTGTCGTACCGCCCCGGGAACGTGTGCACGACGACCGGATGGTCGTACGGGTCCAGCCTGTGGATCCAGGCGGCGAAGGCCTTCCGCTGGGCGTCGGTGTTGGTGTTCTCCTCGCCGAGGTTCCACGTGATCGCAAGGTGGTGGGCGAAGCGGGCGATCAGCTCGCGGTAGTAGAGCTTGCGCTGCGGGCCGAGCGCGCCGCCGTCGAGCCCCTGATCGTTCTCCGTCTCCTGCGTGATCACGTGCAGCATCAGCCCGAGGCGATCCATGTGCGAGAAGACGATCTCCCACTGGTCGAGCTTGGAGCAGTCGAAGCGGAATCGCTCCTTGGGCGAGGTCCACGGCCAGGTGTCCTTGCCGTCGCCGCCGTCGATGTTGTAGGGGATGAAGTACACGCTGTTCATGCCCACAGAGGCGAGGTAGTTCATGGCCCCGATCAGTCCCCTGCCCTTTCCGCCTCGCCACTGGGGGTCGCCCGGCCGCCAGTCCTTCACGTGCGGGGCGTACTTGTGGAGGCGCCCGCCGGCGGCCTCGCCCCGCCTCTTGCCTTTGCCCGTGTCGAACGTGCCGTCGAAGTCGGCGTAGCCGAGCAGGTTCTCGGGGCTGTCGGCCCCGCCCTTGATGAAGTACTCGGCGCTGCCGGCGAACCGCAGGTAGTGCTTGCCGACGTAGCGCAGGAGGCCCTTGCCGCGGAAGTCCCTTCCCTTCTTGTCCGTCGGGCCGATATCGAGCTCGCCGGATGCACCGTCGAACGCGGCGGGCTTGCCCGCGCCCGCGCCGGGAGCGGTCGCCACGCCCGCTCCCGTTCGGAACGAAGCGGCGTAGCTCCACCGACCGGCAGAGTCCGGCACGAAGTGCACTCGCCACTTGCCGCCCTTGTCCCCCCCGGTGAAGCCCGCCCGGCCATCCGCGGCGTAATAGCCCTGCACCGCGATGCGCCGCAGGCCCTGGCTGAACGTCACGGTCAGCCGGTAGTCCGTGAACGGGTTCGGCGCGGCGTCTTCGCTCGTCTCAGGCCCGTCGAACGTGATCGTCACGTTGTGCCACTTCTTCAGCTCGCCCGTGACAGTCGGCTTTTCGGCACCGAAGGCCGCCCCGGATGCCACCGCGACAGCCACTCCAAGACCTATCCACCTGCTGCATTGCATTTGGATTCTCCAGCATGACCAAGACGGCGTCGTTCTGCGTACGCGGCAAACAGCACGGCGGCGACACGCCGCCGCTCCGCCCGAATGCACACAGGGCATCGAGTGTCAGCCCAACGGCGCACTCTCGCGAACGCGAGGGAGCCGCGGCGTGTCGCCGCGGTGCCGTTTCTTTCCGCCCTATTCCAGCTCCGGCTTCACGTCCACCCAGCCGCCGGCGTTGTCGTAGGCCGAGCGGTACATCGCATCGAGGATGGCCTGCGTTCGCCGCCCGTCTCGCCCGGTGCAGGTCAGCTCCGCCCCGCTGCGGACGGCCGCGGCGAAGTTGTCCACGGCGTTGAGCCACTCGGCCTCGACCCTCTCCGGCGGACCGTCCCGCCACGCCCCGTCGAGGTAGTACCGGCAGACGGGCTCGCCGACCGGGCCGCCCTCGGCCTGGTAGTACGCGCCCTGCGTGCCCACCAGCTCCCAGTGCACGTACCACGTCGGCTGCGGGTAGCACGTCGTGCCGTGGAAGGTCATGACCGGGCCGTCGTCGTACACCCAGACGGCCAGGCCGAGGTCCTCCGCCTCGATATCGTGGTCCTGCGTCCAGATGCTGCATCGCACCCTCGCCGGGACGCCCACGCAGAAGGCGATCTCGTCTATGTGATGGATCGACTGGTTGCTCAGCACGCCGCCGCCGTCGAGCTTCCGCGTGCCTCGCCAGCCGCCATTCTCCCGGAAGTACTCCATCGTCCGCAGGACCTTGAGCGAGCAGTTGCCGCTGAGCAGCCGGCCGAGCCGCCTGCCGGCCACCGCCGCCTTCAGCGACAGCATCGCCGTCGTGTACCGCCGCCCGAAGTCCACCCCCAGCAGCAGGCCCTTCTCCTCGGCCAGCCGGATCATCTCGTCGCAGGCGTCCAGCGACGCCTCCATCGGCTTGGTGGTCAGCACGTGCCTGCCCGCCCTCAGGGCCTCCAGGGCCACCGCCGCGTGGTTGCCCGTCTCCGTAAGGACGTAGACGGCCTCGACCTCGTCGCTGTCCAGCCACGGCCTCAGATCGCTCGTATAGGGGACGTCGTATTCTTCCCCCGTCCGCCTGGCCCGCTCGGGGTTGATGTCGCACACGCCGACCAGCCGCGTACCGGGGTTCTCCGCGACGTTTCGGCTGCGGCTGTGGCCCATGCCCAGGCCGACGACCACGAAGCCCACCGGGTCGTCGGCCCAGGGGCGCTCGATCCCCTCGGCCGACTTGCGCTCATCGAACAGCCCCCCGGGCGCGGCGCTCGGCCAGGCCCGCCGGACCACCTCCACGACCCGGCGGGACATCTCGGCGTTCGAGACCGAGCGGTCAGGGTTGTGCGTCTCGACGCTGACCGGCCCGGGCACCCCCGCGTTGTGGCAGGCCTCCAGCACGTCGCGGTAGGGGATCGTCTCGTCCGACAGCCCCTCGACCGCGCCGCGGGCCTTGACGTGCAGGAGCTTCGTCCGCTGGGCCATGCGGAGCAGGAACGCTCGCGGGTCCTTTCGCCGCTCGTCACAGTCCCAGCCGTTGTGGACGTCCCACGCCAGGCCCCAGTTCGCCACGCCGAGCGCATCGACGACCGTGAAGACCTCGTCGGGCGTGACGCCGCAGTTCTCGAAGGCCAGGACCAGCCCGGCGGCCTTCGCCCGCTCGGCCAGCGGGGCGAACAGGTCCAGGACCTTCTGCTGCTCGTCCGGCCGGACGGCCAGCTCGCCCGCCAGCTCCTTCGGCGGCTGCCAGTAGAAGAACGCCCGCACGAGGCGGCAGTCGAGGGCGTCGGCGGCGCGGAGGATGCCCTCGAGCTTCTCGGCCTCCGCCTTCCGGCGGTCCGCGTCCGGCAGGTGGACCTTGGCCAGCGAAGACTGGAGGCAGCCGATCTTCATCCCGTGATCGTCGATGAGCTTTCGCAGCTCGCCCAGCCGCTCGGCCGGCAGCGCCTCGGCAGCGCAGCCGAAGACCCGCCCGCGCAGGTCCACGTGGTCCAGGCCCCAGCCCTTGATGACGCCGAGGGCCTCCGTGACGTCCATCGCCAACTCGTCGCTGAAGATCGACAGAAACATGGGTTCTCCTCTGATCCGCACTGATGAGTGAACGAGAAGATATGCGATCGGGCCCCGGCCTTCAACAGGCCGCATCCGCCGCGCCGCGACGGGCAATACCCTCTACGGCGCCGGGGCAACGGGCCCCCTGTAGACCGAGCCGCCGAAGGTCGTGACGACGATGTGCTGCCTGTCGGCGGCGAGGAAGTGCACGCGCTGGATGTTCGAGAACGGCAAACGCCCAAACGGCTGCCACGTCTTGCCGTCGTCCCTGCTGAGCCACAGGCCGCACTCGCGAGCGCCCTCGGTCAGCGTCATGTAGATCCAGCCGCCCCTGGCGGGGTGGTAGAACGCCCCGAAGTGCTCCGGGCCCTTCTGGACGAGCTTCTTCCATGTCTGCCCGCCGTCGGTGGTGCGATAGAGTCCGCCCTCCTCGCGTCCCCGCAGGTTGGCGGCCGACAGGAGAATGGTCCGGCTGTCGGTCGGCTTGACGGTGAAGTCCTTCGGCCAGCGAAGCGGCAGCGACCGGTTGATCTTCGTCCAGCTCTCGGCGCGGTCGTCGGAGCGGTACAGGCCGACACCGTCGAGCGTGCAGTCCCCGCTGGGCAGGCGCTTGGCCGTGATGAGGACGAACAGCGCCCCGTCGACGTGGAGCTGGAGCTTGCAGCAGCGCATGTTGCTCGGGTGGCCGAGCCCGCTGCTCTTCTGCGCCCACGTCGCGCCGCCGTCGTCGCTGCGGTAGACACCCTTCTCGAACAGCGACGCGTACAGCCGCCGGCGGGCCTTCGGCGAGGTCGGGTCCAGCACGACCGACAGCGCCGGCGCCGGGGGGAGCTTGACGGCCTGCCACGTGCGCCCGAAGTCGTCGCTTCGCGCGACCCCGCCGGCCATGTGCACGCGGTGCCGGCCGGAAATCACGTTCCAGTTCGGGATGTCGTGCGTGTTCGACAGCGCCGCCCAGATCCGCCCCCGAACGGCCGGGTCGAACGCCAGCTCGTACGTCGTGTTCCGCCACGGCAGGCTCGGCCCGGCCCAGATCCAGCTCCGCCCGCCGTCCAGGCTGCGTGCGAAGCCGATGTCCGTGTAGCAGATGTAGTGGCGTCTCGGCTCGTGCGGGTCGGCGTAGTAGTTCCACGTGGTCGTCACGACCAGGCCGTTGTTCAGCCAGGCCGTCTCCTTTCCCCTTCCTCCGGCCCTCGGGCCGCAGTGGACGGTCCGCCACGTCCTGCCGCCGTCGTCGGTGCGCAAGGCCTGGCCGGCGCTGGCCGCCATCACCACGTCCGGATCGCCCGGATTGACCGCGAAGCTCAGCGGCACCTCCTGGTAGCGCTGCCCGATCGTGCTGCTGAGGTAGTCGTCCGTGACGTTGCACCGCTTGAAGCGCGGGTCGGAGAACAGCACCGCCCGCCAGTGGGCCCCGGCGTCGTCCGTTCGATAGACCGTGGCATGGTTCGGCGGAAAGTAGCTCGTGCCGGCGTCGTAGACGTAGGCCCGGCCGGGCGCCTCGTCCGTCGTCCGAACGTACCTGTACTCCGGCACGTCGCCGTGGGCCCACTTGCTCGACCGCTTCGTCTGCACGTTGAGATCGGGGTTCATGCATCTCCGCCACGCCCGGCCGTGGTCCCGCGAGACGTACACCCCCCCGGTCAGCCTGCCGCCGACCGCCTTGCACGGCACGGTCGCGTACAGGTGCGTGACCTTCCCGTTGGAGCCGACGGCGAAGCTCAGCAGCTTCCCGTCCGGCAGGCCGGTGCCGAACCTCTCGAACGTCCGCCCGCCGTCGCCCGAGCAGAACACGCCATCGGTCGTTCCGACGTAGTATGAGCAAACGCCGACGATGTCCCTGCGGTCGACTCCGATGCCGAGCGGCCGGCCGCGAATGCCCGTACACTTCGTCCAGCTCCTGCCGTCGTCGTCGGTCTTGTACAGCCCGTCGGCCAATCCGGCGAACAGCCGCGTCGCCCGGCGGATCGGGTCGACCCACAGCAGCACGCACCCGCTGCGCCACGGCGGCCTCCCGCCGTACTCCTTCCACGTCTCGCCGTAGTCGTCGCTGGCGCGCAGGCGGCCGCTCCAGCCGCCGGCGCCGTAGACCCGCCCGGCAAGGCTCGGGTGGAAGACGGGCGAGCACGAGGTGCAGCCCCGAAGCTGGCGGTGATGGATCATCCGCCAAGTCCTGCCGGCGTCGCGGGAGACGTACGCCCCGCTCATATCGCAGGAGAGCATCATGACGTTGGGGTCGATCGGGCAGCCGGCGAGGCTGAACATCGCGCCGCCGCCGCCGAGCCCAAGCGGCTGCCAGGGCTCAGCCGCCGGTGAGACGCACACCAAGCCCGCGAGCAGGGCCACGCCGCCGGCAGCGCGCGTATTCATGCCTCCCATCCCCCGTCACTTGTGAAACAGCACCAGCTTGCCGTCCTTGTCCTTGAGCCGAACGGCGTCCGAGAAGGTCTTCACTTCCCAGGCGCCGCTGGCCATGATGAACCCGCATCGGCCCGCCACCATTTTGGCCTTCCGGTCGTATTTCGCCATGTGGCCCCTGGGCCAGAAGTCGGCCGACTGGCCCTCGCCGGAGGTCTTAAGGACCATCTCCTCCCAAATGGCGGGTTCTCGCTCTTCGCCGACGGTATAGTCGCTGCAATGGCCGATGATGGCCGTCCTCTCCGTGTCCTCGATTTCGTGGACCGTCCTGACCCCATCTCCCCCCCCCGCGGCCGGATCGGTGAGCGTGTTGTTGAAGCCGTACCCGCACTGGACGGGATCCTCGTCGCTGGCCCGACCGGGGTCGCTCGGGCAGATGTAGATGTCCGCCCGCATGACGCCGTACGCATAGACCTTGTTGCACCACCATTTCTTCGTGGAGTCCTGCCCGGGCAGGAGGTAGTGTTCTTCGACCTCCGGGTACGTGGCGGTCTCCGAGTCGTTCTTCGGAAGCAGGTCCCTGTTGTCCAGCAGGTAGGCCTTGACGGCCTGGCTGAGCAGTTTGAGGTTGTTCAGGCAGGTCGTCTCTCGGGCCAGGTCGCTCACCGCGACGAATGAAGGCATCAGGATGCTCACGAGCATCCCGATAATGCCGATCACGACCAGCAGCTCAATCAGCGTAAAGGCTCGCGCCGTGCGGTTCATGAATGCGTCCTCCGCATTGTCGTCACACCAGCAAAGGCAGCACAGAAGGCACAGAGACCATTCTACCACACGGGGGGCGGGGCAGTCCACAGCAGATCGAGTCGCCCGAGGCGACGCGCGCCGACAGGCGATTGGGGTCGAAACTCCTCTGGGAATGCCGCCGGAGGCGCGCCGCGAAACGGCGCTCACGCCACGATCCTGGTTATGCGAACCCGGATGTACTTCTGGCGGTGGCCGATCTTGCGCTGCGAGCCCTTGCGGCGGCGCCAGTGGTAGACGTGGATCTTCGGGCCCTTCGCCTCGCCCGAAATCACCTCGGCAGCGACCTTCGCGCCTTCCACGAAGGGCGTGCCCACGGACACGTTGCCGTCTCCGCTCACCAGCAGGACGCGGTCGAACTCGATTTCCTTTGCATCCTCGGCCAGCTCGCGCAGGTCGATGTTCAGCACGTCGCCCTCGCAAACGCGAAACTGCTGGCCGCTGTCTTCTATCACTGCGTACACTTTGGTCTCCTTGGCCGGAGGCGAAGCTCGGCATTATGCCGATTCGGCCGGTGCGTGTCAAGCACCCGAACCAAACGACAAGTCTTCCCGCCGGTTTGCGGCGCCGCGCCTTTCAGGAAGACGCCGGCCGCGGCCGGCGAAGGTTGTCCATGAACGCCGCCGCCATGACCGCGCCGCCGGCGAACTGCGCCAGGCGGAATCGCTCGTTGGGGCTGTGGATGTTGTCGTCGGGCAGGCCCAGCCCCAGCAGCACCGCGTCCAGGCCCAGGAGGCGCTGGATGAGCTCCGTGATCGGGACCGACGCGCCGCAGCGAATCATCACCGGCGGGCGGCCGAACGCCTCGGCCATCGCCGAGCGCCCCGCGTCCATCGCCGCCGACCCGCGCCCCAGCAGCACGGGCCGGGCGTCGGCGTTGACCTTGACCTCGGCGGTGATGCCGGCCGGGGTTCCGGCCGCGACGAACCGCTTGAAAGCCGCGACGATCCTGGCGGGGTCCTGCTGCGGCACGAGACGCATGGAGACCTTCGCGCTCGCCGCCGCCGGGATGATCGTCTTGGCGCCTTCGCCGGTGTATCCGCCCACGACGCCGTTGCAGTCCAGCGTCGGCCGGCCCCAGCGGCGCTCCAGCGCACTGTAGCCGCGCTCCCCCCCGCCGAGGGCCTCCAGGCCGAGCGACGCGGCGTAGTCGGCCTCGCCGGCCGGCAGCTTCCGCCACTGGCGGCGCTCCTCGTCCGACAGCGGCGCGACGTCGTCGTAGAACCCGTCGATGGTGACCCGCCCGCCGTCATCGTGCATGGCCGCGACGAGCCGGGCCAGGGCGTTGATCGGGTTCGTCACCGCCCCGCCGTGCAGGCCGCTGTGAATGTCTGCCCGCGGGCCCCGCAGCGTCACCTCCACGTACGCCAGGCCGCGAAGGGCGTACGTGATGCTCGGCAGGCCGTCGGCGAAGAACTCGCCGTCGCTGATAACGGCCGCGT
Organism: uncultured Planctomycetaceae bacterium; assembly: GCA_964427875.1. Classification (GTDB taxonomy): domain Bacteria; phylum Planctomycetota; class Phycisphaerae; order SM23-33; family SM23-33; genus CAYRVX01. Next base: position 14,555 of record CAYRVX010000021.1, read on the forward strand.
CGGCGGCCAGCTCCCCGGCATGCTCGGCCAGGAAGGCCTCCATGTGCGGCGAGCCGATCTCCTCGGCGCCCTCGATGATGACCTTGAGGTTCACGGGCAGCCCGCCGCCGGCCCGCCGCCAGGCGTCGATCGCCGCGAGGTGCGCGAAGAGCTGTCCCTTGTCGTCGCTTGCCCCTCGCCCGAGCAGGTATCCGTCGCGAACGACGGGATCGAACGGCTCCGTCCGCCACTCTTCCAGCGGGTCCGGCGGCTGGACGTCGTAGTGCCCGTACACCAGCAGCGTCGGCGCGTCGTCCGCCGCGTGCAGCGAGGCAATCACGTTGGGCGGGCCTTGCGACTCAGCCAGGCTCGCCGTCAGCCCCAACTGCTCCAGGTAATCGGCCAGCCATTCGGCGCAGGCCCTGCACTCCTCCGGCTGCGTGTTGGCGACGCTCCGGAAGCGCATCAGCTCCATCAGCTTCGCCAGGTGCTCGTCGCGATGAGACTGGAGGTGCTCTTTCACGCACTCAGGCAGCATGGCCGTCTCCACCGGAAAACAGCGATGATATGGCTCGTCGCCCGGGTGCGTCAAGCGAGGCGTTTCGGCACGGAAGCCGCCCTCCAGCCCGGCCGCCCGATGGGCCGATATTCGGATATGTGCTTCGAGTCATCCTCAACGACGATCATCTGCCGGCCGTGCTGGGTGAGGCGCTGCGCTGCTGCCGCCACCGGCTGTTCATCGCGACGGCCGACGTGAAGGACCTCCACGTGCCCTCGGCGAAGCGTCCCGGCGGCAGGGCGGCACGGAGCATCCTGGCGGTCTTCGAGGAGCTTTCCCGCCGGAGCGTCGAGGTCCGCCTGCTCCACAGCGGCGTGCCGAGCGGCCCGTTCCTGGACCGGCTCAAGCGGAGCGTCCCGGCGACGCTGACCATGCGCCGCTGCCCGCGGGCGCACATCAAGGCCGTCATCGCCGACGGGCGATGGATGTACCTCGGCTCGGCCAACCTCACCGGGGCCGGACTCGGCGCCAAGAGCCCCCGCCGGCGGAACTTCGAGGGCGGGATCTGGACCGACGAGATGGGCCTCATCGATCCGGTCGTCGACATGATCGATGCGATCTGGGAAGGCAGCGAATGCGGCAACTGCGGCCGAAGAGACCACTGCCCCGTCCCGCTGGAAGAGCCGCAGTTGTAAGACCCGAAGCTCCGGGAGAAAAGGTGTCGGGGTCCTCAGGCCTTGCGCTTGGCGGGTTTCTTGCGTCTCTCGCGGAGGGGCCAGTGCTTTGACTCGGTGCGGGCGCGGGCGAGGTACGCCTCGATCTTCCTGACCACGTCGGCATGGTCGGCGGCGACGTTCTTCTCCTCGCCGATGTCCGCGGCAAGGTCATACAACTCCAGCGGGCCGGTCGGGCTCTTCCGCAGGCCCTTCCACTTGCCCATGCGCACGGCCTGGGACGATGCGCCCCCCTCGTGGAACTCCCAGTACATGAACTCGTGCCTGGGCTGCTTGCCACCGAGCATCTCCGGGAGGAAGCTGACGCCGTCGATGTTCCCCGGCGGCTGGACGCCGGCGGCCTCGCAGACCGTGGGCAGAAAGTCCCAGAACGCCCAGGGATGGCTGCTGACGGTCCCCGCCTTGATGCGCCCCGGCCAGCGGGCGATGCCCGGCACGCGGATCCCGCCCTCGTACAGGTCGCGCTTGATGCCCTTCAGCGGGCCGTTCGAGTCGAAGAAGTTGGGGTCCGCCCCGCCCTCGCGATGCGGGCCGTTGTCGCTCGAGAACACCACCAGCGTCTTCTCGTCGATGCCGAGCTTCTTCAGCAGCGCCATCAGCCTGCCGACGTCGCGGTCCATTCGCGTGATCATGGCGGCGTGGCCCTTCTGGGCGTCGGGCCAGTCCTTATCGGCGTACGGCTCGTAGCTGGGCACCTCCATCCCCTTGTTCCGCGCCTCGTTGTTCGCGTGGGGGATCGTGAGGGCGAAATACAGGAAGAACGGCCGGTCCTTGTTCCTTTCGACCCACTTCAGGGCCTCGGCCGCCAGCAGGTCGTGGCTGTACTCGACCTTCTCGCTGGCCACGCCCCGGCCGTACTTGCCCGTCCCCGGCACGACGTTCTTGAGCCGGACCTCCTCCTCGTTGCGCCACAGGAACGCCGGGTAGTAGTTGTGCGCGTGGTGCTGGTTGAGGTAGCCGAAGAAGTAGTCGAAGCCCTGTCTCGTCGGGATGCCCGTGCTGGCCTCCTCGCCGAGGCCCCACTTGCCGATGAGCGCGGTGGCATAGCCGGCCTGCTTGAGCGGCTCGGCGACGGTGACGTCCTCCGGCCGCAGGGGGACCCGCCCGTTGCCGCGAATGATCGCGTGGCCGCAGTGCTGGCCGAGCATCAGGCAGCATCGCGACGGCGCGCAGACGGTCGATCCGGCGTAGCAGTCGGTGAACTTCATGCCCTCGGCGGCGAGCTTGTCGATGTTGGGGGTCCGGACCTGCTTCTGCCCGTAGCAGCCGAGATCGCCGTAGCCGAGGTCGTCCACGAGGACGAAGATGATGTTGCACTTGCCCTTGGTCCGCTGTGGAAGGACCCGTGCCGCCGTGCTCGCCAGCGCCGCGCCGCCCGCGGCAACGGCACCGGTCCAGTGCAGGAACTCCCGCCGACTCAACGATTCTCGCTTGGACATTCTCATTCTCCTGTCGGTTCGACGCCGCCGAGGGCGCCTCGCCCTGATCGTAAGTAAAAGCCGCAACAGGCCAAGTCCTTTCTGGAACACCCGCGCGCGGCATGAAGTAGCGGTTTGCATTGGCCGCTGCACTGGCGTATCTTCGCGGCCGGCGGCGACGGCGTGATCGTCGTGCCGCAGCCCGCTCCACCGAACAACCCGTATCCGAACCGAAGGAACGAAACCATGAACGTCATGTCATCGACAGGAGGCACCGAGCTGATCGCCCTGGGCATCCAGCCGGGCGAGATGCTGCTGGAGAGCATCCAGGCCGCCTGCGCGGACCGCGACGTCCGAAACGGCGTCGTGGTCAGCGGCATCGGCACACTCAAGACGTGCCACATGCACTACATCGAGCACACCGACTTCCCGCCCACGGACCGCTTCTACCGGCTGGAGAAGCCGCTGGAGCTGCTCAGCGTCAGCGGGATCATCGCCGACGGCCGGCCGCACCTGCACATCGTCGTCTCCTGCGGCGACAGCGAGGTCTACGCCGGACACCTCGAGCCGGAAAGCGAAGTGGCCTACCTGGCGGAGATCGCCGTCCTCAAGTGCAACGACCTGACCATGACCCGCCGGCTCGACGGCGAGAGAGGGATCAAGCTGCTCGGGCCGAAGGACCAACCGGAGTAGCCCCATGTTCGTCCACCGCCGCAGCTTCGTCTGCCTTATGCTGGGCCTTTGCGCCGTGACCGCCGTTCCGTCGGCCCAAGGTGAGGAACCTGACATGACAGCACGCCCCGCGTCGGGCCCCGGGAAGATCCACGTCTGGGAGAAGCTCGAGATCACGCTGACCGCCTCGCGGGATTACGACAATCCCTACACCGACGTCGAAGTCTGGGTGGACCTCGCCGGCCCGAGCTTCAAGAGGCGCTGCTACGGCTTCTGGGACGGCGGGCGGACGTTCCGCGTGCGCGTCCTGGCCGTCGCGCCGGGGAAGTGGACGTGGCGCAGCGGCTCCCGTCCCCGCGATTCGCACCTGGGCGGCGTGGGCGGCAGCTTCACCGCCGCGGCCTGGAGCGAGGCCCAGAAGGCGGCCAACCCATGCCGGCGCGGCATGGTCCGCCCGTCGGCGAACGGGCACGCCTTCCAGTACGCCGACGGGACGCCGTTCTTCCTGGTGGGCGACACGTGGTGGGCGACGCCCACGTTCCGCTATCCATGGCACGACGACGACAGGCCCCGGGCCCTCGGTCCCGACGCCGGCTTCAGGGACTATGTGAGGCTCCGCCTGAAGCAGGAGTTCAACTGCATCGCCATGATCGCCGCCTTCCCCAACTGGGCCAACGACGGCAGGCCGGCGAGGATGAAAATGGAGGACGGCACGGTGCTGCGGGCGGCCTGGCGGCAGGCCGGAACGAAGTCCGCAAAGGACATGCACGACGAGGCCGGCAACCGTCCCTTCCACTTCCCCGGCAAGGTGCCGGGCTTCGAGAAGGTCATCCCCGACCTCGAACGGATCAACCCGGCCTACTTCTGCGGCATGGACAGGAAGATCGACTACCTCAACGCCCACGGCGTGATCCCGTTCATCGAGGTGGCCCGCCGCGACATCGGCCAGGCGTGGAAGAAGTACTACCCGTGGCCCCAGTCGTACACGCGATACATTCAGTACGTCTGGAGCCGCTACCAGGCCAACGTCTGCCTGCTGAGCCCCATCCACTCGGACACGCCGGCGCTGAGCATCCCGCTGAAGGACTGGAACGCGGCGGCCAACCGGGTGATCGAGAAGTACGGCCCGCCCCCGTTCGGCACGCTGGCGGGCACGAACTCCAACCCGTCGTCGCTGGAGAACTGGGGGCACGTGGAGAAGGCCAGGTGGCTGGGCTTCCACCAGGTGGGAAACCGGCGCACCCACGACCTCTACGCGTACCTGACGGAGATCTTCCACGCCTCGCCGCCCGTGCCCGGCATCAATGGCGAGCCCTACTATGACGGCATGGAAGATGCCCAGGGCGGGTCGGAAAGGGCCGCGCTCTACTGCCGCTCGGCCATGTACGGCAGCGTGTTGTCCGGCGGCCTGGGCGGGCACATCTACGGCGCCGGCGGATGGCAGGGCGGCATGTGGAGCGGCGAGGTCGAGCCGGCCAGCAAGTACCCCATCTGGAAGGTGATCCAGTGGCCGTCCGCCGACCAGATGCGGCACCTGAAGCGCTTCGTCCTCTCGGAGGGCGCGAAGTACCAGCGGCTCGTGCCGTCCACGAAGCTGCTCTCGCCGAACCGATCGGGCAAGCCGAAGAGCAACGTCGGCTGGGCGTACTGCGCCCACACCGGCGAGAAGGACCTGTTCCTGCTCTATTTCGAGAAGGACTGTCCGCAGGCCGCGCTATCCGGCGCCGCGGCCGGCGCGGCGTACGCCGCCCAGTGGTTCAACCCCCGCACCGGCCGGTGGAGGCCCGTCAAGGCGCCCCTGGCCGCCGACGCCAAGGGTAAGATCGCCCTGCCGAAGTTCCCCGGCGGCAAGGACCGCTCCGCCAACGACTGGGCGATGAAGCTCCTGCGCCATTAACCTGGGGACGGTAACCGGGTTTATTGGCAAAACATGGTTAGCGTCCCTATGTTTAGGAGAACGATCCGATGTCTGATACGAGAGTATCGATCCGAGAGCCCCTCAGGGCGAGATCGGCGAATGCGATGGGCCGTAGAGAACTCCTCGCCGGCCTGGGCCTCGGGTCCCTGCTGGGCGCGATCTCACGGCCTTCGGAATGCCATGCGGCGGAGAAGGCGGATGCGGCCGACCAGCCCACCATCGCCACGAAGGCCGACCTGCGGGAGTGCGAGAGGCTCAAGAAGCTGGACCTGAACGACCCGGAGGTGGTTGCCCGGCGGAAAAAGATGCCGGCCGGAAAGATCGGCAACCTCTCCGTCGGCCGGCTCATCTGCGGCAGCAACCTGATCAGCATGAACATGCACGCGCGGGACCTGGACTACGTACGCGCGCTGGCGACCCACTACAACACGGAGGAGCGGGTTTTCATGACGCTGAAGAAATGCGAGGAGCTCGGCGTCAACACGATCGTGCTGAAGAACCACAACTTCAAGCGATTCCGGCTGTCGAGGTACTGGGACGAATGGGGCGGCAGGATGCAGTGGATCGCCGACGTGATCACCACGGACATCAACCGGTACGAAAGGCTGCTGGTGGAGCACCTGGAGCTGGGGGCGGCGGCGGCCTACCTGTGGGGCGGGGCGAGCGACACCTGGTACGGGCAGAAGAAGCAGGGCAACATCGTCAAGGCCATGGAGATCATGAGGAAGCACGGGATCCCCGCGGGGGTATGTGCCCACCACCTGGAGCCCATCAAGTTCTGTGAAAAGGAGGGACTCAAGCCGGACTTCTACATGAAGACGCTGCACCACGACCGGTACTGGTCGGCACATCCGAAGGCCAACAGGCGGTACATGGAGATGTACCAGAGGAACTCGCCCAATCATGCCGAGTACCACGACAACCTGTTCTGCCGCGATCACGAGGAGACCGTGGCGTTCATGCAGGACGTCAAGGCCCCGTGGATCGCCTTCAAGGTGCTGGCCGCCGGGGCCATCCCGCCGAGGGACGGCTTCAAGTATGCCTTTGACGGCGGCGCCGACTTCATCTGCGTGGGCATGTTCGACTTCCAGGTCGAGGCCGATGCCAGGCTGACCCAAACGACCGTCGCAAAGGCCAAAGGCCGCAAGCGCCCGTGGGCATGAGCACAAAGAGCGCCGCCTTCAAACACAGTACGCCCTAAACCTGGGGACGCTAACCAGGTTTATAGATGAAAAACGGTTAGCGTCCCCATATTAAGAGGCCACGCCATGACGGCACATACAGACGAGGGGAGATGGACGCGGCGAGACTTCTTTACGCGCGTGGCCGCCGGCGCGGGGGCACTGGGGTGGTCTCTCGCCCGCGGCGCGGCGGGCGGCGAGGCGGGCGCGGGCCGGCGCAGGCCGAACTTCCTCGTGGTCGTCGCCGACGACATGGGGTTCTCGGATGCCGGCTGCTACGGCGGGGAGATTGACACGCCGAACCTGGACCGCCTGGCGGCCGGCGGGCTGCGGTTCACGCAGATGTACTCCACGGGCCGATGCTGGCCGTCGCGGGCGTGCATCCTGACCGGCTACTACGCCCAGCAGGTCCGCATGGACCCGCCGAAGGGACGCCTTCCGGCCTGGTGCCGCCTGGGGCCGCACTTCCTCAAGCCGCTGGGCTACCGCTGCTACCACTCCGGCAAGTGGCACATCCGCGGGGCGCCGAAGCCCGTCGCCGACGGGGGCTTCGACCGTTCCTACCACCTGGCCGACCAGGACCGATTCTTCTCGCCCCGGCGGCACTGGGAGGACGACCGGCCCCTGCCGCCGGTCTCCCCCGACAGCGGGTACTACGCCACCACGGCGATCGCCGACCGGGCGATCGGGCACCTGACCGAGCACGCGCGGAAGCACGCGGGCCGGCCGTTCTTCCACTACCTGGCCTTCACCTCGCCCCACTTCCCGCTGCACGCCCTGCAGGAGGACATCGCCTGCTATCGGGCCCGCTACGCCAAGGGGTGGGACGCCGCCCGCAAGGCCCGCTGGCAGCGGATGCGCGACGCGGGCCTGATCGACTGCGACCTGTCGCGGCCCGAGCCCGACATCAAGCCTGGCTGGAACCTGCCGGCAGAGCAGTTGCACAAGCGCATCGGGCCCGGCGAGGTGGCCCGGGCCGTCCCGTGGACCGACCTGACCGACCGGCAGAAGGCGTTCCAGGCGACCAAGATGGCGATTCACGCGGCCATGATCGACCGCATGGACCGCGAGATCGGCCGGGTCCTCGACCAACTGAGGAAGATGGGGGCCTGGGAGAACACCGTCGTCCTCTTCGTGTCCGACAACGGCGCCAGCGCGGAGCAGATCATCCGTGGCGACAAGCACGATCCGTCGGCCCAGCCGGGGTCGCGGCGGTCGTACCTCTGCCTCGGGCCCGGCTGGTCCACGGCGGCGAACACCCCGCTGCGGCTCCACAAGTCGTGGGTGCACGAGGGGGGCATCGCCTCGCCCTTCATCGTGCACTGGCCGGCGGGCCTGCGGGCGCGAGGCGAGCTGCGCCACAACCCGGGGCACTTCGTCGATCTGCTGCCGACTATCATCGAGCTGGCCGGCGGGCGGGCCTCGGGGAGGTGGAAGGGCATGTCCGTCCCACCCATGGCCGGGCGGAGCCTGGCGCCGGCGCTGACGAAGGATGGCAGCGTCCCCCACGACTTCCTGTTCTTCCATCACTCCGGCAACCGGGCGATCCGGGTCGGCGACTGGAAGCTGGTGTCGGCCGGGCGGGCAGGGCCCTGGGAGCTGTACAACCTGCGAGCCGACCGGTGCGAATCGAAGGACCTCGCGGCGAGCCATCCGGAGAAGGTCCGCGAGTTGTCGAAGGCGTGGCAGCGGCACGAGACTGCGTTCCGCCGCCTGGCCGACGCAGCCCCCAGCGGCAAGCGTTAGCCCGCGCCCTGCCTCGCGCCGAGGCCGCCGCTCACCCCAGAGCCTCTGGACCGGCAGAGCCTGTGAAACCCAGAAACCCAGGGACGCTAACCGGGTTTCTCGCTGAAAAACGGTTAGCGTCCCTGTTTTATGGAGTTCATTCCGTGCATATTGGCTTGACGTAGGCGGCGTAGCGCTCGGCGACCTTGCCGGCCTTGACGTCGCCGGTGTGGACGAGGATGCCGACCCGCTGGAGGAGGGACCGGCCCTTGGCGAGCGTGAACTTCTTGCCGCTGCGGGCGTCGACGCGCCGCGGGCCGAACGTGCCGTAGTTGCGCGTCAGCCACCTGCGGGGCTCCTTCTGTTCGCTGTGGACCAGGACGGCCAGGCCCTCCGCGACGCCGTCGATCGTGTTGGTGTAGTCCACCCACCGCGCCATCTTGCCGTGGGTGCCCTTCTGGTTCACGCCGCCCTCGGAGTTGGTCATCGTGCCGCCCTTCTGCACGGAGAAGGCCGGCGTCATGCGGACGTACGGCCAGGCGTAGTGCGTGGCGTCGGAGACGAAGGCCACGTCCCCGTAGGCGGCCGTCAGGGTGAACGTCAGGTCCAGGAGGTACTCCCCGCCGCCGAGCGGCGTGAGGCGCATCCGCCGATGCTCGTCCAGCACGGGTGTGTTCCGGTCCATCTCCCACAGCAGCTTCGCGGTGATCGTGGCGGAACCATCCCCGATGCTCGGCGGGAAGAGCTTCAGAAGCCTCACGCGGTTGCGGAAGGGCGAGTTCGGGTCCTTCTTGTCCACGCGGCTGTAGAGGGCGTTGTAGAAGCTCACCTTCGCCTTGCCGGCGAGCTGGACGGTGTCGGCGAACCACAGCGACCGGTGGTGCGGATACGGGTTGGTCTGCACGACCGTCATCGCCTTGCCCGAGGGGCTTCGCGGCACGATGTACGGCAGGTCCAGGTCGGCGGAGTAGTAGAAGCTGAACGCCTCCTTCCCGTCGATCATCGCCCGGAGCCGCCCGGCCTCATCGTCGCGCTTCAACTCGATGCGCGGGGAGCTGGCCTTCTGCTGAGCTGCCAGCGGGCAGACAGGCATCATCGCAAGCAGCGCGGCAACGCAACAGTGTCCGAAAAGCGAATTCCTCATCATCTTCTCCCCAAATCCCTTCGTGTAATTCGTGTAACCCGCCTGCCGCCAGGCAGGTTCGTGGACTCCCGGCGCTTGTCCTCTGGGCCTCAGAACGCCTTGACCGGCACTTCCGCCCCGCCCTTCTCGGCCGAGACGTAGGCGCTGTAGATCGTCGAGATCGCATCGGCGGCCAGCCGGCTGTCGCTCTCCAGCGGCTCGTCGTAGGCGACCGTCCGGTAGAACGCCTCCATCTCCTGGGGATAGCCCGTGAAGTGGTCCTCGTCCACCGACGGCTGGGTCCAGCCCTGCTTCGTGCCGATCTTCTCGACCACGTAGATGTCCTGGAAGTACCCCTCGACGGGGTTGTAGGTCTCCATGGCGTTGTTGGGGTTGATGCGGCAGACGGTGCGGTGGTTGTTGGCGGCGACCTCGAGCCAGTTGTGGATGCCGCCGAGGATGATCTCGGAGGCGTACACGTCTCCGATGGTGCCGTCCTCGAAGACCACGTGGGTCAGGGAGAAGTCCTCGATGTCCACGTAGTCGGCGCGGAGGTGGCCCGCGTCCCGGAAGCCGTCGATTCGCGTCAGCGCGTGCGTGCGGCAGGAGACGGCCTTCGGGCGGATGGGCTTGCCGTTCCGCGCCCGGCCCTCGACGCACTTGAGGTACAGCGCCGCCGTGAGCGGGTGGCAGCCCTTGCCGATCAGCGACCCGCCGCCGGAGAACTTCCAGTAGGCGTACGTGGCGGCGTGCGAGCCGCTGTGGGCCTCCTCGCCGTGCATCCAGAGGACCTGCGCGCCGGTCTTCTCGATGATCTCCCGCTCCTTCTGGATGGAGGGGGCGTAGACCCAGTTCTCGGCGTAGAGGATCCTGCCGGCCCCGGCGGCCTCGGCGGCGCGCATCCGCTCGATGCTCGCAAGGGCCGCCTCCAGCGCGTCGGCCTTGCCGAAGGCGTCCCCGTTGAAGTCGTCCGACCCGTCGCCGAAGTAGCCGGTCAGGGGCTTCTCGACGATGGCGGACCTGCCGGCCTCCAGGGCCGCCACGGCGATCTCCTCGTGGACGACCGGCGGCGTGCAGACGTGGACGACGTCGGCCGCCTCGATGAGCGCCTCGAGGCTGTCGAAGCTGCGGATGCCTCTCTGTGCGGCGTACTCGGCCGCCTGCTCGCGGTCGATGGCGAAGACGCCGACGACCTCGACGTTCGCCCCGTGGACCCTCTGGAGGCAGTTGTAATGAAACGTGGCCGCGAAGCCCGCGCCGACCAGCCCGGTTCGAACCGTCTTCTTCTCATCCATGGGGCGCCTCCTCTTCTCGGGTTCGCCTTGGGGGATCATACCAGCAAAGCGGACGCAGCGACACCCTCTCGGGAAACTGAAGCAGCGGCGCCAGGCGCCTCACCGGGCCGCCCGCGCGGCCCGCTCGCACGCCCGCAGGAGCACGCGCCTCGTGGTCACTTCCGGGTAGTCGCCGGCGAGCTTCCGCATCTCCTCGAGTCGCGCCGGATCGGCGAGCATGGCCAGCGCCCCGGCGGCTGCGTGGCGGACGTCCATCGCGTTGTCGAAGTCGCGCACGGCCGCCAGCAGCGCCCCGGCGGCCCGGCGGTCGCCGATCCGCCCGAGCGCGTCGGCGGCCGCGGCCCGATAGCACGGCGTCATGGCGTTGTGAAGGAACACGTTCGGCGGGTCGGGCCGGCCGAAACTCGCCTCCGTCGGGTCCTCCGTCAGCGAGGCGATCAGCGGGCCCACGGAGCCGCGGTCGCGGAGCTTGCCCAGCGCCCGGGCCAGCATGAAGCAGGTCCAACTGCGCTTTCGCGAGGGCCTCGCGGCGCGGTGGCGCTGGTAGGCCGCCCGGATCCGCGGGGCGAAGGAGCGGTCGCGGCAGATGACCGACAGGACGTGCGCCGCTCGCGATTCCGGGCACAGCACGCCGGTCGAGCTGGCCGGCGGCGAGGCCGTCACCGCCGAACGCCATCGTTTCGCCTCGCCGGCCTGCTCGTCGCCCAGGACCGCCAGGCACGCCTCGATCACCTCGTTCGCGGCGCCGCTGCGGGCGATCACCCGCGCCGTGACGTTCTCGTACGCGTCGTTCTCGAACAGCAGCCCGCGGTCCGAGTCGATGGGGACGGCCTTGAGCATCGCCTTGGCGATCTTCGCGGCCCCCGCCGAGCCGATCGCGTCCAGCGCCTCGATAATCCGATAGTGCACGATCGACGAGTGGCAGCCCATCAGCCAACTGTGGTCGCCCACCCGGTGGGTGTATCGCCAGAAGTCGCCCAGGTCGACGAAGGCGCCCAGCAGGATCGCCTCCGCCTCCGCCGTGGCGATCCAGCCGAGGGCCTCGGCGGCCGTCGCGGCCACGTACGCCGGGCGCTGGTGGCGGCCCAACTCGTCGTGGGCCCCCTTCCGGCAGGCCTGGGCGCCCTGACGGAGCAGCTCGCCCAGCAGGCCGACGGCCTTGGCGTCCTTCAGCCGGCCGAGCGCGCGCATGGCCTCCAGGGTCGCGCGGAGATTGTCCGGCTTGCCCGTCCGCAGAAATCCTCGCAGCGCCGCGGCCGCCGCGTTGGAGCCCACGTGCGACAGCGCGACGATGGCCTTGTGCCGCATGGCCGCGTCCGTATCCGAAAGCCGCCCGATCAGCTCCTGCTCGATGCGTGGCCAGTCGTTGGCCCGAATCCACCGCCTCCACGCTTCGTCCCCGCGGCCGCCGAGAGGCGCGTAGCCGTCAAACGGCTCGGCGTGGCCGGTGAGGTTCTCCAGCGCCAGGTGGGCCGCCTGGGCCACGGCAGGGTCGCGATCGAGCAGTGCCTTCAGGAGCGGCGCAATCGCCCGCCGGTCTCCACAGGCGGACAAGGCGAGGGCCGCGGCGATCCGCAGCTCCCGGGGCCCGTCGGCCAGCGGCCCCGCCAGCGCCTGGACGGCCGCCCGGTCGCGGAAGATCGCCAGCCGCCGCGCCGCGGAGATCCCGAGCGCCTCGTCGGGGCCGCGAAGCTGCTCCATCAACGCCTGGACTTCCCCTCTTCGCCCAAGGCCGTACAGGTCGATCGACGCCACCTCGCGGAAGCGGTCCAGTTGGAGGTTCAGCACGCCGCCGTTGGCGGCGTTGTTGCCGCGGAAGCGATGCGGGCGCCCCTGGCCGAGCAGCCGGACCGGCCGGGCCTGCATGGCCAGCAGGCCGCCGGCGGCGTTCGGCGCCGACGGGCGGGCGCCGTGACAGCCCACGCACGAGCGCCGCTCGCCGGGGCGGACGTAGATCCACGTCATCTCGTTGACGACGCTGCGGCCCTCGGCGTCCACCGCCTGGAGCGCCAGCGCCCGGTCGGCGGGAACCTCGAGGCAGAACGACCCGTCCGGCGCCAGCGGGGCCGTGCCCAGCTCCACCGCCTCCACGCCGATGTGATCGTAGGAATGCCTCGCCGAGCGGTTCGTCAGCGGCCGGCCCTCGTAGACGCGGATCGCCCGCACGCGGGAGAGTTCGGCCTGCGTCTGCTTGCCCGCCAAGACGTTCTGGCAGATCAGGAAGCCCGTCCTGCCGATCCCGCCGGCCGCGTCGTCGGGCACGGAGGAGGAGATCGCCGGCGGCCGGGGGCGCGGGCCGAGATACACCGGCGAGTGCACGTCATAGGTGTCCCGCCCGTGAAGGCGAACGATGCCGCCGGTCTGGAGGTCCAGTAAGCCGATCGCCGCCATGCCGGCGGTCGTGCAGAGCAGCCGACCGTCGGGCATGGGCGAGATGTCGAACAGGCCCATACCCGAGCTGATCACGATCGGCGGGTCCACGCCGCCGGCCGAGATCACCAGCCCGTGCTGCGAGAGGCACGCCACCCGCCCGTCGGGCAGCGGGGCCGGGCTGCCGTAGCCGTAGCGGCGCAGCCAACTGGCGTTCTGTTCGGCGGCCGTCGAGGCGTCGTAGCCGATCGCGTACCGGTCGGCCCCCAGCAGGACCTGCCCGGCCGTGCCGTCCGGACGCGTCACGTGGATCTGTGTCTCGACCTTCGCCCGCTCCAGGAAGTTGTCGCAACGGATGAAGGCGATCAGCCCGTCCGCCGTGATCCGCGGCTCGTTGTCGCCCACGATGTGATAGGTGATCGGCCGGATGTCCCCCCCGTCGGCCCCCATGACGAACAGGCTCCTGGCGGGGTTTCCGTGGTACTCCTCGCGGCTGCCGAGCCGCGTGGAGCTGAAGAGGATGCGTCCGTCGGGCATCTCGGCGGGGTCGAAGTCGTGGAACGCCCCTGCAGTGAGGCGCTGCGGCTCGCCGCCGCCGGCGGGCAGGCGCCAGACGTGGAAGAACTTCTCGCCGTCGCGCGCCATGGCGAAGTAGATCGTCCGGCCGTCGTAGGAGACGCTGGGCGAGCCGATGACGCCGCTGCCGGCGGTGAGGAGCATGCGCGGTGCCGCGTCCGGGCGGGCGGGCGAGAGAACGTGAAGCTGCCGCCCCAGCACGCTCGGCCCGGGCTTGTCCATCTCGAGGTAGGCTCGCGACCCGCGGATGCGCCAGACGCACTGCGGCAGGCGCGTCGAGCTCTCGGGGACCCGCCCGGTCAGGAAGACGACGCCCGCCGGCCAGCGGAAACCCTCGGGCGGCTCGGCGAACCGTACGGCCAGGCGGCGCCGGCCCCGCGCCGGCGAGGGCGGCCCGGGATACGTCACCGTGCCCCAGATCCCCTTGCCCATGGCCGCCAGCTCGACGGCGGGGGGCCACTTGGAGCCGTCGAACTCGTTGTGCGTCCAGCCCGTCTGGGGGCCCACCGAGAACGCCCACGTCCGGTCGGTGTGCAGTTCGATCGGCGCGCGATCCTTGAAGTCCATGCGCAAGGCCGCGACCAGCCCCGCCGGGCCGCCGAGGTTGATCCCGCGAATGGCGATCACGTTCCCCCCGGGCGTCAGGAGATGGGCGACGTCGTACTTCTCCACGGACCGCCAGTAGCCCGAGTCGTACCCCGTCTCGCCGCCGACGAGCGATCCGTTGACGAAGACCTCGTAGCCGTTGTCGGCGGTGACCAGCACGGCCGCCGAGGTCGGCCTGGCCGGCAGGTCGACCGTCCTGCGGAAGTAGCAGGAGACGACGCCTTCCCGCAGGGCGTCCCTGGCGTTCCAGATCCAGAACGCCTTGCCCAGGGCGGGCAGAGTAGCGGCCGGCGGCCTCTCGAGCTCCGCCGAGGGCGCCGCCGAAGTCACAAGGGCTGACAGGATCGTCGCCACACGCAACGTGACAAGAAGCTCCACACGGGGTCCTTTCCTTGGCGGCTCGGGCCGCCCGCTCCCTGCCGGTCGCGGCTCAGGGCGTGGTGGTGCGCGGTGGCCTACTTTTCCCAGAACTTCCACCACGGATGGGGCCCGTCGCGCTGCGCCGACGGCGTGGGCGCGGGATGATGTGCCGGTGCGGGCAGCATGGCCTGGAGGTCGCGGAGCCTGGTGCGGGCGAAATTGGCGGGGTTCTGGCGAAAGGCCGCCACGGAGGCCTCGCGGAAGAACGCCGATTCCGGCGGCAGCTCCTCGCCGCGATAGAACTTCAGCGCTTCGGACAGACACAGCGACGCCTGGCGGGCCGATGTCCTCGCATCGACCGGCGAGCCCTCCGACGCGGCCGACTCCGAAAAGAGATAGTACAGGCTGACCCATTGAGACAGGTCGATGATGCGGCTGGGCTGCCTGGACGGGTTGATGCAGTCGGCGTCGTCGGTGTCGGCGGGCACGTCGTGCTCCCAGTGGAAGCGGAAGGCCACTTCGAAGCCGCATCGCTTGCACCGCGCCCGGACGGTCGCCTCGCCGCCGGCGACGGGCAGATCGGTCTCTTCCGGGACGAGCGGGCCGCGCCCGCAGTGGGCGCAGGAGGTCACCATCAGGTAGTAGTGCAGCTCGTTCGATGTGTGTGCCCGCAGAGGCTCGTTCATGCTGCGCTCCTGGGCTTTGAACCACGCATCGAATGTGAGGTGACGGCCGCAGCCGCAGGTGAGACTAAGGTGTCCCGCCGGCTGCGGAGCCGCCGGCTGCGGCCCCCGCGCCTCCCATGGCGCCGGTCAGCTTGTCCATGGCCGGCTTGACCAGTTCCTCGAATAACTGCATGGCCTTCTGGTCGATGTTGTCCTTGGTGACCCCGGCGTCCCGGATGCCGTCCGTGAGCGTCTTCACGAAGCGCATCTGCGCCTTGGCCAGCTCCCCCAGGGCTGCGTAGATGCCCTTGTCGGCACTGCTGAACTGGATCTGCCAGCCGTCGGCGCCCTTCGTGAACCGCAACGGCGAGTTGCCCCCGCTGACGGTGACGGAGTTCCCGTCGAGCTCGTAATTCAGCGCATCTGTCGCCAGGTCGCCGAGCGTGGCCAGCACGGGCCCGCCGCCGGGGCCCTTGGCGAGCGCCTGATTGAGGAAAGCGGGCACCTCCTTCATTGCGAGGTCCTCCCGGACCGCCTTGTCGAAGGCGGCGGCGGCCGGGGCCAGCTCGGACAGGGCTGAGATCGTCCCCTTCATCGCGCCGCTGTCGGCGGGGCCGATGTACGGCAGGACCGCCGAGAGCTGGCCGGTCTTGCCGGCCTCGATCATCTGGCCCATGATCTGCCTGATCTCCTTGACGAGCGGGTCTTCCGCGGTCGCGCCGGCGCCGCCCGCCCCGGGGGCTCCCGAGCCCCTGACCGCCTCGGCCGCCTTCCTGTCGCGAGCGGCGATCAGGGCCTGGTCGGCCAGGAGATTCCGGTCCGCGCGGACCACGAGATTGGACGGCGGCGCGTCGATCTCGGGATCGTAGTCCGCGGTCTCCTCCGGCGGGCTGTCGCCTTCACAGCCGACCAGCAGGCCCATCGTCCCCGCGCCAAGGATCATCCATGCAATCGCCCAGTACCTCATCTCAGACTCCTTCGAGCCAGGTGGCCTGGCCGTCTCGTGCCCATACGCTACCACGGAAGCCGCCGCCCGTCCATCCCGCGCCGGCCGGCGGCGCGGACGTCAGACCTCTTCGGCTTCCTCCTCATCCTCGGCCTCTTCGGCCGGCGTCTCTCCGGCCCAGGCGATCCCCAACGCCCCGAGGGCGTCGCGCTCGACCATGCCGCGCAGGGCCTCGCGGGGCACGGACGGCAGGTTCGTGCCCTGCGTCACCTCGTGCATGCTGTAGACGCACTTGATGGCCTCGGCCGCGCAAGAATAGGGAAAATCGCTGCCGAACAGCACCTTGTCCATCACGTTGAACTGGTGGGCCAGCACGAGCGCGTTGTACGCCTGCCACGGGCGATGGATCAGCCCGGAGATGTCCCCGTACACCCGCGGATGCTTGCCCAGCAGCGCGATCCCCTCCTCGATCCACGGATGACCCAGCGACGAGATCACGATCACCAGGTCGGGGAAGTCCGTGGCGATCTCGTCCAGCAGCGACGGGCGGGCGTACTCCATCCGGCCGGTCGTCGGGAAATGCGTGCTCTGGCAGAAGAACACCGGCACGGCACGGCTGCCGGCCAGCTCGTACAGGCCCATCGCCCGGCTGTCGGCCGGGTGGAGATTCTGCATCGCCGGGCTGAGCGTCAGGCCGCGGAACTCGGCCTGCTTCAGGAGCGCCTCGGCCCGCTCGACGGCGCCGTCCTCGGCGGGGTCCACCGCCGCGATGCCGATCATCTTGTCCCGATGCCGCGAGACGTAGTCGGCGACGAACTCGTTGGGGACCTCCGCTTCCAGATCGACGCTGCGGACAGCCAGCACGAGGCACTTGTCAACGCACTCAGCCGCGAGCGCATGGTCGGCGGGCCCGGCCGACACCCGGTCGCGACCCGTCTGCCTGCGGATGAACTCCTCGCCGCCGCGGCCGAGCTGCTCGGCGCTGGACCATATGTGTGTATGACAGTCGACGATCATCCGGACCTTCCATCCCCGCCGGCCACGCCGACGAGCGGACGTCACGACGGTATTCTAGGGCCAACGCCTCCTGCACGCAACCGTGTAAGCCGCCCAAATGCGCGCCCCCCCCCCGCCGGGGCCGGGTCCGCGGGAACGCACAATGCTTCCGGGAGCCGGCCGGTCACCGGCGCAGGCGCGGCTGAGTCATCGAACGGCGTAGACCTTGCCGTCGTCGCAGCCGACGTAGACGGCCCCGTCAGCCGGCCAGGGCGACGAGACGACCGCGCCGGCGGTCTTGACCTTCCACTTCAACGCGCCCGTGCGGGCGTTGAGGGCGTAGAGGTGTCCGTCGTGGCAGCCGAAGTAGACCGTCGCATCCCTTGCGGAGATCGAGGGATCCGAGCGGATGGGGCCGGCGGTGCCGAACGCCCAGAGTTCCTTGCCCGTTAGCTCCAGGGCCATCAGCCGCCCGCCGTCGAACCCCAGGTACACCTTGCCCTCCCACACGGCGGGCGAGCACAGCAGGACCTTGCGCTCGTTGACGCTCTGGCCGGGCAGGACAATATCCTTCTGCCATTTCACTCGGCCGGTGGTCACGTCGAGGACCCGCACGTGGGGCAGGTTGACCGCCCCGCCGATGCCGCTGTTGGTCGTGACCAGCAGGTTGCCGACGACGGCGTCGCAGTTCTGCCCCGCCCACGGATCGCCGCGCCCGACGGCGTACCGCGCGGTGGCGATGTCCAGCACGGAGCCGTAGTGGTAGATCGACCCGCTGCGAAGGGCGAGGCTGCTCTTTCGGCCGTCGTTGGGGCTGTACATGGCACGGCTGGCGGTCTGCCAAACGCAGCGGCCGCCCGCAGCCTCGAAGCCCCAGCAGCCCTCGACGAACACCACGCCAAAGGCCACGGCCGGCGAGGTGGCCATGGCCCCGCGGCCGGCGGCCTTCCAGCGGACCTGTCCCGTCGCGGCATCCACGGCGTAAAGCCGTCCGTCATTGCCGCCGAAGTACACCGCCCCGCCGCTCAAGCAGGCCGAGCCGGTCACCCCGCCGCGGACGGGCAGCCGCCACTGCTCGGCCCCCGTCGCGGCGTCGATGGCGTGGAAGTGCCCGCCGTCGGAGCCGACGTACACGACGCCCTTGACCATCACCGGCGACGATCGCACGCGCCCGCCGGTATCAAACGCCCACTTGACGCCGGGCGCCCTCGCCGGCCCGCGCGTCTCGTGAACGCCCGTCCGCAGCAGGCTGCCCCGGTAGGCCGCTCCTTCCAGCCGGTCGTACCCGGCGGGGTCGATCTTGAGCACGACCGGCCGGTCTTCCATCTTCTCCAGCCCGTCGCGCGGGTGCGTGCCGGCCTTGCAGCGCACCACGCGGAAGCTCAGGTCGGCGTAGCAGAAAGCCGTGTTGACGATGTTCTGGCTGCTGACGGCCACGCCGTGCGGACCGTTCACGTTGAAGCCCCCGCACAGCCAGGAGCCGCCGGCAATCAGGGCGGAGCTGAGCCGCGAGTAGACCTCCTTGGGCTGTTTGTACGCCCAGTAGGGGCTGGCCTTGGGGTTCTTCGTGTCCAGCTCGTGCGGCCGCGTCCTGACGCGCTTGCGGTCGCAACTGAACAGCCAGTGGAACGCGTTGCCCTGGACGTCATACAGGCCGAAGGGGTTGGGCTTCTTCAGGCCGACCTCGTGCGTCCGGCCGCCGGCGTTGCCGATGTGCCAGACGTGGGCACCCCTGGCCGCCTCGTCCCCGCCCCAGAAGTACGGCGTGTCCGTCCCGCCTCGCAGGGCGTACTCGAACTCCGCCTCGGTCGCCAGCCGGTAGCCGTCGGCGTCCCAGCGCGTGAAGATCCACGGCTGCGGAAGAAGGTGGCTGTACTTGCTGTACCGGTGCGGCCGGGCGGAAACGAGCTGGGGGCCGGAGACCTTCAGCGGGCGGTAGGCGAACGCCTCGCGGTAGACTTCCGTGCAGGCCTCGTCGGTGTAGTGGCACGGCCGGCGCCCCTCCATCTCCGAGAGGGCGTTGCACCACACGAGCATGTCGTGCCAGGTCACGTTGGTGACCGGCTCGTTCGGCGAGTGGCGGTGCTCGAAGTAGTACATGCTGCCCATATCGCCGGTCCTGCTGAAGGAGTACCCCTTCGCGTCGGCCCACTGGAGCACGCGCTTCCACTGGTCGTACGTGGTATGCGTTCGGGCGATGGCCAGCGGCGAGACGGTGATCTTCGTCATGTCCCGGCGGCGCGTGAAGGACCCTCCGGGCAGCTCGACCATGTCCAGCAGGGGTTCGGCGGCACGGGCGGGTCTGCCGCGGGCGGCGGAACGATCGCCCTTGCGGAACGCCCAGGCGGGGACAGGCCCGATCATGGAGAAGCCGGAGCGTTTCGGCGCTGGCCCGGTCTTCGGCGCGCCGAGCCCCGCATCCCGACAGACCAGCCGCAGGCCGATCGCGCCGCTGCCCTCGTACGGCCGATCGCCATAGGGCGAGGCGGCGCTTTCCGGGGCGGTCGGGTCCGTCGGGTTAAGGAAGCTCCCGCCCATCGCCAGGTGGACGGGATTACTGTTGGGGTCGTACACTTCGCCGAATGGCCAGCACAGCTCCCAGACGTTGCCGATCATGTCATACACGCCCAGCGCGTTGGCTTTCCGGATGCCCACCGGGTGCGTCCTGCCCCCGCTGTTGGCGGCCGTCCATGCCTCGTCGGCTCCTGCGCCCTGCCGGGAGAGCTCGTGGGCGGCCAGCCACTCCGCCGGCGTCGGCAGGCGATGGCCGTCGGCGCCCCACTTCACGTGGATCCGGGGCGGTGGGACGGTCTGGAAGGTGGGGTTGTCGACGTTGCGGCGCTCGTACCGCGGCGCGATCGCGCGGGTGGCGACGTGCAGGTTGCGGAAGACCTCGCGAAACTCGCCGTCCACGTAATAGCACGGCGTCTTGCCCTCCATCTCCGAAAGCGTGTTGCAGATCGCCAGCGCGTCATACCACGTCAAGTTCGTCGCGGGCTCGTCGGGGCCGTGGGCGCCGCGGCCGAAGAGCATGCTGCCCATGTCCCCGTCCTTGCGGTAGACGTACCGGGGCTCGAGCGTGTGGAACGGCGCGTCGCCATAGCGGTAGATGTCCTTCCACTTGGCATACGGCAGCTCGCAGGCGGCCAGCCGGAAGCGCGGCACGCCCTCGCAGGCGGGCACTTCCACCATGCCGACGTTCACGCTGCCCGAGACCGGGCGGCGCACGATCGCGTCGGCCTCGAAGCCGTACCACTTCAGATGGCTCTGCTTGCCCTTCAGCGTGTTCTTGGCCAGGTACCAGCCGACGGCGCGGACGTCGCGGAAGTCGCGCTTGGCGAACCGCGCTCTATCGGCGTCGAAGTGGATGAATTGGCCGCGGGGCTCGTATTTCGCCCACGTCGCCTCGGTCGGCCGCAGAAGGAACACCCGACCCCGCGCGGGCTTGTAGCCTGACGTGGGGATGTCGAACTGCTTGTTGTCGGAGATGTAGAGCTGCCCTGCCCCTTCCGAGTCGCCGCCGGGGCCCTCCAGGACGACCATCCGCACGTCGTCGTAGCCGAGCCAGTAATCCCGCGCGGTAATCGACGCCAGCCGGCTCGTCTCGTCGAACGTGACGCGCCCCCTGTCGCCGCCGTTGAGGAAGTCGTCCTTCCTCCAGAGGATGGCCCAGTAGTGCCGGTGGAAGCTGTCGGCCTTCTTCTCGTTGGCCTGGCCCTGGAGGGGATGGTCCTCGGCTCGCCCGTCGTACCACGGCGGGCTGTGATCGGGGTTGTAGCCCATCTCGACCCAGAAGCGCGACTGCTTCGGCGTGGAGTTGCTCACGTACCAGCTCACCCCGCCGTAGAAGCGGCTGCTGCGCCGCTGTGGGAAGGCCATGTGCATCGGCCAGTCCGGGTTGCTCAGCGGCTCCGTCAGGCTGAACGGCAGCGACGCGACGTAGTCGTCGTCCGTCCGCCCGTCGCCGTCGACGTCCAGGACGTGGGACACGTGGAACAGCCCGTCGCGGTCCCTCCGCGGCGCCAGCGGCCCGTTCGGGTACCGCCAGGCCATGTAGTTCCCCAGGCCGTGCCGCGTCCACTTGCCCGCGTAGCTGACGATCCGGCAGCGATATGCCCGCGTCTTCGCGCCCGCAGTCGCGGGCCTGGGCTGCCAGGGCTTGCGACCCCCGGCCGCCGGGACGGGCGCCGTCAACAGAGCCAACATGCCCGCAACGGCCGCCGCGCGGCCTCGGATAAGCCGGATGCGGCTGCGCAACAACGACCCAGACGTGCGGTCCATCTCCGCTTCCTCTCCTGTGGCGGCCACACGGAGGCCCTGGCGATCCACGGGCCTTACAGCGTGAAACACCGGGCCGCCGAACGACTCCCGCCGGCTCTAGGGGAGCATCTCACGCAGCGCCTGCTCCAGTTCGGGATGGCGGAAGACGAAGCCGGCCTGAAGCAGCTTGCGCGGCTCGGCCCGCGCGCTGGCCAGCAGCAGCTCCCCGGCCATCTGCCCCAGCAGAAGGCGTGCCGCGAAGCCCGGCACGGGGAAGATGGCCGGGCGGCGGAGGACGCGCCCGAGCGTCTTGCTGAACCGGCGGTTGGTCACCGCCGTCGGGGCGACCACGTTGACCGCCCCGCGCAGCGGCTCGTTCTCCAGCGCGTGGACGATCACCGAGACCGCGTCGGCCAGCGAGATCCAGCTCCAGTACTGTCGGCCGCTGCCCAGGCGCCCGCCGAAGCCGAGGCGGAAAGGCGAGAGCATGCGTCTCAAGGCGCCACCGCGGGGGCTGAGCACGACGCCGAACCGCAAGTGGACGACGCGGATGCCGCGTTCGACGGCGGGCGCGGCCGCGGCCTCCCAGTCGCGGCAGACCCCGGCAAGAAAGCCGCTGCCCGCCGGGGAGGCCTCCGAGAGGACCTCATCGGCCCGGTCGCCGTAGTAACCGACCGCCGACGCGCAGGCGACGACCGCCGGCGGGTCGGCCAGGTGAGCCAGGGCCCGGCAGAGAAGAGACGTGGCCCCCACGCGGCTGTCACGGATGGACGCCTTCTTCGAGGCCGTCCATCGCCCCATGATGCTCTCGCCGGCCAGGTGCACGACGGCGTCGGTGCCGGCCAGGGCGGCCTCGTCGATCCGCCCGCCGGCGGGGTCCCAACGCACGTCGGGCGCGGCGCAGCTCGCCGGCGGCCGCACCAGGCGGCGGACTACGTGCCCGGCGCTTCCGAGCCGATCGGCCAACGCCGAGCCGATCAGGCCTGTCGATCCGGAGATGAGTACGTTCATGGCCTACGCAGCCGGGGCGTCTCGCCGCGGCCTTACTGCCCTTCGCCCGCCAGGGCCCTCGCCGGGCGCGGGCCCGCAGGCGATTGGCCTGCGGATCGCCGATGAACTCCTCGCCCGTCTCCTGCGAGCCGGCATTTCCCGGCTGATGCGCTCCAGCCCACGGCCATCGCGGGCATTGAAGGCGATCCTATCCTCTCGGCAGGCTCATACAAGCCGCTTCTGCCCCTCCAAGGGGCCGGGGCGGATGCGGTCCTGTCAGGCCGGCGCCCAAGCCGGATACAGGGAGGCGCGAAACGCCCGTGGCCCCGTTGCGATGACAACCAACGCGGCCAGCAAGCCGGCCCGCTATGAAGGCAGCCTTTCATGAGAGTAAACGGCGGGCGGAGCGCGATGCACCCGGTGTTATGGATGCGAAGCGTTTAGCGGCGGGCCTTGGCCCGCGCGCTCTTCACCGCCGCGCGACTATCTCCGCGAGAGTTCCTCGTAGACCTCGTTGTAGTACAGGCAGTTTTCCACGGGCGTGTTGGCGGGGATGTGGTTGCCGACGGCCAGGAAGTAGCCCGCACACCCCTTGCCGATCGCCATGCAGCGCTCGACCTCGGCGCGGATCTCGGCCTTGCTCCCCAGCAGCAGGATGCGCGTGTCGGCGTTCCCGACGAAGGCGTGCGTGCGGCCGTACTTCTCGGCGATGTACGCCATGTCCGTCATCGGCTCCAGGACGAAGCCGTGCACGCCCGTCGCGGCGATGTCGTCGATGAACTCCGTGTAGTTGCCGTCGGAGGTGTACATGATCTTCTTGCCGCCGTCGATAAGCGGCCGGTAGAACCGCCGGTAGTTGGGGAAGACGTACCGGCGGTACCATTCCGGCGGCAGGAAGGGACCCTGGGTCCAGACGATGTCGTCGTGGCTCATGACGACGGGCACGTCGGCGGCGGCGAGGGCCTCGTAGTACTGGCCGATCCACGACGAATAGCGGTTGGTCAGCTCGCCGAAGCGCTCGCGGTCGGTGCCTGCGGCCAGCAGCAGCATCTCCCAGCCGAAAAGGTCGATCAGCCCCGAGAGGCAGGTGATGTAGATGCCCGTCATGTTGACCATGTCGAGGTGCCTGCGGCAGTTGGCCCGGTAGTGCTCCTCGAAGCGGGCAGTCGTTGCGGGCTGGTCAACGGGGCCGAACGCCTCCCAGGGGTCGAACGCCAGCACCTCCTCGGGCTCGGAGAACGGGCAGGAGCGTTCCTCGTCGAAGTCCGCCCCGCCGTCGGCGTAGACGCAGTGGCCCATCCGGGTGCGCATCTCCTTGAACTCGCCGCGGCCGATCAGCGTGGCCCAGGCGAAGTCGAAGTTCCACGCCTTCATGAAGGCCGCACCGGCGCGGGACCGCAGCTCCGCCGGGCTGTCGTGGCGGACCTCGATCCCGGTGACCTCGCTGACCAGCTCCCAGTGCCCGGTCGCCGAGTACTCCGTCCGCGGCACTCGCGGGGGCATCTCCAGGTTGATCGCGGCCATGCCGTCTTCGTAGGACACGCTGCTCTCCTCTGTCGCCGGCAGTATAGCGATTCGTTTGAATGAGTCACAATTGACGTTGACAGATTTGCGGCATCGGTTACATCGGCGGCGAAGGGCGATGAAGCGGATCAGCGGGCGTGGCGCTCGCCCGAGGTGCGGCGCGAGGCGCGCAGCCCCGGCGCTTGGCGGGGCGGGCGTTTTGCTGTATCCTCACTGATCATGGCGATGCCCGTCGGAAAGCCCGAGCTCGACAACCTCCAGCGCCTGCTGGCCCTTGCCAAGGCCGAAGACCTGGGCGGCGGCGACGTGACGAGCCAGTTGCTGCCGGCGGAGCTTCGGGCGGCCGGACGGTTCCTCGCGCGCGAAGAGCTGGTCTTCTGCGGAGGGCCCTTCCTGCACCTGATCGCCGAGGCGTATGACGCGGAGATCCGGACCGACGTAGGGGTCCCCGACGGGTGGAAGGCCGCGGCGGGGGCCGTGCTGGCCACCTGGGAAGGCCCCGCCAGGGCCATGCTGTCAGCCGAGCGCGTGGCGCTTAACTTCCTCCAGCACCTCAGCGGGATCGCCACCGTGACGAGGCGATACGCCGAGGCCGTCGCGGGCACCGGCGCGGTCATCGTGGACACGCGGAAGACGACGCCCGGCTGGCGGGACCTGGCCAAGTACGCCGTCCGCGCGGGCGGGGGGACAAATCACCGCAGAGGGCTCCATGACGCCGTCCTGGTCAAGGACAATCACCTCGGCGTGCTGGCCGCTGCGGGGGCCGCCGATCCGATCGGCGAGATCGCCGGCCGATTCGACGAGGCCCGCAGGCGCCTCGGCCCCGGCGGCTTCATCGAGATCGAGGTGGACACGCTTGATCAGCTCGACAGGGCGCTGAAGCTGCCCGTGGACATGATTCTCCTGGACAACATGACGGTCGAGGAGCTCCGCGAGGCGGTGGCGAGACGTGACGCGGCGGGTCTGCGCGGCCGGATCGCCCTGGAGGCCTCGGGCGGCGTGACGCTGGCAAACGCCCGCGGGATCGCCGAGACGGGCGTCGAGCGGATCTCCGTCGGCGCGCTGACGCACTCCGTGCAGGTAGTGGACATCGCCCTGGATGTGGACCTCGGGTAGGGCGATGAGCACGATCGACCAAGTCCTGGCACTGCTGTACGACCGCGGGGAGGGGTTCATGGGTCTGGACGAGCTCGCCCGCGCCGCCGGGCAGGACCGCGCCGCCGTGGATGACGTGCTGGCCCAGTTGCGGCAGCGCGGGCAGCGGCTGGAGTTCTCTCCCTCCAACGGCGTCCGGCTCCTCCGGCCGATCCGGCTGACGGGAGCCCTGATCGAGCGCAAGTTGCCGGTTCGGCGCGTCGGCCGCAGCGTGATCTGCTTCGACGAGGTGGACTCGACCAACGACGTGGCCCTGAAGGCGATTCGCCAGGACGATGCGGACGGGCTGGTCGTGCTCGCCGAGTCGCAGCGCCGCGGGCGGGGGCGACAGGGGCGGCAGTGGGTCAGCCCGGCGGGGCGGAACCTCCTTCTCAGCGCGCTGCTGGTGGAGCCGGCGGCGCGCGGGGCATTGCGGCACGACGCGCTGACGATCGCCGCCGGCCTGGCGGTGGCGGAGGCCGTCGAGGACTCCACGCGCCTGGTCTGCGACCTGAAATGGCCGAACGACGTGCTGCTGGCCGGTGCGAAAGTGGCGGGCGTTCTGGTAGAGACGCGTCGGGAGGCCGCGGCGCTCGGCGTCGTCGTGGGCGTCGGCCTCAACGTCAACGCCGCGCCGCCCCCGGAGGCGGTCGATCGGCCCGCGACCTGCCTGGCCGACCACCTCGCGCACCCGGTCGAGCGGACCGAGATCGCACGGTCGCTGCTCGTGCGGCTGGACAGGTGGGTCGAGCGGATCGAGAACGGGCAAGTGGAGAAGCTGCACGACGGCTTCCTCGCCCGGTGCCGGATGATCAACGAGCGGATCACTGTCCTTTGCCAGGGGCGGCACCACACCGGGCGGGTGCTGGACGTCGATCCCCTGGCGGGACTGATCCTCGCCCGGGACGACGGCGGGACCAGCCGCCTGGCCGCCGTCAGCACTACCGTGGTAGACCACCCGCTGGAGTCATGAGACCGATACTGGCCGACAGGCTGTTCGTGATCTGGATCGCCGCGGCGCTGACGCTGTGGTGCGGGATGCTCGTGATCCTCTGGGGAGAGAGCTTCGATCCGTCGGGGACCAGCGCGTTGGCGACGTTGGCGGCGCTGATGCTGGCGATCGGGGCGGCGTCGGGCATGCCCGCTCGGGCCGCGGGGGCGCTTCAGCGGCTCCTGACGGCGCTGAGGCTCCAGGACAGCCTGGCGATGGAGCTGGCCCGGGCGGAGAGCGTCCCTGCCGGGCGGCGCGGCGTGAGGGCCATGATGCGCCTCCTCGCGGCGGGGGCGGTCTTTGCCGCCATCGGCGGGCTGGTCAGCACGGCGATGGTGTATCTGGTCTCGACGCCCGCCGAGCCGCACGCGCAGGGGCCCTTCCTCTGGGGCCCGAGCGCCTGGGCCGCGATCAAGCTGCTGATTCAGTTCCTCGCCATGCTTCCGATGGCGTTGGGCATCAGTGTGACGTTCCTGGTGACGGCGTTGATCCGCGGCGGGTCGGGCCGGGACGTCTACGCGTCGGTCTTCCGCGAGTGGCTTGTCGGCGTCGCCGCGGGCCTGGCGGCGGCGGCCGCGACGTGGCGGATCGCAGCCGACATCCTCGGCGTGGCACTCGTGGCCTGCGTGGCGCTCGGGGCCGCGGCGGCGGTCCTCCTTCTGCGGGCGAAGCTGGCCATCCGTCCGCGGCGCTCGATGCGCCCGGTCGAATCGGCCCCGCGGCGCGGCGGGCAGGTCGCCATCGCGACGGGGGCCGGGGCCCTGAGCCTGGCGCTGCTCGTACAGATGCGCCTCCTGAGGGACGTCGCCCGTGTCGGCCTGTCCGGCCGGGTGTTCTGGGCGGGCGCGTCGCTGGGGCTGCTGGTGTGGTTCCTGCGGAGGGCCGATCGCAGGTCCCGGCCGCCGGGCGCCACACAGGCGCTGGCGGCGACGATCGGTTTGCTCGGCGGGCTCCTGCTTCAGCTCAGCCTGGCCGTTCGGTGCCTGGTGGGCGGCGCGGCGGCGGTCGGGTGCGGCGTGATGGCGGCGGGAGCCCAGGTGCCGTTGGCGGCCCTGGGGGCGATCATCGTTTCCCGTCAGCGGCGGCTGTTTGCCGTCGGCGGCGGGAGGGCGAGGAAATACCTCGGGAGCGTCTGCGCCGGCGTGGGCGCCGGGCTGCTTGCATACCTCGCGGCGGGGGCGACGTCGCTCGCCCCGGCGACCGGACTGGCCGTCTGCCTCGTGGGGATGGTCGCGGTGGTGGTGAAGGGCGCATCGACGGCGCGGCGGCCCGCCAGACGGCTCCGTTGGACGGTGCCGGGAGTGGTGCTGGTTTGCGCGGCCGGGGCGGCACCCCTGGCGGCGGTGCACGGCCTGCCGCCCATGAGAGCCGGCGTATGGCTGACGACGGCATCGGCGGTTCGCGGCCGGGGGCACGAGGTCCTGCCGCTGGATGGTGGCATCGGGCCGGCGCGGAGGCGGTCCGAGGCCGTGACGGCCGCCGTGGCGGCGGTCCTGGAGGCCCACCCCGGCCGGTGGTGGATGGTCTTAGCGGCGGCGGCGGACGTGCCGGCGGCCTTGCCGGCGACGGTGAGTCCCTGGCGGTCGCACCCGGACCCGACGGCGTCGCCCGGCGTGGACCTGCTCGGCCGGGGCCAACGGGCATGGGGCGATTTCCTCTACGAAGTGGCGAAGGACCCTCGCCGCTTCGACGGGGCGATCCTGGCGCCGATGCCGGCCGACCATCCGGACGCGTGGCAGTGTTACGCCCCGGCCGTGCTTCGCCGATGCAGACGGAAGCTCCACGAGCCGGCCGTCATGGTCCTTCGAACCCAGGCGGGCCCGAGGGCGATCGACGACGGACTGGCGGTCGCGCGGGCGTTCGAGGACGTACTTGAGGGCGGCTGGGCCGTCGTGGCGCTGATCGAAGGGCATCTGGACGTGCTGTTGATCGGCGCCGCGGGCGCCGTCCCGCGGCCGGAGGCACGCCCAGGGGTGTTTGTCGTCCCACTCGGACGGCTTTGCCCGGAGGGTACGCCGCGGGGGTGGCTGGGCGGCCGCGGACCGCTGCTGCGCGGAACGACCGGCCCGCAGGAGCTGCGCCGGCACCTGGAGCGCGTGCGTCTTTCCGCTGAATGAGGGAGATTCGACATTTGTGGGGAACCCTGCTGTCGGCGGAGCGACTAAACGGCTTAATGTGTGTCTGCGCGCGGCGGACAGTGCCGTGACGGACGGAAAAGTATTCGGCCAGGACGAGTAACCGGCGTATAATCGAACCTGCGTGGGTTGGAACGGTAGAACTTACGATTGCGTTTCGCGGGACCGGCCGGTCGGCCCAGGCTGGCGGAATGCGCGATGAGAATGACAACGGGACGTCCCAGACGGGCAAGGTGGGGGCGCACGGGCCTGGTGTGCCGGCTTGCCGGCGCGTTGGCCGGCCTGCTCTGCGCGGCCGCACCGGCTGCGGGCCAGGCGGGGGCGCGCGTGAACGCGGCGGCCATCCTCCCGATCCTGCGGCCGGACGGGGAAGGGGCACCCGGTACCGGCACCACCCCGCCGCCTCTGATGCACGTGGACGAGGAGCTGGGCGGCTACCTTGTCCAGGCCGAGCGGCTGATCCAGAAGGGCGAGTGCGACCAGGCGATTCAGATCCTCCAGGCCCTGATCCAACGAGAGGAGAGCGGCTTCTATGCCGAGGGCGACAACCGCTTCGTGTCGATGCGGCTGAAGGCCAACGAGCTGCTCGGGCGGATGGGCGCGAAGGGCCTGAAGCTCTACCGCGCGCTGTACGATCCGCAGGCGCATCAGCTCTACACGGAGGCCCTGGCCTCCGTGCGCCCCGGGGCGCTGCTTCGGAAACTTTCGGAGCGATACCTGCACACGTCGTACGGGCCGAGGTCCCTGGAGACGCTGGGGGCGCTGTATTTCGACCGCGCGCGGTTCTCGCAGGCGGCCACGTGCTGGCGTCAACTGCTCGCGGCGACCACGGCGAGCGCCCACAAGGCGACGCTGCTGGCGAAGATCGCGGCGGCACACCACTTGGCCGGCGAGCAGGTCGCCGCCGATCGCGCGGCGGACGAGCTGCGACGGAAGTACCCCGATGCCTCTGCCGTGCTCGGTGGACGCAGCCAGAAGCTGGCCGACTTCCTCGCGCGGATCCGGCAGTTGCCGCCGGCGCGTGCCGCCCGGGGGCCGCAGCGCCCGTCCTCCGGCTGGCCCGGGTTGGGCGGCACGCCGGACGGCATCGCGACGATGAGCGACTGCGACGTGGTGCTCACCCCGCAATGGCGACTGGCGAGCGACGGGGTCGCGGCGGGCGAGAACCTGCTGTCGAAGCTTCTGGCCGGGGGGTCGATGTACCTGAGCAACGTATACTACAGCCGGTCGTCCAGCGGGCGCAGCATCCGGTACGCCGTGGGGCTCAGCAACGGGCACGTGTGTCTTCGCAGCACGGCTTCCGGGAGCGCCCGCGGCCAGGTCGTGCTGCCGGCGATCGTCCACCCGGTGGTGGCGGGCGATCGGGTGATCGTTCGGCTGGAGGACAAGATCGCAGCCCACGACCTGCTTACCGGGGAATTCAGATGGGACAGCTTCGTCTCCCTGCCGATGGTGCGAAAGATCACCGTCTCCGGCAGCGTGAGCATGCATTACCCCGGCGCATACCAGTACATCGGCGACGGCGGCCACTACACGCTCACGGTCGGCGGCGGCATGGTCTACACGGTGTGCGATTTCCTTCCGGTCAGCAGCAGCCTCGCGTACCTGCGGCGGCGAAATCAGAACGTGACGGGCCTGGACAACGGGTCTGTCCTGGCGGCCCTCTCCGTGGCGAACGAAGGGCGGCTGGAGTGGCGCATCGGCCGCGGGCGAGGGAGCCACGAGGTCGTCCGCAACGGCAGGTTCCTTTCGGCCCCGACGTACCGCGCCGGGCGGCTGTACGTGCTGGTCCTCTACCTGGAGCGGTATCACCTGCTGTGCCTTGACGCCGCTAACGGGGCGCTGATATGGCACGTGCCCATCGCGCAGGCCCCGGCGTTGATGCGGCGATACGGGTATTCCTTCGGCACCGATCCTCGCCTGGCCATGGGTTCGGCGCCGGCCGTCAGCGACGGCCGAATCTACGTGACGACCAATTCCGGCGTCATCGCCGCCTTCGAGGAGGAGACAGGCGAGCCGCTGTGGGGGTACCAATACGCCAGCAGAATCAACAACGCCGCGGGCATGATCGTGCGGCCGCGTTACGGGGCCTACCAGGCGGCGGCACACCCTCCCGCCAACCCGATGATCGTGACCGGGCCGCGCGTGATCTGCCTGCCTGCTGACAGCGAGTATCTCCTCGCGCTGGATACCGCCACCGGCGCGGTTCGGTGGTCGAAGAGCCGGCGGAACCAGCTCGATCTCAGCGCCATCGACCGCGATCGCGTCCTCCTGAGCGGCGGGGGGCTGTTCGTCCTGCGAACCCTCGACGGCGCGGATCTCAACAGCGGGGAGGAGAACCTCGGCATTCACGGTCGTCCGGCTGTCTCCAACCGCCGTGTGTTTGCCAGCGCCGAGGGGAAGATCGAGGTGATGGACCTGAAGACGTACGGCCGAAGCGCGATGCCGCTGGCCGCGGCGGACGGCTTCCTGGGCAACCTCGTCTGTGCTGACGGCAAGCTGATTGCGGCCAGCATGTTGGGCGTCTGTGCCTACTTCGGTTACGACGTCGCCCGGATGGAGCTGACCCGGCGGGTGGACCGGGCCGCCCCGGCGGACCGGCCGGGCCTGCTGAGACAGCGCGCCCAGTTGGCCTTTGACGCGAAACGGTTCGACTCGGCCCTGGCCGACCTGAAGGCCTGCCTTGCCGCCGCCAAGGCCCGGAACGACACGGATACGGCCAATCAGCTCCTCCAGCCCTTCTACCGCACCTACGTGGCGCTGGGCAATTGTGCCCGCAGCGACGAGACGATGCACCGGATGTTCCTCGAGGCCCTCTCCCATGCCGCAACGGACCAGGACAAGGCCCACATGAAGTTCCGCCTGGCCAAGTACCACGAGAAAGTGGGCCGCTACGCCGAGGCCGCGGAACTGGCCCAGGAGATCGCCGAGAAATACGCCAAGGAGGATCTCGCCGAGGTCGAGATCGGCCCGGCCGCCGACATGTCCGTGCGAATCGATCCTAGGCAGCGGACCCTCCCGGCAGACAGGCTTGCGGGGGACTACATCCGGGGCCTGTTGCAGCAGCACGGGCGAGCGTGCTATGCGAAGTTCGACGCGCTGGCCAAGAAGGCCCTGGACGCGGCCCTGGACGCGGGCGACCCCGCG
Organism: uncultured Planctomycetaceae bacterium; assembly: GCA_964427875.1. Lineage (GTDB taxonomy): Bacteria > Planctomycetota > Phycisphaerae > SM23-33 > SM23-33 > CAYRVX01. Next base: position 45,799 of record CAYRVX010000021.1, read on the forward strand.
GCCATGCTCGCGGTGGCCGAGCGCTGGCCGAACAGCGAGTCTCGCGACGATGCGCTGTTCCGGGCCTCCGAGACCTATTATCTGATGGCCGCCGGCGACCCGACGAAGGCCGACGAGTGCCTGGCGGAGGCTCGAAGACATCTCTACCGGGTGGCCCGGATGGACGACAGCCCGCTGCGCTTTTCCGCCAGCGTGGCCCTGGCGACGATTTACGCGCGCGGCGGATGGGTCACCTCGGCCCGGAAGGAGTGCGAGGGCCTGCGCGAGCTGCCCGGCGATACGCAGGTCGCCTTTGCCGACGTCCGCGGGAGGCTCCGCGACGTGCTGAAGCTGATTGAGGGCGGCAAGCTGGCCAAGGGGCCCCGGCGCATGAGGCTCATCGCCAGGATCTCCCCGCCCCTGGCCGAGCTGTTCAGCATAAAGGACCAGCACGTCCGGGTCCTTCGGGACCAGGAATACCGGCCGATCCGTCTGGGCGGGAAGATCGCCGTCGTCAAGGGCGCCGATGCGTACCTGTTGGACACGACCTCCCGGGGGGCCGAAGAGGCCCTGTCCGCCTGGAAGGGCCTGGCCGACATCGACACCGACGAGGTGCACAAGTACTCGTACTACCCGCCGGGAATGCGCCTGATCGGGGAGATGAGCAGAGACCGGAAGGTCCTGGCGGTCGCCGACCGCAAGACGATCCGCGGGCTGGACCTCGTTTCGGCAAAGGTCCTCTGGCAGCAGAAGATGGACCGGATCGGCATCCAGACGTTCTACAGCATGGGCGTCGGCTGCGGGGTGCTGGTCGTCGCCGACCGAAGCGGGACGGTCAGTTGCCTGGACATCGCGCGAGGGAAGCTTCTCTGGCAGAACACCCTCGTGGGCGGCACGCGGTACCCGGTCGCCCCGCCGCGGATTGCCGGCCAGATGGTCGTCTTGCGCCATAACGGCGGCAAGACCGTCACGTGCCTCAGCCTCACCCGGGACGGGCGCGTCGTCGGGAAGTGGCAGGCAAACCAGTGGGCCGAGTGCGAGCTGACCGAAGACGGGCTGCTGTTGATGATGATCGATGGGGAGCTGACGGTTCGCGAGGCGGCCAAGATCGACAAGCCGCTCTGGCGGTGCAAGTACGATCTCACAAGGCAGCCGACGATGCTGGGCGTTTCGTCCGACATGATCGCCGTCTCGCCGGGCAACACGTCCGGCCCGGTGGAGGTCCTGTCCATTGCGGGCGGCCGAAAGGTCGCCACGCTTGACATCGCCACCGTGGCCGGCATGCCCGGCGTGCCGTTCGGCGCGCAATTCGACGGGCCGAACGTCTATGTCCTCTGCGGGGCCGGAGTGAGCGGACGCAGAAAGGGCGTCTACGGGCGACTCAGCAACAGCCGGGGGATCGGGCTGCAAAAGTTCAGCCTGCCCGACGGCAAGCGGCAGTGGAGCCGCAGCCTGGAAGACAACACGGGCATGTATTATCCGGGCGTCCTGCCGCTGGTGATCGGCAAGGACCACGTGGTCGTCACGGCGAGACATTACCAGGTGGGCATGCCCTACTTCGCCTACGTGGTGAACCTGCACACCGGCCGGATCGCCCAGAAGATCGACCTCCAGGGCAAGGGCGCCGGGCCGAAAGACGAAAACCGCCGCCGCCAGGGCATCGGCCAGCCGGTCATGACCAACGGGCGGCTGTGTGTGGAGACTTCCGAAGGGGTTTCGGTCTATGGTGAACGATAACGCGCGATGTCGTCGGGACGGCTGCGGCGCACGGCGGACAAGCAGGCCGAGGCGAGCGGCGCGCGGAAGGGTGCCTTGCGTGTTCCCGGCGCTGCCGGCCGCCTTCCTCGTCGTCCTCCATGCGTGCGGCCCCATCGCCCGCGCCGAGGCGCCCAGCTCGATCCTGCCGGACATGGTCACGCGAAAGACCGTCAAGGCCGTCGATCGCGGGCTGCACTACCTCGCCAACACCCAGCGTCCCAACGGGGGCTGGCTCAACAGCGGCGGCTACGGGACATACCCCTGCGCGATGACGGCGCTTGGAGGGCTGGCGATGATGGCCGGCGGCTCGACGCCGGAAACCGGGCCATACTCGCGAAACGTCACGCGGGCCATGAGCTACCTGATCCGGGTCGCCAAGAGCCAGTCGGACGGCCTGATCGCCAGCTCGGGCAGCGAGAGCCGCAGCATGTACGGGCACGGCTTCTCCATGTTGTTCCTGGCCCAGTGCTACGGCACGGAGATCAACCGGGAGTACGAAAAGAACCTTCGGGAGGTGCTCACCAAGGCCGTCGCCCTGACGGCGACGGCCCAGTCCGACCTGGGCTCCCAGCTCAAACACGCCGGCGGCTGGATCTATACCCCCAGCGGCAACGGGGACGAGGGCTCCGTGACGGTCACGCAGCTCCAGGCGCTGCGGGCCTGCCGGAACGTCGGGATCAAGGTCCCCCGCAGCACGATCGACCGGGCGGTGGCGTACCTGAAGTACTGCCAGATGGCCGACGGGGGCATCTGCTACTCGGCCCGGAGCCGCAGCTCCTCGCGCCCGGCCATCTCCGCCGCCGCGATCGCGTGCTTCTATGCCGCAGGCGTGTATGACCGCCAGACCGGCGGGAAAGGCTCGGAAGCCGAAATGGTCGAGAAGCTCGTCCGATACGTCCAGGGGCGAGTGGGCGTCACCCGCGGAGGAGCCTGGGGCGGGCACTACTTCTACACGCACTTTTACCTGGCCCAGGCCTGGTACCAGCGCGGTGGAAAGGACTGGAAGACATACTATCCGCAGATTCGCGACCGAATGTTGCAGTCGCAGAGCCCCGACGGAAGCTGGAACGGAGACAGCGTCGGCACGACGTACGGCACCGCCCTCGCCACGATCATCCTCCAGTTGCCCTACGGCTACCTGCCGATCTGCCAGAAGTAGCTGATAGCCGAAAGCTGATAGCTGACAGGAGACCGACGTGACTGAAGCGGACGTACCGACGACCGGCGGAGAGGACCTCGACCGCGACGACATCAGGGCCGCCGAGCGGCTCACCGAGGCCTACGAGACGATCCGCGCCGAGATGGCCCGGGCCATCGTGGGCCAGGAGGCCGTGCTGGAAGAGCTGCTGATGTGCATCTTCGCCCGCGGGCACGCCATCCTGGAGGGCGTGCCGGGCCTGGCCAAGACGCTGATGGTCTCCTCGCTCGCCCAGTGCCTGGACCTGGACTTCGCCCGCATCCAGTTCACGCCGGACCTGATGCCGTCGGACATCACCGGCACGGAGGTCATCCAGGAAGACCGCGCGACCGGCACGCGCGAGTTCAAGTTCCTCCAGGGCCCGATCTTCAACAACGTCATCCTCGCCGACGAGATCAACCGCACGCCGCCCAAGACGCAGGCGGCACTGCTGGAGGCCATGCAGGAGCGGCAGACCACCGTCGGCGGCAACCGCATGCCCATGAAGGACCCGTTCTTCGTGCTGGCCACCCAGAACCCCATCGAGCAGGAAGGCACCTACCCCCTGCCGGAGGCCCAGCAGGACCGGTTCATGTTCAAGATCTTCGTCAACTACCCGAGCTGGGACGAGGAGTTCGACATCGTCCGGCTGACGACGGCGATCCAGCAGGTCGAGCTGAAGCAGGTCCTGACGGGCGAGGAGATCATCGCGCTTCAGGACATCATTCGGCGGGTCCCCGCCGCCGACCACGTGATCCAGTACGCGATGCGCCTGGTTCGGGCGACACGCGTGCACGAGGGCGGCGTGCCGGACGTGATCAACGACTACGTCAGTTGGGGCGCCGGGCCGCGGGCGTGCCAGTACCTGATTCTCGGCGGGAAGGTCCGGGCCGTCCTGTACGGGCGGTTCCACGTATCCACCGAGGACATCCAGGCCGTCGCCAGGCCCGTGCTGCGCCATCGGATCGTGACGAACTTCAACGCCGACGCAGAGGGCATGACCGTGGACCGAATCGCCGACCGCCTCCTGGAGATCATCCCCGCCCAGGAAAGCGCCATCGCCACGAACCCCGCCACCGCCAAGGCGGTGGAGCAGTAGGCAAGCCCCGCCGCCAGACGCCCCGCGTGCACGAGACCAAATGAAGCCTTCGAAAGTCATTCCGTTCAGCGGGCGAGCCTGCTTGCCGCGTTTCGCCCAGGTCCGCACCGACAACTGACGGGCAAAACATGGCAAAGACCACTGCACAGGAATTGCAGGAGTATCTGGACCCGAAGGTCCTGGCGAAGATCACGCGGCTGGACCTCCAGGCCCGCCTGGTGGTCGAGGGGTTTATCTCGGGCCTGCACCGCAGCCCGTTCCACGGGTTCAGCGTGGAGTTCGCCTCGCACCGCAAGTACGCCCCCGGCGACGACATCAAGCACATCGACTGGAAGGTCCTCGGGCGGACCGACCGCTACTACATCAAGCAGTACGAAGAGGAGACGAACCTCAAGGCCACCTTCCTCGTGGACGGCAGCGAGTCGATGCTGTACGGCACCAGCCGCAAGGAGGGCATGACGAAGTATCACTACTCGGCGGCGGTGGCGGCGTCCCTGGCGTTTCTGCTGCTCCAGCAGCAGGACGCGGTGGGCCTGGCCGTCTTCGACGAGGACCTGCGGACGTACCTGCCGGCCTCTTCGAACCCCAACCAGATCAAGTCGCTCGTCCACGCGATGGACGGCATCGACCCGAAGGCCAAGACGTCGCTGGAGCCCATCTGCCACTCGGTCGCCGAGAAGATCCCCCGCCGTGGCCTGGTGTGCCTCGTGAGCGACCTGTTCGTGGACGTCGACGGCGTGATCCGGGGCTTGCAGCACTTCCGCCACTACGACCACGAGGTCATCGTGCTGCACGTGATGGACGAGGACGAACTGACCTTTCCCTTCCAGGGCAACACGATGTTCCGGGGCCTGGAGGAGACGGGGAACCTCACGATCGAGCCGCGAGCCCTCCGCCAGGGGTATATCGAGGCCGTGGAACGCTTCTGCACGGAAGTCAAACGGAAGTGCATCGCCAGCCGCATCGACTACAAGCTGATCTCCACGGCCGACCACCTGGACGCGGCCTTGCTGGCGTTCCTGGCCGCCCGCGCCGCCGCGACCCGCAAAGCAGGCTCCAAGCGCTAGCCACAGAGGCACCGAGGCTCAGAGAGATCAGCAGAATGGATCGACATGAAGCTGCCCGACGGTGTGACGGAGATTCGAGGACAGAACTTCAGCGGAAGGAAGTACCCGCACAGGGAGCTCACCGAGAAGATCATCGGTTGTGCGATCGCCGTGCACAGGGAGCTTCAAGGCGGCTATGTGGAAGCCATCTACGAGAACGCGTTGGCCCACGAACTGAGGAAGGCAGGGCTGCTCGTTGAGCGGCAGGTCAAGTTCCCGGTGTACTACGACGGCGTTCCGGTCGGCGAGCACCGCGCCGATTTGATCGTGGAAAGGAAAGTGGTGGTGGAGCTGAAGGCCGTCGCCGACCTCGGCGATCAGCACGTTTCCCAGGTGATGAGCACGCTGCGGGCTGCCGGCATAAACGTAGGATTGCTGCTGAATTTCAACGAGGCGCGCCTGGTCGACGGCCTTCGCCGAATCGTCATGTAGGACCTTACATAGAATTGCCTCTGAGGCTCTGGGCCTCTGTGGCAAACACCAAAATGCCATTTTTACATCCCATCGTGTTCTGGACGGGGCTGGCGGCGGTTTCGGTGCCGATCCTGATCCATCTGCTGAACCGCAGGCGGTTCCGCATGATGAACTGGGCCGCCATGCAGTTCCTGTGGGACTCCGTCCGCAAAAACCGCCGCCGCCTGCGGATCGAGGAGCTCATCCTCCTGGCGCTTCGCTGCCTCCTGCTGGTGATGCTGGCGACGGCGCTGGCGAGGTTCACCGGGTGCAAGGCCATGCAGGCCCTGCCCGGCGGCACGGAGAGCCAGACCGCCGTCTTCCTCCTCGACGACAGCTACTCCATGGGCCAGCGCGTCGGCGGGGGGACGATCTTCTCGGCCGCGACGACCGACGTGGCCGAGCAGCTCAAAAAGCTCTCCCAGACCGACAAGGTGGCGATCCTCCGGACCTCGGGCGCCGACGGCGGCGAGCCGTTCTTCAAGCTCACTCACGTGGCCGACGCCGAGCTCGAGGAGTTGTCGGCGCGCCTGGCCGGGCTGACGCCGTCGGACGGGCGCGCCCGGCTCGACCGGGCGCTGGCAGCCGCAGGGAAGGTCTTCCAGGGCGACAAGTCCGTCGTACGGCGGCTGTACGTCTACAGCGACTTCCGGCGCGTGGACCTGGCCGCGGCCGGCGAGCCCGACGCGATCCGCGACGAGTTCGAGAACCTCCGGAAACTGAACGTGGACGTCGTCGCCATGGACTTCGGCCGCAAGCCCAAGGACAACCTCACGATCGAGTCCGTGGGGATGATCGAGAAGTTCGCCATCAGCGGCGTGCCGGTCCGGGTCCGGGTGGAGGTCCGCAACCACGGGCGGGCCGCGGCCAGGGACGTCGAGCTCCGGCTGACGGCGAGGGTCAGCACGGCCGAAGGCCTCCGCGAGGTCGAGCTGCCCACCGCAGCCATCGATTCCCTCGAACCTCGCAGCATCGGGCGGGTCGAGTTCCAGGTGACGTGCTCGCACCCCGGGCCCGCGGTCATCACGGCCGGCCTGCCTCCCGACGAGCTGGCCGCCGACGACCTCGCACACCTGGCCCTCGACGTGCGCCAGGCGATCAACGTGCTGGCCGTGGACGGGCGGCCGGACATATCCGACCCCACCGAGAGCGAGTCCTTCTTCTTCGTCCACGCGATCGACCCGGACCGCAACGGCAGCGAAGGCGCGAAGGTCGAGATCGTCTCCCCCAGCGCGATGGGCGAGAGTCCGCTGGCGAACTACGACCTGGTGGCGCTGCTGAACGTCGGCGAGCTGCCGATCATGCTGGACGCCAACGGCGCCGCGCACTACCCCCAGCTCGATGCCCTGACGGAGTTCGTCCGTTCCGGCGGCGGGCTGGTGATCTTCACCGGCGAGGAGGTCAACCTGACGTTCTACAACGACGCCCTCTACGCCAACGGGTCGGGGCTCAGCCCGTACCGCCTCGCGCCGCGGCTGGGCGACCCGGCGAAGCGAGACCGCTTCTTCCGCCTCGACCCCAAGAGCATCGCCTCCGAGGGCGTGCTGAAGGTCTTCAGGGATTTCCTCGCCGCCGGCGTGGACCCGACGCGGTTCATCCGCTTCTACGCCTTCCACGGCACGAGCCCCATGGGCCCGCCGCCCTCGTCGCCGGAGGTCAAGCCGCCGCGGGTGCTGGCGAGATTCGCCGACGAGGACAACTCTCCGGCCATCGTCGCGCGGCAGGTCGGCCGGGGCACGGTCCTGATGTTCTACACGTCGGCGACGATGGCCTGGAACGACTGGCCCGCCGACGAGAACGGCACGTACGTCGCCGTGCTGAACGACATGCTGGCGTACCTGGGGCGCCCGCAGGACCCGGGCCTCTCGGGACACGTCGGCGAGCCCGTCGTCTTCAGCCTGCCCCACGAGCTGCGCGACGCGACGGCCACGCTCAAGACGCCGCTGCATCCGACCCAGCCGGTGGTCCCCCTCGTGCCCGTCCGGAAGATGGACCGCCCCGACCGCCAGCCGGAGCAACTGCTGCGATACAAACGGGCGGACCACGCGGGCGCCTACAGCCTGGAGCTGGCCCTGCCGGACGAGACGACCCGGCAGGTCCTCTTCGCCCGGAACGTGGACCCGGCCGAGGGCGACCTGACGTGCGGGCGCGAAGCGGCATTGGCCGCGGCGCTGGCAAGCGAGGAGTTCACCTACATGGACCGCACCGCCGCCCGACCCGGGCGGGTCGAGAAGCCCCAGGTGCACAAGGAGTACTGGACGTGGGCGCTGGGAATCCTTGCCTTGCTGCTCGCCGTCGAGACCTTCCTCGCCCAGCGCTTCGGCCACTATGCGCCCACCGGAAAAGACCGATGATAACGGATTCGATCGTGCGGAAATGAACAAGATCGTCACATGGCTGCTAGGCTCCGATCCGGCCCGGCTTTTCGGCGAGGGTAACTGGCGATTCGGCTTCGTGGCCGAATACGGCAACTACGTCAACCTCGCGCTGATGGCCCTGTTCGCGGCGATGGTGTACCTGATCGTCCGCAGCTACCGCCGGGAAGGGGACAACCCCGTCGGCGCAAAGGCCTTCCTGGCCGGCGTGCGGATCGCGATCTGCCTGCTGGTCCTGGCGGTGCTCTTCCGCCCGGCCATCGTGCTGCGGTTCACCCGCACCCTCTACTCGACCGTGCTCGTGCTGATCGACGACAGCCGGTCCATGTCGTTCACCGATCACTACGCCGATGCGAACGCGCAGGCGAAGATGGCCAGGCACATGGGCGTCCAGCCGGACGAGCTGGCCGACTTCTCGCGGCTGCGCATCGTCCGGAAGTCGCTGGGAGGCGATTCGGGGGTCCTGGCGCGGCTGGCGAGCGACCACCCGCTGATGTTGATGCGGTTCTCGACGGACAAGCCGGGGCAGGAGTCCTACACGCGCCCGCTGGGCCGGCCGCTGGGGTCGCCCGACGCCCGGTCCTCCGGGGGCGGCTCGGACGAGCAGCCGACCACGGCGCCGACGGGGCTGGTTGACGTACTGGGCCGCCTGACGGCCGGCGGCTACGAGACCAACCTTTCCGCGGCCCTTCGCGACGCCATCGAGAGCGTGGTGGGGCGGCGCGTGGCGGGGATCGTCCTCATCAGCGACGGGCAGATGACCACGGCGGGCGCCCGCGGGCGTCTGGCCGACGCGGTCGCCTACGCGAACCAGCAGGGACTGCGGCTGTATCCGGTGATGGTGGGCGACCCGACCCCGCCGAAGAACGTGGCCGTCACGGGCCTCCAGGCGCCGCGCGAGGTCCGCCGCGGGGCCAGCACCGAGTTCACCGTCGTGCTGGCCCACCGCAACCTGTCCGGCAGGAGCGTTGCGGTCAAGCTGCTGCGACGTCCCAGAGACTCCCAGAGCTGGACGCCGACGGGGATCAGCAAGACGGTGGTGCTCAACGGGGAGACGAAGGCGCCGCTGGCGGCGGGCGGGGGGATCGGGAGAACCAAGGGCGTCCAGACCATCGAGCTCCAGGTGGAGCCGGACAAGATCGGCCAGTTCGTCTACCGCGCGATCATCGACCCGATCCCCGAGGAGAGGAACCGCGCGGACAACGCCGCCGAGGCGGAGGTGAAGGTCTCCGACGAGAAGATCAAGGTGCTGCTCATCAGCGGCGACGCCGGCTGGGAGCTCCAGTACGTCCGCAACTTCCTGCTCCGCCAGCCGGAGCTCTATCGCCTGAGCACCTGGCAGCAGAACGCCGACAAGGAGCTGAACCAGTCGGCCTCGACGGGCATGAAGCTCGACCGCCTGCCAAGGACGCTCGGCGAGCTGGCCGGCTCGCCCGGGGGCAAGCCCCATCCCGGCTACGACGTGGTCATCCTGTACGATCCCCAGCCGACGGTGGACGGTTTCGACGGGGAGTTCGTCAAGAACCTCCGCATCTTCGTCGAGCGACACGGCGGCGGACTGTGTTACATCGTGGGCAACAAGTACTCGGCCCCGGTCCTTCGCAGCAGAGGCCCGTACGAGGAGCTGGCGGGGATGCTCCCGGTGGTGCTGGGGCCGAACACGAGCGACATCGTGGAGCGCATCGGCCGGCGCCGGCCACAGGCGTGGGGCGTCCAGATCACCACGTACGGCGCCGACCACCCGGTAACGCGTTTCGCCGGGACGGCCAAGGAGAGCGTGAACGTCTGGCAGGCGCTGCCGGGCATCTACTGGTCGCACCCGATCCTGAAGACCAAGCCGCTGGCCCGCACGCTGGCGGTCAGCTCGAACCCGCTGCGGCGGACCGCGGGCAGGAACGAGCCGGAGCCGCTGCTGGTCGCCCAGCCGTTCGGCATGGGGCGGGTGCTGTACCTCGGCTTCGACGGCACGTGGCGGTGGCGGTTCCTTCGCGACGGGTACTACCACCGCCTGTTCTGGTCGAACGTGGTGCGCTACCTCGCGACGCTCCGCGCGCGGCACGTGGTGATCACGGCGGGGGGCGACCGGTTTTCGGCCGGCGAGCGGATCACCATCGAGGCCGAGGCCTACGACGAGAACTTCAGCCCGCTCAAGGCCGCCACGCTCGAGGTCGAGATGATCGACCTGGCCACGCAGAAGACCGAGACGATCGTCCTGAAGGCGGTCGCGGACAAGCCCGGGCGCTACAAGGCCACCATCCGGGCGGCCCGCACGGGCACCTTCGAGCTGACGGCCCTGAAGGGCGACCCGATGGCCAGGGAGAAGGTGCAGTCGAAGACAATCCGCATCGAGCTCCCCAAGGCCGAGTCGATCCGGACCGAAGCCGACCGGGCCACCATGGAGAACATCGCGTCGCGGCGGGAGAACTTCCTCGAGATCCACCAGATCGACCGGCTCGCGGGGCTGATCCCGTCGGACCGCAAGACCGCCGTGCGCAAGGTGCCCTGGGAGCTGTGGGACTCCAACCTCATGCTGCTTCTGATCGCGCTGCTGCTGGCGGTGGAGTGGATATTCCGCAAGAAACACAACATGGCGTGAGATGAACCCTACGGAACGAACCGAACTTGTGCGGGCGGAGATACGAGGCAAGCTCAGCGCCTTGCGGCTGGCGATCTCGACGCGGCTGGCGATGGAGGGCGTGGCGTGGACGGTGGCGGCCCTGGTCGCCCTGGTGTTCGTGACGCTGGCGTTCGACTACCTCCTGCGCCTGGAGCGCCCGCTGAGGGCGCTGATCATGGTCCTCGCCGTCGCAGGCGTGCTGGCGGTCGTCTGGCGGCACCTGGTGGTTCCGCTTCGCGTGCCGATGGGCGCGGCGGCCCTGGCGCTGCTGGTCGAGAGGCGCTTCAGGCAGTTGGGCGACCGGCTGATCAGTGCCATCCAGTTCAGCCAGTCGGCGGACGCCGAGGCGATGGGCATCAGCGCCGCGATGATCGCCCGGACGGCCGCCGAGGCGAACGACCTCGCCGAGCCGCTTCGCTTCAACGAGGTCGTCGAACGGCGGGGCATCTTTCGAACGTGGTCCGTCGCCGGCTGCGCGCTTGGGCTGCTGGTCGGCTTCGGCATCTGGCAGCCGGACATCCTCGGCCGGTGGTTCAGCCGGAACGTGCTCTTCGCCGAGACCCCCTGGCCGCAGAAGACGTACCTGTCGGTCCGCGGCGACCCGGCGAACTTCACGGTCCTTCGCGGCGACGACCTGACGGTGATCGTGGAGGTCGAGCCGCGAAGCAGCGTCGTGCCGGACCACGTCACGCTCCACGCGCAGTACGCGGCCATCGGCAGGACGGAAGAGCGGATCGACGCCGACCGCGACAACCCGCGCAGGTTCGTGAAGGTCTTCCCCGCCGTGCCGGAGGAGTTCGAGTTCTACGTCACCGGCGGCGACGACCGCCGCGACGCCCGCAACCCGCATCGGGTGGTCCTGATCGAGCCCCCCGCCCTGCGAAAGGTCCGCTTCACCGTGAGGTACCCGAGCTACATGAAGCGCGCCCGCCCGGAGGAAGTGCCCGGCAGCTCCGGCGCGCTGCCCGTGCCGATCGGGGCCGAGGTGACCATCAGGGCCGAGTCGAACAAGCCGCTGCGCTCGGCGGCGATCCTGCTCGACGGGAAGGTCGTCAGCCAGATGCGGCGAGAGGTCCGCGGGGACGGCACGGCCGACACAACGGGCAAACGGCACGTCGGCTCATTCGAGGTGACCGGCGCCAACAAGCCCGCGACGAAAATCCTGCGGTTCGCCTTGACGGACCTGGACGGCCACTCCAGCCGGCGCGGGGCAAAGTACATGGTCCAGCTCCAGCCGGACCACCGGCCCACGGTGAACATGAAGAAGCTGCGGATCGGCGCGAGCATCTCGCCGCGGGCCATCATCCCGCTGCGGCTGCACGTCAAGGACGACCACGGGATCGCCGCGGCGGAGATCCTCGTCGGCAGGTCCGCCGACGCGACGGATGCCAATTCCCAGCCGGTCGGCCTGGGGGCGGACGTCGGGCGAGAACTCCAGACGCGCCACGAGCTGGACATCGAGCCGCTGCACCTGAAGCCCGACAGCGCTATCCACGTGACGGCCCGGTCCACCGATACGCTCCCCGCCGCCTACGGGGGGCCCAACGTCGGCAGCAGCAGCGCGTTGAGCTTCAAGATCGTCAAACCGGAAGACCTGATGGAGGCCTTTGTCCAGAGGCAGAAGAAGATCCGGCTGGAGTTCCTCCAGGCGATGGCCCTCCAGGACAGCGCGGCGGCCGAGACCGCCGCGGCGGTGGCCATCTTCGCCGCCGGCCGCGTCGATCCCGAGGCCCGGCGCCTGCTGGCCTCGTCGGCCGGCCAACAGCAGAACGTCGGCGCCGAGATCGCCAAGGCCGCCGACAGCCTCGACAACATCGTCGAGGAGATGAAAAACAACCGGATCGGGACCAAGACCTCGCGCGAACAAATCCGCGGCGGGATCGTCAAACCTCTCAGGCAGTTGGCCGAGCCCGTACGCAAGGTCACCGGCGCGATCAACGCCACCAAGGCGCTGCGCGACCCGGCCGAGCTGGGCCGGCAGGCCAACGCCATCGAGGAGATCCAACGGGACATACTCGCCCAGATGGACGACGTCCTCCAGCGAATGATCAAGCTGGAGAACAAGCAGGAATTGGCCAACAAGCTGCGACTGATCATCGGGTGGTCGGAAAAGCTGCTCCGGTCGATCAGGGAAAAGCAGGAGGCCGAGGTCGGAAACGTTTTCGATTCGACCACCCAGCCCGGCAAGAAGCCGGACTGAGCCGGGAACGGGAATCTCCACCATAAGGAGCGCATCATGAACCGCGCGAACATGGCCGTCCGGGGCTGGCTGGTCGTGGTGGGGCTCATCACCTGCCCCCTGGCCGCACAGACCGACGAGGAGACCACCACGCGGCCGGCGACCAAGCACGCCGTGGATGTGGCCCAACAGCGGTGGACGAGGGTCCAGTTCACCGATCTCACCGCCAGAATGGTCAAATTGGCCGACCTCCTCGAGAAGGCCGAGCCGCAGACCGCCAAGGTCCTCAGAGAGGCCGTCAGCCAGGCCCAGAGGGCCTTCATCGCCGAAGACATGGAAAAGGTCGCCAAGTACCTCTCAGACGGCCTGGCCTCCGCGGCCGCAAGCACCGAAACCGAGGTCATCGAGGAACTCAGAAAGGTTCTCCAGACCCTGCGACACGGCATCCTCGACCTCGACGAGCGGCTCGAACGCCTCAAGAGGTGGCAGGAGTTCCTCGGCAAGATCGACGAGCTGCTGGAAAAGCAGAAGCCGCTGGAGCGCCAGTCGAACCTGGCCGACAAGGCCGGCGAGTTCGGCAAGAAGATGGACCAGCTCGCCGGGCAGCTCTCGGACATCGTCGCCGAGCAGAAGAAACTCCGGGCCCAGACGAGCAAGCTGCCTCAGCCGGAACCGGGCGTGCGGGAGCTGCTGGGCATCCGCAAGAAGATCCGCGAGATCATCGCGCGGCAGACGGCGCTTCAGGGCGCGACGAAGACCGCGCCCATCGACAAGCTGCCGATCACCGGGCAGCTCCAGAAGCAGCTCGCCGGCTCGACGGACGGCGTGGCCAAGCGGCTTTCCGCGGCGGCCGGCAACGCGAAGCTCGCCAAGGCACTCGGCGGCGGCGGGGCCGGCAAGAAGCTCGCCTCGGCGGCGGCCGGCGCCAAGGCCGCCGGCGGCGAGATGAAAAAGGCCGCCGACGCGCTGGGAAGGTCCGACCCCGCCAAGGCGGCCGATCCGCAAGAGCAGGCCCTCGTCGATCTCAAGAACGCCGCAAAGGCCATCGACGACGCCCTGGCCAAGGTGGCCGGACGCGGCGAGGCCCCCGGGCTCGCAAAAAGGCAGGATGAACTCTCCGGAAAGACAAGCGAACTGGCCCGGGCGATGGACGACCTGGCCAGAGAAGCCGGGATGAGCTCGCAGGGCAAGCCCGGCCCTTCCGGCAAGCCCGCCTCCGATGGAAAGTCGGGAAACCTGAACCGGGCGGCCGAGCACATGAAAAACGCCGCCGGGGAGTTGGGCGACCGCGACCCCCCCAAGGCCGTGAAGCACCAGGATAAGGCCCTGGAGGAGCTGGAGGCCAAGGAGTACGAGATCGCCCGGTTGAAGCGGCGGATGATGGAAAAGGCCCGCCAGCCGATGGACAAGCAGGCCCAGGAACAGTCGCAGTTGGCCGAGAGGACCGACAAGCTCGACAAGCAGATGAAGGCCGAGGAGGACACGCCGGGGAACAAGCCGGTCGGCTCGGCCGCCAAGTCCATGGGCGGGGCGTCGAAGAAGCTCTCGCAGGGCCAGGCCGGCGGGGCAAACGTTGGCCAGAAGAAGGCCATCGACGAGCTGGAGAGGGCCCGTCAGGAGCTGGCCGAGGCGGTCCAGGAGGAGCAGGAGATCGCCCAGGCCGAGCAACTGGCCAAGATCGACCAGATGCTCCAGAAGATTCTCGATCGGCAGGTGAAGATCTCCACGGAGACCAAGGTGGTCTACGGCAAGCGAGCCAAGGCCGACCCGCCCTACGCGCGAAGCGAGCAGATCAGGCTCAACGAGATGTCCAACGGTGAGGGGCGCCTCGCGGAAGAGACCAAGAAGGTCCGCGACATGCTCGTGAAGGAAGGCAACAGCGTCGTCTTCCCCGAGGTGCTCAAGGAGGTCCGGGGTGATCTCCAGGACGTGCAGAAACTCCTCGACGCCCGCGACGCCGGGCCGTTTACGCAGGGCGTGCAGAAGGAAATCGAGCGCAGCCTCCAGGACATGATCGACTCGATCCGCAAGGAGCTCGCCGATCGCCGCAGGAAGACCGGCGGGGGCGGAGGAGGCGGCGGAGGCGGAGGCGGCAAACAGCCCCTCGTTCCGCCCATCGCGGAGTGGAAGATGATCCGCATGCTCCAGTTGGCCGTCAACCGCCGGACGAGAGACCTGAACAAGCAGGTGGTCGACAAGAAGCTGGCCGACGAGAAGGCCACTATGGAACACAAGAAACTCGCTCGCCGGCAGGAGGCCGTTCGGAACATGGTCGGTAAGCTCAACAAGAAGATGGCCCGCCGGCGCCCGGCCCCCGGGGGCGGGATGTGAGCGAAGGGAGAGCATCGCGCCGGGATTGCCGAACGCGCATGCATGATGCCAATCTGGTATAATGAACATCCTCTCAGGAGCCCGACGATGAAAACCAGGCGACTGATCCTTCACGTGTTACTGCCGGCTGCCGTTGCCTTCGCCCTCGCGCCGACCCGGGCGGCCCGCGCCGATCAGGACGACCCCAACGTCGGCCTCGGCCGGCCGGGAGCACTCGAAGGCGGCTCGGACCAGGACCGCGCCGCCGAGGAGGCGACCGACGATCTGGAGAAGCTCCTGGAGGGGCTTAGCCCCGAAGCCATCGAGGAGCTGATCAAGACGGCCGTGCAGTCGCGCCTGAAGGTCGAGCGACAGCAGGCGGCCGAGGAGATGAAGGAAGACCTCCTGCTGGACCCGGAGGACATCGACGAGGCCGTCAAGATCCTCAACGACAAGCCGAAGAACACTCAGAAGGACAACATCGACCGGATCCTGCGGGCCTTCGCCAAGGTGGACCCGCGGTTCGGCAAGGCCTGCGAGCTTCTTGCGGCGAAGAAGTACGCCGAGGCTCAAAAGGCCATCGAGAAGGACCTCAACGTCCAGGAGGCGACCTACCGCAACGCCGGGCGCTACACGCTGTACGCCCGCGCGCTCGCCGCCCAGGGCAAGGGCTACGACGCCGTCGACGCCTACCAGAAGATCCTCGTGGGCATGGCGGATCGGATCAGCTTCGCCGCCGCAGCCGCCCTGGACTCCGCACGCATATACGAAGAGCTCGATCGGTTCACCTACGCGGCGCAGATGTACAGCTATGCCGTGACGAACTACGGCCTGACGCTGGACGACGAGGCGCTGAAGCTGATCGACGGCAAGGTCAAGGAGTACTCGCAGTTCGGCGAGGATCCGCTCGGCTGGGCCGGCAACATGATGGGCGACGTCAAGGAGCGGCTGGACGAGTCCGACAGCGGCAAGGAAACCCAGGCCAAGGAGGACAAGATCGTCGCGGTCATCACGGACCTGATCAAGACGGCCGAGGAGAAGCAGCGGTGCGGCCAGTGCTCCGGCCAGCAGCAGCGGCAGAGGGGCAAGAAGCCCGGCCAGGGCCAGGCCCAGGCCGTCGGCGGGCGGAAAGGCCCCCCCAAGGGCGTCAACCAGCCGTCGAACCCCGCGCAGGTCAGCGCCCTGGTGCCCGGCGCGGTGGCCCGCCCCACGAAACGCAGCGAGATCCGCAATACCTCCGAGATCGGCGACTGGGCCCACCTGCCCCCGCGCGAGCGGCAGAAGCTCCAGCAGCTCCGCAGAAAGGTGATGTCCGAACGCTACCGAGACATCATCAGCAAGTATCGCACGAGGATCTCGCAGCGGCGGCCCAACGAATAGGGGGACCGGCGCCTTGAGGAACGTCCTTGTCGGCAGCGCGATTCTTCTGGCCGGCGCCGCGGCCGGCGCCGGCGGCCGCGTCGAGACCATCGACGCACGCATCCTCGAAGGCCAGGTCCTCAGCATCTCCGCCGAGCAGGTCGTCGTGAAGACCGGCAAGGGCAAACAGGCCCCCCCGCTCGCGGAGGTGCTCGAGATCACCTTCGCCGACGCAGCCGACGCAATGAGCACCGTCGCCCAGCGCGCCGTGACTACTTCCCTCGGCGACCTCCTCGCCGTCAGGGACCTCGCCTTTGACGGAAAGAGCCTGCAAGTAACCGGCTCCCTCCTTGGCCGCGCAGAACTGCCCATGGAAGTCGTCAGAGTGCTCCACCTGCCCGCAACCGGGCAGAGCCCTCGGGACATGGCGGACCGCCTCCGCGAGATGAAGCTCCCGGCCGCCTCCGGCGACCGGATGATCGTCTCCAGAAAGCCCAAGCAGCCGCTCGCCGTCGACGGGGTCCTCGAAGCCGTCGGGCCCGACAAGATCACGTTCCGGTGGAAGGGCAGCTCGCGGACCATCCCGCGGGACAGCGTTCCCATGATTAGCCTGGCCGCAGTGAGCACGGAGAGGCCCGAGCGGAGGGGCGTTCTTCTCGGCCGGGACGGCTCCCGGCTCGGCTTTAGCGCCCTGACGCTCCAGGGCAAGTTGATTAGCCTCGACTCCGCCGGCGTCGGGAAACACCAGATCCCGCTGGATCGCGTCGCCGCCATTCGCTTCGCGTCGAGCAGCGTGGTGAAGCTGGCGGACCTGAAGCCCGATGCCGTGAAGGAGCATGGCTACTTCGATACGACGTTCCACTACCGGGTGAACCGGTCCGTGGCGGGCCGGCCCCTGCGCCTGGGCGGGCGGACTTACCGCACCGGGCTCGGGCTGCACAGCTTCTGCGAACTGACCTACCGGCTCGACGGGCGATACTCCACCTTCGTGGCCACGGCCGGCATCGACGACGCCGTCCGCCCCAACGGCGACGCCGCGCTGAGCTTCCTCGGCGACGGCAAGCCGCTCGCCAAGCCCTTCCGGCTGACCGGCGGCGACCCGCCTCAGGCGGTGCGCATCGACCTCACGGGCGTCAAGACGTTCGTCATCCGCGTGGAGTTCGGCCACGACGCGCTGGGGCTCTCGGACCACGTGGACCTCGCGGGGGCGAGGCTGATCAAGTAGGGCGGGAAGACTCGGCGGGCCTCTCCACGGGGCGGCCGGGGCCCTCGCGCGGGGCCTTCACCTTGGCCGATGCGACGCCCGCTCGCGCCGGTCGGGGAGCTTGCCAATGGGGCCGATCTTGAGCACGGGCTCTGCCTCGATCTCGCCGGCACCCAGGAGGCGCACCAGCCGCTCCAGCGAAGCCGCGGTCTGCTTCTGCTGCCGCTCGGAAAGCCGCCTCAATGCCCTTTGGAGGGAGTACTGCAACGGGTACGGCGCTTCGTCCACAAGCGCCCGGCCGGCATCGGTGGCATTGACGTAGACGAGTCGGCGGTCCCTCGCGTCGCGGTGGCGCTCCACGAGCCCCTTGCCCTCGAGCCGATCCAGGATACCTACCATCGTGCTGGCGCTCAGATGAACATGCCGGGCGATCCCCGTGGCGGTGAGGGGCCCTTTCTCCGCGATCGTGATCAGGGAGACCAGTTGAGGCCCGGTTATTCTGTGCTCGGTGGCCAGTTTCCGCGAGTCCATGTCAATGCGCCGGATGATCTGCCTGACCGCGTAAAGGATCCGAAGATCGTATCGGTCCTCGGAAACTCCCGGCCCTGCCGGCTGGCCGCCCGGCAGGGCTTCATTCGGGGTCTTTGCCAACGGATGATCTCCTTATGTCACTACTGCTCGAACAACTTCCTGTCCCGGACAACGTCCTCACAGAGCGGCCATTACTGGCCGAAGTGTCTCCCGCAAGCAAACTTGTTCCAAAACGCGGCCCTTTCTGAATTCGCCTTGATATGTCCTACTATAAGCATTATAATTCAAAACTTTCTAGCCGCAAGTATTTTTGGCGGCTTTCGCGAGTACAGCAGGCGGTATAGGCGTCAAAGTCAAGCCACGACACAACGAACCGATCGCGAAAGCCTTGAAGCGGCTCAAGAGGACGCTGCAGAAGGAAGGGCAGCAACGGGAACTGATGAGGCACCGGTACCACGAAACGGAGAGCGTACGGCGCCGGCACCAGCGGGCCAAGAATGCCCGAAGGGCTCGCACAAGGGCCCGGCAGGTCGGCTAGCGCGGAGCAAAGGGAGTTCTGACCGGGTGCCCCGCGGCCCTGGGGCAACCGATCGAGGCCGGCCGATTCGCACGGGCGTGCGTGTGCGCCGGCCAATTAGAAAGGAGAAGGAACGAGGATGACCGTTGCGAAACATAAGCAATTAGGACTGTCTGCTTCGCTCTACCGGCCCTTGAGTGACACGGACGTAACGCGAATTGCCGACGCAGCGCTGGAGGTGCTGAACAAGTCGGGGATGGCCGTGTATTCGGACACAGCCTTTGAGGCCCTGCGGACTGCCGGTGCGCCCGTCGATAGCGAGAGCCGAGCCGTTCGCTTTCCCCGGGCCCTCGTCGAAGATGCGATCGCATCAAACCCTTCGTCCATCACGCTGTTCTCTCGTGATGGGAACAACGACGTGGTCCTGGCCGGATCGCGCGTGCATTATGGCACGGGCGGAACGGCACTGTACGTGCTCGATCCTGACAAGGGACACCGACGAGAAGCCAAGGTCTCCGACGTGATCCTGAACGCCCGCATGGTCGATGCCCTGGAGAACGTGCATCTGCACACGATCAACGTCTTCCCGCACGACGTAAAGAACACCGACGACATCGACATCAACCGCTTCTACCACTCCCTGAATCACACGAGAAAGCACGTGATGGGCGGAGTGTACTCCCTGGCCGGCTGCGGGAAGGTCGTTGACATGGCGCGGATCATCGCCGGCGGGGCCGAGGCGCTGCGGAGGCGGCCGTTCGTCTCCTTCATCACGCTGATCATCAGCCCATTCAAGATCGACGACCGCTACGGTGAGATGACCTGCCACCTGGCGCGCGAGGGCCTCCCGGTCGTGGTGCCGACTGAGCCGATCTGCGGGACCACCGCGCCGATCACGCTGGCGGGGAACGTGCTGACGCACGTGGCTGAGACGTTGGGCGGCATCGCGATGATCCAGGCCGTTCGCAAAGGGGCGCCGGGCATTTGCGGCAGCGTCGGGTCGATCCCTGACCTCAGAACGATGAACCACCTGGGCGGGCCGATCGAACGTGCGATGATCAACGCGGCCGTAGCGCAGGTCATCCAGCACTTCGGGCTGCCGTTGTATTCGACCGGCGGAACCACGGACGCCAAGGAGATGAACGCCCAGGCCGCCTACGAGAGCGCCATGTCCAGCCTGCTGGTCGCCATGTCCGGGGCCAACTACATCCACGACGCCGCGGGGCTCATGGAGGCGGACCTGACCATCTCGTACGACAAGCTCGCCGTCGACAACGAGATCCTCGGGATGTGCCAGCGCGTTCTTCGGGGCATCGAGGTGAATGACGACACGCTGGCAACGGACCTGATGATCGAGAAGGGCCCCGGCCAGCATTACCTCGTCGAGGAGCACACGATCCGACACATGCGAGGCGAGTTCTTCATGCCGGATCTGGCCAATCGACAGAAGCGGGAAGGTGAGGCGGGTCTGGAGGATACCGTATCGAGGGCCAAAAAGTTCGTGCGTCGGATTCGCAGCAGCAGACCAGAGAGCCGCTTGGACGAGACGGCTCGCCGACAGATTCTCAGGGAGTTCCCCGAGATTCTCTTTGGGCGCGCCCGCTTGCTCCGCAGGTTTCCGGGTTCCTACAGCGCTGTGGAACGGGCCATCGCTGACATCGGAGCTTGGGAATAAAAGCAGATGAACGAAACCCAACAGCGTGAAGGCGTCGTCGTGCGGCCGGAATGCCGGCTGTCCGATGAGCAGATTCGACTGGTAGACGGCGTATCGCGCGACCTGCTCTACGATCCCGGCCTGTTGTGCTACAACGCGGAGGCCGGGGAGATCTTCAAGCAAGCCGGGGCGGTCATCGAGCGCGGCTCCGACTGCGCCCGGATCCGCGTCACGGCAGCGGTATTGGATCGGGCTCTGGACACTGCCCCCTCCCGCATCGTGCTTGGTGCACGCAATCCCGAGAATCGTCTCATCCTGGACGCTGTCGAGCCGCGCGTGCGGTTTGGCAGCGGCTCGGAGACAAACATCTGGCTGGACGTGGCCTTCGAGGGCGCCGCCCCGAAGTTCACACGCCAGCCCGGCACGGTGGATCGGCTGGGCAAGGCGGCGCACCTGTGTGAGAACCTCGAGAACCTGGACTTCTTCATCCGATGCGTGAACATCCGGGACGAGGGCATCACGGCCGAGAACAAGGACGTCAACAAGTTCTTCGCCAGCTTGAACCACATCACCAAGCACGTCCAGGCGGGCCTGACCAACCTGGATGCCCTGGGTGACGTCATTAAGATGGGCGAGATCATCGCCGGCGGCGAGAAGGCATTTCAGCGGAACCCGGTGTTGTCCTTCATCACCTGCGTGGTCAAGAGCCCATTCCAGATCGTGGACGACACGGCCGCCAAGCTGATCGCGATCTCCAGGAGGCGCGCGCCGGTGGTGGTCTCGAGTTGCCCGATGGGCGGGGCGACGGGGCCCTTCGACGAGTTCGGCATGGTCGCCCAGATCAACGCCGAACTGCTGG
This sequence comes from uncultured Planctomycetaceae bacterium, assembly GCA_964427875.1. GTDB lineage: Bacteria > Planctomycetota > Phycisphaerae > SM23-33 > SM23-33 > CAYRVX01. The sequence goes on from CAYRVX010000021.1 coordinate 66,976, forward strand.
CCGGCGTGACGCTCAATCAGCTCGTCTCCCCGGGTGCGCCGGTCCTCTACGGTGCGGTCCCGGTCCGAACGCGTCTGGACAATCTCAACGACATGTACGGCGCGCCGGAAGCCGTGCATTACACCATCGACTGCGCGCAGATGGCCCGTTTCTACGGCCTGCCCTGCTACTCGACGGCCGGCGTGGGGGATACCGACGTCCCGGGCATCCAGGCCAACACGGAAAAGCTCCTGACGCTGCTGACGGTGCCGCGCAGCGGGGCGCAGTACATCCACTACGCGTTCGGCCTGCTGGAGCGGACCAACGTCTTCTGCCCCGAACAGGCTGTCCTGGATGACGCCCACATCGGCATCGCCAAGGAACTGCTGCGGGAGACGAATGTCGATGAGGCGCGGCGTGACGAAGTGATCCGCACCGTTCGCGAGGTGATGGAAACGGACCACAAGACCTACGTCTATCACCTGCCGCTGCCTACTCGCGAACCGGTCTATGTCAGATACCCCCTGGAAGATGATGCCGGCGCGCTGCACGCCGCACACGAGAAATACCAAGAAATCCTCGAAAGACCCCGGAACCACTTGCCGAACGACATCCAGCAGGACATTGCTGCTGCGGTCGGCGGGATCCTGTCAGAATGCCTGACGTCCTGAAAGGAGCGATTGCGGAACATGACCACTGCAACCGGACAAGAACAGATGCCCGCGTACAGCGAGGCTGTCAAGAGCGGGCTGTATGCCAAGCAGTCCGGCCTGATCGGGAAGTACGACAACGTGCGCCGCTACTGGGAGGATGAGATCACCCGGATCTTCCTCCGTCCCTACCTTCAGAGGCTGATCGACCGCAGCCAGTCATCGATGCGGCGGCTTCGGATCATGGACCTCGGCTGCGGAAGCGCCGATGGGTATGAACTGCTGGCCGGCGTTCGGCAGCGGGACGCCGACCTCCAGCAACTGGAGGTGGACCTCCTGTCGGACGAGATCATGGGCGTCTACACGGGCATCGACCTGAACGAGGATCTGCTCGACCAGGCGAGGAGCATTTACGGCCACAACCCGAAAATGGTCTTCCGCCAGGCCGACTTCTCAAAGGGTCTCCCCCCCGCGCAGGACGAAAAGCCCTACGACCTGTACTTCTCCTCCTTCGGGACGTTCTCCCATCACAACGACGATGAGACAGCCGTCCGACTGCTGGCCGAGATTGCCGAGAGGGCGGAGGACTACTGCATCATCGTCTGCGATTGGCTGGGGCGGTACTCCTACGAATGGCAGAGCCTTTGGAGGACCAACCCCGACGAGTTGAGGAACATGGATTACGTCGTCTCCTACATTTACGGCCCGGAGGAGCGAGAGGAGCGGCGCGATCAACTCCAGCACCTCACGCTGCGATTGATGAGCCGCGGCGAGGCCGAGGCCATCGTAACCGAGGCAGGCAAACGGGCGGGCGTTGAGATCCGGCCCCTTCTGTACTTCGATCGCTCGGTCTTCTGTGGTCGCCACATGGACACGGCCGAGTACAACCCCCACGCCCAGCCCCTTCGCAACGCGATCAACAGCCTGCACGAGACCAACCTCCGGACGGAGCTGCACACGCTGCTCGTCAACTATGTCCCCAAGCCCGGCTTCGACTTCATCAACGAGTATTACGAGCACCTTCAGATGTGTTGGAACGCGCTGGTGCATTACGTGGCCCGGCTCATGGAGATCTTCGACGAGGAGAAATGGTCTTACGCGGAAGAGCCCCCGGCCCCGCCGGTTTCCTCTCCGCCCGCGCTGCGAGACATGATGGAACGGATGAAGCTTGTCGTGGAAGGCATCGGGTGGCTGCGGTACGGCCTGCCGCGAGAGAACATCATCGAGCCGCAACTGGGCTACGCACTGCGATACCTTGTGTGCAATCTCCAGCATGGGCGGGGCTGCGCCCACGGTTTGGTCGGCATCTTCGAGGTGGACAAGAGGCAAGCTGCGGCGCGGATCTAGCTGTCAGGCGTCCACGAGGAGAAAGGGCCAGTGGCCGGAATAGCAGGAGTGTTTGGACCCGCACCACGACCGGGCCTGACTCAGAAGATGCTTGAAGCCATTGAGCACCGAGGGTCCGACCTTGTGAGGCTTCACGTAAACGAGGACATCCAGGCAGGGGTCCGGGCATCGAAGCTCTCGACGGCTCGCGGCGACGGTTTCGCCCAGGCCGACGGTTATACCGTTCTGTTTGACGGAGAGGTTTACAACGCTCGTGCCGCCGGCGAGTCCGACGCCGAGGTGGCGCTGAGGCTGTACAGGGAGTATGGCCGAACGTTCGCCTCACATTTGGAGGGCGTCTTCGCATGCGCCGTCCACGACGGAGACGGTCTCCTTCTCGCACGGGATGCGGTGGGCGTCCGACCGATGTACTGGGGCACGACCGGCGATGGGGGTCTCTGTTTCGCTTCGGAGATGAAGGCCCTGGTCGGGGTGTCGCAGGACGTTTCGGAGCTTCCACCGGGGACGACCTGTTCCAGCAAAAGCGGCCTGGCCGATTATCTCCCCCGGTATCCGAGTGTCCCAATGAAAGAGTCCTTTGCCGAAGGCGTCAAGATGCTTCGCGGGTGTCTGATGCGGGCTGTCGAACGGCGGCTCCAGGATGGCGCCGTAGGCGCGTGCTTGCTCAGCGGTGGGCTGGACAGCTCCATCATCGCGGCGGTCGCGCACGAGCTGGGGGCCGACATGCCGCTGGTCACCGTGGGCACGGAACGCGCGCCGGACCTGGAAAACGCCCGGATCATGGCTGAGCACCTGGGCATGGAGCATCACGTGCTTCTCTATGATGCCGAGCAGATCCGCGAGTCCGTGCCAAAGGCCGTGTGGATGCTCGAATCGTTCGACGAGGACTGTGTCAGCGGGGCCATCTCCAACCTGTTCGCCTCGGCCAAGGCGCGGGAGTTCACCAACTGCATCCTGAGCGGCGAGGGCGGGGATGAGCTCTTCGGGGGCTACCACCTGCTCAAGGACCTCCCCACCGACGCGGAGCGTCTGACGATGATGCGGCGGCTCATCGAGATCGCGTACAATACCGCCGTCCAGCGGCTCGACCGCGCCATGATGGGAAACGGCATCCACTACCGCACGCCGTTCATCGACACGGAGGTGATCGCGCTGGCCCTTCACCTTCCGGTCCGATGGAAGATCCAACGTGCCGAGGACGGCCGAGCCATTGAGAAGTACATCCTGCGCGAGGCATTCAAGGACCTCCTGCCCGAAGTGATCTACCGCCGGGAGAAGCTGCGCTTTTCGGCCGGAACGGGCACCGACAATCTGATGGACGAGGTCGCCGGCAGCGCGGGCGCATCGGAGCTCGACGAGGCGTCCCGACGGACCAGCGAGGGATACACGCTCAGCTCTCCCAAGGAGCTGTGGTACTACCGGCTGTTCAAGGAGCGGTTCCCCGCACCATGCTTCGAGAGGCTGGTGGGGCGGTGGGACCCCGGCAAATCGTCGACGGCGAGGCGAGCGCATGGCGAATCCGGAGCACAACGTTGATTGTCCTTAGGCAAGTGAGCAAGTCCTACGACGCGGGCCGGACGTTCGCCGTCCGCGACCTGTCCCTGGAGGTGGCGAAGGGAGAGACGCTGGTCCTTCTGGGCTCATCCGGCTGCGGCAAGACGACGACGCTCAAGATGATCAACCGGCTCATCGAGCCGACGTCCGGGCGGATCGAGATCGACGGGACGAACGTTCTCCAGCGTGACCCGATCGAGCTTCGCCGGTCGGTCGGCTATGTCTTCCAGGGGATCGGGCTGTTTCCCCACATGACCGTCCGCGAGAACGTCGAGGTCATCCCTCGCCTGCTCGGCTGGCCGGCCCGGAGGCGGCGGCGGCGCACCGAGGAGCTGATCGGGCTCGTCGGCCTGGAGCCCAGCGAGTACGCCGACCGCTACCCGGAGGAGCTCTCCGGCGGCCAGCAGCAGCGCGTCGGCGTCGCGCGGTCCCTGGCGGCCGACCCCGCCCACCTGCTGATGGACGAGCCGTTCGGCGCGCTCGACGCGGTGACGCGGGACGGCCTCCAACGGGAGCTGCTCGACCTCAAGGCCCGACTGGGCAAGACCATCGTCTTCGTGACCCACGACGTGTTCGAGGCGCTGACGCTGGCGGACAGGATCGCCGTGCTCCACGACGGCCGCCTCGAGCAGGTCGCCGGGACGAGGGAGATCGTGAATCGACCGGCCAGCGAGTTCGTTCGCGACCTCTTCTCCAAGCCGGCCAGACAGATGACCGAATTCCAGGACCTGCTGACATGACGCCGTGGGGACAGTTCATCATCGAGCGGCTGCCTGAGCTGTGGTCCCGCACGGGCGAGCACCTCTTCCTGACGGGCCTGGCCACCGGGATCGCCGTGCTGGTGGGCATTCCGCTGGGCATCTGCTGTAGGCGAGTCCGCCTGATTCGCGGGCCGACGCTGGCGGTCATCGGCATCCTTCAGACGATTCCCAGCCTGGCGATGCTGGCGATCCTGTTCATCCTGACCGGCATGTTGAGGAGCGTCCCGGCGATCATCGCCCTGACGCTCTACGCGCTGCTGCCCATCGTCCGCAACACGATCACCGGGCTGGAGGGCGT
>CAYRVX010000022.1:0-33968 GCA_964427875.1 uncultured Planctomycetaceae bacterium
GCCATCGCCTCCAGGGCCGCGTCGGGCTGTTCCCGATGCGGGCAATGTCCGCAATCGGGGAGCATCAACACCTCTGCCCGTGCGCCGACGTGACGGCTGATGGTCTCCACCTGCGCAGGCGTGCCGTATGGATCGTCCTCTCCCTGAATGATGAGCATGGGGACCTCGATGCCGGGGAGGTACTCCCCGAGGTCCCACCGGCGGAAATCGGGGTCCAGCCACGCATCGTGCCATCCCCGAAACGCGCAGTCCGTATTGTCGCCGTGGTATCTCTCGAGCTTCGGCCGCAGGGGGCCTTTCCTGTACATCTCGCCGGCTTCCCGGATCGAGCGCACCGTTACGTCTTCGCAGAATACGTGAGCGGCCTCGGTGATCAGGCCTCTCAGGGGCGCCGCGGGTGTGCCTCCGGCATAGATGATGGCGATGGACCCGCCGTCGGAATGCCCGACCAGGACGCACCGGCGGACCTGCGCGACCTCGAGCAGCTCGGGCAGGACTTCCAGGCCTTCGTCGTGCATGTATCGCACCGGGCGGGGGAGCGGGCACGGCTGCGAACGTCCGTAGCCGAGCCGACTGTAAACCAGCGCGCCGCAGCCGGTGGCAGCCGCCAGCCTGGCTGGAAAGTCACGCCACATCGCCGCACAGCCCAGCCCCTCATGAAGGAACACCAGCGTCGGCGCATCGGTCGGGGAAGGCCCGTGCCGGACGACTTCCAGACGCTTTGCACCGACGACAAGGTGTTCGTCTCGATCCATCGCGAGAGGTCCCTTTCATTCGATAGTCCACGCGGTCAAACGGCGCCCTATTGTACATGACCCGCGGCCCTCATCCGGGGAATCCGGGGTATAATGATCGGCGATCGTGTCTTCCCAGGGCCCCGAAGAGTTCGTCAGCGAGGAGATGACGCCGGTTGCGGGTACGGGCCGCGCGGCGGCGATGGCGCGCGGGGAGCCGGGGCTGCCCGATCGGTTCACGTGGCGCAATACCGAATACCGCGTCCGCGGCGTCATCAAGCGGTGGAAGACCTCCGGGCCCTGCAAGAGCGGGGCGGCGGAGATGTACCTCCGCCGACACTGGTACAGGATCGTCACCGAGCCCAAGGCGGTGATGACCGTCTACTGCGAGCGCCAGGCGCGCAGCCGCAAGCGAGCCAAGTCGCGATGGTTCATCTACACCGTTGAGACCGACGAGGGGTGATGGGTGCCGAGCCTGGCGCGCACGTCGGCGCCTCGGCTCAAAAGGTCGCACCGATCCGGTTGACGGCGAACTCCCGGCGAGCCTACTTCTCAGCCGTCGTCTTTGCGGCGACGAACGTCTTGGCGTCGGCCTCGCAGATGACGCGGAAGCCCACGTTGTAGACGCCTCGCCAGGAGGGGTAGTCCAGGCGGAAGCTCGCCCGGCCTCGCTTCGGGCGGTCGTAGAACGACCCGCCACGGACGACCTTCCGGCCGTCGCCGTTGCCGGCGTCTCGGCCGTCGCTGGGATCGTAGGGGTACGGCTTGTACGTGCTCAGCGTCCATTCGCTGGCGTTGCCGTGCATGTCGCAGAGGCCCCAGGCGTTGGGCGTGTACTTGCCGACGTTGTCGGTGATGGTCGACCCGTCGTTGACGGTCGGGATGCTCGGGATCCACTTCGGCGAGTCGCGCCTGCACAGGCTGTTGAGCCGGCTGTCGGCGAAGTTGGCATACTTGCCGAAGTCGGCGTCGACGGCCCCGTAGTTCATGGGCGTCTCGGTGCCGGCCCGGCAGGCGTACTCCCACTGCGCCTCGGTCGGCAGGGAGAACTTCATCCCCGTCTTCCTGCTCAGCGCCTCGCAGAAGGCCATCACACGCTGCCATGAGGCGCGGATCACCGGCTGCTTCTCGCCGAAGGCCGGCTGCCCGCGGTTGCCCTGGTCCTTGTTGTACCAACTGATATACCGGCTGTCGTGGGTGGGGTCGAAGCAGGCATACTGCTCATTGGTGACCTCGAACTTGCCCATCCAGAACGGCTTGGCGATCTTCACGCGGGTCTGGGGCCATTCGTCGCTCCAGCCTTGCGAAGAGCCCATGACGAACTCCCCGGCCGGGATGAGCACCATCTCCAGCGTGACGCCGTCGCCGAGATTGACGGACATCTCGGTTTTTTGCCCGGCCGCCTGCTGGCGCCTCTTGGCATCGGCGGCGTCGAAGGGCCAGCCGGGCGCGGTGACCTTCCCGGCCGGCGGCTTGACCGGCGGCGCGGGCTGGACCGGCTCGACCGGGCCGGCAACGCCCTTGGCTATCGCCTCCGGGTCGGTGCTCAGCCCGGCGTAGAGCTTGGCCATCTCCAGGCGGCGCTGGTGGTAGTTGCTGTGAATGCCGCGGTGCTCGCCCCAGGTCCCGTGTGCGGGCACGTTGAGGTCGATCCACGTGATGAGCCGGTCCCATGCCTCGGCGTCGAGTCGGACACGTCCATGGCCCTTTCGGAGCCTCTGGATCAGCTCGCTGCCGTCGGCGTGATATTCCAGCGGATCCGAGAGGTGGTAGTCGCTCTCGGGCCCGGGACGGCGGACGTACGGGTGCAGGGCGTGGTAGGAAGGCGAGAAGTTCCTGTGCCCCTTCTTGTCCGTCCGGCGGAAGTCCGGGATGGGATTGCCGTCCTTGCCCTTCTTCGTGCCGTTGTGGCAGGTGACGCAGTACTTGTCCAGCACGGGCTGGACCTCTCGCGGGAAGCTGAAGCCCCGCGCCGGCCCGTACCAGGGCGTGATCTCATCGGGCTCGCGGGCCGGGGCGAGGGTGTACTGAATGGCCGCCGTGTCGGACTGCCGCTCGTGGCAGCCCACGCAGGAGAGGAACTCGCCGGGCATGGGCGTCAGCCAGCTCCGCATGATCTGGAGGGCCTTGCCCTCTTTGTCCAGCGGCTGGAGGGCGATGGGGGTGTTGGCGGGCACGCGGAACATGGCCGAGCCGTCCGGGCGCACGGGCACGGTGCCGAGGATCCGATGGACGTCCCACGGGCCGTCGATCCCGATGTTGATGTGTCCGCCCATTCGGTAGTAGGCGTAATGGAACGAATAGACGCGCAGCTTCTTGACCGTGCCGCGCGGCACGCCCTTCAAGCCTCGCCCGTCGTAGATGTCCGTCATGTACACGATCGCGTCCTTGCGCGACAGGTCCACCTTGTCCGGGATGATCGGCGGGCGGGGCCTGGGCTTCAGGGGGACCGGCTCGAACATCGCGTAGCCGGACTCCTTGTGCAGCGGGAGCATGTTGTCGAACACGTCCACGAGGTACAGGTCCCACGTGTCCCTGTTGGTCTTCTGGCAGGAGACCAGGAAGTACTTGTCGCTCAGCGGCCAGGGGTGCAGGAACCTCGGCCAGGAGCCGTTGACCAGCCCGTCGCGGATGATCGGCTCGACCTTTTGGCCGTAGCCGGGAATCCGCTGAACGACGCCGCTGGCCTCATGATGGCCCTGGGCCGGGTCGAACAGGATCAGCTCGCCCATCCGCGGCACGCCGTGATGGCCGCTGATCACCGCGACGAACCGCGTCGGGTGGCCCGGACACGGGCGGGCGTAGAAGGTGGAGTTCGGCCAGTACGAGTTGCTGCCGTACAGCTCAAACTGCTGCGTGCCGTCGGGGTTCATGCTCATCATGAGCCGCGAGAAGTAGTGCGGCGTGTCGCTGTACTCCCATCGCGCGTACATCACGCGGCCATCGTGCATCATCGTGGGGCACCAGTTGTGGTCCTGCTCGAAGGTGACCTGGCGGACGGTGTTGGGGTCGCGGTCGGCGTTCATGAGGTACAGGTTGGCCACGGAGTTGCCCCCGCCGACGCAGGGGATGCCCTGGAAGCACCTCGTCGAGGCGAAGACGATCCGCCCGTCGGGCAGGTAGACGGGGTCGTAATTGTCCACGTCCTTGCCCCCGTCGTCCCGGGTGACCTGGCGGAGGCCCTTGCCGTCCGCGTCGATCTCGAAGATCTGCCACCGCCTGTTGGAGTCCAGCGAGCTGAACATCATCTTGTCGGCCTCGAAGTGCAGCTCCACGTCGCCGACGAACTCCGATCCGCCCGGGCGATACAGCGTGGTGAGCGGGCCGGCGGGGTCCTTCATGTCCACCACGGCGATCTCGTTGTCGTAGCCGCTTCGCGACAGCGCGCAGTTGCCCTGCCAGTTCTGCGGCAGCCCGAGCTTCGGGCTCCTCGTGCTCCGCTTGACCAGCAGGAGCTTATCGAAGTCAAGCAGAGGGTTGGCCAGCAGGGCCTCGTGGCGAAGCTCCAGGAACTGGCGCGCAACCTCGAGCTGCTTGGCGGTGTCGCCCTTGCCCTCGGCGGCCGCCACCACGGCCTTCTCCATGGCGTCCAGCCGGCGGAGGTAATCCGCGCCCTTGGGGTATTTCGCGCCGAACGTCGCCGTCAGGTCCTCCACCGCCAGGCGGACGGCCCGGAAGTTCAGGTCCTTGAGCTTGGCGAGCGTCTCCTGAACGAGCTTGGCCCGGTAGTAGAGCGTTCGGACCTTCCCCAGATCGGCGGGGGTCTTGGCGGCCTTGACGAGGGCGGCGATCTCGGTGCCGGCCTGGGTGCCGCGCGCGGGTCTGGCGTAACGTTTGGCCAGATCGGCGGTGCTGCCGGCCGTCCAGTCCGCCAGCCAGATGTTGTCGGAGTGCTCCCATTCCATCTGGCGGCGGGCCTGAGGCGCGGCGAAGTCCCGCCGGACGAGGTCCCACAACTGCTCCCGCGCGATCGTGCGCGGATCGGGCTTTGCCTTCCTCCTGCCGCGGGCCTTGCCCGTCGGAGAGAAGTACCACCCGCAGCCCCCGCCGCGGTTCCAGATCTTGATGAGCAGGTGGTTCTCGCCCTTCTTCAGCTCCAGGCGGGCGTTGTCCTGGTTCGCGGCCACGCCGCGAGCGACCTTGTTCGAGATGACCTTCTTGCCGTTGCACCAGACGGCCAGCCCGTCGTCGCTGCCGTAGTACGTCATCGGCCGCTGATTCCGAGCGGCCGTGATCTTGCGGTAGAAGTAGATCGCCCCGTTGTCGGGACAGCTCAGCCCTCGGACCTGCCCGTCGCCGTCGGGCACGCGCTGCCAGCGGAGCTTGCCGTAGCCGCCGGTCAGGTTGGGCTCCTTCTCCGCGGGGAAGGCTTCCGGTGGGAACGTATAGTCGAAGGCGTCCTTGCCCCGCTCCGTGAAGGGGCCTATCTGGTAGAACGGGCCGAACTGGAGCCTCCCGACCTTGACCGGCTCGACCGGTTTGGCCGGGCCGGTCAGTTCGGCCTTCTTGGCCTCGAGCGCCTCGTGGGTCGCGAGAGCCTCGCGGGAGGCCTGCATCGTCTCCTGCCACGTGCCCTTTCGCGTGTAGTAGGGTGGGTCGGCGGCGAGCGCGCCGGCGCACATCGCCAGAACTGCAAGCGTGCTGATTGTCCGGGTTCTTCTATGCATAGCCACGTCTCTCCAGATAGGAAACCTGCGGGCTGTATTCCTCGCGAGTCCTCGCGCAAGATGACCGTGAGCTTTTTCCGACACAAAGACTATAACAGAAGATCATACCATAAGGATCGGCAGCGACAAGCGATGATCCGCGAGCGAAACATCGTGCGTGCGGGCCGGCTGGTCGTGCTGGCTGCCTTTGCCGCCGCGCCCGTGGCGGCCGGGCAAGGCGATTCGGCAAGGGAGCTGATACGCCGGGCAGGCGAGGCCGAAAGCGACCCGGTCCGCCTGAAGGTCCTCAAGACGCTCCAGGCCCTGCCCTCGCTCGACGCGCAACTGAAGGGCGACGTTGACAATATGGTCCTTGCCGTGGAGCGATGGATCACGTCGAAGCGTCTGGACTACTTCGGCCGCGAGGTCCGGCGCAGGCGGGACTTCGATTTCAGGATTGCCGGCGGCTCGCCCCTTTACCCGCTCACGTGCCTGTACCGCGGAAGGATGCTGGTCTGGCTGACGCTCGAGAGCGGCGGCATCATCCGCGACAGCGGCCAGCGCCGCGCGTACCTCGACAAGGCCGTGGAGAACTTCAAGGTCGCCCAAGCGGCCTTCCCGGGGAACCGGATCGTCCGCATGTATCTGGGCAAGCCGATCCCCTCCGGCAGGCAGTACCGCCCGGCCCCCGGCGCGCCGCAGTGGGCGGTGCTTCAGCGCGAGAACATCGAGCGGCTGACCGACGTCATCGAGTGGTGGATCGACCATCGCATGCAGTCCGACGGCCAGTACGGCGGCGGCTGGGGCGACGACTGCGAGATGTGGCGATGGTGGACGCCGGTCCTGATCGGCTTTGATGCCCCGAAGATCACGAAGGCCCAGGCGCGGTTCTCCGACGCGCTGATGAGCCAGCCGCACATGACCGGCGGCTACACGTCGCGCATGACCGACGTCGAGCACACCGCCGAGGATTCCTCCGACGTCATCACGCCGATGATGCACCTTGCCCCCGAGGGGCCGCTCTGGGGCCAGCGCGCCCTGCGCCTGGCCGGGCTCATGGAGAAGCTCTGGACCGGCAGGAACCGCCGCGGATTCCTCCAGTTCAAGAGCACCTATTTTGCCGTGGATCGCGTGGACAAGACGCCGCAACGGGCGTGCGACACGGTCTATCACGCGCGGGCCGTCCAGCCGGCGCTGCTCTACTGGCAGCGGACGGGCGACGAGAGGCTGGGGAAGCTCTTCGCCGCGTGGATGGACACCTGGGTGGACGCAGCCGCCCGCGCCGAGCGAGGAAAGCCCGCCGGGATCATCCCCTCGGCCATCCACTGGCCCGACGGGCGGGTCGGCGGGGCGGGCGAAGACTGGTGGGACCCGAGGAACCACGGCGAGGCCGGCCTCTACCGATGGCCCAGCGCGATGGGCATGATGTGCAACACGCTTCTGCTGACGTGGCACATGACGGGCGAGGAGAAATACCTCCGGCCGCTTCGATCCACGGCGGCGATTCGCCTGAAATACCTGAAGGACCGCCCCAAGCAGGCGCCCGCCGCCGGCACCGAGGCTTGGTGTGCCAAGGAGCTGGGTTTCCTGGCGGGCACGCTCGCCAAGTACAGGCAGCTCACAGGCTCGACGGAGTTCGACGAGCTGCTGGCGAGGGACCATCACGCTTACATGACATTGGGTGCCGGCGGCGACCGGCCCGCTCTCGTGAGCGCCCTGCGCGACGGCGCCGAGGCCCTCCGCGTCAACTTCCCCGGCTACACGAGCGAGGTCCGCTACACCGACCGCGTGCTGCGCTTCCCGCGCCTGTTCGGGAGGGACATGATGTTCCGCGAGGCGGTCGGCGGCATCAAGACGCCGAACCCGTCGCTGCTGTACTCCACGGTGACGGGCGATCCCGGCGGGGCGGGCTACTTCCCGCTCAACGCCGTGCGCTGGCTCACGCCGCCGCGAAACATCGCCGCGCTGGTCACGCAGGCGGACACGGAGCGGTTCACGGCCGAGCTGCTGCACTTCGGCGACGGGCCGCGGAGAATATCGGCCGAGCTGTACCTGCTGTCGCCCGGCCGGTACTCGTTCGAGATCCGCCCGGCGGGCGCCGCTACGGCCGTCAAGGCGCCGATGCCGTTGTCGGTCACCGGCCGCAGGACGCGAATCTCCTTCGACCTGCCGGCGAGGAAGCTGTGCATTCTGAGCATCCGGCGCCAGAAGGGGCCGCCGGGACGCTCATCTCTTCCCAGGCTCCGGCGTTCTGCCGAAGATGACTGACGCCCGGTGCGGATCGGTCGTCCACTTCGCGTGGTCGCCGTGGCTCTTCCAGCGGTCGTAGTGGTCGTCGATCCGCCTCGTCAGCGGGCGATCCAGCGTCTTCCGTCCGCCCTCCGTGAAGGTGATCGTGCCGCCGACGGCCCCGCTCGTCTGAAAGAGCACTTCGACCTTGCGGCCATCCAGTTGAGCTCCCGCCCCGGCTGCGCCCTCGCGCCGGAGCAGTTCGCACGGGACCATCTTCGGTGTATCGCGATCGCACGTCTGGAAGACGTGCAGGAAGCGCACGGAGCGCCGGCCGGTGCGGTCCTCCACCTCGATCCGCCACCCGCGGAGGCCCTCGCCTTCCGCGCGCGACTCGAGGACGGCCCGGCCGTCGAGCGGGAGCTTGTACGTCTCGCCCGTCGGCCCCGGATTCTCGCCGTCGGGCAGCTCGAACTCGTGGCCCGCCCCGCCGAGCAGCCTCAGCTCGCGCTTCTCGGGCAGCAGGAACCGGCAGAACATCCTGCCGCCCATCCGCTCGTCGGTCACGGTCGCAGCCGAGCCGGTCCAGAGGAAGTGGCCGTCGTCGTGGATGCGCTGGTCGGGCGTCTCGGTGCCGTCGATCTGTGGGCGGTCGGCGGCGTGCAGCAGCCAGGTTGTCCGGCAGCCGTCGCGGGCCGTCTCGATCCGGTCGAACAGGAATACCAGGTTCGGCCTAACGTAGACGAGCTGGCGGGTGAACGAATCGACGGTGGTCGGGCTGTACGACTTCGTGGCGTCGCCGCAGACGTAGTCGTATTCAGGGGAGGTCTCCCAGGCGAGCACTCGCCCTCTTCTGACGAGCTCGCCGGGCTTGATGCCTCGCAGCTTGTTCCACTCCCGCGGCCACCTGCGAAGGACCTGTCCTCCGGCGTTGCACTTGCCGTATGTCTTCCAGAACGCATCGTCCACATCGTGGTGGACCAGCACGCCGTTGTGGGCGATGGTCTCGGAGGCGTAGCGTCGGTTGTGGTTGCCCGAGCCGCCCGTGAACTTCAGCGCGTTGCAGTCGAGCGAGTGCTGCGCGCCGCTGTCCAGGGCGAGGATGCCCTTCTTGTAGATCGTGAAGGTGTTGTTGTCGGCGTTGTGGCGGCCGTCGCCGAGGCCGCCCCACGCCCCGCAGCGGAAGTGCACGAACGTGGCGTCTTGGCGCCAACTCTCCCGCATTGAGGCGAAGCCCCGCGTCCGGAAGAACCGACTGGGAGGGAAGTGCCGCGGCTCCAGCATCACCACGGCGGGATCGAAGAACAGGATCCTACCCCACAGCCCGCTCATGACCTTCCTGCGCCGGCTCTGCTTCGGCCAGCCTTTCAGCTTCGGATCCTCGTGGACGAGCATCCGGTCGACCCACCACTGGTAAAGCCCGTCGCGGTACCGCCCCGGCGCCGCGTGCAGAAGGTACGTCCCGCCGAAGTCGCCGCGGTTGCAGCCGATTTGCAGCCCCGTCGTGTTGTCGAAGTGGATGGCGCCGTGACGCCAGGGCAGGAAGTGGTACACGTAATACGAGCCGATGTGGCGCGCCCAGATGCACTGCTCCCACGCATCGCGCCCGAGGGCGTTGCTCAGCGCGTGCAGGTGCGCCCCCAGGCGGATCGTCGTGTGATTCCCCACGTAGCTGAAGCTGTTGACGTCGCCGCCGCGGTCGGCCGACCAGACGTTCAGGTGGGCCAGGTCCTTCTCGACCTCCGCCAGGCCCATCGCCAGGTGCGAGGCGATCTCCTCGTCGCGCGGCGAGCCCGCTTGGTACAGCGCAATCGCCGGCCAGAGGCGGTAGCTGCTCGTTCCCCAGCGGTACTTGTCCTTCGCGTCCTTGAGGAACAGCTCGACCTGCCGACGAATCTCGTCCTTTGGAAGGGCATCGAAGATCAGGTCGAGCGCGAAGGCGTGGGACCAGAATATCGATCCCTTCCTGAAGGCCGAGCTTCCGCGAACGGCGGCGGCGTACCGCCGGTCGCCTGTGAGTCGATAGAGCACGCCCAGGCACACGCCGTCCATCTGCTCGGGCGACTCCCAGTCGTAGTCTTCCTTTGCGATCTCTCCGTCCCAGAAGGCGCGGAACCGCTGGAAGTCGGCCTTCATCGGCCCGGCGATGCGCTTCCTGTACCGCGGCAGGTCGCCGGCGCGGAACAGCAGCCTCGGGTGCTCGCCGCGCGCCAGCGCGCAGTCGGCCGGGACCTCCAATCGGCCGATCCTCGCCGTCTCCGCCCGCGCGGATACCGAAGCAAGGCAGACCGCCATCACATCCACCGCTGCCGCGCGCCCCATTGGTTCTCTCCTTCATCGTCCGCGAATGACGATTGCCGCGCCGTCGCGACGGCGATCCTCCCGGCAATGTGCGGCGTCTTCATGGCACTTCCCCTTCCTCTGTCGGCCGGGAGCATACCACAACGCGGAGGGCGGATGTTGAAACCGGCCGCCGGAATCCGCGACAATGCCATCCTTGCAGGTGAATGGTCCTCTACAGGGAGTCAGGCAATGGCGACGACATCGATATCACGTACGTCTCGCGGGGAAATGAAACGCCGCGAGTTTCTTCGTCTCATCGGCGCAGGCGCGGCCGCGGGCCTGCTGGGCGGGGGGCGCACCGTCCGCGCGAGGGGGCCCGCCGCCACGGGCCGGCCCAACGTCGTGCTGATCATCTCCGACGATCAGGCCTGGACGGATCACGGCTTCATGGGCCACCCCACGATCAAGACGCCGAACCTGGACCGCCTCGCCTCGCAGTCGCTGGTCCTCACCCGCGCGTACGTGCCCACCGCCCTGTGCCGGCCGAGCCTCGCGACGCTCTCCACGGGCCTGTATCCCCACCAGCATCGCATCGTCGGCAACGACCCGAGGGGCGGCAGCCGGAACCTCGCCGCGCGCGCGAAGATGGTCGAGCGCTTCAAGGAATCGCCCTCGCTGGCGGGGACACTCGCCAAGGCGGGCTACGTGAGCTTCCAGTCCGGCAAGTGGTGGGAGGGCCACCACAGCAACGGCGGCTTCACCGACGGCATGACGCACGGCGACCCGAAGCGCGGCGGGCGGCACGGCGACGCCGGGCTGGCCATCGGGCGAAAGGGCCTCAAGCCCATCACCGACTTCCTCGACCGCTCGAAGGGCAAGCCGTTCTTCATCTGGTACGCCCCGTTCCTGCCCCACGCGCCGCACAACCCGCCGAAACGCCTGTTGGGGAAGTACACCGCGCCGGACCGGCCGGCCGCGATCGCCCGCTACTTCGCCATGTGCGAGTGGTTCGACGAGACCTGCGGGCAGCTCCTGGACGCCCTCGACAAGCGTGGCCTGACCGACAGCACGCTCATCGCGTACGTCTGCGACAACGGGTGGATCCAGTGGTCGGGCAAGCGACCGGGCTTCGACGCCCTCCGCGGCAAGCGGACGCCGTACGAGGGCGGCGTGCGGACGCCGATCATGCTCCGCTGGCCGGGCAGGATCAAGCCGCGCCGCGACGAGAAGACGCTCGCCAGCAGCATCGACCTCGTTCCCACCATCCTGGCGGCCTGCGGGCTCGCCCCGCCCGCCGAGCTGCCCGGAGTGAACCTGCTGGACGCCGCCGCGCTGGCCAAACGCAAGTCCGTCTACGGCGCGGCCTTCGCCCACGACGTCGCGGACATCAACGATCCCGTCAAGAGCCTCCACACCCGCTGGTGCATCGAGGGCCAATGGAAGCTCCTGGTCCACCATGCGGCCGGAAGCCGCAAGGGGAAGGTCGAGCTGTACGATGTGCTCGCCGATCCACACGAGAAGACCGACCTCGCCGCCAGGCAGCCCGACAGAGTGAAGCACCTGAAGAGGCTCATCGACGGATGGTGGCCGGCCAGGGAGAGGCAGTGAGGGAGCCGCTCATCGCGCGGGGCTGCTACTGAAGCTGTGGCGGGAGGACGGCCTTGCCGGCCATCTGGGCGTGCTGTTGGGCTTTGCCGTACGTGCCGTAGAAGGGCACGTTGCCGTCGAGCCAGATGTGGATCCGCCGCCGGTCTTCCTCGGGGAGCTTCACGCGCCTGGCGTGGCGCGGTCCCGTGAGGATGCCCATGAGCCGGCTGGCGTCCGCCCCTATGCGTCCCGGTCGGGTGACGTTCGCCGAGATGCTGCCGCCGCCCCACTCGTACCATCGGACGTAGGGCCTGAGGCCGTTGTACGAGCGGGTGAAGGTGCCCTCGGGCTCACCGGTCAGGACCGGCCGCTTCGGCCCCTCGGTGTTCTTGCCGTCGTGGCAGCGCGCGCAGTGGCGGTCCAGCACGGGCTGCACGAGTCGCGGGTAGCTGAACGGGCGTGTCCCGTCCGGCCCGGGCCGGATGACCGACGGCGGCCGGGCCAGCGCCAGGAGCCGACGCGCCGCCGCCACGCTGCCGACGGGCTCGTGACAGCCGACGCACCCGCGGCGCTCGCCGGGCTGGAGGTAGGTGACGCTTCGCATGCTCTGGACCGCGCGCCCGGTCGCGTCCACCGCCTGGAAGTACAGCGGCTTGCGGGCGGGGGCGCGGAAGTAGGCCGATCCGTCCGCCTCGACGGGAACCGTGCCGAGCAGCATGCGGGCGCTCTCGGCGTTGGCGTGGCCGATCCGCGGCTGGTTGACGATGTGGGTCGTTGACTTGGGAAGGATCTGGAAGACTCGCAGCTCCTTGACGGCGCGGCCCGCCGGCAGCGGGAAGTGGCTCCGCCGGACGTCCGCGAGGATGAACTCGCCCTCTTCGCCGAGGTCCGACTCGCCCCTGCCGGCGACAACGGGCGGCCGCCGCGGCGCCGCCAGCGGGATCGGATACATGCAGGATATGCCTTCCTCGCGGTACAGCAGCTCCAGATGGCCGAACCGGTCGAAGTAATACAGCCCCGTCGTGTCGCGCTTCCGGTTCCCGCTGCTCATGCCCGGCAGCTTGTCGTAGCCGAAGGCGACCAGGAAGTGGTCCTCCGACAGCGGCCAGGGACTGTGGAAGTAGCTCTTCGGCCAGCCGGAGGCCTCGGGAAAGCACACCTCCGGCGTGAGGGCCTCGACGGCCTCGAAGCGATCCTCCCCGGTCTTCGGGTCCAGGCCCGTGCGCGCGGGATCGACGATGACGAGCGATCCGCCCACGTCGGCGTGGTGGGCGCCGGCGATGAAGACGATCCGCCTGGAGCCGGGAATCGCCCGCGGCTGAAAGCAGGCGTTGATCCGCCTCGTGTAGTTGCCGAACAGGATCGCGGGGTTCGTCCCGTCGGGATTGCTGGCCCAGAGCCCGTGGAAGTTGGCCGCCGAGCGATCGACGTAGTCCCACCGCGAGTAGACGATCCGCCCGTCGGACAGCACGGACGGATGCCACTCGTTCGTCTCGTGAAACGACAGCGTGCGGATGTTTCGCCCGTCGCCGCCTGCCTGTCCGGTAGGCAGGTCCATGCGGTGCAGCGTGTAGGCCGGCAGGGGCTCCCAGGGGTTATTGCACCGGACGAAGCCGCCCCGGCGCGTGGACATGAAGGCGATCGCGCCGTCGGGCAGCGGGCAGGGGTCGAAATCGTCGTGCGCCCCGTCGGTGAGCCGGTGGAGGCCCGCGCCGTCAGCGCCCACGGCGTGGATGTGAAAGCAGCGCCGCTGCGGCGAGTAGAAATCGTGCTTCCCCGCGGCCCGCTCGGCGAAGGCGAAGTAGACCGTCCGCGCGTCGTACGACAGCGCGAGCGTGGTGTAGTTGCCGCGCGGCAGCCGCCCGCCGATCAGATCGCGCACCTCCAGCGACCGCCCGGGACGCAGCAGGACGTATATCCCGCCGCCGGCGACGTCGCCGTAGTCGCAGTAGTACCCGAGATACTCGTGGAGCATCTGGCAGATGAAGCGGCGGCGCTTCAGGAAGACGATGGGCTTCCCGGCCAGCAGCGGGTTGCTCAAGGCAAGGTCCCGCGCGATCCAGCGGGCCTCTCGATACAGCGCCAGGCGCCCTGGCTCATCGAGTGAATCGAGCCTGTCCGCCTGCTGCCGCAGACGCCGCAGGACCGCCGCGGGCGGGTGTATCGCGGGAACGTCGGTCAGCAGGCGTTCGGTTCGCCGAAGCACGTCGCGGATTGCCTCGGGCGAGGCGCACGTGCGTCCCAGTCGCTTCTCCTGAGCGGACCAGTCGGCCTCGATCATCGAGCGAAGGGCCACTGCATCTGCGGCGGGGCCGAGAGAGGCGGCCGCGACAACACACACTCCGGCGGCTAACCGCACAGCCATGTTCCGCCTCCCTTGCAGGAACTACCTCGCCTTATCCACTTGGCGCAGGATCGCCGAGAGCTTCTCGATGTAATACAGGTCGGCCTTGCACCACGGGTGATCGAGCTTCGCGGCCAGCTCTTCCGGCGAGGCGCCCACGCCGTCGGCCAGGGCCGCGAACATGCCCCTCGCCAAGTGCGGCGGGGAGATGTAGTTCTCCCCGCCGATCATCCTCTCGCCGAGGGCCTGGTACCAGACGCCCAGCCCGGCCATCAGGCCGCGAACGTTCCGCGTCAATTGCTTGCCGGCGTGCTCGCGAAGTACGGCCGACAGCTCGGGCACGAGGCCGATGTACCGGGGCACCTTGGCGGCGTGGCCGCGGCGTCCGCCCGTGCCGCGGATCAGCTCCGTATCCGCCCGCTCGTGATGGACACGATGCATCACCAGTTCCGCCAGGCGCGAGGCCGCCCGTCGGGCCCCGTCGGTCGCGCCCGCCTTGCCGAGGATCCGCGCCGCGGCAAGCGTGCCGGCGATACGGGCATTCAGGTGCTCGGCCGAGTCGTTGTACGGGTCGCGATGGTCGAACTTCACCTCCCCGTCGGCGTGCCCGGCGAGAAGCTTGCCGATCGCCTTGGCCTGCGGGAGCACCTTCTCCCAGCGATCGGCGTAATGGGCATAGGCCCACAGGGCATAGAGGTCCTCGACGGTCGCCTCCTGCCGCGGCCGCCTGGCCGCGAAGGCCTTCATGCCGGGCCCGAGGTCGTAGGCCTCGCGGCGCCTGGCCTGGGGGGCGCTGAAGACGGGCGTCTCAAGCGGGCAGCCCGCCTCGACAAGCTCGTCGAGATACTTGACGGCCTTGGCGCGCACGGCGGGCGAGAGGTGCGGCAGGGCCAGGGCGACGGTCTGGATGGTCTCGGCCGTTCGCCAGAAGTGGCGCTCTTCCCGGCTGATGCCCAGCTCGACGATGAACGCCGCCCAGGGCCCGCCCTCGACGAGCTCCAGCACCTCGTCGTCCAGCCGCCGGCGCAGCGCGGCGGCCAGCGATGTCTTGGCGTGCTTGCGCGTCGCGGCGGGCGGGCTCTGCACGTACGGCCCGACCTGCTCCGGCCCCATCGTCAGGGGCTTGACGGCCTCGTCGAACCCGCCGCTGCCGGCCGTCGATACGTTGCCGCCGATTCCCCCGAGCACCTTCTTCCTGATCATCGGCGGGGCCTTGAGGCCGCCGGTGGGCGTCCGCGGCACGTTGGGGCCGGCGATGCAGACCACCTGCGAGCCGACGACCCAGAAGATGCGCCCCTCGGCGATCGCGCAGATGCTCCGGTCCGGCCCGTGCCATTCGTTGGCCATGCCCGTCAGGTACCCTTTCCGGGCAAGCTCGCGAGCGCCCTTGAAGCTCCCCGGGACGACGCGGGGCCCGAAGATCCCGCCGTACGTGTCCCGCCCGGTCCAGATGCGCATGACCTTTTCCGTCTTGACGTTCAGCGCGCCGATGTCGCCCTGGTGTGTGGCCACCAGCCAGTCGCCCATGATGCTCAGGGCCTGCGTCTCGTCGCCGATCATCGGCATGCCGTACCAGGCTCGACCGGCGTCGTGGCGCTGCTCGGGGTACACGAAGTCCACCCGCCCGTCCTCGCGGCGGACCCGCGCCAGGGCGTTGTAGCGCCGCACGCCGCGGAGGTAGTAGCTCAGCGCGCTGCGGTAGAACGTGTAAAGCCGGCCCGTCCTCGGGTCGAACGTCGGCGGCGTCGGCGGGTTGTGCAGGCCGGCCGTGTAGAATACCGGGGCGATCCACGGCTGCGAGCCGTCGGTCAGCTTCAGCGCGTGGAAGCTCTGGTCGTGCGGGTTCTCGCGGAGGTATTGGATGATGCCGTCCTGCTCCGCCTTTCGCCGCCGCGGCGTGGGGTGCATCATCAGGTCGTTCCACTTGTCCAGCAGGACCTTGTCCTCCGGCCCGATGGGGATGGCCAACTGGATGCGCTTGAGGACGTCGCCGTTGCGGCCGAGCACGGTGTGGAAGCCGTCGGCCGGGCTCGTCCGGACGATCGCCAGGCCCCGCCAGATCGTCGGCCCCTGGTCCCGCAGCGACAGTCCCGCGAGCTTCTTGGACTTCCACAACAGCTTGCCGGCTGGATCCAGGCAGTACACGTGCATGTCCTCGGCGCCGAAGACGATCCGCCCCCCGTCCGGCGAGAACGACGCGGGCTTGAGGATCATGCCGCCGGTCCGGAACGTCCAGGCGCGTTTGCCGTCGGCGGCCGAGACCGCGTGGAACACCTCGGCGCGGTCGCCGAAATACACGTTCTTTCCATCGCAGGCGGGCGAGACCCAGATGCCCGCGCCGGCGTCGTACTTCCAGAGGAGCGCCCCGCCGGCGGCGTTGAGGCAGTAGAGGCGTCCCGCCGCAAAGCCCTCGTCGGCGCCAAAGTACAACTTCCCGCGCGCGTAGCAGGGCGAAGCCCCGATCGGCCCGGTCGCCTTGAACGTCCACAGCGTCCTGCCGTCCTGGACGGACAGCGCGTACATGTTGCCCGCGAACGTGCCCACGAAGCACTTGCCCTCGGCCACGATCGCCTCGACGCGCGTGGCGATCATCTCGTCGTGGAAGTCGCGGTACCACTTCCGCTCGTAGGGCCCGGCGATCACCTCGTCGGTGTAGCCGCTGCGCTGGTAGTCCCTGTGCAGCGTCGGCCAGGTCGTGCCGCCCCGGGCGGCGCCGGCGAGGAGGCAGATCAGGAAACAACCGACCGCCGCCGGCCTGATGAGCTTCGCGCATGCCCTCGTCCGGTCGCACTCGCGGTATGCCATGCCTCTCTCCCTCAGGTCGCCGTTTCATTCTCGGCGCCGACGCCGGCGTATGCCAGCGAAAGCCTGCCGCAGCGGCGCAGGAGGGTGCGGTCCCATGGCGGTGGCGGCTGTGACCTTGGGATCACCGTCGGGCTCGCCCCGGCGGGATGATGACTGGCGTCCAGTGGGCATTGCCGGCCATCCGCGCCTCCGTCGGGCTTGGCCCGGCGGGGCGACGACTGCGCCACGGTCGGTTGTGGTCGGCCGACAAGTCATGGCCCCGCCGGGGCGAGCCCGGCGGTGGCCTGATAGAGCAGAAGCCTGCGTGCTCGACGTCAATCATGGCCCCGCCGGGATAAACCCGGCGGTGGCGGAGCCAGCGGATATTGCCACCGAAAGCCGACCACACCCGCGCAGGAACTCCGCAAGGAATGGCGGCGTTAAAGGAGGTGTTCAGCCAACGGAAAGGACGGCAGGATGATGACCTCGACGATGCTTGCGATAATGTTGGCTCTCTTGGCCGCGGGTGCGCCCGGGGGAAAGGGCAGCCTGCCGCCGCGGGCGTCGGCGACCGCGCCGGGCCCCGAGAAGGGCGGGCTGGCCTCCCTGTATCCCGGCGACGAGAACATCGAGCTCGACCCGCGGGTGCTGTTCGTCGAGGACTTCGAGACCGGCACCGTGGCCCAGATCGGCGCGCGGTGGGGCAACGTCGGCAAGAAGGAGAACATCGAGCTGTCTGGCGACGTCCCCGCCGGCTCGCCGGGCGGAAAGAGCCTGCACATATCGAAGAACGGCCACCTGTTCACGCACACGAAGGGCGCCGACACCATGTACGCCCGCTTCTACGTCAGGTTCCACCCGAAGACCGGCTACATACACCACTTCGTGCACCTCGTGGCCGACATCGACCCCAGGCCGTGGCCCAAGGGCGGCGCGGGCACGACGCCGGCGGGGAACGCGAAGTTCTCCACCGGCATCGAGCCCACCGGGCGATGGGGCCGCTTTCCCCCGCCGGGGGTGTGGAACTTCTACACCTACTGGCACGAGATGAAGACCCGCTGGGGCAGCGTCTACAACGGCAAGCAGGAGCCCATCCAGCCCGGGCGGTGGTACTGCGTCGAGGCCATGCTCAAGGCCAACTCCCAGCCAAGCAAGGCCGACGGCGAGCAGGCCTTCTGGGTGGACGGCGAGCTGTACGGGCGATTCAAGGGCTTCCGCTGGCGCACGACGGACAAGCTGAAGATCAACAGCTTCTGGCTGCTGTACTACAACACCGACCAGCCCGCCCGCCACAACAAGGACCCCAAGCCCGCCAGCCGCGTCATGGAGGTATGGTTCGACGACATCGTGATCGCCACCGAATACGTCGGCCCCGTCCGCGGGAAGCCCGAAGGCGGCAAGAAGAAGGCCCGCCCGTCCAGGAGCTGGCTGCTGAGGGGAAAGCGGTAGGCAGGCGAGCGGCCCGGGCGAGGGTCGCGCTGCTGCCGCTGGAGCCTGTTCGGCGATCAGAGCTCCCTGTGCACGGAGCTGCCGGGAGGGATGGTCAGCGTCTCGTGCGTGAAGGGCTTGTCCTTCAGGGGGTCGAAGTGGGGGCTCTTGCGGATGGTCGTCTCGATGGCGGCGTCGGTGGGGTTGTGGACCTCCAGGCGCCAGGCGTCCTCGCCGCTCTGCGTGAGCTGGATTGTCAGCCTGGGGTCGTCGGCCGTGACGGGCTGGCCGATGAAGAGGTCGAGGCGCCCGGTCAGGCACACCGTCGCCCATGCCTTGCCCTCGAACGTGCCGATGGGGCGGGCCGCCTTGCGTTGGCGGTCGTAGAGGAAGCTGGACCACTTGTCGTTCAGGCCGGACACGGTGATCGGCAGGCTGGAGATGAGCCTGCCGGTCAACCGGCCGGAGAAGCACGCATCCCGCCGGCCGTCGATGTCCAGGATGTACCGCCTGTCCGCGACCGTGCCGGCCGCGGCCTCCACCGTGTAGCCCGTCTTGCCGCCGTCGAGGCCGAAGTCGTGGTAGAAGCGCTCGACGACCTCGTTGGACGAGGACGGCAGGGCCCTGGTGTGCTCGGTGATGCGCGGGATGCCCAGCAGCAGTAAGCGGATCGTCTTCTTGCGGCCCTTCTTCTGCGGGGCGTGTTCGGCCGGGAGCATCACGGCCAGGGAGTCTCGCCGCGGCAGGCGGAGCGACGCCTCCAGGCCGTCGGTCAGCGGGAAGATGGCCGCCCCGCCGAGCGGCGAGTCCAGGAAGGCGGCGTAGCAGCCCCTGCCGAAGCCCGCGCGGATCGTGCGGGCCGCGGAGAGGGCCGTGTGCTCCCACGCGCCCGAGCACGCGGCGCCGTCGTCGGTCCGCAGCGCCCACAGCCTCGTCTCGCCCGCGCCCATCATGGCCACGTAGAAGCCCTTGTTCGGCAGGTCCCGCTTCAGGTGAAGGTCGATCTGCCAGAGGAAGACGGCCAGCGGGCTGTCGGGGTCGACCTGGAAGAAGTGGTTCCGCCGCGTGACGGTGTAGTGCTCGGCCGGCTCGGTCCGCCAGAGGGTGTGCCAGACGTTGTGGACCTCGACGCCGTCGGCGAAGCGATGCTCGCGGAGGCCTTGGCCGACGTGCACGTCGCAGGTGTGCAGCAGTCGCCGCGCCTCGTTGACCCTCGGCCGCATCGCCGGCCCGGCGGGTCCTGCGGGCACGACGTTCTCCCACACCTGCGGCTCCCCGCCGGCCGAGCCGTCAAACGCCGGGGCGCCCAGCAGGCCGTCGTTCTTGAACGTGCCCGACGGCGAGATGCCCGGGGCGATCCGCTTGTTCGGCGTGCAGAGCGTCTGGTTGCCGCCCAGCAGGAGGCCGATCCCCCGGCTGTTCGTGAGGTAGCCGTAAGAGAGCTGGTTGTTCCGGTCGCCGCACATGAACTCCTCCAGGCGGTGGTTGCGGTCCCAGTGCTCTCCGCCGACGGCCCGGCGGCCCTCCAGGTCAACCGCGATCGGAACGAGGTTGTGCTGCTTGTCGTGGGTGAGGTCGAGGGTGAACTCGAATCGCTTCTTCCCGCCCGGCAGGAAGCGGCGGAAGACCTCCGTGCCGTCGTACACGACGACCTCCTTCAGCCCGGCCGGGGAGGACGCCACGCCCCGCAGCCGCCAGCGATAGTTCTGCCAGACGAAGTCGCCCTTGAGGTTGCCCTCGTAGTCGCGCGGGCCGACGTACGACCAGCTCTCGATCTCTGGCCCCGCGGTGACGTAGATCTTGCCGGGGTTGTCCGGATAGTGGTGCCAGCAGTTGAAGTAGTCGCGAACGCGGCTTTCCGCCCGGAGCGATCCGCCGATGATGCCTCCGCCGGTCGCGGGCAGCCGCAGGACCGTCCGCCAGCCGGATGACCCCAGTTGTGCTGGGTCGTCCATGAGGTCGATGACGAGCGGCAGGGGCCCCTGGCCGGAGTCCGCCAGCTTCAGGAAGTCACCGGTGGCGTCCTCGACGACCTTCCCGCCGACCGCCGTGACCACGCCCGCCGCGTCCCAGTTGGAGAAGAAATCGGCGAACGGCGCGGCGTCGCGGCCGAAGAGGTAGTTGCCGCACGTCAGCTTGAAGCTGGAGATCGAGTACGCGTAGTCGAGCGTCGTCATGGCCAGTTGGCCCCTGACGTGCGGGTCCTTGCGGCCGAGGCCCGGGTCGTGAGATCGGAAGACCTTGCCGTCG
This sequence comes from uncultured Planctomycetaceae bacterium, assembly GCA_964427875.1. Classification (GTDB taxonomy): domain Bacteria; phylum Planctomycetota; class Phycisphaerae; order SM23-33; family SM23-33; genus CAYRVX01. The sequence continues at coordinate 20,286 of CAYRVX010000022.1, forward strand.
GGCGACAGGAACTTCGCCTCGGGGTAGGGGAACGTCGCGCCGAAGTAGAAGTAGTGGTTGCCGACCTCGTCGTCGATCGCAAAGCCCGGGACGGCGGCGAACTCGGGCGACGACAGGCGGGCGCAGTCGGCCTTGAGGCGCGCAAAGTCCGCCGCGGACAGGCGGCGGAAGTCCTCCAGGAAGACGACGAAGGCCAGGCCCTTTGCCTTCGCCGCTGCCGCCCACTCGTCCGCCGTCGCCTTGCCGCCGGAATAACGGCTTCGCGCCCCGATCGCGCCCGGACAGGCCGGCTCGACCGGCGGGAAGGCAATCTCTTTCGCCCATGAAAAGGGCTTGCGGAACTTCGTCTCGTGGGGGTTGGCCAGCATGGCCGGGTCCATGACCGCCCCGCCAAGACCTCTCGACGCCGACGAAGGCGCCGCCAGCCATCGCAGGGCGTTGACGAACAGCCTGTAGCCGTCGGAGGCGGCGCCCCGCAGGCCGCGCTCGAGAACGACGCCCTCCAGCGTGCTCGCCGCGTGCGGGCCGGTCAGGTACTCGTGCGTGACGCCGAGGTACACGGTGCGGCCCTTGCCGACCTGCCGGACGGCCACGATCGGCACGTCGCGCCTGTGCGTGCCCATCCGGCCCGCCCGCGCGGTGCCCGCCGTCGGCCCCGGACGCGTGAAGGAGGACTTCGACCCGCGGACGACGACCTGCCACGAGTCGTCCGCGACGAAGGAAGTCGTGTGGTTCTGCCCGCCGGGCCTGCCGCTCGGCACCGGGTACCACAGCGACTTGACGCCGGCCGTCACCGCTGAGGGCACCACGGCCGTCGTGTGGGCAAAGGGCAGCTTCCACGCCGTGGCCGCGGTGCCGGTCTGCGGGTCGAGCACCAGCTCGTCGAAGAGGGGCCGCAGGCCCAGCGGCTTGAGGAAGGCCTCCTGGGGCGGCTTGTCCGTGGCCATCTGCCCGAACGCCCCGAACATGAGGACGCCGCCGCCGGCTTGGAGGTAGCGGTTCAGCACGTCGATCGTCTGCTGCGTCTGCCCGAGCGTCATGTCGGCGTTGGCCCGCCCGAGCCCCGACAGGACGATGACGTTGTGCCGCCTCGCCTGCTGCCAGGTGAGCGGCCGGCCCGACAGGCGGGCGGCGCGGCGCAGCGCGAAGCCTCCCTTCGCGAGCCGCCGGGCCAGTTGATAGCCGCAGCCGCCGCCGTCGGAGCCCGCAAGCAGCACCGCGGGCTTGGCGGGGGCAGAGGCCTTCGGGGCCGCCGCCCATATCGCCGCCGCCAGGAGAATGACCGTGAGTTGCATCGCTGCTCTCTCCCATTGTTCTGAGACATCGGCAGTCGCGGGACATTATCGTCCATCGCGTCCACGGCTGCTATCTCGGTGTTTACAGGCCGATCGCGGGAGGGGAGAATCGCCCGGGCAACGAACGCCGCGGAGGCACTGCGAAAGGCATAGAGGTGGACGAGAAGGAACGGGCTGCCGAGCTGCTGCGTGAGCTCAAGGGCGACGATTACGTGTTCGGCCTGGGGTGTTTCGACCGGCTCGGCGGGCTGGCGGCCGGGCTCGGCAGGCGGGCGGCGGCGATCGTCAGCGGCTTGGGAGCCGACTGGGCCGCGCCCGTTCACGAGGCGGTTCGAGCGACTCTGTCGGCGGCCGGCGTGGAGCTGGCGGGCGATCTCGTCCGCGGCGCCGGGCCCAACGCGCCGCGAGAGGACGTCTTCCGCATCGCCGAGGAGATCGGCTCCAGACGGCCGGACGTGATCGTCTCCGTTGGCGGCGGCAGCGGGATCGACGCGGCGAAGGCGGCTGCGGCATACGCCACGCTGGCCGACCGATATCCGGACCTCGATGCTTACTTCGGCGTAGGGCAGGTCAGCCGGATGCTCGCCGACGCCGGGCGGGAGATGCCCCCGGTCGTCGCCGCCCAGCTCGCCAGCGGCTCGGCCGCACACCTGACGAAGTACTCCAACATCACCGACGTCAAGACGGCGCAGAAGATGCTTATCGTGGACGAGGCGATCGTCCCGCCGAAGGCGATCTTCGACTACCGCTGGACGGCCACGATGTCGAGGGACTTCACGATGGACGGCGCGCTGGACGGCGTGGCCCACTGCCTGGAGGTCCTTCTCGGTATCGGCGAGGACCGGCTCGCCCGGGCCGAGCGGATCTGCCTTCCGGGCATCGAGCTGATCGTCGCGAATCTCAAGGCAGCCGTCGAGGACCCCGGCGACCTGGCGGCGCGGGAGGCGCTGGGACTGGGCACCGACCTCGGCGGCTGCGCCATCATGGTCGGCGGCACCGGCGGCGCGCACCTGAACAGCTTCTCGCTGGTGGACATCCTCCCGCACGGGCGGGCGTGCGCGGTGATGAACCCGTACTACGTCGTCTTCTTCGCCCCGGCGATCGGGGAGAGGCTTCGCGGGGTCGGCGAGGTCTACCGCCGGGCGGGCTACGTCACGGCCGACCTGGACCGCCTTTCGGGGCGCGACCTCGGCCTGGCCGTCGCCGAGGGCATGGTCAACCTCTCGAGGGACATCGGCTTTCCGGTCTCGCTGTCGCAGGTCGCCGGCTTCACCGAGGCCCACGTCGAGCGCTGCCTCAGCGCGGCCAGGGACCCCAGGCTGGAGATGAAGCTCCGGAACATGCCCGTGCCGCTGTCCGCCGAGACGGTGGACGAGTACATGGGCCCGGTCCTGGAGGCCGCCGCGACCGGCGACTTCGGCCTGATCCGGAACATGCCGTAGGGGAATCGGCGGCCCCGCGGCGGACTGCCCGGGTCATTCGGTTTGGATCAGTTCGGCCCCGCAGATGAGCGGCTCGCCGGCCCTGGCCGTGAACGTCAGCTCGATGGCGTCGCGGCGGCGGGGGCGTACGCCGGGGAACTGCTTTACGAGTGTGCGGAACGGCCCGCCGGCCTCGGCGGCGACGTCGAGGTCCTCAAGGACCTGCCTGCCGTCCAGCGAGACGCTGAAGACCCTCCCCGCGGGCTTCGCGGGGCCCGGCTCGCAGAAGTACAGGCGAACGGTCAGCTCCCGGTTCGGATCGACGTCGTCCAGCGGCAGCTTCGCCGAGCGGATGCCCACCAGCCCGGAGGCGCCGATCCACTTCCACGGATCGGCGGCGTTCATGCGGGAGGAATGGTGATAGAACCGCCTGGGCTTCTCGGGGACGGTCGCCACGAGCGTCCTTCCGCCGTACTTGGGCAGGATGGCGTTGGGCGTTTCCCGCCAGAGCGTCCCGTCGGCCGAGCGCCGGTCGCCGGGGGCGCCGAAGTTGAAGCCCACGCGCCCGGTCGCCGGAGCGGCGCCGAACGTCCAGTACTCCACGTCGGGCATGTGGATCAGGGCGAGGGACGAGCGGTTCTGATACGCGCAGCCGCACGTGCGGGTGTAATCCGGGGCGTTCAGGACGCCGTTGGCGACGATGAGGTTGGCCGTGCACCCGGCCCGGAAGCCGCCGAGATTGCCCGTGCCGCCGTTGTTCTTCAGGTCGAAGAAGCCCGCGCAGCCGCTGCGGAACGTGATCAGGTGCTCGCTGGCGGCCATGGGCCCGCAGCCGTGACTGCGGGGGTAGCGCCACTGCCTCTCCCGGCCGCGGGCGTCCCTGTAGGTCTTCTGCCTGCCCGTCAGCAGGTCGAAGGCCCGCTGCTGCTGCGTGAGGATGGTCCGCCCGTGGAGCATCGGCCCCCACTTGCCCCACCACAGGTGGGCCTCGGTGGCGCCCGCGCCCGTCCTGGTCGCGGGCCCGGCGGCCGGGTCGATCTCCTCGTCCTCGTCGATCGGGTTGAACCAGATCAGCTCTCCGTCGCTGCCGCGCAGCGCCCCGGCGGACAGGACGACGTCGTGCTCCTGGGAGTAGCTCAGCGCGCCCCCGACGGCCTCGGTGCTCTGCCAGAGGAGCTTCCCCGTACGGGCGTCGAGTGCCAGGACCCGAGGCGTGTCGCTGTGCTTGAGCCCGCGGCGAGCGAGCTTCCTGAGCGTCTCGGGGGCCGTCCGGTCGATGCAGAAGAGCTTTCCCCGCCCGGCCGCAACGCCGTAATGGCGAAAGCTCTCGGCGGCCGTTCGCGACCAGAGCACGCGGCCGGTGCGGCGGTCCATCACGACCAGGGCCTTGCTGGACGTGGGGCTGCTGTAGCGCCTGGGCGCCTGGGGATTGTCCACGATGGGGTGCTGGGCGGCGACGAGCAGGTCCTCGTAGACGGAGATGTACTGCCAGGTCGAGCCGTCGGGGAGGCGGAACCGCCCTCTCGTTCGGCCGGTGGCGGGGTCGAGCACGTGGCAGCTCGTGCCCGCGGCGACGTAGACGGCGTCGGCGACGGCGTGGAAGTTGCTCCCGATGGCGTGGGCGCCCCGCGAGTGCTTGGTCACGTTGTAGTACTTGCCGACGTCGGGGAACTCGCGCGTCCACAGCAGCCGCCCGGTGTAGACGTCGGCGGCGCTGAGGGAGTCGCCGCCCTCGATGATCAGCCGCCCGCCGACCACCTGCTCGACCGGCCCCTCCCCGTGCCGGGGCAGGATCAGGCGGTTGGACAGGGCGTTGCCGAACCACAATACGCCGAGCGGGGCGAAGACCAGCCGGTCGCGGCTGCAACGCGTGTTGGCAGCGTCGGCGTTCTGGCCGAGCCAGTCGGCCGAGCCGCTCAGCGCGCCCGGCCGGCGAAGCACCGTCAGGCCGCCGACGTGCTTCACCTCGGCGCCGACAAGCTTCGCCTCCTCGACCCACCTGGTGAACTGCTCGTGCTGCTCGGAAGCCAGCTCCAGGCAGGCCGCGCCGCCGTAGGGACGCAGGGGATGGAAGAGCTTACCGACGAGCTCGACTCGCCTCTCCCAGCCGGCCCGGGCAGGGTCTTCAGAGACAATCAGGCTCGCGAGGTACGGCGCGAAGGTGAGCAGCGCGGGGTCCGAGACGATCGCGGCCGCACGACTCCCGTACACGCCGATCCCGTCGAGCCGACGCCGCAGGGCGTTGACGCGGCCAGGGTCGGTGTCGACGGCGACGACGTGGAGTCGAGTGTTGAGCACCAGCTCCTCCACCAGCCCCCCGTCCTTCAGCCCCAGGACAAGGCCGTAGCCCCGGAAAGCGCCCGTCGCCTTTCGGACGGCCTCGGCACGGTCCCGCCACTTGGGGCGGGAGGGGGCGCCGACGCCCGCGAAGCGGTGCGTTCGCGGCTCCAGGCGCTTGGGGCCGAAGCAATGGATGTCCCCTTCGAGCGTCACCACGAGGAGCTTCCCGTCGGCGGCAAGCGCGTCGCAGACCGTACCCTCGACGTTCCTCTGCCAGAGGACCTTCGGCTCGCCGCCGCCGTCCGACACGTCCAGGACCTGCACGCTCGTGTGGCCCTTGGGGAGCTTGCTTCGGGTGATCTTCCCCGTGGTCACGAGGCGCGAGCCAGCCAGCAGCCAGGGGGTGCCCAGCTTCAGCCGCCTCCTGCCGTCCAACCGTCCGATCGTGCCCTCGAAGACCTGCTTCGGGTACGTCGGCCCGTTTGGGTCCGTGGTCTCGGGGACCTGGATGGTGACCTCGTTGATCCGCACGCTGGCCGGGTCGTAGATGCCCGACGACGTGTACCAGGCCTTCTCGGCGAGCACGGTCCGGCCGAATCGCCCGGCGTCCTTGAGGCGCACGGAATGGCCGGTGTTGATCTCGAAGATGCGTCCTCCGGCGAGGGCGAGTCGCCCCGCGGCGGCGACGCGGGGCCCGGTGGCGCCGTCGCCGTAATGGAGGAACTCGCCGGTCCGGCGGTCGAAGACGGCGGGCGTCGAGGCCGAGCCGGGCACGATCAGCTTGTCGCCCGCGACCGCGAGGTGGCCCTGGGCGCTGAGCCCGTTGAAGCTCGCCGAGCCGGGGTGAGGCATCCTGCGGAACGTGAAGCTCGCCGAGTCGTTGACCCATACGATCCTGCCCGTCTCGGCGTCGAGTGCGTACACGAAGGTACCCATGAACGGCCAGACGCCGGCGGCCAGGTATACGACCCCGTCGGCCACCACGGGCCCGCCGCGCACCGGCCAGGTGGAGATCAGCCTTTCGTTGCCGATCAGCCGGCGGTCGCGCGGGCCGGGGCGGAAACGCCACTTGAGCTTCCCGTCGGCGGCGGCGAGGCAGTACAGGAAGCCGTCGTCCGAGGCGAGGTAGACCTTCTGTCTCCACGCAGCCGGGGCCACGCGAACGGGGCCGCCCGTGTAGAAACGCCATTTCTCCCGCCCCGTCTCCAGGTCGCAGGCCGACAGGCTGTCGCTTACCGTCGAGGCGACGAACAGGAGGCCCCCGCCGGCGACGGGCAGGTAGCTCCGGTCGAACCGCATGACGGCCTCGTCCTTCCAGGCGGTCCGCTGAGGGCGTCGCTGCTGCACCCAGTACGGATGCAGCTCGTCGGGGAGCTTCTCGCCGCACACGCCGGTACGTGCGGGATTGCCTCGCCACGTGGGCCAGTCGCCCGCCCGCAGCGGGGCGGACCGCAAGAGCAACCCCGCCGTCAGCAGGCATGCGGCCGAGGTGCGGGAGATGGCCGACCGTGCCGGGCTCATCGGACCCCACCGAGTGCGGCGGTCACGTCCGCCGCGGCGGCGTACAGGCGCCCCACGTGGCGCCGGACGTCTCCGCCGCCGTGCGGGGCGTAGCGGTGGCCGGTCTCCAGCAGGCACAGCAGGTTCTCCAGGACCGCCTCGCAGCGGCGGGCGAGGTCCTCGCCGAGCTTGGCGCGCCGGGCGGGGTCGTTGAGCGCGTCGCGGATCAGCAGCATCGCCTCGCAGTCCTGGATGCCCTCGCGGAGCATCTCGTACTGGACGGTGGCCACCGCGCCGCCCGGACCCGGCGCGGCGATCGTCCGCGGCGTGGAGCCCACGATGTTGCCGAAGTGCACGTCCGTGTTCAGGGCGCTGCGCAGCCTTCCCTCGGGCGTGATGTACGTCCAGTAGTCCAGCCCCTTCCAGCAGAAGCCGTCGAAGTTCGCGCTGATCGTGTTCACCCCGGGCAGCGAACGGTAATGGAACGGGTCCGACCGGACGCAGTCGCGGGAATTGCACGCGACGGGCGCGTGGGCGAGCTTCTGCCGGCCGTTCGTGATCCGCCGGACCGCCTCGCAGTAGCCCACCACCATGCCGTTGGGCTGCGTGCGGTCGGCGTCGGTGGGGCCCCACCTGACGACCCCGCCGCCGTGCGAGATCGACCGCCACCGCGCGTACGGGGCTATCCTCTTGAAGAAGCTCACCGTCGCCGGGCTCGGCCAGGTGTCGCCGGCCGTGCCCAGCAGGATGCACTCCTCGCGCCAGGCCAACTTCCTGACGATGGCCCGCAGGCCGTCCATCGCGGGGCGCCAAGTCTCCTCCGCGCCCGGCTCGCCGTAGATCGGGACTTCGCCGGCCGTGAGCTTGTCCCCCGCCAGCTCGATGATCGGGATCGTCTTCGCCCGGTACGGATACGGTCCCTTGTATCCCCGTTTCTTGCCGTCCCGGCGGGCGCCGGGGTAGTACATCCCGTAGCTCCAGACGTGGAGACAGAGGAACTTCGGCTCGCCGGCGATGCGGTCGTAGAGCTTGAGGTAGCGCTGGACGAACTTGAGCTCCGGCACGTATCTGCCGTCGGCCCTGCGAAAGACCAGCGCCGGATCGTTGCCGAAGACGTTCCGGGCGACAGCGGAGATGCCGAGCAGGTCGCTGCCGGCCCGGCCCATCAGCTCCATCGACCTGGCCATCAGCCGGAAGTGCTCATCCGACCACAGCGTCACGCCGTACCGCCCGGCCACCGACTCCGGCGACTGGAGCAGGTTCACCCACGTCCGCCACTGGCGGGGCTCGCGGAGCTTCCAGCCGTAGACGGTCAGCTCGACGGGCACGCGGGCGGCGACCCCGGGGCCCTTGATGGCCAGTTCGCCGGTGTACCTTCCGCCCCTGGCGTCGGCGGGGACCTTCGCGGTCACCCAGATGGGACGGACCCGCGTAGCAGGCGGCTCCTCGGGCCTTCTCCTGAGCTGGGGCCTGCCCGGAAGGGCACGCACTTCGTCGGCCGGGTCGTCCAGCAGTGCTGCGAATTCCCCGCTCGGCTTTGCGTAGCGAACGCGGACAGCGCCGGACCGTATCGCGCCGCCGCCGGCGGACTTCAGGTCGCTCATTTCGGCCGACGGCCAGGCGCCGAGGTCCCTCCTCACCGGCGCGCTGACGACCACCTGCCCGGAGGCCAGCCCGTTGACGGGGGCCATCAGCTCGATGGGCCCCAGCGGCTCGAAGGGATCGCCGTAGTCCGCGTCGTGGCCCACGCGCAGCAGCGGCGCGGCGTTCCACACCTGTACGCCGTCCGGCGGGCCGACGTTGCACATGACGGCGCTGCCGGCCTCGGCCGACAGCTTCGCGCTGAGCAGCCCGACGGTGTCCCAGTTGACGCTGCGCCCGCGGGGCAGCGGGAGGTCCGGCGGGATGGCCGTGCGGTGCAGCTCCAGCGCGAGGACGTTCGTGCCCTTGCGAAGCACGGTCGGGGGGAGGTCGAGCGCGGCCTTGCGGATGCGCGCCTCGAAGCGGTCCAGGACGTCGGCGGGGGGCTTGCGGCGCCCGTAGTCCGGCAGCATGGCCTGGCCGTCCGGCGTGACGAAGACCTTTCGGGGATAGCCTTCGGCCGGGGTGAACGGCTCTATCTTCCCGGCGGGCATGTGGGCGCGGGCGATCTGGCTGCCGTTGACGTAGACGACCACGCCGCCGCGATAGGTCAGGGCGAGTTTCAGGCCCTTGACCCTGGCCGGGTCGGTCACGCCGAAGCGGCCGCGAACGCAGAGCAGGGCCGTGCCGACGTATCGCCCGCCGCCGTAGCCGCCGAGGAACGGCCCGCGCCGCCGCGGCCAGTACGCGTCGCGGAAATCGGCCTTCATCCAGTCCCCCGAGGGCAGGGGGGCGGCCAGCTCCTCGCCCCATCGGACCCACCTCTTCTTGGGCACGGTGGCCTTGATGCACCTGCCGCTGGTTGGGCGATACGTCATGTGGAACCGCCAGATGGTCCGGTCGTTGAGGACCTCCACCTCGCCGCCGCCGGCCGCACCCGGCGCACCACACCAGATGCCCGCCGCCAACACAAGTCCGAACGCCCACCCGATCCTGTCAGCCAAAGCGCTCGTCTCCTTCCATCGCCCGGCAGTTTGTCACTGGGTTCAACACCTTGGGGTGCCCATCGCGTCGGCTTCGATACACGAACGATCTGTATTCCGCGGAGCGGAACGATCCCGGATCGCGCTGGCGTGTTTTGCCCGCGTGCGATAGAATACCGGACAGCCCAGATCAGGCATGCCTGCGGCCGGGCCCCGCCGAAGAGGCGCGTCTTTGACAGATGAGCAAACCATCAGAAAGGCTGTGAGCCTGCTGCTTGAAGCGGCTCCGAAGTCCAGGGTCATCCTGTTTGGCTCCCACGCGCGCGGCGAGGCGGATCCCGACAGCGACGTGGACTTCCTGGTCATCGAGCCGGAAGTCGAGAACAGGTATGCCGAGATGGTGCGCCTGCGAGAGGTTCTCCGGCCCCTGTTCATACCGGTCGATGTTCTCGTGGTGAGCCAGGAGAAGTTCGACTACTGGCGGGACACGCCGAATACCGTATACCACCAGGCCGCCAAGGATGGTAAGGTGTATGAACAGGTCGCCTGAATACGCCCGACTTCTCATGAGCAAGGCCCTTGGCGACGCGTGGGTCCTGGCTCGCCTGGCCGATGAGCCCGAAGCGCCGCTGTGGAGCGTCGGCTTCCACGCCCAGCAGGCAGTAGAGAAGGCGATCAAAGGCGTCTTGGCTTGTCACGGCGTCGAGTTCCCCAGGACGCACGATCTGGCTGTCCTCCCGGACGTATTGCAGAAGAACGGCCTTGAGGCCCCGCCCGATGCACTCGCCTTGCCGTCTCTGACCCTCTTCGCCGCGGTGCTGCGATACGACGAGGCCGCGGCGGACGATGATCCTGGGCTTCTGCCGGATGCCTCTCGGATGAATACCTGGGCGGCACGGACAGTATCCTGGGCGGAATCCATATTCGACCAGGCGTTGCAGGGCGACTAACCTCGGCCGGGGGCCGCGGCGCGCCAGGTCTGTGTAATCTGCTGGCCGATCACGGTTCGCTGTTCGCACGAAGCGCGGCGGCGACCTTTCCGGCGGCCGTGTAGAGCCGGCCCGTCCGCTCGGCGACGCCCGACCCGGCGAACCACGTCCACGTGAGGTACCGTCCGCCGCCGGCGATGGCCCTGCGGTTGGCCCGCACGCGCTCGTCGAGGACCTCCTGGCACCGGCGGGCGAGGTCTGCGCCCAGCCGGTCGCGCTTGGGCGGGTCGGTCAGGGCGTCTTCGATGAAGATCCGCGCCTCGCAGGCCTGGATGCCCTCTCGCAGCATCTCGAAGCGCACGGTAGCCACCGGGCCATTGGCGCCGGGGGCGAGGACGTAGGGCGTGGAGTTACGCAGCCAGCCGCCGTGCCAGGCGCTGGTCTCCGGGTAGCGTCCCAGGACGCTTCGCTTGCCGCGGACGCCGGGCAGGACCGCCCAGAAGTCCGCGCCGCATCGCCCGATGCCTCGCAGGCCCTCGCCCCGCCCGCGTGCCGTCAACGCCGACTCGACGGCGATCAGGTACGCCCCCAGGGCGCTGCGGTGCCGCATGCCCACCCCCACCACGCTGCTGCCCGCCCGGGGGAAGGCGACGATCCGGACGGGGCTCTTCCAGCCGTAGTATCGCCTCACGGCCGGGTCGGGCGCAGCTTGCAGCCCCCACACGCCGGACATGTAACCGACCGGCTGACCGAAGAAATCCTCCGGAGCGCTGTGCGAGCTGCACACCCACGGCGCGTCGGGCGCGGCGGCCTTCAGGTCCTCCACGGCGTCCTTGTTGGGCTGGCGGTCCCCGGCGATGCCGACCATCATGCTGTTGCCCACGCCGCGCAGGGAGAGGATCCTCCGCATGCCCTGCATGAGGGGTCTCCAGAACGTCGCGGCCCGGCCCCACTGGGGCCCCACGGCCTCGGAGAGCTTGCCCGTGGCCGGGTCGAGCAGAGAGAACGGCAGGGCCGCGCTGTCGGAGAACTTCCTGCTGCCGAAATACTTCGACCCCGTGTTGACGTCCCAGCAGTAGAGGCAGACCACCGGCACCTTGCCGAGATGGCGGATCGCCGTGTCCAGGTACTTCTCCACGAGGCCGAAGTCGTATCCGTATGAGCCGTCGGGCTCCTTGACCCAGCGAACCATCGAGTGCTCGTTGCCGAAGTACGTCCGCCGCAGGAGTGGGATGTACAGGACCTTGCACCCGACTTGGCCGAGCAGTGCGAACGACCTGTCGATGAGCCGCCAGTGGGCGTCGGACCACATCGCGGCGCCATAGTGGATGGCGAGCGTCTCGGGGGACTGGACCAGCCCGATGTGCGAGCGATAGTCCTTCGGGTCCGGCAGCGTCCAGCCGGCGACGTGAAGGCGAACGGGCACCTCAATGGGCTCGATGCCGTCGGCGCGCAGCGTCAGCTTGCCCGCGTAGTTCCCCGGCGTGGCGTCGGGCGGCACGCGAACGGTGATCCAGACGGGCTGGACTGTCCCCCCGGCCTTCTGATCGACCGGCGCCTCGGCGGGCGGCGTCTCCTCCAGCCCGTCGAAGCGCCGCCGCAGGCGCTCGTGGGGGATGCCCGCGCGAATCAGATGGTTCTCGTTGTGCGTTACGGCGTGGTTGCCCGGGCGCGCGTAGCGGACCTGCACCGCCTCGGCGCCGATGGCCGCGCCGGCCGGGTGAGTCAGCTTCGTCGCCGCCGCGACCAGGCCGCGGATGGCCTCCCGCGAGCCCACGACCACCTGCCCGGAGAACGCGCCGTTCCGCGCGGCGGCGATCTCGATCGGCCGAAGCTCCTCCGCCGGGTCGCCGTGATCGGTGTTGTGCACCGAGACGAAGACCGGGTGGCTCCAGACCTGAAGGCCCCCAGGGCGGCCCACGTTGGGGACGACGGCTTCGCCCGGCCGGCCCGTGAGGCGGACCTCCTCCAGGCCGACCATGTCCCACAGGAAGTACTGCCGCGAGTCCCTGAACTTGCTCACGTAGAACACCTCCGAGACGGGCGCGCGGTGCAGCTCGACGGCCAGAACGTTGACGCCCTTCCGCAGCGCCGAGGCGGGGATCTCGGCCTCCAGGCTGCGCCGGCGGAGGGCAAAGCGGTCGGGGTACTTCTCGGGCTCGCGAAAGCCGACCCGAAGCAGATAGCCGTCGGGGGCCACGTAGGCTTCCTCGGGGTAGTCCTCGGCCGGGGCCTCGAGGTCGGTCTTGGCCCCGGGCAGGTGGCCGCGGGCGATCTCGCGGCCGTTCACGTATACGACCGCGCCGCCGCGATAGGCCAGGTGCAGCTTCAGCGCGCCCGCCTCGGCGGGGTCCCTCACGGTGAACTTGCCGCGCGCGCAGATCAGGGCGATCTGCCGCGTTCCCCGGGTGAATAACGGGCCGCGGGCGCGGGCCCAGTGACTGTCGTCGAAGTCCCGCGCCGTCCAGTTCTCCTCCGGCGGCGACGTGCGGACGGCTTCCCCGGCCTTCTCGACCTGCGCGCGGCCGCGGTCGCGCCATTCGGCGGACACGAGCTCCAGCTCGCCGGACTTCCGGCGGAGCTGAATCGTCTTCCACGTGAAATGACATCGCCAGTAGCTTGCCGTCTCGAGGACCACGGACGAGGTCGCTGTCTCATCGGCCGCCGCCGTGGCAGGCGGCAGCGCAAAGGCGGCCCCGAGCAGACAGTGGAGGACGGGTCGAATGCCGTTTGGCGGTCTCATGGCTCACGCGCTCCTGTTCCGATTAGCGCGCCCGGCGCGCCGGAGAAGGCAGTATACGGAGTCGGCCGGTGGCTGGGAACACCCCGCCGCGGCCGGCGCGCCTGGACGAGTTCCTGTTCCACTGGGGGACGGCGGGCGTCGTGGACGCGGCGTAGTCCGGCGCGGGAGGTCACTCGTAGAACGCCAGGGCGAACACCGCAGCGTCGCCTTGCTCGACCCGTCGCCAGTGTCGTGATCTCACGCGGCCTGGGGTCGAAACGAGAACGCGACTCGGACCGTCGTCCGAGCCGCGCGTAGCTGATTCAATTGTGATCACGTTGGCTCAACGATGGATCACCGGTCGCGACGCCCAGCCGTCCGCTCTCGGATCTCCTTGTACTTCGCGTCGGCTTCCTCGCGGGTCATGTCGCCGCGCTTCACGGCGCCCTCGATGCGATCCTTGATGCGTCCCCAATCCACACGGGTGGGCCTCCTGGTGGCACCCCTCTCGGCGCCACGCTCGCTCGGCTGGCCCATCATCCTGCGCATCGCTTCCATCTTGGCCCGGCCTTGCTCTGCGGTGATCTTGCCTGCGGCGACCGCCTTGCGAATCTCGATCCCGGCGCGTGCCAAGTCTTCCTTGGTGATGTGCTTCGTCCGGGTCTGGCGGCGTCCGGCGGCCATTCTCTCCCTGATCCCTTTTGCGGCCGCCTCGTACTTCTTGGCGGCGTCTTCCCTGCTGATCTTGCCCGCCTCGACGGCGGCGCCGAGTTCTCTCCTGACCTCCATCAGGTACTCGCGGGCGCGATCGCCCTTGCCGTGGTCACGCTCGTCTCTGCCCCCGAGCTTGGAGAAGACGTCCTTCTTGATCTCGCCCATCTTCCGGTGGGCGTCTTCCTGCGACATCCTGCCGGCCTTGACCGCCGCCTGGAGCTTCGCCCAGGTTTCCCACAGATGCGCATCGACGCGGGC
>CAYRVX010000022.1:34068-71068 GCA_964427875.1 uncultured Planctomycetaceae bacterium
CAGCAGGACACACGCCTGCATCCACCGCGAGCTCGATCGGTTCGATGTTCCTGCGACGATCATCTCAAGTCTCCTCTTGAATGTTGAGCAACTGGCGAATGCCGTTGCGGGGGATGTGAATGCCGCGTCATCGGACGCGACGAAATCGACTGTCTTGAGAAGCGCCTCCGCGTATCGGTGGCGTTGGCTGGAATCCGGCGCAAGGACCATTCTGTCGCAGCACGACTCCTGCAGAATCCGCAGTTCCCGCCGCGCCCACCAAACCACTGGATTCCACCAGAACAGCGCGCCGAGAATCATCGAGAAGGCGTTCGTCCAATGGTCTCGCCGAGCGTAGTGCGACAGTTCGTGTTTGATGATGAGGCGCACGCTTTCGGGCCCCAGCGCCGTGACCAGTTGGCAGGGCACGACGACGATCGGCCCACGCGCCGTTACCCACAAGAAGGGCGCTACGGTCCCACCGACGGTTCGGATCAACGGAACACGTTTGAGATCCAGCTGCCGTGCCGCCGTGGCTGCTGCTTCTCGCATCCATTCCGGAGCCGGCTCCGCATGCTGAACCAGCCGCCCGATGGAACGGATGCGCGAGAGGCCGATGAGCAGCAATGCGATCGTGCCGATCGCCGACAAGGCGACAGCGAATCGTGGCGTCAGAACCGCGTCCATCGTCTTCGTCAGCCAGGTCACGTCGGCCTCGCCCCCGGAAGGCAATGCCCCACTCTCGAAAGAAGGCTCCGACGCGAGATGGTCGTTCTGGTGCTGCTCCGTTCGGGTCGATCCCACGAACACGGGAACGGTGACAATGGGCGGCGTTACAAGCTTGACAAGCACCAGCAGCCACAGGGCATGCCACAGATTCGGATGACACCTCAGGCGCCAAATCCGCTGAGCAGAGAAAACGGCGATGGCGAAGCCGGCCGCAAGGCACGCATTCCAAAGCAGGACATTGAGTATCTGCAACATGAGCCGCCTCCGCTTAGCGGGCCCTGTCGATGATCTTGCGAATTGCGTCCCGGTCACGCGGGCTCAGTTTGGCTTTCTCCACCAGCGACAGGAGCATCGGCGTCAATACACCGTCGAAGTGGCTGTCGGCGATCTGCTGAAGCTGGCTTCCGACAAGCCTTGAGCGGTCGATCGTCGCGGTGAAGCTGTGGGCGAAACTGCTTCGATCGCGTGCCACATAGCCCTTCTTCTCAAGCTGATCGAGCAGACTGTTCACGGTGGCGTGGTACGCAGGTGTATTGTCCGAGTAGAGCGCGTAAGCAATCTCGCGAACGACGGACGGTCCGCGTTCCCAGAGGTAGTTCAAAACCGATAGCTCCGCTTCAGTGACGATCGCACTCGGGCGAGCCATTCTGGTCTCCCTATATCCTTCAGTAAAGGTGTGACGCCTTCAAATTCTAAGGTGCTACACCTATGATGTCAAGGCGAGTTCTGCAAGAAAACCAGAAAAACCAGCCTGGTTCAAAACGGGCCGGATTCGGGTAACACTTTCGGGACGGGAGGCGCGCCGGATCGACGGCGTCCTGGATGATGTTGTGGCCGGTGGCGATGCTCAGGTCGCGGTAGTCGAAGGCGGCGTCGAGAATCTCAAAACATGGGGACGCTAACCGGGTTTCTGGCAAAAATATGGTTAGCGTCCCCATGTTTCCAAAATATGGTTAGCGTCCCCATGTTTCCAAACCGGCAATCGGTTCACTGCCGGCCAAGGCTTGTGCCGCCAGGCCGGCCCTCTCGGCCGCTCCAAGACGGGCGGCAGCAGATGTCCGATGGCAAGAGGCTTGAGGATTCGCGGCCGACGTGTCGATGATGGGAGTAACCATAGCACCGACTCCTTTCGATGTACGGTGGAAGTTGGGTCACTTCCCTCATCGGCAGGTGTCGGTGTTTTTGTCGCGTCACATTCCCCCGACTGTTACCCTCGATTGAACCAGGCCCAATTGCTCGAAGAGATGGTCAAGATCGACCATTCCGGAATCGAGATGTACAAGAAGTGGCCCCTGCCCGATCGTCCCCTGAGAGTCCCCCCGGAAAGTAGACTCGGTATTCGGAGGCTATAAGACCCTGTGCCGCAGACACTCAAGGAACAGGGCGACTTCTTCTCCGCCACCGCTACGACTGGGTGAACCGTGAATGGTCGGGGAGCCTTGCAGGCGCCGGTCGTCCCTGGATGTCCCCGCACGCGGGACTTGGATCTTCTCTTGACGGCCTTCTGCTCCTGGTCGGTCAGATTGGCCAGGCTATCGGTGAACTTATCTGCGATCCGGAAATCCATGCCTTCTCCTGCCGTTCCTGTCCGTGCTTGCCGCGTACATCAGGTGCATGGAGGATCGGCGTTCGTTTCTGCCGAGCCCCGCAGAAGCCAGTCTCGGGCTTCCTACGGGCATTGCAGCGCCTGAAAGCGTGACATGCCCCCGCACCAAGCGATGGCCTTGACGCTCCCGGCCCCCGATCGTCGTTCATGGCACGCCCCAACCGTGGATTCCAGGCACCGCACGGCGCGTACATCCACGGCGCTCAAGTTGAAGAGCGTGCCCTTATACGAGGACGTGACTTGGGCGTCGGTCTTGATGTGCGTCTCGGAGATCGCCGAGAGACAGAGAGACTTTCGGGCTAAGGGCCGCGAGACCGGCGAAAGGGCCTCAAAAAGGTCGCTTGGTTAAGGCCTAGCCGGGCGCCGGCTTGTGGCCTATAATTGCCCCTGACGGGCCGCCCACGGGATACGACTCAAGGCAATGTCGGCTTTCCACAGGCACCTCGCAGACCGGAGCGTGAGAATGAGAGCCGCCTCAAGACACCTGCTGCTCTGGGGATTGCCGCTGCTTTTCGCCGCCGGCGGCTGCGGATACGGCCCGTTCGACAACAAGGGCTACGTCACCGACGACGTGATTCGCATGTCGCAGCCAGACGAGGATGAGCTGGCCGAGGTTCTCGAGGACGACAAGATCAAGTCCATCGTGAACCTGCGCGGCGCGAACGCCGGGAAGGACTGGTACGACACCGAGCTCTCCTTCGCACAGAAGCACGGCATCGACTTCTACTCCGTTCGCTTGAGCACGGGTCGGCTGCCGACGCGGGAGCAACTCGGCGACCTGATCCGAATCTTCAAGACTGCCAAACGCCCCCTGCTGATGCACTGCCAGGGCGGGGCTGACCGCAGCGGCTTCGGCGCGGTTGTTTACAGGCTGGTCATTCTGAAGGATCCTCTCGACGACGCCCTGGAGAGCTTCTCCGTATGGCACGGACACCTGAAGCGGTATACGCCTTTGGACAAGCTGTTCGATGCCTACCGCGACGAGGCCAACGGCCGGAGCTTCGAGCAGTGGTACGAGCAGGATTACGACGTCGACAGGCTCAACAGGAAGCTGGACCTGGGCGAGTGAGCAGTCCGAAGCAGTGTTTGAATGGCGGTGCAGGTCACGGCCCCCACACCTCTCGAAGCAGACGGAAGGTGCGGTTCCAGGGCGAGCTGCTCGCGCTGCTCAAGAAACATGGGATTGAATATGACAAACGGTATATATGGGGCTGATCTTCCGGCCACCCCTTCGGGGTGCTCTGGTGGGGCCACGGTTTCCGGAGGCTGCGCCTCCGGCTAACTTCCCTCGGCCCCTTTGGGGCCAGACATCCGGGCGCGCAAGCTGTCCCTGCCGAGGAAGCCGGGCGGACAGCTTGAGAGACGCGCCGCAACACTCGACCGATGGGCGAGGAGAGTTCCTGCAGCGACTACCCCGAAGGGGTGGCGGGAGACGACGCACTACGGCCGCCGTCAGTCGATCAGGACCAGGCCGAAGTAGTGCTGGGGGTCCTGGCGGGTGCGGGCGACCTGGACCTCGAAGCCGTGCTTGCGGGCGGTCGCGAAGACGTCGATGCCGCAGGCCTCCATCGCCGGGCGGGCCTGGTAGGCGTGGCGGCAGCCCTCGTCGAAACTGCACGCCTCGCACAGCGTGCAAGGCCCGGCGCCGAGGCCGAGGGCCTTGTAGTGGCCGTCGAGGAACAGCCGCCTCTCCAGAGCGACGGCGATCTCCTTTGTCCGGCCGGGCGGGGACTCGAACAGCACGGTCCGGCGGTAGCCGTCGAGCATGGCCCGCGTCTCGTCGGGCGTCGGCGAGTGCGGCGGGCAGACGAGGCTCGATCCGTAGCAGCCGCAGCCGAAGCGGCACTTCCAGCGGACCCACTGGGCGGTCTCGACATTCGAGGGCGAAACGACCTTCGCCCGCAGCGCGCCCATCTCCTCGGCCATCGCCGCGAAACGCCTGTCGGACGCGGGGGCCTTTCGCCTCTTCGAACCGGGCTCACGTGCCATGAACGGTCTCCTGTTCCTCGCGGACCTCCACGGTCGAGCCGGAGCTGACCGACCTTCTCTCCACGCGCCTGCCGGACGGGTGGAACTCCACGCGAACGTCCACCGCCCGGCGCGATCCCAGGCCGAAATGGCGCTCGGTGGCGGCGGCCGTGTAGTAGCTGTGGAAGCTCTGGCGCCCCCAGATCGCGACCTGCTCGTACCACAGCCGCCGCCGCGGGTCGCCGAGGCCGCCCGCCTCGTAGATGCGGATCTTCGCGCCGCTTGCCGCCCGGTTGCCGCGCCGCCCCACCGGCCGCACGCGGAGCCAGCCGCGCGCCGGCAGATCGTTCCGCAGGACGGCCACGCCCTTCTGCTTCGCCCCGGGGCCGCGGCCGCACGCGACCAGGTCCAGGTCGCCGTCGCCGTCGATGTCGCCGAAGCACAGCCCCTCGTCCACGGCGGACCATGCCCTGGCGGGCAGGCCCCAGGAGGCATTCGCGGAGGCGAAACTCCCGCCACCCGTTCCCCGAAGCACGGTCAGGAAGTGCTTGCCGTTGACGAGGACGTCGGCCAGGCCGTCGTTGTCGACGTCGGTAACGACGGCCCCGCCCCAGTTCGTGTGTGCCGGCCTGGGGGAGGCGCGGCGGTCCTTGGCTGCGGAGATCGCGTCGGCCTTTCGCGTGAAGCGGCCTCGCCCGTCGTTGAGGTAGACGGCCAGCGTGCGCCCTTCCACGCAGATGAGGTCGGCGTCTGCGTCCTGGTCCAGGTCGCCCGCGCCGTGGATGCTCCCGCCTTGAGCGTCCAGCCCGGCTGCGGCGGTGATATCGGAGAAGACAAGCTTGCCGTCGTTCCGCAGGATTCGCCGCCCGGGCGGGTTGTAGCCGCGCTGGCTCACCAGCAGGTCGAGGTCGCCGTCGCCGTCGATGTCGATCGGGATCGCGCCGCTCTCCCTGAGGGCGCCGCCCAGGAGGCGCTTGTCTGCAAACGTCCCGTCGCCCTTGCCGAGGAGCAGGAGGATCTTCGCCTCGGCGTCCCTGCGCCCACCGGCGTCGGCGAGGTAATCGACGAAGCCGTCGCCGTTCACGTCGGCCATCGCCGCCGCGCGGTTGAAGTGGTCGAGCCGATGGCTGCGCTGGAAGCTCCAGGCAGCCGGCCGCCCGGCCCGGAGGTCATTGAGATACAGCACCCCGCCGCCGTCGTGCCAGGAGCAGTGCAGATCGACCTTGCCGTCCTCGTCGTAGTCGTAGGCCAGGCGGATCTCCCCGCCGGGGTACGGGATGTCATCGTCGTGCCGCACGCCGCGCGGGATGGCGAGCCCGGGGTCAACGTAGGTGAAATGCCCTTTGCCGTCGTTGCGGGCGGCTGCGGCCGGACTGCCGTGACCGGCCAGGTGGAGGTCGAGATCGCCGTCGCCGTCCAGGTCGATCAGGTCCAGGCCGCTCAGCCACCACTTCGGAACGTTCCGGTAGTGTGCTTCGACGACGGCCGCGACGCCGGACTGACCCGTCACGTCGGCGAAGGCGGCGTTGGGCGGCGCGGCCGGGCTTCTGTCGGCCCCTTCAGCCGCCGCGCCCATGCAGGCAAGCGCGACCAGCAGCAGCGCATCCCTTCTCATGACCCGCCTCCTCGTTGTATGATGAATGCAGAGATGAGAAAGAATCTCATTATCCTCGGCACGGGCGGAAACTGCATGGATATCCTGGAAGCCGTCCGTGAGATTAACGGATCAGCGGCTGAGGGTCTCTACGAATGTGTGGGCTTCCTCGATGACGACGCAGAGAAACGGGGCAGGGAGTACTGCGGGGTCAAGGTGCTGGGGCCCCTCGACGCTGCGCCGCAGTACGCCGACTGCCTCTTCGTCAACGGGATCGGCAGTCCCGCCAACTTCTGGCGGAAGAGGGACATCATCGCCAGGACCGGCCTGCCGCTGGAGAGGTTCGAGACTGTCGTTCACCCCTCGGCGAGCGTTTCCGGAACGTCGCAAGTCGGCCGTGGAGGCGTGGTGCTCCAGAACGTCGCCATCGCCTCCAATGCGTCGATCGGCAACCATGTCATCATTCTTCCCAACAGCGTGATCGGCCACGACGACGTTATCGGGGACTACACCTGCATTGCAGGCGGCGTCTGCATCGCCGGCGGCGTGGCCGTGGGGGAGTCGTGTTATCTCGGCGCGAACTCGACGATCAGGGGGAACACGAGGATCGGGGATCGCTGCCTCATTGGAATGGGCAGCGTCGTTCTGGGAAGCGTGGACGCCAACAGCGTGGTCGTGGGCAACCCGGCACGATACGTGCGAAAGACCGTCGGCGAGGAAGCGTAGCGGGATGCGCACAACGAAACGCCGTCACGGCAGCGCGCCGGCGGCGGATTCTCCCGCGGCGTGGATCACCCCGGTGTCACGGTCCACGACGAGCATGGCGGCGCTGGAGCGGCCGATCGAGCCGATCCTGTGGCCGCGCTGCTCCAGCTCCTTGGCGGCCGCGGCGGCGCGACGCGGCAGCGAGATGATGTTTGCCCGCTTGATCGTCCTGCCCCGGTCCGGGCTGGGGTTGAAGGAATCCTCCAGGTGCCCCGTGTACAGCCGGCTGTCTCTCAGGGCTTCGCGCGGAAGCTGGCCGAACTCGGTGTGCCCAAGGAGCAGGGACAACGTTCTCTGGTCCTGTAGATCGCCCCCGGCGACGGAGACCGCGGCGACAGCCCTGCCGTCCTTCAGCACGATCGTTGGGGTCAGCGTGATCCGCGGCCGCTTGCCCGGCTGGATACGGTTCGGATGGCCCGGCAGGGCGTTCATGCTCCGCAATCGGTTCCCGTGTGTCACCCCGGTGGCCGGATCGACGTGATAGGGCCTGTTGCAGCTCGGCGTGGCGGCCACCACGTTGCCCCACCGGTCCGCCACCACGCACGTGGTCGTGCCCCCGGGCGAGGGCCCCTTGCGGCGAGGCGGCACGACCGGCTTCATGTTGACCGGGTCCCCGGGGCGTATCTCGCTCGACGGCTTCTTCACGTCGATCAGGCGACGCCGCATCGTGGCGTACTCGTCGGACAGCAGCTTCTCCAGCGGCACGTCGGCGAACAGCGGGTCGGCGTAATGGTAGTCGCGGTCGGCGAACGCCAGCTTCATCGCCTCGACGACCGCGTGGCAGTAGTCCGCCGAGAGGTGCCCCATGCCCTTGAGGTCGAAGCCTTCCAGGAGCCGCAGCGACTCCAGCAGCGCCGGGCCCTGCGTCCACGGGCCGCATTTGCACACCGTGAAGCCTCGATAGCTGGCCGTCACCGGCCTCTCCACGCGGACCTTGAAAGCCTCGAAGTCCCTCTTCCGCAGGAAGCCGCCGTTGCGGCGGAAGTACTTCGCCATGTCGGCCGCGACGTCGCCCTTGTAGAAGCGCTCGTGGACCGCCCGGAGTCCGGCCGCCCTGTCCGGCTCTGCTTTCTGCTCGGCCTCCGCGAGCTTGCGGAAGGTAGCGGCGAGGGCCGGATGCCAGTCCCGCCCGCCCCTGTCGAGCATGCCCATGGCATACGCGGCCGCCTGTTTGAAGGACACGGTCCCGCAAAGCTCCAGCAGCTTGACGCAGCCGCCGACGGCCCCGGGGACTGGGGCGTGCTTGATGGAGGCCTGCCCGGCCGTCCTCAGCGGGTTGTCGTAGAACCATTGGATCGAGTTCGCGTCCCGCGGCGCCCCTCCCACGCCGCAGATGACCTTCACGGCCCGGGCCTTGGCGTCGTACACGAGGATGGGGCAATCGCCCCCGATGGCGAAGGCCCCGTAGTCGCCGATGCTCAGCGCGAGGATGGCGGCCGCGGCGGCGTCGGCGGCGTTGCCGCCCTGCTCCAGGACCGCCAGTCCCGCCTCGACGCCGCAGGAGTCGTGGGACGCCACGGCCCCGCCCTTGCCGGACTTGGGGCGCGCCGGCCGCCGGGCGGGTCTTTTCTCTCCGGATGATCGGGGCATGCGGCTTCTCCCGAGCTGGGCGACCTCGGATTCCGTCGGTGCCCCGTCGCGGTCGGCATCCGCTTCCGGGAAGCTCTTGAGGGATCGCCCGTACCTCTCACGGGTCTGCGACGTCCGCTCCTCGCCGATACCTGCGGCGGCGATCGACGCCAGTACCACCGCCGCGAGAATGCCAAGGCATGCAGCGCTCGGTTGTCCCATCCTGCACATGATGCCACCTCGTGCAAGGCTCTGAAGTCGCAAGAACTGGAGTATTCGAGCGATGTATTGTATGAATCGCCCTGAGTGCCGCCTACTCGAATCCGAAACTATGTGGCCGGCGACCTCCTCAGGTCAACCCGGCCCTGCGCGGGCGGCGGTGGGAAGAAACGCTCAGAGAGGGCCGGCAGGCCGGTGCGGAACACCCGGGAAAAGGAGCACGCGATGGGCGCGGGAACCTTGCTGACTGTCGCGACGGCTGTAGGGCTGGGCGCGCGACTGACGGCCGTCGGGCAGGCGGCGAGGGGCGCCGCGCTGAAGGACCTGCCGGTCAACCGGTGGGTCCAGTTGGAGGCGAAGGCCGAGGCCGGCTACACGTACAGCCGGCCCATCTACGTGCCGTCGCGCGGGTGCGTGCTGCACTGGGGGGCGGTGTGCGGCGGCGACTGGCGGCCGTGGATGCGGAATGACGTTCGCGCGTTCGACGCGGCCGGCGGGCGGTGGGTCTCGGACTATCCCCCCGCCGCGAAGCTGCCCGGCCTGAAGACGCACAGCAGCTTCGGCAAGGGCGTCACGTACATGGGAAGCGGGGAGATGCTCGACTGCGGCACGCCCGCGCCGTCGATGATCGCCAACGGCGTCTGCTACGACTCGAAGCGCGGCCAGGTGATCTACACGATGAAGGGCCTGATGGCCGCCTACGACCCGAGGAGGCGGAAGTGGCGCGACATGAAGGCCAAGGCGGTCCTGAACGGCCGGGAGTACGCCGGCGGCCCGGGCGTCTACGGCGTCGGGACGTGCTACGACCCCGTCAACGACGAGATCGTCATGTTTCCCCACTGGGGCGGGCGGAACACCGACCTGCGCGACGCCACCGGACAGATGAGCGCCCACTGCGGCACGTTCGTCTACCGCTTCACGGACAACGCCTGGCGGCGGGCCGGCGAGACGTTCGGCAGCGAGGCGATCCGCAATGCCCGCAGGGAGGTCGTCGCGACGATGGGCAGGTGGAGCCGGCGGCTCGACGAGGCCTGGAAGCTGCGGCGCCGCGCCGAGGCGGCCAAGGAGCAAGAGCTTCTCAAGGAGCTGGCCCGCTTGTCGCCCGGCCGGCAGGGCGAGCTCCCGCCGCGGGCGGGCGCGAGCCGGATGGAGTCGGTCCTGAGGCTCGGCTCGGCGGCGCTGCGCGGGCTCGAAGCCAGGCTGAACGGCCCGCTTCGCGTTGAGCCGCCGCCGCGCTGCGGCACGCCGCTGATCTACGACCCGAGGAACCGGGTCATCGTGATGTTCGGCGGGCACGACGGGCTGGTCCGCACCGACCTGGGCCCTGCCGGCCACCCGGGGGCCCTCAGCGACACGTGGCTCTACGACGTGACCGCCAGGCAGTGGCGCGAGCTTGCCTGCAAACGCCGGCCGACCGCGACGCTCTGGCCCAAGATGGTCTACGATCCGGCAAGCGGGAAGGTCCTGCTGGTCACCCTCCACCGCGCGCGGGACCGCAAGGAGAAGCCCCGCGTCGTCATCTGGGGCCTGGACGTCGCCGCCGCCGAATGGAGCAGGCTGCGCGAGGAGCCCTGGCCGTGGGAGATCGTCCGCTCCCACGGCACGGGCGGGGCCGGCGTCGTCTACGAAGTGGCCCTCGACGAGAAGGCCCGCTGCCTGCTGCTCACGCAGAACGTGATGGAGAACCGAGCGCCGCGGGAGCAGGTCTTCGCCTTCCGCCTGGACGTCGGCCGGATGAAGCCGGCGCCCGCGCCGCAGTGGATTGCCCCGCCGCCGGTCCGGCCGATCGAGATCCCGCCGGACGATCCGGCCTGGCTCGCGAAGCTCAAATCGCTGCCGGCCAACAGGTGGGTCCACGCGCACCCGCCGCGTGAGGCGGCGGATCGCGGCTGGGGCATGGCCGCGTGCGACCCCGTCCGCGGGTGGATGGTCTACTTCGGCGGCGGGCACGCCACGTACCAGGTGAACAACGTGGCCGTCTACGTCGTCGGCGCTAACCGCTGGGTGACGACGGCCGGCGACCACAACGACTGGGTCCCGCCGGTCGGTTGGGGCGGCGTGGCGATGGGCTTCCGCGGCGGGCGGCACGCCCACCACCAGCGGAACGAGTACGTCGCGATCGACGGGCGGATGTTCTGGTCGATGGGCACGGGCAGCCGGCGATGGCGCGCCGAGGAGGAGAAGCGCCCCGGCCCCCGTTACGCGTGGTTCCACGACGTCGACCGCGGCGGCGTCTGGCGGCAGGTGGAGATCGGCAAGGTGGACGTGGGCGAGAAGGTCCCGGGCACGTACGGCCGCTCCTGCGTGGTCCATCCGGACGGGCGGGTGTTCGGCTTCGGCGGGGCGCTGGAGCCGTACGACGGGCGGTTCTTCGCCGGCGAGAGCTACTTCTCCGTGTACGACGTCTACGCCAACACGCTGTCGATCCGGAAGGTCCCGCCGCCGCAGCCGGGCATCACCTACGAGTGCCGCCCGTTCTGCACGCTGCCGGACCGCGATCAAATCTTCTTCTACGAATGCGTAGCGAGGAAGGGCAAGATCGAGCGCCAGGGAACGTGGGTCTACGACATAAAGGCCAACCGGTTCACGAACCTCCGGGCGAAGCGCCACCCGCCGGACGAGCCGGGCACGGTGGAGTATCTCGATGGGCAGGGCGCGGTCTTCGCGGCCATCGGGCGCGACCAGCAGTGGGTGTACTCCTTCCGGCACAACACGTGGGCGCCGCTGCCGCTTGAGGCCGACGGGCGTTTCGCCTTCGACCCGGTCTACACGCAGCTCGTCTACGTGGCCAAGTACGGCGTGCTGGTCAGCGTCGGCGCGGCCAGCCGCGGCACCGCCGTCATGCGCCCGGACGTCAGCGCGGTGAAGTGGGACCCGCGGCCGGAGCGGCCCAAGGCGCCCTCGCCCCTGGGGGAACTGGGCGAGCACACACGAAAGAGGTAAGGCCGCCGGCCCTGTCGCGCGCGGAAGCACCCTTTGCCAGCGGGGACCGGGCGGATATAATCCGGGATAGAGAAGGGTCAGCGCGATGAAGGCCAGAGCTGAAGATGTCTTGAAAGAAGCGCTCGCGATGTCGTCGGCGGAGCGCGCCGCCCTGGCGGCCAGGCTCATCTCCTCGCTGGATCCCCAGCCCGACGAAGACGTGGATGCCCTCTGGCAGGCCGAGACCACTCGGCGACTGCGCGAGGTGCGCGACGGGGGGGTGGAGCTGGAGTCCTGGGAGACCGTCCGCGATCGACTCAAGAGGGACGTTGATGCTTCCGGCTGAGATCCACCCGGAAGCAACGCGCGAGCTGGAGGAGAGCTTCCACTGGTACGACGACCAGACCCCGGGACTCGCGCTCCTGGGGTCGGCGGCTTCAGCGTCGGACTGATCGGCCGGACGCCTACCGGGGCGCTGCGGGGAGCTTGGTGAGGGCTTCGAGGACCTCGACGCGGACGCGGTCGGCGAGGCCGCGGTCCTTCGGGCGGGTCCAGTGGATCTGCCCGGGGTCGGTCATGCAGGCGGTGACGCGCTCGGCGGCGGTGGCCAGTTGCTTCCGCGCGGGCCCCAGGCGCGGGTCGGCGGGGTCCTTCTCGGCCAGGGCGGCCGCTCGGTCGCGGAGCATCCGCAGGTACTCGTAGTCCTGCACGCCCTCGCGGACGGCCTCCATGTGCTTGCCCCGCGTGACGGTGGTCTCGTCGAGGAACAGCGGCGTGTACGCCCCGCGGACGGAGAGGTACTCGTTCCAACTGCTGGCCCCGTTGGAGTCGCCGAAGGCCCAGAAGCCCGAGCCCTTCGCGGCGTGCTTCCAGCAGAACCAGTGCTGCATTCGATGGTAGCTGTAGGGGTCCAGCAGCTTCCCGGGCCCGCTGCACGAGTAGAACCACAGCTCCCTGCCGGCGCGGCGGTGGGCGGCGTAGAAGTCCGCGAAGCGCCGGCCACCGCCGATCCACATCGGCAGGTTCGGGCAGAGCACGTCGCAGACGGCGAACAGCTCGGGCGTCGCCTTCCACGGCTCGCGCCAGGTGGGGTCCTCCCAGATCACCACCTGCGGGGCGGCCGCGCGAATGACACGGGCGTACTCGATGATGACGCGGTCCTGTTCGGCGCCGTGCGGCTCGTCCACCAGCAGCAGGCCCAACTGCTCCGGCCGGGCGCCGAGGGCCTTGACCCGGCGGACCCACCAGGTGATCCACTCGGTGAGGGCCCTGCGGAACGGCGGCGTGGCTACGGGGAATCCCGCGAAGCGATCGCCGACCGACGCGAAGACGAGGTAGTTCCGCGCGTCGGGCCAGCGGGCCAGCCACGTGCGAAAGCTCGCGTCGTCGGGCGGGGCGGTCATCCTGCCGGTCTTGTCGAATCGGCCGGTGGGCATCACCGACGACCGGGCCCAGGGCGAGTCGACGTAGTGCTCGCGGAGCACGCGGATGAGCGCTGAGCGATTGGCCGGCGTGACGTTGTAGGCGTCGCAGTCGGTGTAGTCCCAGCCGCAGAGGTGCAGCGTCGGCCGGGCCGGGAACGTCAGCGCGTACACCTTCAGCCGGATGGGGACCTGCGTCGAGCCGGGGGAGATCCGCAGGCTGCCGCGATAGTCGCCCGCGGCGAGGTCCTTCGAGTGAAACGTGAGCCACACCTGCCGCGTCATGCCGGGCGGGATCTCCAGCAACCAGCCCTCCCGGCTGCGTCGGGCGTCGGGCATGGCCGCCGCCACCGGCACGCCGGACTTCGTGTCGGTGAAGGGCACTTCCTGCACGGTGACGCAGCTCGGCGCCGCGCCCCCGGGCAGGCCGGCGAAGCTCAATCGCAGGCGGGCCGTCTCAGGCGAGACGTTCGAGACGTTCACCGCCGCGCCGCGGTACTCGTTTCGCATCATGGCCACGTCCACGCGCGCCGGCGACTTCCGCGGCGGCTCGGTGGGGCTGAGCATGTCCCAGCGGTCCTTCTGCCAGACCGCCAGCGGCCCGGCGCGGTCCGCTCGCCAGAGCTCCGCCTGGGCGGCGAAGATGCGGCGGTGCAGATCGTTCAGCGGCAGGACGGTTCGGAAGCCCTCGTCCGCGGGGACCTCGAGCGAGGCGACCTGCCTCTCGACGTCGGCGAGTTGCGATGCGAGCCTCTTGCGGGCCGCCGGGGGCACGTTGGCGGCCTTGAGCTGCTCGCGCACGGCCGCTGCGTCCGCGCGGAGCCTTCGCCGCACGCCCCGGGTCACCTGCATGCGCCGAAGAAGCTGCGGAAGGCTCTCGACCTTCTCGCCGCCGGGCGGACGGCCAAGCAGCGCGTCGGGGCCGCGGTGGACCTCGATCTCGTCACAGAAGACGTACGGCCCGCCCGGGACGATCGCGAACGTGACGAAGCGACCGCGAGTGGCGAGCCGGGCGGTCTGGAAACGGTGCACGGCATAGCCGCCCGGCGGGGCGCGGCCCTCGGCGGCGCTGAGCTCGACGAGGTCGCCCAGGAAGTGATGCGTCTTTCCGTCGTCGCTGACGAGCAGCAGGATCGCCATCGGCCAGGTCACCCCCGCCTTGCCCGCGGCCATGTTCAGCGACACGCCGCCGATCGGCTCGACCGCCCCGAGGTCGATGGCAACGGTGACGGCCGGGGCGCTCGTCCAGCCCACCGTCGTCTTCTGCGTCCAGAAGTAGCCCTTGGTGTAGACGCCGTCGGTGAGCTGCGTCCGGTCGCCGCTGTCGGTGCAGTGTCGGTAGCTGGGCCCAGGCGAGAGGCGGTAGCTCTTGTGCAGCGCCACGTTGCCCTGGGCGCCGGTCACCGAAGTCGGCGCAAGCGCCGCCGCGCAGCAAAGCGCCGCCGTCAGCACGCGGGTCATCGCTGGGCTCCTTTCATCGTCGGCCTGCCGCCGGCGCGCCGCGCCAGGCGCTTGCCGAGGCGCTCCAGCGCGTGCGAACGGTCGTACGGGTCGAGGTGAACGTTGATGATGGAGAAGCTCTTGGTGTTCTGGCGGGCCTTCGCGAGCGCCTCCTCCAGTTCGCCCTCGGTCCTCACCTCGCAGCCCCAGCCGCGGCGGAGGACCTGCGGCCAGTGGTGATACGCCCAGTCGTGCAGGTCGTTGAACGGCCCGTCCTTGATGAACCGCTCGGTGGTGTAGCCCTTGTTGTTCAGCACGAAGACGATCGGGTTGAGGCCGAAGCGCGCCGCGGTGGACAGCTCCTGGCCGGTCATCTGAAACGCCCCGTCGCCGACGAAGACGAGGGGCCTGAGGCGGCGGTTCCGGATCTGCGCCCCGACGGCGGCCGGGACGGCGAAACCCATCGACGTGTAATACGCCGGGCTGAGGAACTCGGTGCGGCGATGGATGGTCAGGTCGGCGGCGCCGAAGAGGCTGTCGCCGATGTCGGAGATCACGACGAAGTCGTCCTCGAGGAATTCGTCCATCCGCCCGAAGAAGCGCCGGACCGTGATCGCGCGCCGCTTCTGCGGGCGGAAGGGCTTTCGCTCGCGCCGCGCCGCGAGGGGCATCCTGCGGCGCCGGCCGACCGGCCCGGCCGTCAGGCGCCGGATGAAGTCCCCCAGCGATATGCCCTCAAAGTGATGCCGCTTGATCGTGATGCGCTCGGACGTGGCGCTGATGGTCCGCGAGACGTCGAGATTGGCCGTGTAGATGCCGAGGTTGATGTCCGTCATGAAGGCCCCGAGGATCAGCACGCAGTCGGCGCCCTCGACGGTCCGTCGGACGTCCTCCCGGCCCATTGCCCCTTCGTAGATGCCCAGGTAGTGGTCGTGTCGCTCGGAGACGACGCTCTTGCCCAGCAGCGTCGCCGCCACGGGATAGCCCGTCCGCTCGACTAGCCGCAGCAGCGCATTCTGGAGGCCGAAGCGGTGGATCTCGACCCCGGCGAGGATGACGGGCCTTTTTGCGGCCCGCATCATGGCCGCGGCCTCCTCGACGGCCTCGCGGAGCGTCTGGCGGTCCTTCTCCGGCGGCTGTGCGGCTGCGCGCGCGGGCTTCCGGCAGGGCTGGTCGCACATGTCGCTGGGCAATTCGAGATACACCGGTCGCTTCTGGCGCATGCAGGCCGCGATGACCTCGTCGATCTGCCCCGGCGCGCGGGCGGCGTCCTCCAGGGCGGCCGAGGCAACGGTCACCTGCTCGAAGATCCGCCGTTGCGTGGTGAAGTCCCGCACGCGGTGGTGCAGCAGGCTGAGGCGCAGGCGCTGGCGCAGGGCCGGGGCGCCGCTGATCACGATCAGCGGGGACTTCTCGGCGTAGGCGCCGGCGACCGCGTTGACGGTGTTCAGGCCGCCGACGCAGTAGGTCACGCACACGGCCCCCAGGCCGTTCACGCGGGCGTAGGCGTCGGCGGCGAAGCTCGCCCCGGCCTCGGTGCACGTGCCGACCACCTCCAACGGGCTTCTCACCAGCAGATCGTAGAACTCCAGAACGTAATCGCCGGGAACGCCAAAGACGTGCTTGAGGCCGCTGTCCTGAAGGCGCCGAACCAGATACCTCCCGACCGTCATCGCTTTCGCCATGTTCGATCCCTCATCACGTTGTGCGCCGGGTGCCATGCCCTCGTCCCGCCGTAGGCGGGAGGTGGGCATGTCTTCGTGTGCCCGTCCGGGAGGCGCGGCCGTACCATAACGCCTCCGTTCCGGGAACACAACGCCGGGCACTCCGTGACGTGAGGGACCACCGGAAGACATGGCCACCCGGGAAGACGCGTGAGGCCATGGCACCGTGCGGGGCATTGTGGTAGACTCGCCGCGACGCGGAGAGATGAAAGGACAGGGACATGATTCGACCGGATGATACCAACGGCGGCAGTCGTTTCGGCAAGCCCGTCACCATCACGCGGCGTCGCTTTCTGGCCGGTGCGGCGGCGTCCGTCGCGGCGCCGTACGTCGTGCCGGCCACGTCGATGGGCGCCGCGGGCCGGGCCGCGCCGAGCGACCGCATCGGCGTGGGCTTCATCGGCGTCGGCGGACGGGGCTCCGGCCACGTCGGGGCCCTGCTGGGCAACAGGCAAACGCAGGTCCTGGCCGTGTGCGACGCGAACAAGCCCAAGGCCGACAAGAACAAGAAGCGCGTGGACGCCCGCTACGGCGACACCGCCTGCGGGTCCTACAGCGACTTCCGCGAGCTGCTCGCCCGCGACGACGTCGACGCCGTCGTGATCGCCTCGCCGGAGAACTGGCACGCCCTGCACTCGGGCGCCGCCGCCGAGGCGGGCAAGGACATATACTGCGAGAAGGCGCTGAGCCTGACCGTCCGCGAGGGCCGGGAGCTCTGCCGGGCCGTGCGACGCTACGGGACGGTCTTCCAGGTCGGCACACAGCAGCGGTCCGGGCGGAACTTCCGATTCGCCTGCGAGCTGGCGCGGAACGGCTATCTCGGTAAGCTCAAGCGAGTCGAGGTCGGCGTGCCGGGCGGGCGGGCGCTGCCGAACGCCCCGCCCACGGACCCGCCGCCGGGGCTGGACTACGACCTCTGGCTCGGCCCGGCGCCCTACACGCCCCACAACGACATCAAGTGCAGCTACAACTGGTACTTCATCTACGACTACTGCGCGGGGTGGATCGAGTCGTGGGGCGTGCACCACTGCGACATCGCCCTGTGGGGGGCGCCGCAACTGCTGGCCTCGACGCTGGAGGTGGAGGGCACGGCCACGTTCCCCACCGACGGCATCGCCAACACGTCGATCACCTGGCAGGTGAAGTACACCGCGCCGTCGGGGCTGGTGTTCAGCTTCACCGACAACCGCCGGCACCCGCAGGGCTGCCGCTTCATCGGCGAGACCGGCTGGGTGCACGTCAACCGCGGCGGCATCCGCGCCGAGCCGAAGAACCTGCTCAAGGTGGCCATCAAGCCCGACGAGGAGCACCTGTACGAATCACGCAGCCACCACGGCAACTGGCTGGAGTGCATCCGCGGCCGGCGCGACCCGGTCGCGCCCGTCGAGGCGGGGCACGTCGCGACGGCCATCACGCTCGTCGGCGACATCGCCACGCGCCTCGGCCGAAAGCTCACCTGGGACTGGAAGACCGAGCGATTCGTCAAGGACGACGACGCCGACCGCATGCTCAGCCGCCCGATGCGGGCGCCCTGGAGCATGTAGCCTCGCGCGCGTCGATCCGCCATTCATGGGAAACGATATCATGATGGATCACACACGAAACCGGCTGACGTCGGCCTGGGTGTGCCTGGTCGTGGCCGCCACCGGGGCCGCCGCATTCGGCCAGGAGAAGCAGCCAGCGGCTGAGGAGGCATTCAAGCAGTTGGCCCGATACACCGACGGTGACAGCCAGCAGCCGCTGCGCACGATCGAGATGCTCGCCGGCCGAGCCACGAACGACGCCGCGCGCAGGCGCGAAGTGGCGGACCGGCTCGCGGCGATCCTCGCCGAGGCCAAGACCTCCCAGGCCGCGAAGGTCTTCATCTGCCGCGTCCTCCCGCTGGTGGCCTCCGACGCGCACGTGCCGGTGCTGGTGAAGGTGCTCGACGACGCCGAGACGACGGAGATGGCCCGGCGGGCGCTGGCGGCCATCCCCGGCGAGGCGTCGGGCAAGGTCCTTCGCGAGGCGCTGGGGACGGTCAAGGGCCCGGTGCTGCTCGGCGTGATCAACTCGCTCGGCGATCGGCGCGACGCGGAGGCCGTCGCGGGGCTGTCGCGGCTGGTGTACGGCACGAAGCGGGACATCGCCAACGCCGCCGTCCGCGCGCTGGGCAAGATCGGCACGCCGGAAGCCGCCGCCGTCCTGGACAGGGCACTGCGCATGTCGAACGTGCTCGCCGGCCTGGAAGCGCTGCTCGACGCGCAACTGAGGTGCGCCGAGCGGCTGGCCGCCGAGGGCGACCGTGCGACCGCCACGGCCATCTACCGGCGTCTCTCGCGGTCCAAGGGCCCGGTCCGCTGGCGCCTGGCCGGGCTGACCGGGCTGGTGGGTACGGCCGGCGACGATGCCGCGGAGGCCGCGGAGGCCGTGGTGGCGGCCATGGCCTCGAAGGAGCCGCGGCTGCGGGGCACGGCCCTGCGGCTCGCACGCCGGCTGCGGGGCCCGAAGGTCACCGCTGCGCTTCTGAAGCAGTTGGATACGCTGGAGCCTGCCTCGCAGGCCGTGCTGATCGACGTGCTGGGCGACCGCGGCGACCAGGCCGCCGCCGCGGCCGTGGCGAAACGGATCTCCGCCCAGGACGAAGCCGTTCGCGTCGCGGCCGTCCGTGCGATGGCGAAACTCGGCGAGGCGTCGGCCGTCGCGACGTTGGCCCGGCTCAGCGCGACGGGACGGGGCGCCGTCCGGCAGGCCGCCCGCGCGAGCCTGGCGAGGCTCACCGGACCGGGCGTGGACCGCGAGCTGCTCGCCGCGGCCGTCAAGGGAGAGACGGCCGTCCGCGTCGAAGCGATTCGGGCCCTTTCTGCACGACAGACCACGGGCGCGGGGCAAACGCTCATCAAGCTCGCCGCCGATCCGGAGGAACCGATCCGCGTCGCGGCTCTGGAGGCCCTTGCGCCGGTGGGCGGCCCGGGCGAGTACACGAAGCTGCTCGATCTGATCGTCTCGCCGCCGTCGCCGTCGACGGCCGCGACGATCCAGGCGGCGGAGAAGGCGGCGCTGGCGATCGGGGGGCGAGCGGGCGACGAGGGCGGACGCAACCAACGGCTCCTGGCCGCGCTGAAGAGGGCGCCGGCGAAGTCCAAGCCGCCGCTGCTGCGCTTGATGAGCCTCTGCCGCGCCAGCGAGGTGCTTCGAGCGGTCCGAGAGAGCATCCGGCACAAGGACCGCGAAGTTGCCGATGCGGCCGTCCGCGCCTTGGCCAACTGGTCGACCGTCGCCGCGGCCGACCACCTCCTCGAACTCGCACAGAACAGTCAGAACGCCGTGCATCGGACGCTGGCGCTGCGCGGGTATCTCCGGCTGGCCCGGGCCGCAGAAGCCGGCGAACGGCTGAAGATGATCCGGGCTGTCAAGGAGATTGCTGCCACTGCCCCGGCCAAGCTGCTGCTGCTGTCGGGTCTGGCTGACGTGCCCGACGCGGGCGCGCTGGAGCTGACGATGTCCTTCCTCGACGACGGGGAAGTCCGCGCGGAAGCGGCGCTGGCGGCGCTGAAGGTGGGCAAGGCCCTCCTCGCGGCGGACAGACCGGCCGTCCGGGCGGCGATGGAGAAGCTCCAGGCCAAGGCCCCCGACGCCGACGTGCTGAAGCAGGCCAAGGCGATTCACGCCGAGGCGCTCAAGCCCCAGCGCCGGCGAGGCGCAGGCGGCTCGCAGGCCGGCTTGGCGCCCGACAAGGCGAGGAGCGACGCCGCGAAGAAGGACATCGCCAAGCGCGCCCCCAAGGGCTACCGGCTGGCCTGCTACCTCGACTGCGGGCCGGACGATGCCGACGGGCTCAAGGGCGGGGCGACTCTGCGATTCCTTGGCGGCAGCAAGTACTCGTGGTCCGGGGCCGACCGCGTCAGCGTGCGGCACGGAACGGTCTGCTTCGCGGGGCAAGAGGTTGGCTTCGAGGCGGTCGGGCTCAATCCGAAACGGTCCTATCAAGTGGGCTTCTCGTGGTGGGACTACGACCACGACACGCGGAGGCAGTCGGTGTGGGTCTCGGCGGGCAAGCCGCGGCGGGCGATGAGACTGCTGGGGGCGACGAAGCTGCCGTCTTACGCCAGCGGCGGGAACAAGGCCGCCGAGAAGACGCTGCCGATCCCGCGGAACCTGAGCGTCTTCGGCAAGGTGCGGACCACGTTCCGCAACGAGGCCTCGCCCAACGTGGTGGTCAGCGAGATCTGGCTGTGGGAGAGCGAGGCGGAGTCCGCCGCACCGGCGCCGATGCCGGCCCAGTCGAGCGCCGACGCATCCCCGCCGGCCGTGGCTGCCCGCGGCCCCGCCGGCAAGCGTGCGGCCAGGAAGCGCGCGAAGGACGCGCCGAGGGCCACCGAGCCCGTCGCCTTCAAGCCCGGAAAGAAGGCGCTCAAGCGCGTGCTGATCGTTACCGGCATCGACTATCCCGGCCACAAGTGGCGGCTGACCACACCCGTGCTCGCGGCGGGGCTGGACAAGGACGCCCGCCTGGCGATCGACGTCGTCGAGACGCCGGACTTCCTGGCCTCGAAAAAGCTCAACGACTACGACGCGGCGGTGCTCCACTTCATGAACTGGCGGACGCCCGACCCGGGAAAAGCGGCGCGCGAGAACCTCAGGAAGTTCGTTGCCGGCGGCAAGGGGATCGTACTCGTCCACTTCGCGTGCGGGGCGTTTCAGGGCTGGAAGGAGTTCGCCAAACTGGCCGGCCGGGCGTGGAACCCCAAGCTCCGCGGCCACGACCCCAGGGGGGCCTTCCGCGTGAACATCGTCGACGCCGACCACCCCGTCACGAAGGGCATGAAGTCGTTCGAGACGGCCGACGAGCTGTACACCTGCCTGGACGGCAACGCGCCCATCCACGTGCTGGCCAGCTCGACCTCAAAGGTGGACAAGAAGGACTACCCCATGGCGTTCGTGCTGACTTACGGCAAGGGGCGGGTCTTCCACTGCCCGCTCGGCCACGACGTGAAGGCCTTCGAGGCGCCCGGCGTGCTGGAGCTTTTCCGCCGCGGCACAGCGTGGGCCGCGAGGCTGGAGCCCGTGGCGCCGCGAAAGAAGCCCAAGCAGTGAGACCCCGGAGCGAATCACCAAGAGCCTCTGCGAAAGGATGACCCTGCCATGAAGATCGGATTCCACACCGACGCGTTCAACTCGGCGTACTTCAACTTCGAGGCCTGCCTGGACTGGGCGAGCCGCAACGACGTTCACTACATCGAATGTGGCCTGATCGACGGGGCCAGTTGGATACACGGCCTGGGGTATCAGCCGCACGTGGCCCTGTACGAGGACCCGATCCTGCTCAGCCGGAAGATGCTTCAGAAGTACGGCGTTCGCTTCTCGCAGGTGGACGCCGCCTATCCGCTGTCGGGGCGGGACGGGCCCATCCGCGGCACGCCTTACGTGCTGAAGAGCATCCCGTGGGCGAACCTGGCGAGCTGCCCGAGCGTGGCGACCACCGACGGGCTGCACAAGCCCGAGGGGCTGGACGACCCCGAGGCCATGGACATCATGAAGCGCAGCTACGAGCAGATCATCGAGGTGGCCGAGGCGCACGAGGTCCTCGTCACGATCGAGGTGCACGGCTACTTCACGACGAACCCCGACCGGATGGCGGAGATGCTCGAGTTCTGCGACAGCGAGTATCTCGGCATGAACCTGGACACGGGCAACACGTTCATCGCCGGGCAGGATCCCGTGGCCTTCGTGCGCCGGTTCGTGGACCGCGTCCGGCACGTGCACGTCAAGGACGTCTCTGAATCGCTGGCCGCGGCGGTCCGCGGGGAGCAGACGGGCATCGCCGTCAGCCAGTGCGCCATCGGCGACGGCGTCAACGCCGACAACATCCGCCAGTGCCTCGCCATCCTCCGCGACCACGGTTTTGACGGGGTGCTGAGCATGGAGTGCGAGGGCCAGGGAGGCCCCATGATCGAGAAGTCGCTGAAGTGGCTGCGCGCGGCGCTGGCTGACCTCAACATCGCGGAAGAGCAATGATGGCCGGGACGCCCATCGTCATGATCATGACCGATCAGCATGCGCTGCATGCGATCGGCTGCTACGGCGCCCGGATATGCAAGACGCCGAATATTGATGCATTGGCTGCCGGCGGCATCCGCTTCACCAACGCCCACACGCCCTGCGCCCTGTGCGCCCCGGCCCGCGCGAGCCTGTTCACCGGGCTGTACCCGCACAGCCACGGCATACTCGGCAACCAGGAGCTGATCCGTTCGGACCTGGACTACTTCCCCCGCAAGCTCACCGAGCAGGGCTATCGGCTGGGCTATTCGGGCAAGTGGCACGCCGGGCTCGTCCGCCGGGCCAAGGACATGGGCTTCGAGGGCTTCGGGCCCAGGGGCTACGGGAACGTCAAGAACGGTGGCCACTACGAGAGATGGCTTGAGGAGAAAGGTCTCCAGGCACCAACGCCGACTATCGAGTTCCACGCCGAGGGCGAGCCGAAGCGGGCGCTGGGCGACACGAGCGGCTACACCGACGGGCCCACGGAGGCGTCGGGCACGGCCTTCGTCGCCGACGTGGCGATCGACCTGCTCGCGAAGTTCGCCGCCGACGACGCGCCGTTCTTCCTGATGTGCAGCTTCTGGGGCCCGCACGCGCCGTACTTCCCGTCGGCCGACTTCAAGGACCTCTACGACCCCGCCGACATCCCTCAATGGGCCAGCTTCAACGATGAGCTCGCCGGCAAGCCCGTCATTCACCGCAAGCACCGCAAGTGCGTCTTCCCGGGAGCGGCCGAGGCCGACTGGCCCGCGTGGGCCCAGGCCATCGCGCGATACTACGCCTACGCCAGCGAGATCGACCATCACATCGGGCGCCTCGTCGGGACGCTTAAGGACCTGGGAGTTTATGACGAAGCGTTGATCGCCTTCACCGCCGACCACGGCGAGACGGCCGGCATCCACGGCGGGGCGTTCGACAAGGGGGCGATGGCCTATGAAGAAGTCTACCGGATCCCCATGATCTTCAAGATGCCCGGCGGCGCCGATGCGCCCGCGACGCGGCCGCAGCTCGTGTCGTTCCACGACCTGGCCGACACGTTCTGCGACGTGGCGGGCACGAAGATGACACAGGGCCACGGGCGGAGCATCGCGCCCGTCCTGGCCGACGCCGGCGCGCCCGGCCGGGAGCACTTCGTCGCGGAGTTCCATCGCCACCGCTTCCCCGCCGCCCAGCGGATCATCTGGTGGAAGAACTACAAGTTCATCCTCAACTTCGCCGACACCGGCGAGCTGTACGACCTCGACGCCGACCCGGCCGAGATGAGCAACCTCGTGGACGATCCGTCCCTGAGAGACGTCCGCGACGAGATGCGCAGCCGCCTGCTCGGACACATGCAGGAGACCGACGACCACCAGGGCCCGCAGTGGCAGTACCTCCTGGAGCGCCCGTTCCAGCCGTGAGTTGAGCGCGGCGGGGCCAAGGGAACCGTTGGCGAGGACGGCGATCGGCCGCAGCGGGTAACGAGACAAGGGGCACCAGTCATGGCACGGCAGATGGGCAGACGAGAAGCGATGCGGCGAATCGCCGCGGCGGGTGCGGCGACGCTGCTCGGGCGGCCGATGTGGGCAGCGAAAAACAGGATGCGCGGGAAACCCAACATCGTCATCATCGTCGCCGACGACCTCGGGTGGAACGACGTCGGCTACCACGGCAGCGAGATCAAAACGCCGAACATCGACCGCATCGCGGCAGAGGGCGTGCAACTGGACCGCTTCTACGCCTGTCCGATCTGCTCGCCGACGCGTGCCGGGCTGATGACCGGCCGCTGGCCGCTGCGGTTCGGCATCATGCGGGCCGTGATCCCGCCGTGGCGCGACTACGGCCTGCCGACGGAGGAGGAGACGCTGCCGGAGATGCTCGCAAAGGCGGGCTACAAGCGCCGCGGATGCTTCGGCAAGTGGCACCTCGGGCACTCCGACAGGCGGTTCCACCCGATCGACCAGGGCTTCACGCACTTCTACGGCTGCTACAACGGGGCGATCGACTACTTCACGCACGTGCGCGAGGGAGAGCTGGACTGGCACCGCCAGTACGCCCCGGCCCGGGAGAAGGGCTACTCCACGACGCTGCTGGCACAGGAGGCCGCGAAGTTCATCGCTGACAGCCCCGCCGGTCCTTCGACAGGCTCAGGACAAAGGGAGCCGTTTCTCTGCTACCTGCCATTCAACGCCCCGCACACGCCGCTTCAGGCGCCGCCGGAATACCTCGAGAAACACGCCCACTTGGAGGGCCGGCGGCAGAAGTTCGCCGCCATGGTCGCCTGCATGGACGAAGGCATCGGGCGCGTGCTGAGGGCCCTGGACGAGAAGGGCATCGCCGACAATACGATCGTGTTGTTCTTCAGCGACAACGGCGGCGGCTCGGGCGCGAGCAACACGCCGCTGCGGGGCGGCAAGCAGACGCTGTTCGAGGGCGGCATTCGCGTGCCGGCGGCCGCCCGCTGGCCGGCCGGCGGGCTCGCGGGCGGACGAAAGGTCTCCGGCCCCATGGGGTACATCGACGTGCTCCCCACGCTGCGGCGGATCGTCGGGGCCGGCAAGCACCAGGGCAAGCCGCTCGACGGAACGGACGTCTACGACGTCATGACCGGCAGGGCCGATCCGCCCAAGCGCAAGTGGTACTCCTATTGGGCCCAGAGCGGCGAGCAGGACGAGCGCCTGGCCGTGATCTCCGGCCAATGGAAGCTCGTCCGCGAGGGCCCGCCGATCCTCGGCCGCCCGGCCGCCGGCGGCGCGAAGGCGAAGGGCAGGGGCGCGAAGCTCTACCTCTTCAAGATCAACGACGACCCGAACGAGAAGACCAACCTCGCGGAGCAGCACGGGGATATCGTCCAGGCCCTGCTGAAGGACCTGAAGGCCTTCCGGGCCCTGCGGTACAAGAAGGGCCTGCCGCCCTACAGCCACGGCCGAAAGGGCTTCAAGGCGCCCAGGGACTGGACGATGCCGGCCAGGTAGCGAGAATAGCCCGGGAGGCGAGAAAGGAAGGTCCAAAATGAAACGACGCGAGTTTCTCAGATCGATGGGGCTGGGGGCGGCGGCCATCGCCCTTTCCGGCTGCGAGGAAGAGCAGGCCCGCTCGGCCGACCGGCCCAACGTGGTGTTCATCCTCACCGACGACCAGCGATCCGACCTGATGAGCTGCGCGGGGCACGAGTTTCTCAGGACGCCCAACCTCGACCGCATCGCGGCCGAGGGGGCGCACTTCCTCAACATGTTCGTCACCACCTCCCTGTGCTCGCCGAGCCGGGCGTCGTTCCTCTCCGGGCTGTACGCCCACACGCACGGCGTGACGAACAACTTCACGGACTACCCCAGCCGGATGACGAGCTTCCCGATGCGCCTCCGGCAGGAGGGGTACGAGACGGCCTACATCGGCAAGTGGCACATGGGCGAGAAGGACGACCGCAAAAGACCCGGCTTTGACTACTGGGTCAGCCACGCCGGGCAGGGCAAGTACTTCGACAACACGTGGAACATCAACGGAGAGCGAAGGGTCGTCGAGGGCTACTACACCACGCGCGTGACGGACATGGCCGTCGACTGGCTCAGGCGCCCGCGCAGCAGGCCGTTCCTGCTGATCCTCGGCCACAAGGCGCCGCACACGCCGTTCACGCCCGAGCCGAAGTATGCCCACCTGCTCGACAAGATGCCCGTCGAGTACCCCAGGAGCGCGTTCGCCCTGGAGGGCAAGCCCAAGTGGGTGCACGAGCGGATCGACACGTGGCACGGGATCTACGGGCCGATCTACGGCTTCCGGGAGAAGTTCCCCGACAGGCGCGCCGAGAGCGTGAAGGACTTCGCCCGCTTCGTGCGGGCCTACACCGCCACGATCAAGAGCATCGACGACAGCGTCGGGCGGATCTACCAGGCGCTGAAGGACGCCGGCGAGCTGGACAATACGCTGCTGATCTTCGCGGGCGACAACGGCATGTTCCTCGGCGAGCACGGCATGACCGACAAGCGAACGATGCACGAGGAGTCCATCCGCGTGCCGGTGCTGGCGAGGTTCCCCGCGCTCATCAAGCCGGGCACGAAGATCGCCGAACAGGTGCTGAACGTCGACCTCGCCCCCAGCGTGCTGGAGATCTGCGGCGCCAAGCCGCTGGCGAAAATCCACGGCCGGTCGTGGAAGCCCCTGCTCGCCGGCAACGCGAAGGGCTGGCGCACCGCGTGGTACTACGAGTACAACTACGAGAAGCAGTTCCCCTACACGCCGAACGTCCGCGGCGTCCGCACCGACGAGTGGAAGTACGTCCACTACCCTCACGGCGACGGCAAGGGCGACCGCCACAAGGCCGAGCTGTACAACATCAGGAACGACCCCGGCGAGTCGAGGAACCTCATCGACGACCCGAAGCACGCCGCCCTGATCGAGCAGCTCAAGAAGGACCTGCACCGCCTGATGAAGGAGACCGGCGCCCTGCCCGACAGGATGCCGATCGACGAGGGCGTCAAGAAGGAGCTCCCGGACGAGGACATCCGCTGAGCGCTACTCGCCGAGCTCGGCGGAGAGCTCTTCCACGAAGTCCGGGGGGGACTCGCCGGAGTCGGCGACCGCGCGGCGAAGACGCTCGTGAAGATCGCGCTGGAGGCCCCTCGCCTCGGGCTCGCCGAAGAGGTTGTCGAGCTGGTACTCGTCGGCCTCGTTGTCGAACAGGAGACGGAAAACCCCGCCGTTGCGCTCGTTCACCTCACGAGAGCTCACGCAGTAGGTGTAGCGGTCCGTGCGTATGGCGCGGTAGGGGTAGTCGCCCCAGCCGTATCGCGTCCGGCCCAGCCATTGGATCAGCGCCTCCGCGCGTCTTGGGCCGTCGTTACCGCAGATGGCCGCGGACTGGTCCAGCCCCTGCACCTCCGCCGGCGGCGGGACGCCGCAGAGGCCACCGCACGTCGGGTAGATGTCTATCCCGCTGACGACGCCGTCGTACCGCCCGCCCGCGGGGACCACGCCGGGCAGGCGCAGGATCAGCGGGATCCGCACGGCCTCGTCGTAGGCCACCTCCTTGTGGAACCGCCCGTGGCTGCCGAGCATCTCGCCGTGGTCGGAGAAGAAGACGACCAGCGTGTTGTCCTTCACGCCGGCCTCTTCCAGGAGGCCCAGGATGCGCCCGACGTTGTGGTCGAGCTGCGCGGTCATCGCGTAGTACCCGGCCGTCTTCCCGCGGACGTCGGCGTCCCGCGGCTCCGGGACGTTCTCCCGCAGCCGGAGCTTCTGGGGGTCGAACATGGCCTCATACTCCGGCGGTGCGGGGAAGGGCATGTACCTGTTCTCGCCGCTCCCGCCGCCGGGGTGTGGGGCCTCATAGCTGATAACGTGGAACCACGGCAGGGGCGACCGCAGGGACGTCCCGGAGAGGTACTCCAGCGTGATGTCCGTCAGGCCGTCCGTCTGGTGCCCCTCGATCCTGATCCCCCGGCAGATGTCGCCCGTGCAGTAGTGCGTGTTGTAGTAGTGATTCGAGATGTCGAAGCCGAAAAAGTCCTCGAACCCCGCCCGCATGCTGGGGTGCACCCAGAACTCCTCGCCCGTGGTCCAGTTGCTGTTGGTGCTGGCCAGGTGCAGCTTGCCCACGTAGCTGGTGCGATACCCGGCCTCGCGGAAGGCGTGCGCGACGGTGCGCCGGTCGGGCGCCAGGAGGTCGCCGTGGACGCGGAGGCCGTGGACGTGGGCATACTGCCCCGTGACCAGACCCGCGCGGAACGGCATGCAGACGGGATAGTGACTGACCGCCGTCTGGCAGGCCACGCCCTCGGCCGCGAGGCGGTCTATGTTCGGCGTGCGGGAGTTGGGATCGCCGTTGCAGGCCAGTGCCTGATGGCGCAACTGGTCCGCCATAATCCAGAGGACGTTGGGTGGGTCAGTCTTCATCGCCGGGCTCACCTGGTCGGGTCGGCGGCTACCTGTAGACCGACGTCGAGGTCGCCTCCGCGGCGGCCTTTGCGGCCGTGGACGGCGAGGACGTTCGGGCCCTTGGTGAGCAGCTTCGCGGCGGCGTCGGCAAGCGGGATGTCGCCGTACTTGCTCCTCTGCGGGCCGCGAACGATCTCGGCGACCTTGACGCCGTTGAGGTACACGGCCGTGATGCAGTCCCGGCTGCTCATCAGCCTCAGCCGCAGCTTCGCCCGCGGGGGCCTCTTGAGCGTGAAGGTCTTCCGCAGGAGGAGGTGGCGGCCCTTCCATCGGATCCCGTCCCTCTCGCCGACGGGCCCGGTGCCCTCGGCCCACTTGGAGTCGTCGAATTCCGCTGTCTGCCAGCCCTTGAGCTTCTCCCAGGCCGGATCGGTTTTCGGCGGCTCGGCCTTCGCATCGCCCCACTGGTGGACCTTCCACGTCTGCGGGACGTGCTCGCTGGTGGGCACCAGCGCGTCCCATCTCGCCGGGTGCACGGTCCCGACGTCCTCCAGGATCGTCGCCGCCCGAACGCCGTAGTAGTGCCAGTACTGCCAGGCGAAGTCCTTCAGCTTCGTCCAGGCCTGGTAGTACTCCTTGCCGGTCTCGACCCACCGCTCGTTTGCGGCCATTGTCTTCTGCGCATCCGCCAGGAGCGGGTCGTCCTTGCCGAGAAGTTTCTCCAGGGACCGCAGGATCTCGGAGGCCCGGTACACGTCTCGCCCGTCGATGCTCCGCTGAAACGCATCGAGGGACAGCGCGGCGCTCTTCCTCTGCCGGTCGAACGCCTTGCCGAGCTGTGCGGCCAGCTCCCGTTCGTCGGCGGGGACGCCTCGTTTCTTCCGGAACGGCGCGAGGGCCTCCTCGAACTGGCTCCACTTCTTGTCCATGAAGAGCGTCCGGGCCTTGCGGAGGTCGCCGGAGAGCTTCTGCCCGAAGACGCCGCGCTCGGCGCCCAGGATTCGCAGCTTCCTCAGCGGCATGGCGTACAGCAGCGCCAGGCCGCCGGTGGTGTAGATGGGCCCGTTGAACGTATAGTGGCCGGGCGTGCGGCCCGAGAGGTTCTCGGCGTTCGGCAGGTTGACGATTCCGCCCCGCCATGTGCGGCAGAGGTCGTAGTACCACTTCTGGTAATCCATGAACGGGCGGAAGGTCTCCCTGCCCGCCAGCTCGGCGGCGATCGGCCCCCACATGATGCTGAAGAACGAGCCCGTGTGGCCCTCTTCGCGGTACCTGTAGGCCGCGGCGACGGGGGCGCTGAACGCCCGGACGGTCTCGCCTTCGCCGCGGAGCAGATTGAAGATCACCGCCGCGATGGCGTTCTTTCCGTTGCCGCTGTTGCCGCGCCACGGCACGTGGTCGCCGTAGGGGATCCACCCCTTGCCGGCGTAATTCCGGAAGAACACGACGGACTTCTTCAGGGCGACCTCGTCCACGCGGATCCCGCACTCCCTGGCGAGCACCAGCGTCATCAGGCAGGTCAACCCGACCTGGTTGACCGCGCCGTACCCGTCCCAGGGGCTGTTGTGGCCCCAGCTTCCGCAGGCCATCTGCCCCTCGGCGATCGCGCCGCAGAGGGCCTTGAGCTCCGGGATGACGGCGTAATCGCCCGTGGCGAGGTAGTATTCCGCCAGGAAGATGCCCGCGTAGCTCCGCGGCCAGTTGTTCAGCGAGATCTTCT
Organism: uncultured Planctomycetaceae bacterium; assembly: GCA_964427875.1. Classification (GTDB taxonomy): domain Bacteria; phylum Planctomycetota; class Phycisphaerae; order SM23-33; family SM23-33; genus CAYRVX01. Next base: position 63,596 of record CAYRVX010000022.1, read on the forward strand.
CGGTGGCGAACCTCTGATCGACGAACCAGTGGGCGGCCAGCCGGGCGTTGGCGAGGTACTTCACGTCGCCGGAGGCGAGCAGCAGCAGGCCGGCCCAGGCCGTGGGCATGCCCAGCTCGCCCTCGGTGTGGCCGTCGGGATACTGCCGACGCGCCAGGAACTCGCAGGCCTCCGCGAGGATCTTGCGGGACTTCCTGCACTCGAACGGCCAGGTGGGGCTGTAGGCGCCGAGCTTGCGCAGCTTCACGTTGACGGCGATCTCCTCCTCGCCGCGCAGGACGGTCAGCGCCAGGCCCTTCTTCCCGCCGGCCTCGCTTTCGCCGATCGCCTGGCCGAGGGCCATCCGGCAGTCGCCGCCCTCGGGGAACGCCGTCTCGTTGGCGCCGAGGATGACGTCCCCGATCCTGAGGATCCCGTCGGCGGGGGAGCCTTTGTCCACTCGGGCCACGTGGATGCGATTCCCGTCCACCCAGCCTTGGGCGCCGGTGGGGCCGAGGTTGACTCGCCAGCCCTTGTATGCCCCGTGGGGCGACCACGTAACGGTGGTGATCTCGGGACCCTTGGGCCTCCGGGCCTGCGCAGCGGCCGTCGGGCACAGAACGCACGCCGCCAGGGCAAGTGCCACCGGGTACATTCGCGGATGACGTTTCATGTTCCGGGCCTCCTACTTCTGCTTCTTCTTGCCCGCGATCTGCTCCAGGGACGCCTTGGCGACCTCGCGGATGCGCTTGTCCGGGTCCTTCTCGGCGATCTCCGTCAGCGCCGCGACCGCAGGCTGGGCCTTGGCTCCCATCTTGCCCAGCATGGCGGCCGCGCCGCGCCGCGCGCCCCTGCGCTTCTCCCTCAGCATCTTCAGGAGGATCGGGATCGCCTTCTCCTCGGCCCCGAGCTTGGTCAGCACGTCCACGCCGGAGGCGGTGCAGTCCCACATGCCCTCGGAGGGGTGCTCGAGCATGTCGAGCAGGGCGCCGACCGCGGGCTCGTATCCCTTGCCGAAGCGGCCCAGCACGCCCATGGCATGCCGCCGGACGTTCCAACCGCTGTGGCGGACCTTGATCGCCGCGACGGCCGCCGGCAGGAGGATGTCCTTGTTCTGCGTGACGGACCTCAAGGCGGACATCGCGCTCTCGCGGACCCAGGGGTCCTTGTCGGTCACGGCCTTGGCCAGCGCGCGGGCCGCGGCCTCGACGCCCTTGCCCGCCTTCCCCAGCGCCGACGCCGCGCCGTCACGCACCCACGCGTCGGTGTCCTTCAATGCCTCGGCCAGCGCGGGGACCGCGCTGTTGGCGTCGGGGCCCATCTGCGCCAGTGCGTCGGTGGCGCTTCTGCGGAGGCGCCAGTCCTTGTCCTTCAGTGCCTTGCTCAGCACGGGCAGGACCTTGGGCCCCTTCGCGCCGAGGGCCCGGGCCGCCCGGAGGCGCGTGTCGGGGAGCTCGTCGCCCATCGCCTTGAGCAGCTCGCCGACAGGCCGCTTGTCCTCGGCGGGATCGTACTTCCTCGCCGCCTGCGCCCATACCGAGGCCAGAAGCGCACCGGCGAGTCCTGCAATGAGTAATCGTCTCATGGCCCGTCCTTTCCGAGTCCTGGTGCCTGGTCTATCGTGCATCACTTCGGCGGCTTGTCAAGCGGCGGGCCCTTCATTGTGCGTTGGCGGAAGTCCCGGATGCGATGGAAGGTGAGGTAGTTGGCGTCGTGCTGTCTGTGCGCCCCGCCGGCGCCGTCGTCGCAGGCGGTGCGCGATACGGCGATCAGGTCGTCGCCCTCGAAGAGCCAGTCCACGTACTGAAACGCGTGTCGCGTCGTGTCCGGATGGTGCAGGACGATCGACCGGACGGTCCAGTTCCTCAGGTCGCCCGAGGAGATCAGGGCGAGGGTATTGCGGATGAGCGAGGCCTTCACCTTCCCGCCCCTGTCCCTCTCCCGGATGTAGTTGGTCAGCGACCAGTAGAGCTTCGTCCTGGCATCGCGGCGTATGGTGAACTTCTTCGACCCGCCGGGCAAGTCGATGAAGTCCCTGGTGGGATCGAACGTCGCGGCCTTGCCGTCTTCGCTGATCCGGATGATGGCCGCCTTGCCCCCTTGGGGAGAGTCCACGCGGAGGATGTTGACGATTCGCCCCTCCGGCGTAACGACGGCGTTGCCCTCGAGCCAGCCGCCGAACCTCCCGCCGAGCCACCCGGCGTCGCGGGCGACGCGGTTGGAGAACGTCCAGTTCGCGGCCTTGAGCAGGTCGGCGTCGGCCGGCGCGGACATCATGAACGACCGGAAATGCTTCCCCCAGCCGCCCGGGCCCGTCGCGTCTTCCATCGCCCGCCAGAGGCGCCCGCGGTGGACCGCCACGGGAACGGGGGCGCAGTGGTACCTGCCGTCGGCCAGCAGGAGGCCGCTGTTGGCGTCCTTCGGCGCCGTCCACGTCTTTCCACGGTCAACAGACCGGCGGATCACGGTGTGCCCGTACTCGCGGTTGGTCCCGACCAGATACAGGGCGCGGCCGCGCACGAACAGGCTCGACCACCACTGACCCGCGATCTCCGCGAGCTTCTCCCACGTCCTCCCCGCGTCGGTGCTGCGATGGACGGACGTGCGGTTGCGCTTCGAGCCGGGGCCGAAGAAATCGTGCGAGGCGGCGTAATCGCCGTTGGCCAGCACCGCGATGCTCGGGCTGCCGATGTACCTCCGCGTCCTGGCCGGGCTGTAGTCGATGACGACGCCGGGCACCCTGGAGTGATCGGGCCCCGCGGCGGCGGCGGGCTTGGGCGCGCCGGTCAGCCGGGGCGCGAGCACGATCGTCCCGGACCAGTTGCCCTGAGGGATGCGGACCTTCTCGCCGGCCTTGCCGTCCTTCTTGAACACCGTCATCACCGTCTTGCCCTTGTCGGTGTAATGGAACGTCAGGCCCTCGACTTTGTCCCAGCCGGTCATGTCCACGCCGGCCTGGCCGGCTGCGGTGGCCGCGTGGATCGCCCCGTCAACCGCCGGCGTGACGGTGAAGCTCGATCGCACCCCGCCGCGGGTCTGCGTGAACTGCCAGCCCGTAAAGCGCGCGGGCACGTTCCTCCACACGTACCGCCGGTTGCCGTAGGCGATCGCACCCTCGGCAAACTTGCGGATCGCGAAGCCGGTCCCTTCCACGGTAAGGGCCGCATCGCCGCCCGAAGCGCGCGTGGATGCGAGAGAACAGAGCAAAGCGAGGGCCGGCACAGTGCCCGGCGGGAACGCTTGTCTCATAACGCTCAGTCCTTTTTCAGTTTCAGGAGGAAGATCTGCGGGTACGCTTGGCGGCCGCTTCGGACGTACCGGTTGTAGGCGATCATGCTGCCGTCGTTCGACCAGATGGCACCGAGCGGCCTGCTGTCATCCGACGTTTGCGGGGTCATTCGCGTGGGCCGGCCGAACGCCTCGCCTTCGCCCACTTCGGTGATGAAGATGCTGTTGTCCATGCCGTGGGCGATGAACCGCCCGTCGGGGCTCCAGTTGAACGATGTCTGAACGGACCACTTGTTCCGCGTAAGCTGCACGGGCTCACCTCCGCAGGGCGAGACGAAGAAGATCTGCACGACGCCCTCGTCGTCCTTGGCCAGGAAGGCGATCCTGGCGCCGTCCGGCGAGCTCCTCAGCCAGTGCCTCGGCCCCTGGAGGCCGGGGTGTTTCCTGTCGGCGGTGTACGTGAGGCGCCGCTGGACCGTGCCCTTCGGCGGCATGGGGCGGCTCGTGGGCGTTCCTTCCAGGGGCCCGTCGCCGCCCGGAACGTCGATCCGGTCGGGAACGTCCACGAGAAAAACCTCCGAGAGCTTCCGGCCCTTCCCGTCGCGAACGTGTCCCTGGAAGGCGATCGCGCGCCTCCGGCGAGTGCCGTCGGGCCTGCGGTAGCCGTTCGTGCCGACCCAACTGTCGCTGAAGGCCCGCTCGATCTCGTCGGAGCCCCACTCGGCCTTGGAGACGACCTTGGCGACGAGCACGGAGAACATCTCACCGTCGTTGTTCTCGCCCTCGGGATCCCTGTCCACCTTGACCGGGCGAATCGGCGCCGAGACGCCCACCGTGCGCAGGTCGAGGTCCTCCCTGCCGGCGGTCTTCTCCAGGTCGCCGAGGACGGCGTCCTGGTAGGTGAAGCTGATCCACCGCCCGTCGCCGCTCCACGTGTGCCCGTGCGTGCCGCCGCGCAGCGCGCCGGGCGTGAACGGCCAGGTCACGTCGCGGGCGTCCACGAAGATCGGCACCCCGCGGTTCGCGTCGTCGACGGCCACGCCCGTTCGCCTTCGGAAGCCGTACGGCCGCGCGGCGTCGCAGTTGCGGACCCCATGGATGAACAGGACGCGATCGGCCTTCGGGCTGTAGGTCGCCGCCCCCACCCCCGGGCCGTGCTGCGTCTGATTCCTCGTCCGGTACATCACCGCCTTCTCGCCGGTCTCCACGTTGACCTTCTCGATCGTCCCCGTGCCGGCGATCATCGTGTCGTCGCGCCGGTGGTCGTAGACGATCCACCGATCGTCCGGCGAGAAGCACTGCGTGTTATGGAGCCAGTGGCCCTTGGGGTCCGAGGTGAGCTGCATTACCGTTGCTCCGGGGGTCACAGCGGCTGTGTGGCAGTCGCAGCCCGCCGCCAGGGCCGCGGCCGCGGATGTCAGCAGACCGGCGATGTCGAGCCGGAATGTCATCGGCCTCTCTCAGGCCCCGGCCTGCTCCTGGTACGGCCGGGCCGCTCGACCCGCACGACGACGGAACGCGAGAACTCCGGCAGCACGATGCGGCCTCCCTTGACCGGCGCCTTGCTCCAGCGATTGGCCCAGGGGTCGTAGACGCGCACGGACGCCCCTGCAAGCGCCCTGGCGTGCCCGGCGAGATCGAGCACGGCGCCGCGGATGGGCTGCGGCGCCCTGCCCTCGGCGAGTTCGGCCGTCCACGTGTTCTCGGAGTCGCGGCACCAGGCGAGGAAGGTGCGCTTGCCCTTCAGCGCGAGGATTCGCAGGCGGTCGTGGGCCGGCTCGATCGGCTCGAAACCCTCCGCCGGAGGGTCCAGGCCGTCGATCGCCTCGGCGAAGCGGTCGAAGTGGTGCCAGAGGTTCATGCGGTCGACGTACACGCCCCAGTGCCAGATGTGGCCGCACCCGGCCGCCCCGGCGAAGAACGGCGCGAACAGCACGTCGTGCAGGATGATGCCGTGGGTGTCCTTCTGGTAGAGCTTGAACGGCCCGGTGTGGCCCTTCTCGACGGCGCCGCTCTCGGCGAGAAGGATCGGTCTGCCGCAGTCGAAGGCCCGCAGCTCGCGGACGGCGTCGGCCGCCAGCACGTCCACGGGCCCGTGACAGACCTTCAGCGACGCGCCAAGGTCGAGGTAGCGGTGCACCTGGGCCGCGTCGTTGCCCTTCATGAGGCACACCTTGCGGTAGAACGTCCGCTTCCGCGCGTGGTCGAAGCTGCCGAGGCTCTGCATCGCCAGGTTCCTCGGGAACAGGCGGTGCAGCTCGGCGAGCATGAGGGAAGTCCACTTCATCCAGTCGCCGCCGTGGACGCAGTTCATCTCGTTCCAGAGCTCCCAGCCGAAGACGGCCGGGTCGCTGCCGTAGCGGCCGGCGTACCACGCGAGCTTCCGCTTGAACTGCTCCCGGCAGCGCGGGCTGTCGAGGAAGTCGGCTATGTCCTTTGCCGGGCCGCCCTGCGAGACGTGATGCAGCGGCTTGGTGATCCACGGCCGCCTGCCGCCCGTCAGCCGGCGGAAGTGCTCCAGGCAGAGCTTCAGGCGGACGCCGTGCTTGCCGGCCACAGCCAGGAGCTCGTCGATCCGCTTGGCGAGCTCGGCGTCGTATTCGCCGCTGCGGGCGTGCTCGACGTCGAAGAACCGGCTGCTCAGCCAGATCCGGCAGTAGTTGCCGCGGTTGGCCGCCAGCTTGCCCAGCCACCGCCGCATGTCCTCCATGCCTCCCTTGCTCGGCTGGACCATGTTCAGGCCGATCGGGACGTACGGCCGCCCGTCCGACAGCTCGAAGTACCGGCTGTCCCGCGTGCTGACGCGCACGAACATCTGACGCTCCTGTTTCTGATCTTTCCCGGCCGGCGCGGGGGAAACGAGATGCCCCATCACAACCAGCCACGGCAGGCCCCGGACCATCAAGCCTCGCATGTCTCACCTTCCTGAACGGCACCGGTTCCTGGCAGTCATGGGCGCCCTCGGGCGTCCGCCCGCCAAGGGCTCAGCAGGCCAGATACCATCTCCCCCCGCCCGCGGCAAGGGCCTTTGCCGGCCGCCTCGGGCTTCCATTTTGCGGTGGACCACGCGACCGCCAGCGCCGAGACTGATATCATCATCCACCCCGGCGGAAGCGGCGGAGCATCGTGAGCCCATGACCGGATACGAACGGATCGACGCGGCGATGCGGGGCAAGCGCCCCGACCGCGTCCCCATCATGCTGCACAACTTCATGATGGCCGCCCGCGAGGCCGGCTACACCATGGCCGAGTACCGCTGGGACGCTCAGAAGATGGCCGAGTCCCACATCCGCGCCGTGGAGACGTACGGCTACGACGGCATCGTGCTGGACGTGGACACGGTAACGCTGGCCGACGCGGTGGGGGTGCCGATCAGCTTCCCCGAGCACGAGCCGGCCCGCCCGGCCGGCGGGTGCCTCCACACGCTGTCCTTCGTGGACGACCTGCCCCGCCCGGACCTCAACAACCATCCGCGCGTGCAGACCTGGCTCGAGGCGGCGTCGATCCTCGTCGAGCGCGTCGGGCGCGACGTCTACGTCCGCGGCAACTGCGACCAGGCGCCGTTCTCGCTGGCCAGCATGATGCGCACGCCCGAGAAGTGGATGATCGACCTGCTCACCGAGGGCGCCGAGCCGCGCGTCCAGCACGTCCTCGAGTTCTGCACGGAGGTGACCAGGCGGTTCGTTCGCCTGATGGCCTCGACGGGCGTACCGATGGTGAGCAACGGCGACAGCCCGGCCGGGCCGTCGATGATCTCGCCCGACATGTACCGCCGCTGGGCCCTGCCCTTCGAGAAGCGCATCGTCCAGGCCGCCCACGAGGCCGGCTGCGCGTACGTCCTGCACATCTGCGGCGACACGGGCAAGATCCTGCCCGACATGGTCGCCAGCGGCGCCGACGGCATCGAGCTGGACTACCAGACCGACGTGCAGGCCGCCCGCGAGGCCCTCGGCAACCGCACCGTCTTCCTGGGCAACATCGACCCGTCGGGCGTCCTGGCGCTGGGCAAGCCGCGGGAGGTCGAAGCGAAGACGCGCGAGCTCCTGGAGGCCTTCGCCGACACCCCCCGCTTCATCCTCAACGCCGGCTGCGCCATCCCCGCCACCACGCCCCCGGAGAACCTCCGCGCCATGATCCGCACCGCCAGGGCCTTCGGCGGCTAGCCCGGATTGTTCGCCACCGAGGCACAGCGCAGCCTGCGGCCGCAACCAAATGCTTAATGTCTAATGCTCAATGACGGTTGCGGTCGGGAAATCCTGGTCTGAC
>CAYRVX010000023.1:0-62472 GCA_964427875.1 uncultured Planctomycetaceae bacterium
AAGTACGCGTGCACGACGGGCCTGGCGGACCTGGAGGAGGTCGCCAACGGCGAGAAGAAGCTCCCGCCGGAGCACATCGACGCGACGGGCTTCGGCGTCACGGAGGCGTTTCGCGCGTACGCCACGCCGCTGATCCTCGGCGAGGCGGACGTCGAGATCGGGGACGACGGGCTGCCGGTCTACGCCCGGCTGGCAAAGGTGATGGTGGAAAAGAAGACGGGATGCTACAATCCCACGAAGGAGTGACGGACGCTCCTCGGCGCGTTCGCGGCTGAGCCGTGTTCGCGTGCGTTTATCTGAGCCGAAGGCCTCTATGCTGCGGTTTGACGTATTTCAAAACGACGGGCCGCTCAGCGACATCGACCTGGACGGCGCGTACGTCTTCGGGCAGGACGGGATACCCGTTCGCGCGGACCTGGCCGCGGCGAACGGCCAGGTCTCGTGCATCAAGCGGGCGCCCGGCGCGTGCGGGTTGGCGCTGCTGTGGGAGGCCGGCGCCGCCGGGCGATTCCTCCTGCCGACCACACGAGTGCCGCAGCAGACCAGGCCGTACAACCTGAACGTCGAGCTGGCCCGCGCGCAGATCGGAAAGATCGTGCAGAAACGGGAGGACTGGGGGCTGTTCGACTTCCCCGCCGCCAAGGGGCTGAACAGGGAATTCGCCGCCGTCCGGGAGAAGTTCGTCTCCTCGCTTCAGGCCGGCACGTCGATCGAAGCGGCCACCCTCGCCGACCGGGCCCTGGCCGACAGCGTCACGCTGGGCGAGAAGATGACCCTCTTCCACGCCGACATCCTTCTCCAGCGCCGCAAGTCGGCGGGCAGCCTGGCGGACATCGGCTGCATGGTGGACCTTTTCGCCTCCGCCGACGAGTACACCGACCGGCTGCAAGAGGTCTTCGACTTCATCCGCGTGCCACTGCCGTGGAAGCAGACCGAGCCGAAGGAGCGCCACTACCAGTACTCGCAGGTGGACGCGTGGGTCAACTGGGCCGCCCGCGCGAAGAAGCGCGTCCACGCCGGCCCGCTGCTGAGCTTCGAGCCGGAACACCTGCCGGAATGGCTCTACATCTGGGAGCACGACTACGAGGCCCTGCGCGACCTGACCTACGAGCACATCCAGCGGATCGTTCAGCGGTACGAACGTCACGTGCATCTCTGGAACGTCGTCTCCGGCATCCACGCCAACAACAGCTTCAATCTCAACTTCGATCAGCTCATGGAACTGACCAGGATGAGCTGCCTGCTGGTCAAGAAGCTCGCCCCCCAGTCGGAGGTGCTGATCGACCTGACCATGCCGTGGGGGGAGTACTACGCCCGCAACCAGCGGACGATCCCGCCGCTGCTGTACGCCGACATCGCCGTCCAAAGCGGGATCAAGTTCGACGCGTTCGGCCTCCAGCTCTACATGGGCGTGCCGGTGGACGGATACTACGTCCGCGACCTGATGCAGATCAGTTCGCTGCTGGACGAGTTCGTCGGCTTCGGCAAGAGCCTTCACATCACGGCGTGCAGCGTGCCGTCGAACGTGGCCGCCGATGCGTGGGACGCCTGGGGCGGGCAGAAGCCCGTGCCCAAGGGCGGACAGTGGCACCAGCCGTGGTCCCCCCGCCTCCAGGCCGAGTGGCTCCAGGCCTTCTGCCGGGTCGCCCTGAGCAAGCCGTTCGTCGAGAGCGTCTGCTGGCGGGACCTGGCCGACTACGAAGGGCACTACATCCCCCACGGCGGCCTGTGCCGGAACAACATGGAGCCCAAGCTCTCCTACAGGGAGCTGCGCAACTTCAGGGCGGCCCTTACTCAGGCCCCGGCCGAGAGCGGCGCCGACGAGGGCCAGCCCGCCGAGCCATGACCCCGCCGGCTGCGCCGAGATACGATCTGAGGTGGACTGGCGGCAATCTCCTCGCGCTGACGGGGCTGTGCCTCATCGCCGCGGCCGGGCTCATGTTGCGCCGCGCGGACAGGCCGGTCCGGATCCGCTGGCGCCCGGCCGTGTACCCCGGACGCGTCCAAGCCGCCAGCGAGAAGATCGACCCCAACCTGGCCGACCTCGCTTCGCTGCTGCGCCTGCCCAGGATCGGCCCGGCCAGGGCGAAGGCCATCATCGCGTATCGTAAGGCAAACGGCCCGGTGGCATTCCGCTCGGCGGGGGACCTGGCGTCGATCAAGGGCATCGGCCCCGCCACTGTGGGGAAGGTCGCCAAGTACCTCGCCCTGCCCGCCGGGACCGCCCGGCCGGAGCCCACGAGCCGGCGGGGCCAATAACGGTTGGAATCGCCCGCCCGGGGCATCATAATGGCCGCATGCCCAAGCGACCGAGCTCATCCGTCTTCTGGGAAGAGGGGTACCTTCGCCAGACGCAGCGCCCGCTGAATTCGCTCCTGTTCATCCTGGTCCCGCTGGTCGTTTATCACATCTACGCGCTGCGATACGACACGGAACTGCTCGCCCCGCGCGACGTGGGCAGGCTGCTTCAGTACTTCGGGGCGACGGCGGCGGTCCTGCCGCCGCTGCTGATCCTCGTGGTCCTGGCCTTGCAGCACGTGATCCACAAGTACCCGTGGAAGGTCCAGCCGGTGGCCCTGGGGGGCATGCTGATCGAGTCGGCGGTGTGGGTCCTGCCGCTGTTCACGCTGAGCCACTTCACCGGCCGGTTCCTGACGGCCGCCGCGGCCACCCGGCCGGCGTCGGCCGTCCGGCAGGTCCTCCAGGCCCTCGGCGCCGGGATCTACGAGGAGTTCATTTTCCGACTGGTCTTCATCAGCCTGGCGCTGCTGATCTTCGTGGACCTGCTGAGCCTGCGGAAGGACCTGGCGGCCGTGGCGGCCATCCTGCTGGGAGCGCTGCTCTTCAGCCTGTATCACCTCTCGCGCGACCAGATCGCGGGGGCGGTGGCGTTTCCGTGGGGCCAAGTCATCTTCCGCACGCTGGCGGGGGCATACCTCGGCGGGCTGTACGTCTGCCGGGGGTTCGGCATCGCCGCGGGGACCCACGCCTTCTGGAACATCTGCGTGGCGTTTCTGGGCTAAAAAGGTATCTGCCCCGAATGGCACTGCCGTGCGATTTGCGGGATGACGGCAGAGACAATAAGCAATCGCGCAGGAATAACCTGAACGCACCTGTAATGACGAACCTGCCTGCCGGCAGGCAGGGCGGTGGCCTAATACACGGCAAGACTGCGATCCGTCGCCCTCGATGAGATTGTGGGTAATGACAAGGGCGCGGCGGCTGGGGCACGAGCTGCAAAGGGAGCTCGAGAAAACGTAAGCCGGACGAAATGCGACGCCCGCGCACGGCAGTGCCATTCGTTCCTGACACCTTCTTCAGTCAGGGCTTGCGGGAGGAGTCTCTGGCGGGGAAGAGGAACAGGGCTGCGAGCATGGCGGCGGCGGCAAGCAGGAGCAGGCCTCTTCGCGTGCGGGGGCGGGTCAGGCGCCGCACGATGCCTGAGAGCTGCTCGTTCGGCGGCTCGGGCCGGAGGTGGGGCTTCGTCAGGGCCATGCCGGGCGGCGGCTGGGGCCCGGAGCGGCCGTCCACCAGGACGATCTCGTTCTCCGGCAGGAGCCCGAACTGGTTCATGGCCAGCCGCTTGGCCAGCACGGGGTTCTCCGGCAGGGCGGCGATCAGCCGGTCGTTGGCCTCGATGAGTGCCTTGAGGTCGGCGTTGACGGCCTCCTGGCGGGCCAGTTCATATTGCGCATCGAGCACGCGTGCGTACTCGGGCACGAGCACTGCGGTGGCGAAGATGGCCAGAGCGGCCCCCGCCAGGAGGCAGAAGCCCACCATTCGCCCGGCCGCGGCGAGAAAGCCGCCCGGGCCGCGGGGATAACTGTCACTTCTTCCAGGTTGAGGCACCATAGACCGCCTTGTCTCCAAGGGCCTCTTCAATTCTCAGCAGTTGATTGTACTTGCAGACGCGATCCGTCCTGCTGGCCGATCCGGTCTTGATCTGCCCGGTGTTCCTGGCGACGACCAGGTCGGCGATGGTGGTGTCTTCCGTCTCACCGGAGCGGTGGCTGACCACGGCGGTCCAGCCATTGCTCATCGCCAGGTCGATCGCCGCGAACGTCTCGGTCAGCGTGCCGATCTGATTGACCTTGATCAGGATGCTGTTGGTGCAGCCCTCGTCGATGCCGCGCTGGAGGAACTTGACGTTGGTGACGAACAGGTCGTCGCCGACGAGCTGGATCCGCTCGCCCAGCCGCTCGGTGATCTTCTTCCAGCCCGCCCAGTCGTCCTCGCCCAGGCCGTCCTCGATGCTGCGGATCGGGTACTTCTCCACCCACCCGGCCCAGATGTCGATCATCTCGTCGCTGGTGGCGATGCGGTCCGGGTCGGACTTGAAGAAGCAGTAGCCTTCCTTGCCGCACTCGCGGGCCTCATTGACCATCTCGCTGGCGGCCGGGTCGAGCGCGATCCAGATGTCCTCCCCGGGCTTGTAGCCGGCGTCCTCGATGGCCTGGAGGATCAGCTCGGGCGCCTCGTCGTTGCTCTTGAGGCTCGGCGCGTAGCCGCCCTCGTCGCCGACGGCGGTGTTGTAGCCCCTGGCCTTGAGGACCTTCTTGAGCGCGTGGAAGACCTCCGTGCCCATCCGCAGGCCCTGCGAGAAGCTCGCGGCCCCCCACGGCTGGACCATGAACTCCTGGAAGTCCACCGTGCCGTCGGCGTGCTTGCCGCCGTTGAGGATGTTCATCATGGGCACGGGGAGCGTGACGGCCTCTTCGCCGCCGAGGTACTCGTACAGGGGCTTTCCCTCCGCGACGGACGCCGCCCTCGCGGCCGCCATGGACACGCCGAGGATCGCGTTGGCCCCGAAGCGGGACTTGTTCGCCGTGCCGTCGGCGTCGATCATCGCCTGGTCGATCGCCGCCTGGTCCGCGGCGTCCATGCCGACGACGAGCTGGGCGAGCTCGCCGTTGACGTGCCCGACGGCCTTCAGCACGCCCTTGCCGACGTACACGCCCTCATCGCCGTCGCGGAGCTCGCAGGCCTCGTTCTCGCCGGTGCTGGCCCCGCTGGGGACGGCGGCCCGCCCGAGGATGCCGCCCTCGACGAGCACGTCCACCTCCACAGTGGGATTGCCCCGAGAGTCGAGAATCTGACGCGCGTTAATGAACTGGATCTTCGCAGACATCTTCCTTACCTTTCTATCGGACGGTCCGTCGCAGCCGCGTTAGCCTTTCCGCCGCACGAGCACCCATATTAGGGATTCTGCCGGCCCCCGCAAGGGCACTTGACTCGTGAGGGCATTTGTGGGATTTGCTCCCGGCGCATGGACAAATACCGATCTTCCGGCGTTACAATGACGCCATGTGGACGTCGAAGGCTCGGAGAGGCTGGCCGGTCGGCCGGTGGCGGTCCTGTTTGGCGGCGCCGGCTTTGGCGGCGGTCTGCGCCGCGGCCGGCCTGGCCGAGGTGCCTGCGCCGAAGGATACGCCGGCTGAGGTGATCGTCTCCGGGCGGACGAGCACCGCCAGGGAGGTCAAGGTCGTCCGCACGGGCGAGGAGGTCCCCGCGACGTTCTCCGGCAGCCCGCTGAAGAACACGCCCCGCTTCGCCTGGTACGTCAGCCGGCACTACGCGCTGAAGACGGACTATCCCGAGGAGAAGGCCCGGTTCTACCTGACGCTGCTGGAGCTGGCATACCCGCACTACGTGGAGCTCTTCGGCGCCGAGCCGGACGGGCTCGACAGCAAGCGAATGGCCGTGGTGTACGCCTCCAGCAAGGGTCGGCTCGGCGAGGCGCTCATGTCCGACGGCATCGTGTGGGACTTCCGCGGCGGCGGCATCGCGTTCGAGAGCGGCTACAACTGCGCGTACGTCTATCCCAGCGGCTCGCTGAACTACCACCAGCGGTACATCCTGCTGCACGAGGCGACGCACCTGTTCCAGATGGCCCTGGCCGGCACGGTCTACAACACGCCGGAATGGTACTACGAGGGCCTGGCCGACGCGTTCAGCCAGCACGTCTACGACGGCGCAAGGCGGCGGCTGACCGTGGCCGTGCTCGACAAGCCCACGACGATCAACTTCCTCGACGAGGGCCTGCGGAGCTTCGCCAAGCAGCCGCTGACGCCCGAGGAAATCCACAAGCACGGCAAGACGCTTCGCGGGCAGTGCGTTCTGCTGGTGCACTTCTTCCTGGCCGACCCGGACCGGGCCCAGAAGCTGCGGCTCCTCCGCGACGACATGATGCGCCGCGGCGGGCACGACGTCCGGCACACCGGCGGGCTCATCCAGGAGCTGTTCGGCCCGTGGGGCGAGATCAACGCCGCCTTCGAGGCCTGGCGGAAATCGCTGCGAAGCACGTTCCACTACGCCGAGTGGGGCTGGGAGCAGGAGGCCGACACGCTCTGGTCGTACGGCTTCGCGGAGGGCGGCAGGCTGTCCCGCACGAACGTGTACCTGCCGCCCGGCGAGCGGCCGGCCTACAGCCCGTACCGCATGGACTACCCGCTCCAGCCGGCCTCGCCGCTCGTGGGGCCCGTAGAGCGCGGCACGGCCGAGCCGTCCACGGGCTGCCTGATCGACTTCTCCCGAAACCCCGGCTACGGGGTGGCGGGAATGGGCATGGGGCTCATCGAGGGCGCCAAGGAGATCGACGGGAATGCGGCCGACACGTTCCTGAAGGTCCTGATCGACAAGGAAACGCGGCTCGTGATCGACGGGGAGGACCTGGGCATGGCCCGTAAGGCGGTGGCCCTGCCGGGGGCGTTCCGAGCGGCGATGAAGGCCGGCGGCCACCGCGTCGGCATGACGGTGAAGATCGCCCGCGGGGCCCTGGAGGTCACGCTCCGCGCGGGCAGGGACGCCGCGAAGCCGCGGACCTTCCAGGCCGCCGCGCCGCTGGCCGCCGGGCAGCGAAAGCGCCTCATGTCGCGCCCGCTGGCGATCCTCGCCCGCGAGGGCTTCCACGGCGTCACGCCCTGCTTCGACGACCGCCGGCGGGCGGAGCCGGACCTGATGACGCCCGCGCCGGCCAACCGCTGGCGAAACCCCGGCGACAAGCAGCTCTGGATGCTCTACCGGGCCGTGCGCCACCTCGGCCAGAAGGCCCCCGCCTCGCTCGTGGCCCTGAAACGCAAGATGCTGGATGCCGTCACGAAGGGCCAGCCCGCTCAGCGGCGGGCGCTGGAGGCCTTCGATGAGGGCATCGCCGACGTTCTGAAGGACATCCAGGCATGCGGGGCCGGGCGGAAGGCCGTCGGCCTCGCCACGATGGACATCGGCAGGGCCATCTCCCTGCGCGAGCAAGCGGGGGAGTAGGAGGCTGTCAGCTCTCGTTCCGTTGGTGGCACAGCTCTCCAAGTTGTGGCGCCGCGGGAAGCGGGAGCGGAGCGCGACCGTGGGGTGGGGGGGGGCTTGACGCCCATTCGATGGGCGGCAAGCCGCCCATCTCATGAGCGGGCGTTCCCCCGCGGACCGCCCGTCTCATGAGCGGGCGTTCTCCAGAGGGATGAATCATCCGGTGGTCCCGAGCGTCCATGAGGTGGGGGGAGTGGGTGTGGGGGGTTGTTTGCGGAGGAGTTCTCGGGTACGGTCTGGTGCGGGCGGGGCGAGCGACAGGAAAGGAAACGCAAAATGCTGGCGGTGATAGACTGGAACTGGACGGCGAGCCAGTACGCGGTATTCAGCATCCCCTTCGTCCTGGTGGCGGCCACGGCGCTGGGGTTCCTCCTGCTGCGCAAGACGCTGCGCACGCGGATCCGCGTCGGCATGCAACTGCGGGACGACCCGGACATCAACGAGTGGCTCATCGTGTTCAACTGGAGCCGCAAGGTCCTCTACGTTCCGATGATCCTGGCCTCGATCGCCGGTGCGTCGGTCATGCTGATAATCGAGAAGGGGGTGCTGCCGGCGAGCCCGGCCGGCGAGATCGTCGGCGGCATCTGGCTGGGGCTCTTCATCCTGTGCTTCCTCATCGAGGAGTACGAGATGAGCGTCAAGGTGCTGGCGATCGTCGTCCTGTTCCTGCTGCTGATGGGGCTGTGGCTGTTCGTGCTGGAACGGTTGGGCAGGTTCTTCGAGATCCTGGGCGAGATCTCCGTGTCGATGAGCTGGATGGGGTTCCTCTTCATCGCCGGGGTCTTCTCGCTGGGGGTGGCGGTATCGTGGCTGAAGGGGCTGTTTCATTACGTGGCGATCACGCCGAACTACATGAACATCCAGGTCGGCCTGACCGAGACGGGCGAGCAGATCTCCCGCGAGGACTACAACACGCGGGTGGACACGAGCGATCTGCTCGAGCGGATCCTGGGCTTCGGGCGGATCATCGTCACGTTCCGGGACAGCCGGCGGCTTCCGCTGATGCTGCTGGTCGGGCGGATCGGCAGGAAGGCCCAGACGCTGGAGTCCATTCGCGGCAAGCTGGCGGTGGACCGCCACCAGCCCGCTCGCGAGGGGCGGTCGAGCGACTTCTGACGCTGGGCGGCTCATGGGCGAGGCGATCGCACATATCGCGCTGGGCAGCAACGTCGGCGACCGGGGCGCCACGCTGCTCGAGGCGCTGAAGATGCTCAGCGACGTGGACGGCGTGACGGTGCGGACGGTTTCGCAGTTCATCCGGACGCAGCCGCAGGGCGGACCCGCCGGGCAGGGGCAGTACCTCAACGGCGCCGCCGAGGTCGCCGTTGCGCTTGCGCCCCACGAGCTGCTGGCGGCGCTTCAGCGGATCGAGCGGGCGCTCGGCCGCCGGCGGGACGCCGAGGATCGCTGGGGCCCCAGGACGTGCGACCTGGACATCCTGCTGATGGGCGACACCGTGCTGGAGACCCAGGAGCTGACGATTCCCCATCCCCGGATGCACGAGCGGCTGTTCGTGCTGCGCCCGCTGGCAAGCATCGCTCCCCGGGCGGTCCATCCGGTCCTGGGCAGGACGGTGGTGGAATTGCTGGCCGACGCCGAGGTGGGGCGGTGACGGCGTCTCTCATCAGCGTCATCGGTCCGCCGGCGTCGGGCAAGACCACGCTGGCGGAACTGCTGGCGGCGGACCTGCCGGCCGGGCTGATCCGCGAGGACTACGAGAGCAACCCGTTTCTGGCCGACTCGTATATCGGCCCGAGAGAGGCCCGGCTGCCCGCCCAGTTGTACTATCTGCTCTCGCGGGTGAGCCAGCTTTCGGCGGCCGGCTGGCCGCGGGAGGGGCTCTTTGTCAGTGATTACGGTTTCTGCCAGGATCGCCTGTACGCGCTGGCGCGACTCTCGCCGGAGGAGATGGAGGCCTACGATCCCGTGCACGAGCGGTTCGCCCGGCTGGTGCACCCGCCGGACTTGCTGATCCATCTCGACGCGTCGGAGGCGACGCTGCGGGAGCGGATCGTGCGTCGAGGGCGGGAATTCGAAAAGGCCATGACGCGGGACTTCCTCTCCGCCATGAGGCGGGCCTACAATGATGTTGCGCGGTCTTCGCCCTGTTGCGTACTGGCCGTGGATTGCGACAAGGTGGACCTGCGCGGTCCCGCGGAGCGCGCGCGGCTGATCGAGGAGATACGACGGAAGCCATGAAGGTAGCCGAGACGATCCGGGACGTTCGCCGCTGCGTCGCCGAGGCCCGCGCCGCCGGCGCGACGATCGGCCTCGTGCCCACCATGGGGGCCCTGCACGCCGGACACCTCAGCCTGATCGACGCCGCGAGGGACGACTGCGGCTTCGTCGTCGTGAGCATCTTCGTGAACCCGCTCCAGTTCGCCCCGGGCGAGGACCTCGACGCGTATCCCCGCACGCCGGCGGGGGACCTGGCCGCCTGCGAGGCGCGAAACGTGCACGCCGTCTTCGCGCCCCCGGCGGAGGTCATGTACCTGCGCCCGTGCCTCACCAAGGTTGCCGTGGAGAAGCTGGGCGGCACGCTGTGCGGGCGAAGCCGACCGGGACATTTCCCCGGTGTCTGCACCGTGGTGGCCAAGCTGTTCAACATCGTTCAGCCGGACCGGGCGTACTTCGGCGCGAAGGACTATCAGCAGGCGATGATCCTGCGGCGGATGGCCGAGGACCTGAACTTTCCGCTGGAGGTCGTGGTCCGCCCGACGGTTCGCGAGGCGGACGGGCTGGCGATCTCCAGCCGCAACGACTATCTCACGGCCGAGCAGCGCCGGCAGGCGGCGGCGCTGTACGGCTCGCTGCAACTGGCCGAGCGGGTGATCCGCGAGAGGCGCCCGCCGGCAGAAGAGGTCATCGCCGCGGTCCGCCGGCACGTCGCCGAGCAGGCCCCCGACGGGCTCATTGATTACGTGCAGATCGTCGATCCTTCGGAGCTCTCGGACGTAGAAACAACGGACGGCGGCGTTCTGGTCGCCCTGGCGGTGAAGTTGGGCCGGGCGCGGCTCATCGACAACATCCTGGTGGACTGACCGCCGGGAAACAGGTACAATGCCCGGTTCCAGCGGCTGGGCGTCGGCCGCTCGGCCCCCTGTAGAGATTGGCAGGCAGAGATGTTGATAAAGGTGCTCCGTGCGAAGATTCACCGTGCCGTTGTCACGGCCGCGGATGTGGATTATGTCGGGTCGATCACGATCGACCGGGACCTCATGGATGCGGTCGGCATCGTGGACGGCGAGTTCGTGCTGGTGGGGAACCTGGCCAACGGCACGCGCCACGAGACGTATGTCATAGCCGGCGCGCCCGGCAGCGGGGAGGTCCGCGTTAACGGGGCCGCGGCCAGGCTCGCCGTGCCCGGCGACCGGCTGATCATCATGGCCCACGCGTACATCTCGGCCGAACAGGCCGATCGACCGGAGCCCAGGATCGTGCTGGTCGATGATAACAATCTTCCTGTTAGGAAGTTATGAGAATCCTCCGGTTTCTTGGCCATCCGGATGCAGCAGATCATTGTTGATTTCGGCACCGTGGACCTTCTTGGATGGGAACTCCCCCTGCGTGTCTACGGTTACGGGCTGATGCTCGTGTTGGGTTTCCTGGTGTCGATCTGGGTCGCTCAGCGGCGCGCCCGCCGGGCCGGGGAGAACCCCGAGCACATGGCCCGGGTGGGGCTGCTGTCGCTTCTGGGAGGGATCGTCGGCTCCCGGGTCGCCTATGTCGTCCAACACTGGGAGACGCAATTCGCGGAGTCCGCCAATCCGGTGGGCGCGATCCTCAACGTCACCTCCGGCGGCCTGATCTACTACGGCGGGGTGATTCTCGCCACCGCGATGGTCCTGGCGTATCTCCTCGCCAAGCACCTGCCGATCCGCCGCTACCTGGACATGGCGGCGATTCCGCTGATGATCGGGCTGGCCTTCGGGCGCATGGGGTGCACGCTCAACGGCTGCTGCTACGGGACCCGCTGTCGGGAGAACTGGGCCCTGGGCATGAGGTTCCCGATGTTCTCCCGCCCGCTTCTGAAGCTCGACGGGCGGGAGAACCCCTTCTCGCAGGACACGAGGGGACCGAGCCCCGTGTACTCCCACCAGCTCAGCAGGTGCCGCATCTCGCCGCCGGAGCCGCTCGTCAATGCCGCCGAAGAAGGGCAGATTCGCGTGGACGGGGCGTTTCGCGACCTGAAGCAGGTCCACGCCCCGAGGTATTTCCACGGCCGGCTCTCGACGGACCAGACAGTCATTTGGGCCGACCCCAACAACGAAGCCGCGGCGCACCAGGCCTTCTACGCCCTGGCCGGCGCCGACAGGCTCCTGGACGCCGACGAATGGCGGCGAGGGCTCAAGGCGCCCGGCGGCTTCCTCCGCGGCAGCGAGCACTGGGACGAGGCGATCCTCTCGGACCTCGACCGCAGCGGCCGCCTGACCTTCGAGGAGGCCTGGCATTACCTGGTCGAGCGTCGGCGGCGGTTCGACGCCGACGGGGACGGGAGGCTCTCGGCGCCGGAGCGTGCGGCCGCCAACAGGCTTCTCCAGGCCGATCAGTTCCAGTTGGCGGCGGCGGCCCGGTCCCTGCCGGTCAAGCCGGCCCAGGTCCTCGGCCTGATCAACGCGCTGATTCTGGCGGGTCTGCTGGCGTGGTTCTATCGACTTCGCACTCGGGAGGGGCGGGTCTTTGCCCTGCTGGTGATACTCTACCCGATCACGCGTTTCGTGTTGGAGGTCGTGCGGGCCGACAACGCACACGACGTTCTGGAAGGAGTTTTCACACATAACCAGTACACTTCCATGGCCTTAACGACGATAGGTATATTGATGTGGTATTCGCTGCGTCTGCTGCCCGCCTCGGCGGGCCCGGCCTGGGCCGATCGCCGCTCGGCGGCGGCAGTCCGAAGCCGACGAAAAAACAGGTGATTTTCCAACCGCCCCAAAGGGGCAAAGGAGTCGACATGAAACGATGGATAGCTCTGGGTTTGGTCCTTCCGGTGATTTGGGCGGCCTCTGCGCAGGCCGATACGGCAAAGATCCTGGGTGACCTTGTATCCAAGGCGTCCGGCTCGCTGGCTGCGGTGCAGTATACCGTGGAGATGGAGACCGGCAGTCGGAACGTTGTCGGGCAGGGCGTCTGCATCGAGCCCAGCGGCGTCTTCCTGACCACGGCGCTGGACTCGCGCCTGCGCGTCGAGTCGCTGAAGAACTTCCAGGTCATCACGCCCGGCACGGACGGCAAGACCTTGAAGGCCAAGCTGCTGGGGATCGATCCCTGGACGGGCCTGGGGTTCGTGCAGGCCATCGAGAAGCACACCTGGCAGGTCGTGCAGTTCTCCCGCACGTCGAAGCTGGCGATCGGTCAGCAGGTGGCGTCGATCGGGCTGATGATGGGAGACCCCGCCCGCCCGGTGTACGTTGGCACGGGCTTCGTCTCGGCCAGGCTGCGCGTGCCCGGCGAGCTGGCCCGGGTCACCGGCGGACGGCTGACCGGGGCGTGCTCGCCCGTGTTCTCCGCCGACGGGAGGGCGATCGGCATCGTCGGCCGACAGTTGTTCGACCCCTACGGAGTGCGCACCAAAGACCGCGTGGTGCCCATGCAGATGAGGAGCCAGCAGGAGTGCCCGTTCTTCACGCCGGTCGAGGAGTTCGTCCACGTGCTGGAGAGCATCCCCTCCGACGGGAAGGTCGCCCGCCTGCCGTGGATGGGCGTCAACAAGTTCGAGGCCGTCCCCAAGGACCTCGCCGACATTCTCAAGCTTGAGAAGCCCGCCGTGAAGGTGGACGAGGTCATTCCGGGTCACCCGGCGGCGAAGGCCGGCCTGAGCAACCGCGACATCATCATCGAGGTGAACGGCAAGGAGATCGAGAAGCTCGCCACGCCGGAACTGAGCGTCCGGAACTTCGTCCGCAAGCTCATGCGGATGCGGGCCGGGGCGACGCTGAAGCTCAAGGTCCTCAGCGGGCGGCAGACCAAGGACGTCACCGTCACGCTGGCAGACATGCCCAAGAGGCCCAGCGAGGCCAAACGCTACTTCAACAGGGCCATCGGGCTGCTCGTCCGGGAGAAGGTGATGCTGGACGAGTTCCTCGACAAGACCCCATCGGCCACCGTGCCCGGGCTGCGCGTCGAGGGCGTGGTCAAGGGAAGCGCCTCGGCGGCGGCGGGCCTGAGCTCCGGCGACGTCATCACCAACGTCAACAACCAGCCGGTCACGACCATTCAGACCCTCCAGCAGATCGTCGAGCAGTCCCTGACCACCAGCCGGACCGCGCCCATCAACTTCCTCGTGCGGCGAGGCGCGCAGGCCCAGGTGGTCACGGTGAAGCCGGGCGGCTGACCTGCCTGCCGCCAGGCGGCGTCGCCCCGCCGGGGCCGCAGCGACTCGAGGAACGACCATGAGGGCAGCGCCCGCGTTAACGGTGTTCGCCGTTCTGGCGGGCGGGCTGTTGGGTCAGACGACCCGGCCGGCGGCGCCGAGGACGCCGCCAGGCGCCTCTGACAGCGAAGAGGACGTTCTTGCAGCCGAGAGCTTCCGGCACTCCGCCGTCCAGATGGCGTGCTCGACCTCGGCAGCGCCCGGGCGGGCCGGGCGCCTCGTGGTCCTCAGCCGCTTTGCCGAACGGCTCGTCCCGGGCGACTGGCGCACCAACCGCCTGTTGGCGGACATCTACCTGGCCCGGGCCGACGGCGACGCCGAAGCCCGCGCGCTGGCGGCCTACCTGAAGGCCTTCCCCGGCGATTGCACTCGCTACCTGCGCTGGGTGGCCGTCCGGCTTGGCGGCATGCAGACCGCCGCGGAACGGGCCGGGCTGCTCGAGTCGCTGGTGGACCGAAAGGACATCTCGCCGCCGATCCGGGCGGAGGCCGCGGCCATGTTGGCCAGGCTCCGCAACGGGCAGGGACGGACCCCCGAGGCCGTTGCGGCGGCGCGCCGGGCCGTCCGGCTCGATCCCTACGGCCCCGGCGGACTGGCCATCTGGGCCGCTCTCGAGAAGCCGTCCACCCTGACGGGGCGCCTGGACCTGCGCCTGCGGCTGCTGCGGGGCGAGCCGCGGGCGGCGGCCGAGGCGTGGGAGGTCGCTCTGCAACTCGGCAAGCTCGGGCTCCACGAAGCGGCGATGCGCTTCTTCGACCACGCCTGGCCGGACGCCGAGGCCACGAAGGTCCCTGCCGGCAACGTCTCGGAGCAGCAGCTTCTGGTGGATTACTGCAACGCGCTGCTGGATGCCGGTCGGCCCGCCAAGGCCGTCAAGATCCTCGTGCCGGCCGTCAAGAGGTACAGCAAGGCACCTGCGCTGAGCGCGCTGCTGCACGAGGCGTACCGGGCGGCCGGCAAGGACGAGGAAGCCCGGCAACTGCTCGATGCCATGGCCAAGTCCTACAGGGACAGGGAGGCCTCCGGGGAGGCGTCGGAGGCCTTCGCGGCCGAGATCGCGTGGTTCTACGTGGACTTCCGGCCGAACTACCTGTCCCTTATCTATGCCAGACGGGCCACCGAGGCCGACCCGAACGACCCCGTCTATCAGCGGATCCTGGGCGCCGCGGAGATGGGCCACTCCGAGCCGGTG
This sequence comes from uncultured Planctomycetaceae bacterium, assembly GCA_964427875.1. Taxonomy (GTDB): domain Bacteria; phylum Planctomycetota; class Phycisphaerae; order SM23-33; family SM23-33; genus CAYRVX01. The sequence continues at coordinate 14,865 of CAYRVX010000023.1, forward strand.
AAGGGGGAAAACCGGCTCAGGAAGCTGCTGGGCAAGGACGTCTTCGCCTCCGTCTTCCTGGCCGAGTGGTACAACCGCAGAACCGACGCCAACAGCGCCGCCAAGTGCAGGCAGGCCATCCTCGCCGCCGCGCCGTTGTCTCGAAGCGGTCCGGCGTACCGCAGACTCACCGCCCTGGCCGGCAGGCGGAACGTCGCCCTTTCGCCCGCGAAGGACGCCGAGGAGGCCGGACGCCTGGCAGCGGCCTTTGACCCGAACCACCTCGAAATGTTCCGCGAGCCGCGGAAGTTCGTTGCGGTCGACCTGAAGCCCGTCCGGGATAGGATCTCCTGCGGCGAACCGGTCGAGGTCGTCGCCACGCTGAGGAACATCGGCCCCGTGGACATCCCCCTTGGCCCAAGCGGCCTGCTTCGCCCGGAGATGGCCCTGGAGGTGGTTGTGACCGGCTCCGACGGCGAGAAGATCGCCAAGGTCTCCCACCTGCCGATGGCGGTCTGGTCCGCTGGGCGATACCTCCACCCCGGCGAGGGCCTCGATCAGAGGGTCCGGTTGGACGTGGCCGAGCTGGCCGGAAGGCTCGTGCTGCGGCCGCTGGAGGACCTGTCCCTCGAGGTCGCGGGCACGTTGGATCCCGCGGACAAGGCGGGCAGCTCCCTGCCGTCCGTCGCCGTCCCCACCGCGCGGATCGTCCGCGCGGGGCTTCTGGGGGCGTTCGACCGCGGCAGCCGCGACGAATGGCCCAAGGCCTACCGCCTGGCCCTCGGCCGCATTGTCCGCGACCTGAGACGCGGCACGCCCGCGCGGCGAATGCGGGCCGCCCGGCAGACCGGCTCCCTGTTGGCCATGGCCTGTCAGATCGAAGCCGGGCGGGCCGACCCGCCCCGGCCGCTGGCCGGGACGATCGACAAGCTCGTGATGCTCTCCATGATGCGGGCGATCCTGGCGGACCGCTCGCCCGCCGTGCGACAGGAGATGATCGCCTCGCTGCACCACGTCAGCCTGGACAAGACGGCCATCTCGCTGCTCGCGCCCGCCATCGAGGATGCCAGCCCCATGGTCCGCTGCCGCCTGGTGGAACTGCTGGCGGCCTCGGCGACCAAGGGACACAGGACGATCGTGAGCCACCTCGCGGGGGACAAGGACGAGCTCGTTCGCGACATGGCGCAGGTGTTCATGCGGCGGTGAAGTCGCCCGCTCGCGGCCCGACTGGCCCGCAGAATGCCTTGCCCCCAGCATGCGTGCGGTTTAGGCTCTTCTGCCCCGTATGAAAGGCCGCGGACGGCATGGCGATGAGACTCCGCAACCTGGCGTCGTCGGCGTTGACCTGGGTGGCTCGGCGCCCGGCGTACATGCTCCTGACGGCCGGCGACGAGCCCCTGGCGGCCGAACCGCCCGAACGGTTCACCCACGCCTGGATCGGGCTGATGGCAATGTCGCTTCTCTGGGGGATCATCCTCGTGAACCTTTGGGGCGTCGCCTGGGGGGTCTTCCGCGATTACGAGCCGCTGGTCATGCCGGCGATGGCGACGGCGGGGCTGTTCTGCCTCTGGCCGTTCCGCCGAGCGATCGCCGCGATGGCGGAGTTCCTGGCCCCGAAGGACGCGACGACGCGAGCGGTGGTCGCCTCGGCGATCGTCCTCATCGTGGCACTGAGCTTTCTCGGGCTCAAGCCGGACTGGCGCCGCTGGGAGTTCACGAAGCTGCCGTGGTGGGTCGCCTGGCTCCAGCCGGACGCCAAGCTGTACCGCGTGCTGCTGCTGATGCCCCTGTGGGGGGCGTGGGCGATGCTGATCACGGTGAAGTTCTGCAAGCCCACCGAGCGGACGGAGCCGCAGGTCTCGGCCCTTGCCCGCGGATGCGGGGCGGCCGCCGCCGCGGGGTGCATGGCCGTGCTGCTCGGGGCGTCCATCGCCTACTTCCACCACCTTGGCGTCGGCAGCGAGGTGACCATCTTCGTGGTGACCGTGCTGGCCGCCATCGGCGGCGGGGTGGGCCTCTGTCGGGCCGCGGGAGGGATCTGCCGCCGGGCCCTGCTGGCCGCCAACGTGCTCACGCAGATCGCCTTCATTCTGGCGTATCTGGCCGGCCGATGATTCGCCCATCGATAGGACTTGACCGCCGAGCAGCGAGGAAGGTAGAAAAACGGCTATGAAAAGCACCGCACTACTGACGACGTCCATCGGAAACTATCCGAAGCGCAGCGGCAAGGTCCGCGACATCTACGAACTGCCCGACCAACTGCTGATTGTCGCCACCGACCGCATCAGCGCCTACGACGTGGTCATGCCCAACGGCATCCCCGACAAGGGACGCGTGCTGAATCAGATCAGCGCGTTCTGGTTCAACCTGCTGGCCGACATCACGCCCAACCACCTCATCTCGGTCTCCCTGGAGGACCTCCCCGACGACTGCCGCAGCGAAGAGCTCGACGGGCGGTTCATGCTCTGCCGGAAATGCCAGGTCGTGCCGATCGAGTGCGTGGTCCGCGGCTACCTCGCCGGCAGCGGCTGGCGGGAATACAAGGCCGACGGCGCCGTCTGCGGAATCGACCTGCCCGACGGGCTCAAGCAGTGCGCCGAGCTGCCCGAGCCCATCTTCACGCCCGCCACCAAGGCCGAGTCCGGCCACGACGAGAACATCTCCTTCCAAAGGGTCTGCGAACTCATCGGCCGGGACGTCGCCACGGAGATCCGCGGCCGGTCCATCGCCCTCTACCAGCGGGCACGAGGGCACGCGGCCGAGCGGGGCATCATCCTCGCCGATACGAAGTTCGAGTGGGGCCGGGACGACGACGGGCAGCTCGTTCTCATCGACGAGGTCCTCACGCCGGACTCCTCGCGGTTCTGGCCGGCCGAGGGCTACAAGCCGGGCAGGGATCAGCCCAGCTTCGACAAGCAGTTCGTTCGGAACTACCTGGACAAGATCAAGTTCGACCGAACGCCGCCCGGTCCGGTGCTGCCGGCGGAGATCGTCCAGAAGACCCGCGCGAAGTACATCGAGGCCTACACCCGCCTGACCGGACAGGACTTCCCCTGGGAATAAGAAGGGGCAGATACGAATGGCACTGCCGTGCGCAGGCGTGGCATTCGTTCCTGACACCTTTTCCGGCTACGGGGTGAAGCGGAGGGTTTTGGCCCAGGCGATGAACTCGCGCTCGATGGCGGGGAGCTTCCTGCCGAAGACGTGCTCGATGGCCTTCACGTCGGCCCCCTCGCCGCTGTGGTGACCGCGGAAATGCCTGTAAAACTTCCCCAGCACGCCCTTCGTCTGCATGTACATGACGAAGTACCTCGCCTGGGCGTAGTTGACGCCCCCGAGCCGGCCGTAGAAGTCCCGCTTCGTCACCAGGTCCTTCAGCGGGCGGAGCGTGTTCTTCCGGATCGCCTGCTGGAGGCCCCCCAGGCGCCAGTTCGTCAGGCCGATGATCGTCGTCTCCTTGACGCTGCACTGCTCGTGGAGGCTCGCCAGGCCCTCGTTGAACCAGGTCGGCACGGCCGGGAAGTCGTAGACGATCAGCGCGTGCGTCAGCTCGTGAACCAGCGTGCCGGTGCCGGTGTTGATGTCCATGACGAGCCGGCGGTCGGCGGGCATGTAGTAGCCGAAGAACGGGCGCCCGCCGTCGGGGTAGTCGCGCCGGGCGTAGGGGTCGTAGTTCTTCTTGCCGGCGAAGAGGTAGACGGTGATGACCTGGTCGGGCTTCTTCTCGAAGTAGGCCCTCCACATCGCCCTGGCCGGGCGAACGACGCTCCATTTGGCATAGGACGCCAGCCGGGCCTCGGAGACGTCGCCGGCGATGACGAACGGCGGGCGGACGATGACCTTGATCGTCGGTGCGTGCTTGGCGCGGATGGCCGTCGCCTTCGCCTGACATGCCTTGACAAGCTCCTCCGGCGGGTACTTGGCCGGCTTCGTGGCGGCCGCCGGCCGGACCGCCGAAGCGCGCGGCGCCGCCGGGGCCGTCCGAAGGTCACCCGCCAGGAAGAAGATCAGCACGGCACCCGCCACGAGCGCCACGACAAGCGCACACCACGCAGCCCTTCCCGCCGACTTCGACCCGCTTCTCCGCTCCGGTATTCTTCTCACGAAGTTCCCTTCCGCCGGCGGCAACCCAAGGCCGCACTCGCTCCCGCCGCGGCGCACAGACCGACACGTTCTTGGTCGGTTCGCCGCGATTCCAGTTCCCGATTCTCCGTCTCTCCGGCCGCTGGGACAAGCCTCTGATGACCCCGACCGCCTTCGAGGAAGAGGCGTCAGGAGGAAACGGCACGGCGGCGACACGCCGCCGCGGTGCCTTTCCCCACATCCGCCCCGTGCATCGCTTCGGCACGCGCCCGACAGCGCGGGCGAAGCTCAAAGAGCTCCTGCGACCTTTTCGCTCTTTTCGCTCTCCTCACGACAGCAGTTCGGCTTTCTGCTGGGGGCCGAGGATCTTGCGGAGCTTCTTGAGGGCCTGGATCTCGATCTGGCGGACGCGCTCCTTCGAGAGGCCCAGGTGCCGGCCGAGCTGGTCGAACGTCATCGCATCGACCCCCTCCTCCAGGCCGTAGTGGTCGATCAGGATCGCTCGCTCGCGGGGCTTGAGCTGGGCGAGGATGACGTCGATGCTCTCGCGGAGCTCGCGCAGGTTGAGCTCGTTGGGGTCGTAGATCCTCATGCTGGCGGCGATATCGAGCACCTCGTCATGCCCGGTGGCGAAGCGGTCGAGCTGGTAGCGCTCCCTCGGCACGGAACGGGCGAAGTTCCGGATGATGGCCCAGGAGGCGTAGGTGCTGAAGCGGTTTCCGCGGGAGTAGTCGAACTTTTCGACGGCCATCATCAGGGAGACGTTCCCGTCGCTGATGAGCTCGAAGAGGCTTTGCGGCCCGCCGACGTGTTTCTTGGCGATGGAGACGACCAGGCGGAGATTGGCGCGGACGATCCGGTTCTTGGTGACGTTCGCCCGCAGCAGCAGCTTCTCGACGTCCTTCAGTTGGCTCGTGCGGATGCGGTCGACGTTGATCTTCTCGCGGAGCTTGTCGGCCTTGTACTTGAGGTAGTTGTACAGGCGGAAGACCCTCTTCTCATTCTCGCGGGTCAGGAGCGGCACGTCGTAGAGCGCCTTGAGATACGGGGGGAGGTTCTTCGGCAGCCTGGGCAGCTTCGCGTCGCCCTGGCCGGCGGAGGGCGCGCTCGTCGGCTCGGCCTCGAGGATCAGCTCGTCGGCGTTGGGCAGGTCGAACTGCGGGTTGTGCATGTACTTGATGGGCCGGCTGAGCAGTTGCCTGGCCCGCATCTCGTTGACGATCCGATAGACGCTTCCGCGGGTGCGGTTGTACCGCTCGGCGAGGGCCTGCACCGGCACGCCCCGGAGGAAACAGCGATAGATGCTCGCCTTCTCTTCGTCGCCGAGGGGGCTGATGAGGTAGGGGAAGACGGCGTTGTTGGGATAATCGTTGTCGTGTTTGCGGATGGTATAACGGACGGTTTCCACGGCCCGGCCGGTCCGGCGCGCGATCCGCCGCGCCACGTCGCTGAGGCTGCACCGGGTGAAATTGGCCATCCGGCGGGCGCGGCGAACGATCTCCCGCCGTTCGAGCTCGGACATCTGCGTGAACTTCGCCGAGCGGGCAACCTGGCTGCGGCGGTCCTTGACGAAGCTGCGAATGGAACTGCCCAGGAACGCCACGCGCTTCCTGCCGTCCGGGAAGACGAGTCTCCTGGCCGGCAGCCCGCGCCGCCGCCAGCGCTGGATCGTCTTGGTGGAGACGTTGAATCGCCTGGCCAGCGAGGCCGTGTCGTAGACCGGCTCGGGGTAGCTGTCCGTGGACAGGTCGAAACTGTCGCAGATGTCCAGGATCAACCGCAGAAGGTCCGCTCGCAGGCTCTTGCCCGACATCGGCTGCGAGGACCGATCGCCGGCGGGCGGACGGTAGCCCGTGAGGCGATACACCACGAATTCGTACGGGTACTCGCGCGAGGGATCGATGATCTGGAGCAGGCCCTCGGCGGCATCCACGTAGCCCTTCCTCAGCCGCTTCAAGCCGGCCGTCAACTCCGCCGCCAAGTCCTCGATCGGCTTGTTGGAGTATTTGCGCATACCACCATTGCCGCATTCGTGCGCGCAGTGCCGCGCACGCGAGCGGTCCCTGCCGGTGGCTCTAGTATGCCCCAAAACCGCCAATTTGGCAATGCATTTCTTGGCCCGTGCGCCGCCGGGCGGCCCGGAGAAACAGTCGCGGGTGACTCCCGGCGGCGGCCGCGCCGATGGCCCGCCGTCTTGCCGCAGGGAAGCGACGTAAATGAAGCGACTTGCGCCAATGACGCCCCGGGCCTCCCGCACAAGTCGAACGCAGCCGGCCCGCCGGACGGCTGCGATTGCCCACCTGTCCTCCCGGCCCGACAAGCGACGAACGGTGTCACGGTGTGACGGGCGCGGAAGTCGGCGGCGGCGTCACCTCAGTGGCGAGCAGCTTGCGGAAGTGTGCCGCGTGAGGGGCAACGTAGCGAGAGCCCGCCTCTTCGCCGAGCTCGTCCAGCGCGGCGATCGCCTTCTGACGGACCTGGCCGTCGCCGGAGATGCGGTACCACCCCGTATACGCCGCCGCGGTCTGGATCCGATACACCCACTGAAGCTTCTTGCCCACCACTCGGCCGCCCAGACGCTCACCGCTGACGCCTTCGCAGGCGCTTTCGTAGTTCTTGGCGGCCCAGCGGAAGTCATCCTGGGCGGCTTTCCGCACCTTGCCGGCCTCGGTGACATAGCCGGTGACCTGCTCGACGATGGCGGGAACGTCCTTCTGCACGGGCAGGGACGACCAGAGCTTCTTGACGTCACGGATCACGTGGTCGATCCGGTCCTGGAGGGCCAGCGACCGGACGCGCAGGTCGGCCCTCGCCATCCGCGCGTCACCGAACAGGGCCGTGATGACGGGATCGGCCGACGAGGGCTCGCCGGCGCCCGTGGCCCCCCTCGCCGTGGAGTTGCCGTACTCCTCGTATTGCTTGACGGCCCGACCGTACGCCGAGTTCGCGTCCTCCTCGATCGCCGAGGCCCCCTTGCAGACCTTGATGACGGACCCGGCCAGCGTCTCGACTTCCTTCTGGCTTTCGGTCAGCAGCTTGATGAAGTCGTCTCTTTGCTTGCGGGTAGCGGCCTGCCGCTGCCGGCGATCGGCGGCGATCTTGTCGGCGACGGCGGACCGCTTTCCGGCGGCGGCCACGTCCAGGTCCAGCGTGGCGATCTGCGAGCTCAGGAACTGGATCGAGTCCTCGGTCTCGGTGATCTTGACCGAGTTGGCGGTGGCCTGGTTTTCCTTGGCCTTGGCCTGGTCGAACAGCTCGATTCCCTGTAGCACGTCGGCGAGCTGGCTGTCCACGTGGAGCTTGCGGGCCGCCGCCAGGAGCCTCTCGTTCGCGGCTTCCAGGGCGGCCTTTTGTGTCTTGAGGCCGTCGATCTGCTTCTTCATCCCGGCGATCTTGGCCCCGGCGGTCTGCTCGTCCGCCTTGGCCTTCGCGGACATCTCGCCCAGCGACTTGTCGGTGACGCTCAGGAGCGCGTCGCAGTTGGCCACGCGCTTGCCGTGGTCGCCCATTTGGATGGCCGCATTCTCCAGCCGGCGAACGAGGGACCAGGCCTTGTCCCTCTCCTGTGCCGCCTCGATGGCGTGGCTAAAGCCCTGGAGTGCGTGGACGCGTGCGAGCATGGCGTGCGCCCGGGCGATCTCGACGGGCGGCGCATCGGCGGCGTCTTTCAGCGCGGCGGACAGCTCCTCGGCGGCCTGCCGGATGGCCTCGCCGGCCAGCGGATTGATCGCGTCGGTGGAGGCCGGGGTGATCGGGAACTCCTGGAGCCCCTTTTGTCTCCGGGCCTGCTGCTGCGGGTCGTTCGCGTCCAGGTCGAGGATGCGATCGGCCTGCTCGTTCAGGTCCTGGCGATACACGGTCAGCGGGGCGTCCTTGCCCTCGACCTTGTAGACGGGGTCCTTCAGATGGCTGCACGCCTTGTCATAGAGGCGTCTGGCCCTGTCGGTCGCCTTGGCCAACTCGCTCCTGGGATCGCCGCCACAGCCCGGGGGGGCCAAGGCGGCCAGCACGAGGAGCCCCAGAAGCACGAAAGCGGCACGTCGGTACTCTTGCACGATACTGTCTCCCAATCTCTCCGGCGCCAAGCGAACCCGCGAGGCGCCTATCTTGTATCACGAGGCCGGCTGCTTTGCAACGGGTGCGAGTCAAGAAACGGCGCTGCGGATCGCGGCCAGGAGGGGCTCGACGTCCTCGAACGACACCAGGTAGCGTCCGGCGGAGCGGCCGGCCGGGGCGGCGACCATCAGGACCGACCCGCGGACCTCCATGCAGGGCTCCTCGCCGGGGCCGCCCGCCCAGGCGCCGGCAAGGGCGCCGGCCAGCCGCCTGCTGCCGCTAAAGCTCCAGCCGGCGACGCGCCCGTCGTTGTCCCGGGCGGCCAGCGGGGCGATGTCCGCGTCGCTGTCGGGCCACATCAGCACGCCCTCGGCGGGTCCCTGGACATCGGCCGTCATGATGTTGTAGTGGCGAGTCGTCCTGCGTGTACCGTGGCCGAGCTCACAGCGGAAGTCGAAGGTCCGCACGGCCAGGCCGCCCAGACGGCCGTCCGTCACGTTGTTGGCACGAGGACTGTGACCGCTGGAGATGAGGGCGAAGTCGCCGTACCGACGGGGCACGTCATAGGGGTCGTCGCGGAAGAACCTTCTTCCCTGTCGGTGAGCGGCCCCGGCGAGCCGGCGGGTCCGGCGGACCTTGGCCAGCCCCACCACCACAAAAGTGCCGACCGCCGCGACGAGCACCCCGAGCAACACGGCCACGAAGGCATACTGGAGGAGCACCACGAGATGGGCCTCTCAAAACGGCGAGGTGCTTTTCTTCGCGGGCCTCGTGGTGGGTCTTCCGATCGGCAGCCCGGGAAGGCCCGCCAGCGGCACCATCACGTTGGGCGGCCGGTGCTTGATGCGGTAATTCGGGTGCCGAGGGCCCTTGAGGCCCTTGATCCACGCAAGCGTCTGGCGATACGCCGAGGACTCCCGGCTGGGAAGAACCGGCTTCCTCTTTACCGGGTGGCGATACTCCGCCTGGGCCGCAGGCAGGCCGTACTGGAGAAGAAGCGATCGCTCCCAGTCATCCCGGCGGATCATGAGCAGGCCCTTCTTGTGGTAGGAGTCCAGGATCAGGAAATTGGTGTAGTCGACGTTGACGTTCCGGCTGGCGACGTTGAAGAGCTTCAGCTTGCCCTTGCCCTTGGCCGAGCCGTGGCAGTTGATCGAGCCGCAGGACCCGGCCACGATGGGCCAGACCGCTCTGCGGAACCCCCTCATGAAGGCCGGGTCCGTCCTGACGATGATGTCGTCCTTCAGCGGATCGTCGCGGTCGGCCTTTTCCAGGATGTACTCGGCCTGTCTGGCCCTGGGGAACCTCCGGAACTTCCGGGTGAAGCCTTCGTCCTGGAAGTCGCCTTTGCCGCCCATCTGCCGGATGAACCGCTCGACGACGTTTTTTTGCAGCCGCACGCTGATCCGCTCGCCCTTGCGGACCTCTTCGAGACGGATGCGATAGATGTCTTCCATCCTCACGAGCAGCTTCGGCTCGAAAGGCACCTGCTCGGTGCCCGCCGTGGTGCCGTTGCCTCCGCCGGTGCCCGTTACCTTCTTCAGCCTTGCCTTGGCCTGCCGAAGCAGCAGCGCAGCGCTCTCGTGGTCCTTCTCGATCGCCAGGGCCGCCTGGAAGCACGCCGCCGCCTCCTTGTAGAGCTTGTTCTCCATGGCCCACTGGCCGAGCTTCACGTGGGCCTCCGCGCTGGTCTTGTCGAGCTTGGCCAGACGCTGGATGTACCCGCCCTTGGGGTCGCGGATCGACTCGATGGCCTCGATCTGATCGTTGCGGTAGAAGACCACCGCCAGCTTGCCCTTCACCTTGATCCCGTCGTCGGTCTTCTCGATGATCTCGCCCACGAAGACGCGGCCGTTCTTCAGCCGGATCCGCTTCTTCTCGGCCAGACACGTCGCGGACAGGAGCAGGCAAACCAGACCGGACACAAAAGTGCGCTTGAGCATACGTCACCTCTTCCAAGCAGTAACCGCATTCCCACGGCTGCCGAATCTCTGCGGCTTTCCCACCTGCACGGACAAACGGCGCTCGTCACAGTTAGGTTAGATCACAGGCGGCAGTGGGATTCGAACCCACGAATAACGGATTTGCAATCCGTCGCCTTGGTCCGCTTGGCTATGCCGCCGTCTACTTCGTCAGTATACCCATTCCGCCAGACAGATCAATGCGCGGACTTCGCCTTATCGATGATCTCCTGTGCCTTCCGCTTGATGTTCTCGAACTCGGGGGCCAGCCCGCCCATGTTCTTGTCCTTCAACTGGAGGATGTTGATGTGGATCACCAGGTTCTTCAGCGCCTCGGGGTCGTTCCCGTAGCCCTCCAGGTGACACTGGCACCGCTCCAACTGGGCCGGCCAATACACCTTGCTGTTCTCGGGGACGCCGCCGGTGTACTTGCGGAAGAACTCCATCGCCTTGCCGTACTGCCTGAGCCCCCAGCGGGCCCTGGCCAGGCCGATCACGTTGAGGTGATCCACGATCAGGCCGGTCTTTCGCCTCCTCAAGACCTTCTCCCACCCGCGGATCAGGAGGGCCCTGACCCGGGGCAGGCGCTGTTTCTCCTGTTCGGGGCTCTCGGCCTTCCTGAGGAAATCGTAGGCGAACCGGAGCGTGTTGAGGTCGGGCGAGTCGTTGGGGTCTTCCCCGACGGCCGTCAGCTCCTTCTTGAGCTCGCCGATCATCCGGGCGACGACGTCCATGCTCCCGGCTTGGGCCTCGATGGCGTCGATCCGCGGGCGGTACTGCTTCTCCAACCAGTCGGCCTGGACCTTCCGCTTGGCCTCGTCCACGGCGAGGCACTTCTCGAAGACGGCCAGGGCGGTCTGGAAGGCTCCCTTGGCCGCCAGGGGGTCGCTGCGCGTCTGCTCGGCCTTGCCTTTCTGGAGCAGCGAATCGCCGTACATCTGGTGGCGGGCATATCGCTCGCGGACCACGTCGCGCAGGCCGATGACCGCGTTGATCAAGGCGCCGGCCAGGTTCGGCAGGACCTCGGCACGGCTCGCGCCGGGTCTCTTCGCGTCGGCCACAACACTGTCGAGCACCCCCGCGGCCTTGATCTCCTTGACGTCCGCGCGGTACTCGGCGGCGAGCTTCCCGAACTCCTCGGCCAGCTTCAGGACGCCGTCGAGATCGGCCTTCTTCTCCAGCGTTTCGATGTCCCGGCGCCGTTGGCTCAGCCTGGCCAGCTCGATCGGCAGGCCCTTCACCACGTTAAAGAGGTCTTCGGCGAAGCGAGCGTAATCGAGCTGGTATTTGCTCAGCTCCGTCTGGTGCTTCCGGGCCTCCGAGGCCGTCCTGGCCTGCCCCAGGCGGCGGCTGATCTGCCGTATCTGCTCCTGGATCTGTGCGACCACCAGCTCGATGAGCTCCTTGGCCTGTTCGGGGTAGACCTTCTTGAAGCCCCCGATCTTGTCGATGGCCTCGGCGGTCTGCCCGCGCTCGATGAGCTTGCGGATCTCGAACTCGTAGGCATTCCGCAGAACGCCGGTGCCCGGCCACTTCTCGATGGTCCGACGCAGGTCGGTTAGGGCTTCCTTCTCGAGGGCCTGCCTCTCGGCGGGCTGCTTTCCCTTGGGAAGCTGCTCGTACTTGATGACGGCGGCCTGGTAGTCCGCCTGGGCCGCCCATTCCCTCAACCCGGCTGCGACGGCCTGGAGCTGCTTCTTCTCCTCGCCCGCGGCGGCCTTGGCCTTCGCGGCGAGGCTGTCGCTCTCCTTCTGGGCCTCGCCGCTGTACGTCTTCAGCCGCGTCATCAGGGCCTGGGGGTCGGAGTAGAGCTTGAGACGTTCGTTGAGCTGCTTGTGCAGTGCCTCTGCCCGCCGGGCCACCGTCCCCGCGCCCGGGCCCGCCGCCGACGCGCCCGATTCCTCCCCGCCGCCGCCGGCCGGGGCCGTCGTCGGCTCGGGCACCGCATGGAAACCACCGACCTGCTCATAGCTCAGCAGTTGCCCCGCCAGGGCCGTCAACTGCCCCTTGGCCGCGGGGGCGTCGCCCTCGAGCAGCTCGGCCAGATCATCCCCGGCCAGCACGATCTCGGCGCGAAGCCCCAAAGCCGAGTGCTGGGCCTCCATGTACTCCAGGAGCGTTGACGGGACCTTCTCGTAGGCGGCGATGGCCCGGCTCTGCCAGTAGAGCTTCACCACCGCGCTCTGCGTGCCGCCCGACAGATTCATGCACTGCGCGGCCAGGTCGAAATTCCACTTGCTCACCCCCTCTTCGTTCGCCCAGCCGACCAGCAGCGTGTCGATGGCCCGGATGTATTCCATCCGCAGGTTCGCCCCGATCATCTTGCCCTTGGCCAGGCGCTCCTCGGCCACGGCATAGAGGCTTCGGACCGCGAACTTCGCCGAGCGGAAGGCCAGCCGGTGCTTGGGGTGCAGCCTCGCCAGGGCCGCGAAGCACCTCGCCGCGTCGATGTTGCGCTTGGCCTTGTTCATCAGGAAGGCCAGCTCCCACAGCACCCCCGGGCGGACGCTTTTGGCGATGCTGGGCGACTTCAGGTCGGGATGGACGAGGACCCTGCGCAGCAGTTGCTCGCCCTCCATCTGCTCCGCGGGGTTCTTGGACTCGATCTTGCTGTAGGCCCGCGCGAGGATGACGATCGCGTTGGCCGCGTCGAGGTCCTCGACGTGGGCGAACTTCGTGGCGACGATGTCCAGGAAGGCCTTGACCAGCTTCGGGTGGTCGGCGTACTTCTCGACGAACGTCAGCAGCACTTCCTGCCCCTTGGCGCGAAGCTGCTTGGCCCTGGCCGGATCTTTCTCCCTGCGGGCGCTCATCTCGTGGACGTAGTTCCGCAGGAGGATGACTCGCAGGTCCACCATGACCTGCTTGTCCGGTCCCCAGATGGCCAGCGAGCCCCGCTCGAAGTCCTCGATGGCCTTTTCGGCCTTTGTGACGTCGCCTTCCTCGATGCGGTTGCGGGCCCGCTCGAACCACGCCCGCTGGCGGAGGTCGCGGCTGGACGCCTCGGGAACGGCCGCCCTGCCGAGGACCGTCTCGGCCCTCTCGTGCTCCTTCAGCAGCCGGTGCGCAATGCCCGTCACGTACAGCGCCCAGTACATCACGCCGCTTTCGGGGTCCCTGGTGAACGGGCGCATCTCCGCGATGATGTCCCGGCAGAGCTGGACCTTCTCGCCCTCATCGTCCAGGGCCATCGCCCGGTGCAGCCGAATCCACGCGGCGTTGTACTTCAGCTCCTGCTCGAGGTCCTCCAGCACCGGGACCCATATCATCAGCAGGTTCGGGTCCGGGCGCCATGTGATGAGTTTGTCGGCCACGTCGTCCTTGAGGAGGTCGATCAGATCGACGGCCTGGCGGGTGTACTTCAGGATGGTCCTGCGGTCCGCGGCCCCGCCCTGGAGATGGCGGAGCCTCAGGACGTGGGGGTTCTCGACGCGGTATCGCCCCATCGCCACGCCCAGCTCGAGCCTGTAGCGGAACGTTTCTATCGTCCCGGCGGGCGCGGGGTCGGCGCTCTTATCGGCGAGCTTGACGGCCTGCTTCAGCAGCCCGATCGCCTCGTCGAGCAGCCGGTTCCTCTCGGTGGGGTCTTGGATCGCGTTGGCCAGGCCCACGCGGATCCTCCCCCGCATCGCGAAGGCGCCCGCCGACTTGTCGTCCGCGGGAATCTCCCGCTCCAGGGCGTCGAGCAGCTCCGTCATGCCCAGGAAGCTCATCCGCTTGATGAGCCGGTGCGTGGGCAGCCGGTCGTATGCCCCGCCGGCCTGCGCCTGGGCGAAGGCCGGGCCGGCGGGCCAAAGCCCCAAGGCGCCGATCAGGACCATCCTCGGCACCCGAAAAGCGATCTGCGCTCTGATCATCCTCGCCTCACCATCGTTCGCTCAAACTTGTCGCCCTCATCGCCGCGCGCTCTACAAGGAGTCCTGCGGGAAGCCGATTCTCGTGAATTCCGCTCTGACGGCCTGGTTGAAGGCCTCTACGACGAACTCCCACGGCACGTTGGCGTTCGGATGGATCACTACGGGAACGTCGCGCGTTCCCAACGCCGCCTGTCGCTCCCTGAGGCGGTCGTACAACTGCTGGGGGCTGGTGATCGCCTCCGTCAGCCCGTTCAGTCTGTAGTAGGCCGAGGCATCGTTCGCCGAGCGGCACAGCGTCACCGTGATCGGGTCGAACCGAGCGCCCCCTGGGATCCCGGGCAGCGTGCCGGGGATTCGCCCCTCCGACTCGCGGAACTCACAAGCCAGCAGGAAGAACAGCAGCAGTTGGAACGTCACATCGATCATGGGTGTCAGGGGCGGCTGCATCCTGGGCTTCTTGCAGCGGCGTCCCGGGGCCCGCGACGAGGCCAAGGCCGTTCGATCGTCCCTGACTCTCTTCGTGACCAGCGTCATGGCGGCACTCCTTCCCGCGCGTGGGCGCCAAACCACGCGGGGCCGTGACTGCGGCTGCGTCACAATATCTGCTGCGCGAAGCCTATCTTCTTGTACTTGGCACGAACGGCCTGATTGAACGCCTGGACGACGAACTCCCACGGCACGTCCTCGTTGGGCAGGATCACGATGGGCACCTCGTCGCTGCCGAGCTGATCCTGCCGCTGCTTGAGGCACTCGAACAGTTCCTGCGGGCTGGTGATCGCGACGGAGACGCCGGTCATCTCGTAGCTGGCCGAGCTGCGGTCGGCCGAGGCCCGCACCTGGATCTGGATCGGCTCGGGCGGGGGGTTCTGCTCGACCAGTTGGATGATGTTGCCCTTGCTCGGCAGCGTGCCGGGGATGTTCCCTTCCGTCTCCCGGAACTCGCACGTCAGCAGGAAGAACAGCAGCAACTGGAACGTGACGTCGATCATCGGCGTCATGGGCGGCTGCATCTTCACCTTGGGCTTCTCCCGCCGCTTGCGGGGCGGGCTGTAGTGGACCGTCTCGTCGCCGGCAGGTTTCTCCTCGGATATTGCCATCGTGCCGCTCCCGGTTAGCCTGGCTCTTGGTGGGTGAGGGCCGTGATGTTCATCTTCCGGATTCCGGCGGCGACCCCGGCCCGGATGACCGGGGCGACGTCCTGCCAGTTGATCTTCTTGTCCGCCCGGACCTCCATGAAGAACTCCTGTTTCCCCTTGGGCCCGGACGTGGAGTTCCCGGCCTCAAAGCTGACCTTCTTGCCGCGGATATACTCGATCAGGGCGTCCAGATCGCCCACCTCGAACGGCTGGCGCCTGATCTCATAGCGCAGGGCGGTCGCCTCGTCCAGCGGGTCGGGGGTCTTGCCGCGCGGATCGATCGAGATCACGTTCACCGTGACCTTGGGGACGTCCAGGTCCTTGCCCCGGACGGCCTTGCTCTGGTGAGGGCGCGGCACGAAGACTTCCTTGGAGTACTCCTCGATGGCGACCTGGCTGGTCAGGATGAAGAAGATGATCAACTGGAAGGTGCAGTCGATCATCGGCGTCATGTTGAAGCCGACCTCGCCGGAATGGGCGGCCTTCGCGAAGATCCGTTCCCTTGCCATGTCTCACACTCCCTGCAAGCCCGCGGCGGCTCGCTCCCGGCGCCGCTCAGGCGCCCTTCGGGGCCGGGCGGAAGGGCGCGATCAGCTCCTCCGCCGCCGCGACCGCCTGGCTCGACAGCGCGTCGATGCGGTTGCGTATCACGGCGAAGACGCTCAGCGCCGGGATCGCAACGGCCAGGCCCAGCAGCGTCGTGACCAGCGCGATGCCGATGGACCGCGCGAGGTTCTCCGGCGGCGGCATTCCCCTGGCCTTCACGATCTCCATGAACGCGAGAATCATGCCCCAGACGGTGCCGAGCAGGCCGAGCATCGGGCTGATGTTGCCGATGAGGTTCAGCCACTCGATCCTGCGCAGCATGTCGGAGGTCTTCTCTTCGGAGGCCTCTTCCATCGCGCGTTCCATGGCCGCGAACCCGTGGGCGGCCTCCCCGAGCGCCGCATGCACCACGTAGCTCAGCATGCTCGGCTCGGTGGCGGTCACCTCGATGGCCTCGCGGTACTGCTTGTTGTCGAACAGGCCCTGGATCTGCTGCCGGAGAAGGTCCGGCATGATATTGCCCCGCCGAATGCTGATGAAGTAGTGGATGATGAGCGCGACCGTCACGATGCTCAGCCCCCAGATGATCCCCCCGATGATCCCGCCGCCCGGGTAAACCAGCATTTCCCAGTAACTCATGGTCCGGCCGCCGGAAGCTTGCGCCAAAACAGCCCACTGATAATCTACCATGCTCTCGATCTCCTCTAATCTGGTCGGCAGAGCCCTTTCTCTGCAACTGTCTTCCGTGTGAGTCGGACGATTGTCCCGGCCCGCAGCCGGACCGGGGCCGTCCTGTGGTCATCTCAGCCGCCGCGTCGAAGAGCGGCCTGGGCCTGCTTGGCCCGTTCCGTGCCCGGATGCCGCTGGAGGATCAGGCGGTAGGCATTATCGGCGGCCACGCGGTTGCCCAGATGCTCGCACACCTTCGCCGCGAGGAACGTCGCTTCGGGCACCTCCGGCTCACCCGGAGAGATGCAGCTCGCCACCCGCATGAAGCACAGCCCCGCCGCCAGCAGCGTCTTGCGGTCCTTGGCTGCGCCCTTCTCGTACATTATCAGCAGCGCCTTGCCGCGAAGCAGCAGCGCCGCGGGAAGCTCCCTGTCGCTGTAACGGCGGATTCGGGCCTTGATCGCGTCCGCCGCGTCGGCGCAGCGGCCGGCCTTGATCTGGTTGGCTGCCTCGGCAAGCTGTCCGCCGAACGTTCCGGGCGAAACCTGCACTATCGTCGGCGCCGACGTGGAGACGCCGCCGGCGCCGAGGGCCTTCGCCTTGTCGGTCATGCCCTCCAGCTCGTAGAGGCTCAACAGCAGCTCCCTGGCGGCCGCCCGAAAGGCCGGGCTGCCTTTGCGCTTCACGGCCTCTTCCAGCAGAGCGACGGCATCGTCGTTGCCCGTCGAGCCGCGCTTGCCCAGCCCCTTCGGCACGAGCGCCGCGCTGGCGGTCGAGCCGGAGCATTCCTTCACGACGGCCAGCCAGTCCTCGACGGCCCGGTCGATCGCCCGCGCCGCATCCGCCGCGCGGAGCCGGCGGTAGCGGATGAGCCCCGCCAGCCATTCCGGGCCCTCCGCGGTGGCGATCTTGTCGTAGGCGGCGAGGGCCTCGGCCGCCTTGCCCGCCTTCATCAGGTCCTCCGCCTTCGTCAGGCCGGGCGCGGCGGCGACGTGGACGTAATTCACGTCGCTGCACGGCTTGTCGTAGCTCCGACCGCGCAGCTCGTACGTGATCTTGCAGTTCGCCACGCCGGTGACTCGGACGTTGGCGTACGGGATGTTTCTTATCGTGATCTGGTCGGCGAGGAGGACCCCGCAAACGACCATCAGCACACTCAGGACCGTCGCTGCGTGCCGCATGGCCTCTCCATCTCTGCTACTCGTCCGAACTGATCTGCTTGAATCGCCCGCCGTGCTCGAGGGCGATCTGCTTCATGACCTTCACGGCCGTGTCCTCCTTGCTCTCATACAGGAAGGTGTTGATGTAGACCGTCTTGTCCTTGTTGTTGTCCCTCAGCCACGCGACGACGGCCTCGTGCCCGTGGAGGGTCTTGCCGTCGGGCGTCTGGTAGACGCTGCCGCCGGTCATGCCCTCAAAGAGCGCGTCGGTCAGCAGGTAGATCAGCTTGCCGGGCTTGCGTTTGTCCGCGTATTTCAGCACCGTGAACGCGCGCTTCAGCGCCGGCAGGGCCGTCGTCTGATCCGCGGGCCGCTGGGCGTTCATGAACCGCACGGCGGCCAGCTTGTTCGTGTGGTCCGCCGGCACCAGCCTGTGGCGCGGGCCCTCGATCACCTTGTTCCCGGCGAAGAGAATGATGTCGAAGTCCTGCACCGGCTGGAGCCGGCTGATCGACTTGAGCATCTCGTAACGGACGTCGTCGAAGGACGCCACCATCGAGCCCGACCGGTCCACGACGTAGACGATGTGATAGGCGTTGCCGCCGGAGCCGAAGAAGCGGCTCCTCGGCCCGCCGCGGCTGTCGCTGTTGGTCAGGCCCAGCTCCGCCGCCCCGCCCTTGGCGCCGTCGGCCGAGGGGGCCAGCAGCTCCACCGTCTTCTCCGTCTTGCCCTTGTCCACCCGGTCCTCGCGCTTCGTGTAGCGCTTGACGACGGTCCGCCTCTCGTTGTGGCTGCGGGAGAGCGTCTTGGTCCGCGGGTCCATCACGCCGCCGGGCCTCAGCGGGTTCAACACGGCGTCGGGGATGATCACGTTCTTGCCCTCCGGGCCACGACCCGTGGAAACCATGACGAGGAAGAGCATGATCAGGCCCAGGCCGAGGTGCAGGAAGACGCTGATCACCCAGGGCATGATCATGGCCATCGCGCCCATGACCGCGTCGCTTTCGACGGGCTCTTCGTCTTCTTCCTCGTCGCCTTCGGGCGGCGGCGCCTGCGGCCGCGATGCCGACGGCGTGGCGTTGGGCGGGACGTGAGGCCGCGGCAGCGACGCCAGGGCCTCCGGGACCGTGACTTTCTTGCGGCAATGCGGGCATTTCACCAGGCTGCCGGGCGCGGCGTCCACGCTCAGCATCTTGCCGCAGTTCTCGCAGCGGAATTCGACGGCCATCTTGCGATCTCCTCATCCGTTTCGGGCCGCTGGGCCCGGGCCGTCCCGGCCCGAGGCCGAACCCTATCTCGTCTGGAGATACGTGCTTGTACCATCCTGCCCGCCTGGAGGCAACCTGCAAAAAGTGCGCTTCCGCCAGACAGGCGGCGGTACGGCGAATCTCAGGAAGCCCGCGCGGGCTCGCGCGTGCCTTCCCGGCGGCACCGACAGGGCACAGCCCCGTCGGACCGCGCTCAACCGGCATGACGGGCCAGGGCGCCTCTCGGCCGCCCGATGTGGGCCCGCTTGGGCAGGCACAGGATAGCAGCCCGCCCGGAGAGAATATCGACGCGGCAGCCTGGTTTCCAACGGACGCAGCGATCGAAACATCGTGCCGGGATGTGCCCACGGGCCGAATGCATCTTACTTAGCCGGCCCCAACGGACACTTCCTACATATCCATGATAACGGCTTTATCAACGGATAGCAATGAGTTTTTTTCGTCCCGGTCCGGCTTCCGGCTCGCCGGCCGCAGGGCCGCCGGGCGGCGACGTCGGGGGAAAACGCTGGCAAGTGCGGCGGCGGTTGCCTATAAAGAAGTGACGCACGAGGCCCGCGCTTTCTGCGAGGGTGGCGGAACTGGCAGACGCGCCAGGTTTAGGTCCTGGTCCCGAAAGGGGTGTGGGTTCGAGTCCCGCCCCTCGCAGTGGTTTTCGGCCGGCCGGACGCACCGGCCCGCAGCCGGAGGGGTCACTTCCCGGCCTGGGGAGCCATCTGCGAGGCCGGCGCGCGCGACTCACGAGCCCGCCGGGCCATCAGGCTCGTGGTCCCCACGTAGAAGAAGCCGAACGTGAACATCGCCAGGAACGGGGCCGTTATCGCAGCGCCCAGGCCGATCGTGCTGTGAATCAGGCAGGCGGCCATGTACACGCCGAACAGCAGCTCCACGTATGGCACGAGGCTTCGCCTTCTCCTCTTTGGGCGCGCGACGGGCGCGGCCGCGCGGTCGGGGGGCTTCCAGCCGCCGTACTTGGGCGTCCGCACGAACTCGCTCTTCTTGCCGAAGAGGGCCTCGAGAACGGCCTTGGCATTGGAGACGCTCAGGCCGACCCCCACGGCCATCAGGATGGGCAGGTACTTGACGACCGTCCGCCAGTTGCCGAAGAGCTCGACCTGGCTGGCAATGTAGAAGACGCTGGCGGACATGGTGGCCAGCGTGAACACGCCGACATCGAAGGCCCCCCGCCAGAGGGTGCCGTACTCCAGCGGCACGGTCCGCAGGTGCATGGCCGGGTACATCAGCGCCACCAGGAGCAGCACGTACAGGTGCATCGTGAAGCAGGTCAGGTGGAAAAACGCCTCCAGCTTGACCTTCAGCGGCGCCCGGGACAACAGCAGTTTCGGAAGGAGCTTCAGGGCGGTCTGGGCGCCGCCCTTGGTCCAGCGGAACTGCTGGGCCTTGAAGGCCATCATCTCGCTCGGCAGCTCCGCCGGGGCAGTCAGGTCCGGCAGGAAGACGAACTTCCAGCCCTTCAGTTGCGCCCGGTAGGACAGGTCCAGGTCCTCCGTGAGCGTGTCGTGCTGCCAGCCGCCGGCGTCCTCGATGGCCGCCCGCCGCCACGTGCCGGCCGTGCCGTTGAAGCTCATGAACCGCTCGCTGCGATTCCGCGCAACGTGCTCGATGGCGAAGTGCCCGTCCAGCAGGATCGCCTGCGCGCGGGTCAGCATGCTGTCCTCGCGGTTCAGATGCTCCCACCGCGTCTGCACGACGCACACCTCCGGGTCGGTGAAGTAGTGGATGGACTCCTTGAGGATGCCCGGATAGGGAACGAAGTCGGCATCGAAGATCGTGATGAACTCGCCCCGGGCGGTCTTCAAGCCGTTCTCGAGCGCCCCGGCCTTATACCCGGCGCGGTTGTCGCGGTGGATGCACTCGATGTCGAGGCCCCTGCCGCGATACTCCCGGACCACCTCTCGGGCGATGCGGCAGGTCTCGTCCGTACTGTCATCGAGGATCTGGATCTGGAGCTTCTCGGCGGGGTAGTCGATCCGGCAGGTGCCCTCGATGACCCGCCGCGCCACGTGTCGCTCGTTGTACATCGGCAGTTGGATCGTCACGGCGGGCAGTTCGTCGAACTTCCCCGGCGCCCTGGGCGCCCTCTTGCGGTTCTTGTAGTACAGGTAGACGATCATGTAGCGATGAAAGCCGTACACCGACACCATGATCAGGGAGAAGGTGTAGACCGCCATGAAGATCGTTTCTGCCAGGTTGGCCCATTCCATGGCTCGCCAGCTCGCCGTCAGCACATGATCCAGAGCAGATAGGAGGCGCCGGTCGCCCGCAATCCAACCGCTATTCTACGCCCGGTCGCCGCGAACGGTCAAGGCAGCTTTTTCCAATTGCCCGGGGCCCCGGGCCGCGGACTCCCCCGGCATGCGGCTCCCCCTCCGGCAGGCCGCGCCGACGCCCCCGGAAGCCTACTCGCCCTCGGCCCGGGTGATGGATTCGATGACGACCGGCGTGACGGGGACGCTCTCATAGCCGCCGACCGTCTTCGTGGCGACGGCCTGAATCCCGTCCACCACGTCCATCCCCTCGACGACGCGCCCGAAAACGGCGTACCCGAAGCCCTCCGGCGTCTCGTCGCGGTGGTTCAGGAAGCCGTTGTCCACCGTGTTGATGAAGAACTGCGAGGTCGCGCTGTTGGGCTCGCTGGTTCGGGCCATGGCCAGCGTGCCGCGGTCGTTCTTCAGCCCGTTGCCGGCCTCGTTAGGGATCGCCTCGTGCGCGGGTTTCTCTTTCATCTCCGCCGTCAAGCCGCCGCCCTGAATCATGAAATCGGGGATCACGCGGTGGAAGATCGTCTGGTCGAAGAACCCTTCATCGACGTAACGAAGGAAGTTCTCGACAGTTACCGGGGCATTGTCCGCGTCCAGCTCGGCCGTGATCGTGCCTTGGGATGTCTCGATGATGATCGTCATGTCGGCCTTTCTCTCGAGTTCGGCGGCTTGTTGGTCTCGTCCGGGTCATCGCGTGCCTGCCCGGCGGATGGACTTGATGACCACCGGCTTCTGCGGGCGGCCGTCGCGCGGGTCGCCCACGACGGGGGCACGCTCGATCCCGTCCACGACCTCCATGCCCTCGATGACCTTGCCGAACACGGCGTAGCCGAAGTCCCCGACGCCGTGATCGAGACCTCTGTTGTCCACCGTGTTGATGAAGAACTGGTCCGTCGCGCTGTGCACCACGGACGTCCGTGCCATCGCCAGCGTGCCGCGCACGTTCCTGGCGCCGTTGTCCGCCTCGTTCCGGATGGCCTCGCGGGTCTGCTTTCTCTGCATGTTCGGCCCAAAGCCCCCGCCCTGGATCATGAACCCGCGAATGCAGCGGTGGAAGATCGTCTGGTCGTAGTGACCGTCATCCACGTAGCCCAGGAAGTTCTTGACGGTGATCGGCGCCTTGTCCGGCCAGAGCTCCGCCTCGATGGTCCCCTGGGACGTTTCGATGACGACGACGGGAAACGAGCTTTTCTTTTGCGCCGGCCGGCTCGTCCGCTGCATGCAGCCCGCCGGGGCCACCGCGGCCGCCAGGGCCAGTCCGTGAAGCACGATCGTTCGGATTCGCACGGCCGCCTCCTGTGGGTCTTGCTGGCCCTTCCCGCCGGGCGGGTGCGGCTCAGCGCTCGGGGAGGTGCTTCCGAATGGCCTCGGCCAGCTCCTCCGCCCGCCGGTCGGGGTATTTTCCGGCCGGCCAGTTGAAGTGGAACGCATCCCCCGGGTTTCGGGGGATGATGTGGAAGTGCACGTGCCCGACAACCTGGTGCGCGACGCGCCCGTTGTTCTGGAGGACGTTGACGCCTTCGCATCCGGTGGCCGACTGGACCGCCCGGACGAGGGCAGGCAGGTTTCGGAGCATTGCCCCGGCCTGATCGGCCGTCAGCTTGTCGAGGGTCTCGGCGTGATCGGCGGGGATCAGGAGCACGTGCCCTTCGGCCAGCGGGCCGATGTCCAGGAAGGCCAGGCACGCGTCGTCCTGGAGCACCTTGACCGCGGGGACCCGCCCGTCGAGGATCTTGCAGAAGACGCAGTCGCCGTCCGTCATGAATCGCCCTCTCGCGCGGGCTCGTCGGCATCGTCACTTGCGGGTTCGGGGGCCTCGTCCTGCTCGTCGCCTTCCTCCGGCTGCTCGGTTTCCTCGGGCTCGGGCTCCTCCCGCGGGGCGACCTCGGCGGCCGCCTCGTGGCGCTTGGCGGCCCTGCGCTTGCGCCGCGACTCGCCCTGCGATTCGTCGCGGGTGCCCGAGGCGGGCGTCTCCTCGACAAGCTGGAGGATGACCTGCCTGCCGGCGTCACCGATCCGCCGTTCGGCCAGCCGGATGATCCGCGTGTACCCGCCGGGGCGGTCTTCGTAGCGAACGGCGATCTCGTCGAAGAGCTTCTGGACGACCGTCTGATCCAGGGCCTCTTTCTGCTCGTCGAACATGAGCCGGTCGCGGCCGAGCTCGGCGATGACCCTTCTGCGGGCGTGGAGCGTGCCCTCCTTGGCGACGGTGATGAGCTTTTCGACGAATCGCCGCAGCTCCTTGGCCTTGGCCTCGGTGGTGCGGATGGCGCCGTGCTCGAAGAGCGCCGCGGCCTGGTTCCGCCGCATCGCCTTTCGGTGGCTCGTCGTGCGGCCCAGTCTCTTGCCGGACATCCGGTGACGCATGATATGACAGCCTTTATCGTCTCAGCTTGTTTCGCGTTCTCTAAGCGCCTCGGGGGACCGCGCCCTCTTCGCCTTCGCCGGGAGGCCGGAACGGAACGTTCATGCCCAGCGACAGGTCGTGATCCTGGAGTTTCCTCTTGACCTCTCGCAGGGAGGTCTTCCCGAAGCTGCGGATCTTGAGCAGGTCGGCCTCCGACATCGCCACGAGCTGCCCGACGAGCTCGATCTCCGCGGCTTCCAGGCAGTTGTTCGCCCGCACGGACAGCTCCAGTTCGTGGACGGACATGTTGAGCTTTCTCTGCAGTTCGGTGTCGACTTCCTGCTGCGCCTCGGCGGCCCGGGATTCCACGATCTGCTCGCCCAGTTCGAAGTACTGGACGAAGGGATTGAGGTGTTTGCGGAGGATTTTTCCGGCCTCGACCATGGCCATTTCCGGGGTGATGGTGCCGTTGGTCCAGATCTCCATCACGAGGCGGTCGTAGTTGGTCCTCTGCCCGACGCGGGTGTCCTCCGTACGATAGCGCACGCGGGTGACGGGCGAGAAGGCCGAGTCCACGTGAATCCGTCCCATCTCCTGGTCGGCCTCGGGGTCGATCCGCTCCTCGGCGGGGATGTACCCCCGCCCGATCTCGACGATCATCTCCATGTCGAAGACCACATTGTCGGTCAACGTGGCCAGCACCACGTCCTGGTTGATGGTCTCGATGGCGGGGTCCGCATCGATCATCTCGGCCGTGACGGGCCCCTTGACCTCGCTGTGCACGTGCAGGACCCTGGGCTCGTCGCTGTGGCTCTTGACGACAAGGCCCTTGACGTTAAGGATGATGTCGGTGACATCCTCGAGGACTCCCGGCAGGGAGGTGAACTCGTGTTCGGCGCCGGCGATCTTGACCGACGTGATCGCAGCGCCTTCCAGGCTGCTGAGCAGGATCCGTCTCAGCGAGTTCCCGACCGTGATGCCGAAGCCGCGCTCGAAGGGCTCGACGGAGAACCTCCCGTACGTCGGCGTGGAGACCTCCTGATCGTTGACCACTCGTGTCGGCAACTCTAGGCCGCGCCACCTGATTCGCATTCGCCTATCTCCGTTGAATTCGGGCCATCATCCCGTTTGTGCCGCTGCGTCTCCGCGCGAGACATCACTGCCCACACAACTCCACGATGAGTTGCTCCTCGACCGGGATCATGACGTCGTCCCTGGTGGGAACGGCCAAGACCTCCGCCTCGAGTTTGGTCAAGTCCAGCCTTAGCCAGTTCTGAAGGTGCGGCTCACCCAGTTCCTCCAGCCAGTCGCGGACGAGCTTCCTGGAACGCTCGGAATCCTTGATGCCGATCCTGTCGCCGACGCGGACGAGGTAGCTCGGCGCGCCGACACGTCGCCCGTTGACGTACACGTGCCCGTGGCCGATCGCCTGCCGCGCACTGGCGCGAGACGGCGAGAGCCCCAGCTTGCAGAAGACGTTGTCCAGCCGTCGTTCCAGGATGCTCAGCAGGGCGGCCCCGGTGTTGCCCTTCTGCCGTTCCGCCTGGTGGAAGTACCTCATGAACTGCTTCTCGTAGACGCCGTAGTATCGCTTGACTTTCTGTTTCTCGCGGAGGCGCAGCCGATACTGGCTGCCCCGCCCGCGGCGCCAGGAATGCATCCCCGGCGGGAAGTTGCGCCACTGGCGCTCCATCGGGCATTTCGCCGTCTCGCAACGGGTGCCCTTGAGCATCAGCTTGATGCCTTCCCGCCGGCACTGCCTGCAACTCGGTCCGGTGTAGCGTCCCATGTTCGGTTATGCTCCTTCTGCCCGCCTCGATCCGCCGCCGGGCCGCCCGGCCGCCGCGGGCGGCTCAGACACGCCGCTTCTTGCGGGGACGGCAGCCGTTGTGCGGGATCGGCGTCACGTCCTCGATGGAGAGGATCTTCAGTCCGGCCGCCTGAAGCGCGGTGATGGCGCTTTCCCGGCCGCTGCCGGGACCGTTGACGCGCACCTCCACTTCGTGGAGGCCCATCTTCCTGGCCCGTTCGGCCGCCGTCCTCGCGGCCCGCTGGGCGGCAAACGGCGTGCTCTTCCGGGAGCCCTTGTAGCCGATCGTCCCGCCGGAGGCCGAGCAAAGCGTATCGCCGTTCGTGTCGGTGATCGTCACCAGCGTGTTGTTGAACGTCGCCTTGATGTGCACGATGCCTCGGGCGACGTTTCGCCTGACCTTCTTGCTCTTGCTCTTGCGCGATTGGGCCATGGCTTAACGCATCTCCTTGACGGATTTCTTGCCCGCCACCGTCTTGCGGGGCCCTTTGCGAGTCCGCGCGTTCGTCTTGGTCCGCTGCCCGCGGACGGGCAGGCCCCTGCGGTGCCTCAGTCCCCGGTAGCACGCGATGTCGCGAAGACGGGCGATGTTCTGCTGCGTCTGGCGGCGGAGCTGGCCCTCGATCACGTAGTCGCTGGCCAGGATGCTGGCGATCTTCGACAACTGCCCCTCGGTCAGGTTCTTGGCCCGCACCATCGGATCGACCTCGGCCTTTTTGCAGATCTCGGCGGCGAACGTCCGCCCGATCCCATGGATGTACCGCAATGCGTGGAGCGTAGGCTTGTCGTTCGGAATGTCCACACCTGCCACACGTGGCATACGCCTTCTCCTTCAGCGCCCGGCGCTATCCCTGCCGCTGCTTGTGCTTGGGGTTCGTGCAGATCACCCGCACGACGCCCTTGCGGCGAATCACCTTGCAGTTCTCACAGATCCGCTTGACCGAACTGCGCACCTTCATGACCATGCCTCACTGCAATTCAATCTCAAATGCTTAATGTCCAATGCTTAATGTCCAATGCTTAATGTCTAATGCTTAATGCCCAGGGCTCAAGGCCCAACGTTCGCGCCCGATGCTCCCGGCCTCGAGGTCCGCTGGCGGCCCTGCCGGCCCCCACGGGCACTCGCCGCTGGCCAGTGAGCATTTAGCATTTAGCATTTAGCATTAAGCATTCCACGAGCTACCGGCCGTCGGTCAGCACGTCCACGCCGTCGGCACGGATCGCTATGCTGTGCTCGTAATGGGCCGACGGGCGGCGGTCGCGCGTGACCACCGTCCACCGGTCGGCCGTCAGTTCGACTTTCGGCGTGCCGAGGTTCACCATCGGCTCGACCGCCAGGACCATCCCTTCAGCCAGCACGATGTCCCGGGCCTCCAGCTCCGGCGAAACGAAGTTCGGCACCTTCGGCTCCTCGTGCATCTGCGTCCCGATGCCGTGTCCGACGAACTCCCGGACGACGGAGAAGCCTTCGCCCTCGATGTACTCCTGCATGGCCCGTGCGATATTGGACCACTTCCGGCCGGCCTTGGCCATCTGAAGCACAATGGCCAGCGAGTTTCGTGTGACGCCGACGAGCCGGCGGACCTGCTCGGGCACGTGGCCGACGAAGAAAGTGTCCGCCGCGTCGCCGCACCAGCCGTCCAGCTTCACGCCGAAGTCGATACTCACGATGTCGCCGTCGGCGATCTCCCTCGCCGAGGGGATCCCATGAACCACCTGCTCGTTGATCGAGACACAGGCGGCACCCGGAAACGGCCCGGCGCCGTGGTGCCCCGGCACGCCCTTGAAGAGGCACTCGGCCCCGGCCTGGAGGGTAAGCCGCTCGGCCTCGTCACTCAACTCCTGCGTCGTCACGCCGGGGGCAATCTTCTCGCTCAAATGCTCGATCACATCGTGCACCAGCCGCCCTGCACGACGCATCTTCTCGATCTCTTTGGCTGTCTTCAGCTTGATCGCCACTGCGGTTCGTTTCCGGAGGGCTTACCCGAGGGCCTTCACGGCCTCCGCGGTCGCGGCGGTCACCTCGTCCGGCGAGCCGTTCCCGTCCACCTCGATCACGTTCACCTCGCCCCGGTCGCGATAGTACGCGATCACCGGCTCGGTCTGCCGGCAGTACGCCGCCAGCCGCTCGCGCACCACTTCTTCCGTGTCGTCGGCACGCTGAACGAGGCGCGTCTCGCCCTGGCAGTCGTCGCAGAGGTTGTCCTTCTTCGGCCGCAGGAACTTCGCGTGGAAGATGCGGCCGCATCTCGGGCAGCTCCGGCGGCCGGTGATCCGCTCCACGATGACCTCGTCGTCGGCGACGATCACGAGCACGCCGTCGAGGGGCTTGCCCGCCCCGTCGAGCTGGGCGTCGAGCGCCTCGGCCTGGGGCACGGTGCGGGGGAAGCCGTCCAGGAGCAGCCCGGCCTCGGCGTCGCTGTCGGTGATGGCCCGGGCCATCACTTCCACGACGATGTCGTCCGGCACGAGCTGCCCGGCGCCCATGTACTCGGCGAGTTTCCGGCCGAGATCGGACCCGCCGGCCTTCTCGGCACGAAAGATGTCGCCGCTGGAGAGGTGCACCATGCCGAACCGCTCGAAGAGCCTCTTGGCCTGCGTGCCCTTTCCGGCGCCCGGAGGTCCCATCAGTACGATTCTCAACGGTATGCTCCCTTAATCCTGGTGGACCCGCCGAGGAAGCCGCCGTAGTTTCGCATCACCAGGTTCGCCTCGATCCGCTGGACGAGGTCCAGTGCCACCGACACGCAGATGAGCAGGCCCGTGCCCCCCAGGAACGAGGCGATTCGGAACGGGATGCCCATGTTCGCCGCCACGAACATCGGGATCACCGCGATCACCGCCAGGAACGCCGCCCCGCAGTAGGTGATCCGCTCCATCACGCGCTCCAGGTAGTCCGCGGTCCGCTTGCCCGGCCGAAGCCCCGGGATGAACGCGCCCGTGTCCCGAAGCTGGTCGGCCATCTCCTTCGGACGGAACTGCACCGTCGTCCAGAAGTACGCGAAGAAGAAAATCATGCCGATGTACACCAGGGCGTACGTGTAGCTGTCGGACCGGAACGCCTCCTCCAGCGTTCGCGTGAAGTCGTTCCGCCAGACCGTGGAAAGCCACCGGAAAACGGCGTTCGGAAAGATCATCAGCGACGAGGCGAAGATGATCGGCATGACGCCGCCGTGGTTCACCCGAAGCGGCATGTAGTTCCGCTGGCCGCCGTAAACGCGGCGCCCGCGCGTGTGCTTGGCCTGCTGGATCGGGATCCGCCGCTGCCCCTGCGTGATGAGAATCACGCCCGCCACCACGAAGACGAACGCGAAGATGAGGAACAGGATCTTCTCCGGCCCGATGCTGTCCGAGCCGATGGCCGAGAGGCTCAAGTCGGCCCCGTCCGCCAGATCCATGATCGCCCACGGAAGCCGCGAGACGATGCCCGCCATGATGATCAGGCTGATCCCGTTGCCGATGCCGTACTCGTCAATCTGCTCGCCCAGCCACATCAGGAACATCGTCCCCGCCGTCAGGCCCACGACGCCCATGATGAACACCAGGTACGAGCCGACATATTCCGGATAGACCAGCGGCTCGCTTCCCGGGCCGGTCTTGGCGCCCGTCATGATCCGCATCCAGACCACCGCCTGGATGATACATAGGCCCACCGTGGCGTACCGGGTGTACTCCTGTATCTTCTTGTACCCGGCCGGGCCCTCCTTCTGGAGCTTCTCCAGCGCCGGGATGACCGTCGTGAGGAGCTGAAAGATGATCGAGGCCGAGATGTACGGCATGATGCCCAGACCGAACAACGAAGCCTGCCGAAGGGTCCCGCCGGTGAACATCCCGAAATACTGGATGGCCGAACCGAAAATGCCTTGTTCCTGTTCGGTCATCATGTTCCGGACGTTCTCTTGGTTCAACCCCGGCAGGGGCACGTGGAAGCCCACGCGATAGATGCAGAGCAGCGCGAGCGTGAAGGCGAGCTTTCGGAGCAGCTCGGGGATCGAGCAGATGTTGACCAGCGTCTGTTTCAGGCGGGTCCGGCCCCAGACGAGGAAGCAGCCCAGCCCGGCGACCAGCACGCAGACGGCTATGGTCAGGACCGGCGTCAACAGCGCGCCGGAGCCGCGACCGGCCTGGCGGGCCTTGACGATCTCCTGCACTCCGTGAGAATACGCCAGCCAGAGCCCGCCGAGGACCCAGACGGCCGTGACGGCGATTTTGGTTGTGCTTTGCTTGCCCCGAGCCATTCGGCGAGTCCTTTAGGCCATGATCCAGTCCGTTCAGGCCTGCTCGGCCGCTCCGCCGGCCTTGGCGATTTTCTCGGCCGCCGAAGCGGAGAACTTGTTGGCCACCACCGTCAGTTCCTTGCTCAGCTCGCCCCTGCCCAGCACCTTGACGGGCTTGGCTGCATCCTCGATCAGCCTGGCCGCCTTCAGGGCCTCGGCATCCACGCGGCTTCCGGCCTCGAACCGCTGATCGAGGGACGCGACGTTGACGATCTGGTACTCCTTGCGGAAGTCGGCGTTCGAGAACCCGCGCTTCGGAATCCTCGAAAGCATCGGGTTCTGCCCGCCCTCGAAGCCGTACATCCTCTTGCTTCCGCTGCGCTGGCCGTAGCCCCGGTGCCCGCGGCCGGACGTCTTGCCGCAGCCGGAGCCCTTGCCCCGACCCACTCGCTTCCGGGCCTTGTGCCTGCCGGCTGCGTGCAACACCTCGTCCAGTTTCATGGGATGTCCACTCCTCGCAGGGCGGAGATCGTCTCCGCCGTGCGAAGCTGCTTCAGCGCGTTCATGCCGGCCTTCAGCAGGTTCTTCGGCGAGGTGGATCCGTACGCCTTGGTCAGCAGGTCGTGAATGCCCGCCAGCTCGAACAGGGGGCGGATCTTCTTTCCGGCGATCACGCCCGTGCCTTCCGAAGCGGGCACGAGGACCACCTGCGACGCCCCGTGCCGCCCGATCACCTTATGAGGAATCGTCGGGCCCTTCAGCGCGACGGGCACCATGTTCTTCTTCGCGTCGGTGATGCCCTTCTCCACCGCCAGGGGCACCTCGTTGGCCTTGCCGTATCCCACGCCGACCTTCCCGCTGCGGTCGCCCACGACGACCAGCGCGGAGAAACTGAAGCGCCGCCCGCCCTTGACCACCTTCGAACAGCGAAAGATCTGGACGACGTTGTCTTCCAGGCCCTCGTCGTCGGGCTCGTCCCGCCGTGGGGCCCTGCCCCGTTGCTGTCTGCCAAACGCCACGATGCCTGCTCCTGTGTGACTAGAACTCCAGGCCGCCTTTGCGGGCCGCTTCGGCCAGCTCCTTCACTCGCCCGTGGAACGGATAGCCGTTTCGATCGAAGACGACCTTCCTGATGCCGGCCTCGACGGCCTTGGCCGCCAGGGCCGAGCCCACCACCTCCGCGGCGGCCCGGTTGCCTCCCGCGGTGAGCCTCTCCCGCAGCGGCTTCTCCCGGGTGGAGGCGGCCACCAGCGTCCGCCCCACTGTGTCGTCGACGATCTGGGCATAGATGTTCTTGTGACTGCGGGAGACGGTCAGCCGGGGCCGATCCGGCGTTCCGGTGACCCGTTTTCGCACGTGGCGCTTTCGCCGCAGCCGCCGAATGTCTTTCCTCGTGCTTGCCTTCATGGTGCTCTATCCTGCCGCGCCGCCCGACGGGGCGGCACCGCTTGGCGATCAGGTGCCGGTGCCGACAAAGGCCTTGCCCACCTTCCTCTTGATGTACTCGCCGGCGTAGCGGACGCCCTTGCCCTTGTAGGGCTCCGGCGGGCGGACTTTCCGGACCCGGGCGGCGAACTCGCCGACGGCCTGTTTGTCGGCGCCCCGGATCGTGAACCTGGCCGGCTCGCTGTCCCCGCGTGCCTGCGGCGTCTGGACGTCGACCGTCAGGTCCGCGGGCACCTGGAAGACCACCGGATGGCTCAGCCCACAGGTCAGGGCGAACCGCCTGCCCTGAATCTGAACGCCGTAGCCCACGCCGTAGACCTCCAGGGAGCGAGAAAAGCCGTTCCTGCAGCCCTCGATCATGTTCGCGATCAGGCTGCGGGTCAGGCCGTGCAGGCTGCGGCTGAGACGATCTTCGCCGTGGCGCGAGACCACGATCTTCCCGCCGGCTGAGTCCAACTCGACGGTCAGCTCCGGACGGTGCGTCCAACGCAGCTTTCCCACCGGGCCCTCGACGCAGACGCAGCGGTCCTTGATGGTGACCTTCACGCCGTCGGGAACGGGAACCGGCTGTTTTCCAATACGGGACATTGGGCTCTCAATATCATCTAGTACACGGTACAGAGGACCTCGCCGCCGACGTTCTCCCGGCGGCACTGCCGATCGCTGAGGACGCCGCGGGACGTGGAGATGATCGAGATCCCCATGCCGTTGAGCGGCCGGGGCAGATCGGCCGCCCCGCGGTATACCCGCCGGCCCGGCTTGCTGACCCGCTTCAGCTCGACCAGCACGTCCTCGCCCCGCGGGCCATATTTCAGGTAGACCCGCAGGAGGCCCTGAAGATTGTCCTCGATTCGCTTGTAGTCGTCGATGTAGCCCTCTCGCTTCAATACCCGGCAGATCCCTTCGCACGTCTTGGATGCGCGGATGTTCACCGCCTCGTGCCGCGCGCGGTACGCGTTGCGGACCCTCGTCAGCATGTCGGCAATCGGGTCGGAGAGACTCATCTGGCTGCTTCCTCTTTACCAGCTGGCTTTCTTCATCCCCGGGACTTTGCCTTCGTTCGCCAGCGTCCGCAGGCAGATCCGGCAGATCCGGAACTTCCGATAGACGCTGCGAGGGCGCCCGCATAGCTGGCACCGGCGAATGATCCGGGTGGAGAATTTCGGCTTCCTCTTGGCCCTTGCGATCTGCGCCTTCGTTGCCATAGGCTGATACGCCTCTATGAATTCGTCCTGAACGGCATGCCCAAGAGGCTCAGCAGTTCCCTGGCCTCTTCATCGGTCCCGGCGCTGGTCTGCATCGCGATGTTCATGCCCTGCGTGAAGGTCAGCGTCGCGGGATCGACCTCCGGAAAAACGCTCTGCTCCACGAGCCCCATGTTGTAGTTTCCCCGGCCGTCGAACGCCGAGGGGCTCAGTCCGCGGAAGTCCTTCACCCGCGGGATGGCCAGGGCGATCAGCCGATCGAGAAACTCGTACATCCTCGTCCCGCGGAGCGTCACTTTCAGCCCGACCGGGTAGCCCTTGCGAACCTTGAAGTTGCTCACCGACCTCTTGGCCCGGGCGACGACCGGCTGCTGGCCGGTAATCTGAGCCAACTGCTTCTGCGCCGCCTCCAGCTTGGCCTGTTCCTGGTGCGCGTCGCCGATGCCCATCGAGACGACGATCTTCTCCAGCTTGGGCACCGACAGCGCGTTCCTGTACCCGAACCGCTCGATCAGGCCCTGGGTGACCTCGTTCCTGTATTTTTCTCGAAGTCGTGCCACCATGACTCTGGCCCTACTGGGCTTTCCTTACCGTGCCGAGCGTTTCGCCGCTCTTTCGGGCGAATCGCTGTTTCGAGCCGTCCTGGGCGATGCGGAAGCCCACGCGCGTCGGCTGATCCGTCTTCGGGTCGATGGGCAGGACGTTGGAGATGTCCACGGGCATCTCCTTCTGAATGCGTCCGCCCTGGGGATTCTGGCGCGACGGGCGCAGGTGGCGATAGACGCGGTTGACGCCCTGCACGAGCACCTTGCCGGCCGCGGCGTCGACCCGAATGACCTCGCCGGTTCTGCCTTTGTCGTCGCCGGCGATGACGACGACCTGATCGCCTTTCTTTATGTGCATTGCCATCGCTACACCACCTCGGACGCCAGCGAGACGATCTTCATGAAGTTCTTCTCCCGCAGCTCGCGGGCGACGGCCCCGAAGATCCGCGTGCCCACCGGGTTCAGGTTCGCATCGATGATCACCACGGCGCTGCGGTCGAACTTCACGTAGCTGCCGTCCGCCCGCCTGACCGGATGGCTCGTCCGCACGATGACGCAGCGCACGATGTCGCCGGCCTTGATGTCCGCACCGGGCTGGGCCTTCTTGACCGAGCAGACGATGATGTCGCCCAGAGAGGCCGTCCGCCGCGTCAGCCCCTGACGCCTCGTGGAGCCGCCGAGCACCTTGATGCACCCCACAACGCGGGCGCCGGTGTTGTCGGCCACGTCCAGACGCGTCTCCTGCTGGATCATCGCACTAGCCCTCTCGCCCGACCGCCGGCAGCGGGGCGTCGCTCCGGCGAACGATCCGAACCAGTCGCCAGCTCTTGGTCTTGCTCACTCGCCGGCAGGGGGCGATCTCCACCACGTCGTTTCGCTTCGCCGCGTTCTGCGGGTCGTGCACGGCCAGCTTCGTTCGCCGCCGGATGTACTTGCCGTACATCGGATGCCTGACCATGTTGTTGACGATCACGTGGATCGTCTTGTCTCCGCCGACGGAGGCGACGGTCCCGGTCTTGCCCCGCCGGGCCTTGACGCCGCTGTCCTTGCGTTCTTCTGCCATCTGAAAGCTTCCGTTAGCCTCTCGCTAGGCCTGGCTGCGCTCGGCCTGTGTCTCGCGCTCCCGCATGACCGTCAGTATCCGCGCTATGTCCCGTTTGGCCTTGGTGAGCATGCTGGGGTCTTCGAGCTTCTCGGTAACCGCCTGGGAGCGGACGTCGAACAGGTGCCGCCGGACGCGCTGGAGCTCCGTGTGCAGTTCCTCGTCGCTAAGTTGGCGGACCTCGCTGACCTTCATCGCTTCCCGGCCTCACATGGTATGGCGCCGATAGAGCATCCGGCACCGCACGGGCATCTTGGCGGCCACCCGACGCAGCGCCGCCTTCGCCGTCACCTCGTCCACCCCGCCGATCTCGAACAGCACCGAGCCGGGCTTGACCACGGCCACCCAAGCCTGCGGCTCGCCCTTGCCCTTGCCCATCCGCGTCTCCAGCGGCTTGGAGCTGATCGGCTTGTCCGGGAAGATCCGGATGTACACCCGTCCTTCGCGGTGAAGGAAGTGAGTGGCCGCGACGCGTCCGGCCTCGATCTGCCGGCCGGTGATCCATCCGGCGTCCTTGCTCTGCAAGCCGTACTGCCCGAACGCGACGGTGTTTCCTCGCGTCGCCTCGCCGCGGATGCGGCCTCGCATCTGCTTGCGATGCTTCACTCTCTTCGGCATCAACGCCATGATGGCACCTGTCGCTTGCTTCTCATTCTGATTTTTGCTGCGCTAGGACGGTTTTTCCGCATCGTCGCCAGCGGGCGCGGGGGGCGTTTCGGCGGCCTGCTGGGCCGGCTTGGCTGCTTCGGGCTCGGCCTTGGGCCCGGCGGGGGCCGCCTCGGGAGGCGCCGGCCGTCTGGCGCGTCCGCTCGGGCGGCCCGGGCCGCCGGCGCCGCCCCGCCGGCGGGGGGGGCGCGGCCCGCCGCCGGCGGGACGACGCTGCGGGGCCTCGGCCTCTTCTGCTTTCTCCTCGCCGAACATGCCGCGATAGACCCACACCTTCACGCCGATCACGCCGTACGTCGTCCGGCAGTGCGTGAAGCCGTAGTCCACGTCCGCCTGCAGCGTCTGAAGCGGGATGGAGCCCTTGATCTGGGTCTCACTGCGGCTCATCTCCGCCCCGCCGAGCCGTCCGGAGAGGGTGATCTTCACGCCCTTGGCCCCGGACTGCATCGACGCCTCGGCCCGCATCTTGATCGTTCGCCGGAAGCTCGACCGGCGCTTGAGCTGCTCGGAGATGCCCTCGGCGATCAGTTGCGCGTCGAGGTCGGGGTTCTTGATCTCCATGATGTTGATGCTCACGCGCCGGTCCGTCAGGTGCTCCAGCTCGCTGCGGAGCTTGTCCACCTCGGCGCCCTTGGGGCCGATGACGAGCCCCGGGCGGGCCGTCCGAAGGGTGATCTTGACCTCTTCCCGCGTCCGTTCGATCTGGATCTCACTGATCGCCGCGTAGGGCGGCTGGCGGTTCAGCCGGCCGTCGATGAACCGGCGGACCTTCGCATCTTCCACCAGGAACTCGCCATAGTTGCTCTTCGGAGCGAACCATCGGCTCTTCCAGTCGATCGTGATCCCGGTTCGAAATCCTATGGGGGATACCTTCTGACCCATGACGTGACCTCGTTGGGCTATTCCTTCTCCTCTTCGACCACGACGGTAATGTGGCTCGTCCGTTTCATGATCGGGTGCGCCCTGCCCCGATCTTTCGGCCGCCATCGTTTGATCGTGGGGCCCTCGTCCACGAACGCCTGGTCGACGAAGAGCCTGTCCATGTCGGCCTCGTTCTCGTTGGCGTTGGCGACGGCGCTGGTGAGCACCTTTGAGACCATGACGGCCGCACGGTTCGGCGTGAACTTCAGCATGTTCAGCGCATCCTGGACATCCCGGCCTCGGATCATGTTCGCCACGAGCCTGGCCTTTCGAGAGCTGATACGTGCGTATCTATGCTTCGCTTGCCAAGGCATTGCCTGCTCCGATATGGCGTCGCTGTCCGGCCGTCACCTTACCTGCGTCTCCTGCCGCCGCTGTGGCCCCGGAACATGCGGGTGGGGCTGAACTCGCCGAGCTTGTGACCGACCATGTCTTCGGTGACAGAGACCCGTTGGAACGTTCTGCCGTTGTGGACGAGGAAGCTGTACCCGACGAATTCCGGCACGATCGTGCACGCGCGGGCCCAGGTCTTGATGGCGTCGCGGCTGCCGCTCTGGGCGGCCAACTGCACCTTTCGATAGAGTCTCTCGTCTACGTATGGCCCTTTCTTGGCGCTTCGTGTCATCCTTCGGCGCTCCTGGCTAGAGCACGAGTTGGCCGCTTCGCTTGTTCCTGCGACGCCGCAGGATCAGCCGGTTGGAGGCCTTCCTTTTCCTTCGGGTCTTGCCGCCTTTGGCGAGCTTGCCGGTGGGCGAGACGGGGTGTCGTCCGCCGGCGCGGCGCCCTTCGCCGCCGCCCATCGGGTGGGCCACGGGATTCATCGCCGAGCCCCGGACGTGAGGACGGCGGCCGAGGTGCCGTTTTCGGCCGGCCTTGCCCAGCCGGACGCCCTGGTGCTCGAGGTTGCCCAGGCGCCCGATCGTCGCGCGGCACTTGGCGTTGACCATCCGCATCTCCCCCGACGGGAGGATGAGGTGGGCCATCTTGCCGTCCCGGGCGGCGAGTCTGGCCGACCCGCCCGCCGAGCGGACCATCTTGCCCCCCTGGCCCGGATTCATCTCGATATTGTGGACTTCCAGGCCCGTGGGGATCTTGCTCAACGGCATGCAGTTGCCGACCCGGGGCTCGACGGCCTCGCCGCCGGAGTAGATCCTGCCGCCCACCTTCAGTCCCAGCGGCGCGAGGATGTAACGCTTCTCGCCGTCCTCGTAGTTCACCAGGGCGATGTTGCACGTCCGGTTCGGGTCGTACTCGATCGTCAGCACCTCGGCCGCCTGCCCGTCCTTGTTCCGCTTGAAATCGATCAGGCGGTATCTCCGCTTGTGCCCACCTCCACGCTGCCTGCAGGTGATCTTGCCGTGGACGTTGCGCCCGCCGGTCTTCTTGAGCGGCCGAAGAAGCGACTTCTCCGGCTTGCTCGCGGTCACGTCCTCCCGGACGTTGACCGAGCTGTTCCGCCGCCCGGGAGACGTTCGCTTGTATACCTTGATGCCCATGGATCGCTCTGTGACCCGCTAGAACAAATCGATGTGGTGGTCCTCGTGCAGGACAACCACGGCTTTCTTCCAGTGTTTGGTCGCGCCCCACTGGTTCCATCGAACTCGGCGCGGCTTGCCCTTGCGGTTGGAGGTCCGCACCGTGAGGACCTTCACGTTGTACATGTCCTCGACGGCCCGCTTGATCTGGATCTTGTTCGCCCAGGTGGCGACCTGGAAGCTGTAGGCGTTGAGGGCCTGCGACTGGTACGTGCCCTTCTCGGTCACCAGTGGCTTGATGATGATGCTGTAGGTATCGCCCTTCACGAGACGCTCTCCCGGTGGGTGAGGGCCTTCATCGCTTCGCCGGTGACGAGCATTTTCTGCCGGGTGGCCACGTCGAAGGCGTTGAGGTCGGCCGCGACGCGAACCGTCAGGTCGGGCAGGTTCCTGGAACTGAGATAGATGTTCCTGTCCGGCTCGGCGAGGGCAAGCAGGCAACTGCGGTTGATCTCGAGGTTCCGCAGGACGCCGGCCATCTGCTGCGTCTTCGGGGCGTCCATGGAGAGCCCCTCGACGACCATCAGGTCGCCGGCCAGCATCTTGGCAAGGATGGCGGACTGGAGGGCGCGGCGGCGCATCTTCTTGGGGAAGCGCTTCCGGAAGCTCCGGGGCGCCTTTCGGAAGGCCACCCCCCCGCCGCGGAGAAGGTTCGTCTTCATGTTGCCCCGGCGTGCCCGCCCGGTGCCCTTCTGCCGAAAGGCCTTCGCCGTGGTGCCCGTCACCAGCGCGCGGTTCTTGTTGGCCGCGGTGCCCAGGCGCCGGTTGGCGTGATACGTGACCACCGCCTGCTTGAGCAGGTCCGCGTTGACCGAGCCGCCGAAGAGCTGCTCGTCAACCTGGAGGGTGTCGATCTTCTCGCCCTCGATATTGTATACCGGCACATCCACCATGGCACCCATCCCGGGGACTACGAGCCGGCCTTGGCCGTCTTGCTCTTCCGGACAAAAAGGAGCCCGCCGTTCGCACCGGGCAGCGGGCCCTTGATCAGCAGCAGGTTGTTTTCCTTGTCGACGGCGACGAGCCTGTGGTTTCGGCTGGTGCCCCTAACCGAGCCCATGTGACCGGCCATCCGCTTGCCCTTCTTCGGTCGCGGGCCCTTGCCGGCGTCCGAGGCGTGCGACGCGATCGAACCGGGGCTGCGGTGCTTTCGCTCGACGCCGTGGCTGGCCGGCTGGCCCTTGAAACCGTGGCGCTTCATCACGCCGGCGAAGCCCCGCCCCTTCGTCGTGCCGGTCACGTCCACGTGGGAGACCCCCTCGAAGATCTCGACCGTGATGTCCTGTCCCGGTTGGACGGCGTCCTGGGGCCCGGTGAGGCGCACCTCGCGGACGTACCGTTTGGGCTTGCACTTCGCCCGGGCGGCGTGGCCGATCTGCGGCTTGCTCGCGCGGTGCGGCTTGACGTCCTGAAGGCCGATCTGGACGGCATCGTAGCCGTCCGACCGGGCGGTCTTGATCTGGAGCACGCTGCAAGGCCCGGCCTGGACGACGGTGACGGGATGCAGCACCCCGTCGGCATCGTAGACCTGCGTCATGCCGATTTTCTTGCCTAGGATCGCCGGCAGCATCTTGACACCTTACGCCTTGATCTTGATGAAGACGCCGGCCGGAACCACCAGCCTGTTCAGGGCCTCTATGGTTCGAACGGTCGGCTCGTAGATATCGATGATTCGCTTGTGCGTTCGCATCTCGAACTGCTCGCGGGACTTCTTGTCCACGTGCGGGCTGCGAAGCACGGTGTAGCGTTCGATTCGCGTCGGCAGCGGGATCGGCCCACGAACGCGCGCGCCGGTGCGCTCGGCGTGATCCACGATCTCCTTCGCCGAGGCGTCGAGGGCCCGATGATCATAGGCCTCCATGCGAATTCTGATTTTGTCCTGCGCCATCGAGCAATTCTCGCGTCTCGTGATCCCATACCCCCGGCGCCGACGCGCCGAGTCATTTCAGCATACGGATCAGTTTTTGTCTGTCAATTCTCCATCCTGGTTTTTCGCGTTTTTTTCCGTGGTCTCACACGTATCGCAGGATGCCTTCGGCCACGTGGGCGGGCACGGGTGCATACGAGTGCGGCTCCATCGTACTCGTCCCGCGGCCCTGTGTGAGCGACCGCAGCCGCGTCGAGTAGCCGAACATCTCCGCCAGCGGCGCAAGGGCCTGGAGCACGCGATACTTTCCACGCTGCTCCATTTCCTTGATCTCCACCCGCCGGCCGTTCAGGTCGCCCGTCACGGCCCCAAGGTACTCTTGCGGCACCGTCACCTGAAGGCGCATGATCGGCTCCAGAAAGACGGGGTCGGCCTGTTCGGCGGCCCTCGCGAAGGCCATCGCGCCGGCCTGCTGGAACGCCAGGGGCGAGCTGTCCACCGGGTGATACTTGCCGTCCAGCAGGGTCGCCTTGACGTTCAGCATCGGATAGCCCGCCAGCGGGCCCGACGTCGTTCCGCCCCGAACGCCGTCCTCCACGGCGGGGATGAACTCGCGAGGAACGGCCCCGCCCTTCGTGGCATCCACGAACAGGACCGGGTCTTCGCCGTCGGGCGGGGTGTGCGGTTCCACGCGGAGCATCACCACGCCGTACTGCCCCCGGCCGCCCGTCTGGCGTATGAACCGCCCCTCGGCTTCCACCGCCGACCGGATGGTCTCCTTGTAGGCCACGGACGGCTTGCCCACGCGGACCGAGAGCCCGAGGTCCCGCAGCAGCTTGTGGTAGATGATCTCCAGGTGAAGCTCGCCCATGCCCGAGATGATCATCTGCCCCGTCTCGGCGTCGTAGCAGTACTGGAAGCTCGGGTCCTCGCGCCGAAGCATCTTCAGCGCCTCGACCATTTTCTGCTTGTCCTGGCTCGTTCGCGGCTCGATGGACATGGTGATGACCGGCTCGGGGAATTCCAGGCGTTCCAGGATGATCGAATGTCGCGTGTCACACAGCGTGTCCCCGGTCAGCGAGGCCTTGAGGCCCACGACGGCCAAGATGTCGCCCGTGACGGCCTGGTCGCGCCGAATCCGCTGCTTGGCGTGCATCTCCCAGAGACGGGTGATGTTCTCCTTCTTGTTCTGCGTGCTGTTCAGCACGCGCGTGCCCGCCTTGAGGCGCCCGCTGTAGACGCGCACGAAACTCAGGTCCCCGTGCTGGTCGGAGGTGATCTTGAACACCAGCGCCGAGAAGGGCGCCTCCGGGTCCGCCTTGCGCTCGATCGTCTTCCTGGACTTCAGCGATTCGTGCCCCACCACCGGCGGGACGTCCAGCGGGCTCGGCAGGAAACACACCACCGCGTCCAGCAGCGGGCGGATGCCCATGTGCCTCAGCGCCGAGCCGCAGAGGACCGGATGAAGCCGCCCGGTCAGCGTCCCGCGCCGGATCGCCGCGAGGATCGCCGCCTCGTTGATCTCGCCGTCGTGGATGTACTCGGCCATCAGGGCGTCGTCATACTCGGCGGCCTTCTCGATCAGCTCCTGGCGGGCCCGTTCCGTCTCCTCGGCGAGCTCGGGGGGGATGGGCCCTTCCCGGAGGTCCGTGGCGATCTCGGCCTCGTCGTAGAAGTACGCCTTTCGGCGAAGCACGTCGACCTGCCCGCGGAAACCCTCCCCCGAACCGATCGGCAGTTGCAGGACGAGAGGGTTGGCCTGAAGGCGCCAGGCGATCTCCTCCACGACCATGTTGAAGTCCGCGCCGATGCGGTCCATCTTGTTGACGAAGCAGAGGCGCGGCACGTGATACCGGTCGGCCTGGCGCCAGACGGTCTCGCTCTGGGCCTCCACGCCTCCGACGCCGCAGAACACGGCGACGGCCCCGTCCAGCACCCGCAGGGATCGCTCCACTTCCACGGTGAAGTCCACGTGCCCCGGCGTGTCGATGAGGTTGATGGTGTGGCCGGACCATGAGAACGTCGTCGCCGCCGAGGTGATCGTGATGCCCCGCTGCTGCTCCTCGGTAAGGTAGTCCATCACGGCGGTGCCATCGTGGACCTCGCCGATCTTGTACGTCCGGCCGGTGAAGTAGAGCACCCGCTCGGTGACGGTCGTCTTGCCGGCATCGATGTGCGCCATGATGCCGATGTTCCGAATTCTCTTCAGATCTACCGCCATCTCTTTCACGATCCCGGAGGTATACTGATCCCGTCCGCCTTCGCTCGCCGACATGGACACATCGGCGCGGCAGGATTCTTTCCATCCGGGGAAAAGCTCTCACCAGCCGCCGGGCGGGCCCGGCAGACACCGGTCTTTCCGCCGGGAGAGCACTGCGGCCCCGACGGTTTGATCAGACCGGCCAGGTTGTCTTATCTCAAGCGGCCCGCCGGGCCCCTTGCCAGGGAGGCGCCGTGCCCGGCGCGCCTTCTCTGAGCCCCGGCCTGCCCCTGTGGCCACCGGGGTCGTCCGCCTGCCGGCCGCCGGGACCATCGGGCCCGGGCAGCGCTCGCGGCGAACGATTCAATAGAACCTCTCTTGCGGCCGAGAAGGATCAGCCGCTACTCACGGACCATCTCGTCACTTCGCCCGCACCGTCACCGCAACACCACGCGGGCCCCGGTGCACAATCCCATACGTTACCATCGAACGCTCGGTGCTTGATCCTTAAGACTACAGCGTCACTTCGTCAGCTCGTTGACCTGCCCGTCGGCGGGCTCGCCGGTTCGTCACCGCGCCGGGCCGTCGGCTTTCGCTCAGGAGGCGCCCGGTTCGCATCACCACGCAAAGTGCGCGAAGGCCTTGTTGGCCTCGGCCATCCTATGGACGTTCTCCCGGGTGGTCATCGCCGTCCCTTCGCCATTGTAGGCGGCGATCAGCTCGTTCGCCAGACGCACGTGGGTCGGTTGGCCCTTGCCGGCCCGGACGGCATCGCGTATCCAGCGGACCGCCAGCGACAACTGCCGCTTGCTGCTGACCTGCATCGGCACCTGGTACGTAGCCCCGCCCACCCGCTTGCTGCGGACCTCGATGAGGGGCTTGACATTCTCGACGGCCTTCTTGAAGACCTCCAGCGCGGGCTCTTCCTTGACCTTCTTCTCGATGACGTCCATCGCGTCGTAGAAGATCCTCTGGGCGACCGCTTTCTTGCCGTCCCACATAAAGCAGTTGATGAACTTGCTTGCCAACTTGCTGTTGAACCTGGGGTCCGGCTGCAACTGCGAGGTCGACGCCGTGAATTTCTTATATGCCATGGGTCCGTTCCGCTGTCTCCCGATCGCCCGGGGCCCGCTTGGCCCCCGGCACCCGGGGGATCACTTCGGCTTCTTCGCGCCGTATTTGCTGCGGCTCTGCTTGCGCCCCTCGACGCCGAGGGCGTCCAGCGTGCCCCGGACGACGTGATATCGCACGCCGGGCAGGTCCCGGACGCGGCCGCCCCGAACGAGCACGATGCTGTGCTCCTGGAGGTTGTGGTCGATGCCGGGAATGTAGGCGGTCACTTCCTTGCCGTTGCTCAGCCGCACCCGCGCCACCTTCCGCAGGGCCGAGTTCGGCTTCTTCGGGGTGACCGTCTTGACCAGGAGACACACCCCGCGCCTCTGAGGGCACCGGTCCAGGGCCACGTTCTTCTTCTTGGCCCTCTGGATGACACGTCCCTTGCGCACCAACTGGTTGATCGTAGGCATTCGTTTGAACCTCGTTGTATTGTTATCCGGACGGCTGCGCCGCGGGGCGCCCCGTCCGCTGCGGGTTTCTCCCGCGCGCCCGGGCTCAGCCCTGACCCGTCAAGGCCCGCTGCACCGCCTCGGTGATCTCGGCCTCGGTCAGCGCCT
Organism: uncultured Planctomycetaceae bacterium; assembly: GCA_964427875.1. Taxonomy (GTDB): domain Bacteria; phylum Planctomycetota; class Phycisphaerae; order SM23-33; family SM23-33; genus CAYRVX01. The sequence continues at coordinate 57,393 of CAYRVX010000023.1, forward strand.
CTTCCTGCGGGCCCGCCAGTTCGGCCAGCTCGACCTTCTTCTTCATTTTCATGTCCAGGTACGGTTTGAAGCTCGTTCCGGCCGGAATCAGGTGCCCCAGAATGACGTTCTCCTTCAGCCCGCGGAGCTCGTCGATCTTGCCGGCCAGCGCCGCCTCCGTGAAGACCTTGGTGCTTTCCTGGAAGCTGGCGGCGGAGAGGAAGCTCTCCGACTGAAGCGACGCCTTGGTGATGCCCAGCAGGAGGGTCTTGGCGGTGGCGGGTTTCGGCCGGCGTGTCTTGGCGGGGGTCCCGCCGGTCCCCTCGGCCTCCATGCTGGCCTGTTCGAGCTTATCCCGCGCGACGATCTCGCCTTTGACGTAGGGCGTGTCCCCCCCGTCCACGACCTTCAGGGACCTGGCGAGCCGCTGGTTCTCGCCGCGGAAGCGGAACTTGTCAACCACCTCTCCGGGCAGAAGGCCCGTGTCCCCCACCGATTCCACGCGGACCTTGCGAAGCATCTGTGCGAGGATGATCTCCATGTGCTTGTCGTTGATGTTCTGGCCCTGGCCGCGATAGACGGCCTGGATCTCCGAGAGGAGGTACTGCTGGAGCGTTTCCTCGCCTCGGATGCTCAGGATGTTGTGCGGGACCAGCGGGCCTTCCGTCAGCCGGTCGCCCGCCTCGACATAGTCGCCCGTGTGAACCAGCAGGTGCTGGTCGTGCGGCACGTGGTGCTCGCGCTCCATGCCCGACTCGCTGCGGACCACGATGGTCATCTTGCCGCGGCGCTTGTCCGTGCGCAGCTCCACGCGGCCGGAAATCTCCGCCATCGCCGCCGGGTCCTTGGGACGGCGGGCCTCGAAGATCTCCGTCACCCGCGGCAGGCCGCCCGTGATGTCCTGCGTGCCGGTCATCTCCCGCGGCTGGCGGGCGAGCAACTGCCCCGGCCGGACGCCCTCGCCCTCCTCCACCTCGATCCGCGCCTTGGCGGGAAGGTAGTGGAAGTCCAGGATCTTGCCGGACTTGTCCTCGATGACGATCCGGGGGTGCTTCTCGCCCTTGTGCTCGATGACGACGAACCGCCGGGCGCGTCGGCCCTCGGACTCGATCCGGACGGTCTCGCCCTCCTCGATGTCCTGGAAGCGGACGACGCCGGAGGCCTCGGCGAGAATCGGCACCCGGTGGGGGTCCCACCACACGAGGCGATCGCCCGGGCGGACCTTCTTGCCTTCCGACACCACGATGTGGGAACCGTAGCTGACGGTGAACTTCTCGAGCTCCCGGCCCTTGTCGTCGGCGATGATGATCTCGCCGTTCCGTTTCAGCGCCACCCAGCCCCGGCGCTGGCTTTCGGTCTTGGTTCGCCTCTTGGCGGTTTGGCCCTGTTTCTCCTTGCCTTCCGAGTCGGCCGGTTCCGGGACCGCGTTGAGGTCCCGGTACTTTATCGTGCCGGCCACGGTGGCCAGCGTCTCCGACTCGACCACCGCACGGGTGGCCACGCCGCCGGTGTGGAAGGTCCGCATCGTAAGCTGCGTGCCGGGCTCGCCGATCGACTGGGCGGCGATGATGCCCACCGCCATGCCCTCTTCCACCAGCTTGCCGGTGGACATGTCCAGCCCGTAGCACTTCGCGCAGACGCCGAGGGGGCTCTCGCAGGTCATCGGGCTGCGGACGCGAATCGTCTCCAGCCCGAGGTCCTCGATCTTCCGGGCCATCTCGTGCGTGATGACCTCGTTCTCGCGGACGATCATCTCGTCCGTAACGGGATTGACGATGTTCTCGCGGGCGACCCGGCCGACGATCACGTCGCGGAGCGGCACGTCCACCTGCTCGCCCTTGTAGATCGCGCTCTTGGTGATGCCCTGAAGCGTGCGGCAGTCCAGCTCGTTGGTGATCACGTTCTGGGCCACGTCGGCGAGCTTCCGCGTGAGGTAGCCGGAATCGGCCGTCTTCAGGGCCGTGTCCGCCAGGCCCTTGCGGGCGCCGTGCGTCGAGGAGAAGTACTCCAGCACCGTCAGGCCCTCGCGGAAATTCGCCTTGATCGGCGTCTCGATGATCTCGCCGGACGGCTTGCTCATCAGTCCGCGCATGCCCGCGAGCTGGCGGATCTGGTCAATGTTGCCCCGGGCGCCGGAGTCCAGCATGAGCCAGACCGGGTTGAGATAGCCCGGCTCGTCCTTTCGGCGATCGTGCTCCAGGGCCAACAGCAGGCTCTTGGTCAGCTCCTCGCGCGCGTGGACCCACACGTCCACGATCTGGTTGTAGCGCTCGCCGTCGGTGATGGCGTCGGAGCGGAAGTCCCTCTCGATCTTGTCGACCCGTTTCTGCGCGCGGCCGAGAATCTCCGTCTTCTCGTCGGGGATCTTCGCGTCGGTGATGCCGAACGACAGGCCCGCCAGCGTGGAGTACTTGAAGCCCAGCTCCTTGATCCCGTCGAGCAGTTCGAGCGTGGCGCCCTTGCCGAGCGTCTCGTAGCAGTTGCTGATAACGCGCCCTTCGCCCTTGCTGCCCAGCGGGTAGTTGTAGAAGGGCATTCCCTCGGGAAGGATGTCGTTGAAGATGCAGCGTCCGGCCGTCGTGACGATCCGGCCGCTCTCCGGCTTGTACCGCTTGTCCTGCTCGACGACGGTGCGGTCTTTCGGCACGCGAAGGATGATCTTCGCGTGCGCGCCGATCAGGCCGAGCTCGTAGGCCGTCATCGCCTTGTCCGGGTCGCTGAAGACCGGATAGCTCTCCCCGTCAATGTGGGCGATCCTCTGGACGTGGTCCTTGACGAACTCGCTGCCGTGGTCGCTGGTGAGGTAGTAGACGCCCAACACGATGTCCTGGGAGGGCGACATGATGGGCGAGCCGCTGGCCGGGGAGAAGATGTTGTTGGTGGCCAGCATCAGCACGTGGGCCTCGGCCTGGGCCTCGAGCGACAGCGGCAGGTGGACGGCCATCTGGTCCCCGTCGAAGTCGGCGTTGAAGCCCTTGCAGACGAGCGGGTGGATCCTGATGGCGTTGCCCTCGACCAGCACGGGCTCGAAGGCCTGAATGCCCATCCGGTGCAGCGTGGGCGCGCGGTTGAGCATGACCGGGTGCTGGTAGATCACCTCTTCCAGGACGTCCCAGATCTCGCGGTCGCGTCGTTCGAGCATCCGCTTGGCGGACTTGATCGTGTCGGCCAGGCCCCGGTCCTTCAACTTGCGGATGATGAACGGCTGGAACAGCTCCAGCGCGATCTTCTTCGGCAGCCCGCACTGATGGAGATGGAGTTCCGGCCCGACGACGATCACCGAGCGGGCGGAGTAGTCCACGCGTTTGCCGAGCAGGTTTTCGCGGAACCGCCCCTGCTTGCCCTTGATCATGTCGGTGAGGCTTTTCAGCGGGCGGTTGGCGGTGCCCTGGACGGGCCGGCGGCAGCGGGCGTTGTCGAACAGCGCGTCGACGGCCTGCTGGAGCATGCGCTTCTCGTTGCGGATGATGACCTCCGGGGCGTTGAGGTCCATGAGCTTCTTCAGGCGGTTGTTGCGGTTGATGATCCGCCGATACAGGTCGTTCAGGTCGCTGGTGGCGAAGTTGCCGCTTTCCAGGAGCACCAGCGGGCGGAGGTCCGGCGGGATGACCGGAATGACGTCCATCACCATCCATTCGGGGCGATTGCCCGAGGAGCGGATGTTCTCGACGAGCTTGAGCCGCTTGGTCAGGTCCTTGATCTTCTGCTTGGAGGAGGTCTTCTTGAGCCCCTCGCGAAGGTTGATCGCCGCCTCGGGGAGATCCAGCTTCTCCAGCAGCGCGCGGATCGCCTCGGCGCCCATCATCGCCTTGAAATCGCTGCCGTACTTCTCGTACGCCCCGCGATACTCCTCCTCGCTGAGGATCTGCTTGTCCTTCAGCGGCGTCTGCCCGGGATCGGTCACCGCGTAGTCCTGGAAGAGGATCACCTTCTCCAGGTCCGCCGTCTTCATGTCAAGCAGCGTTCCCAGCCGGCTGGGCAGGGCCTTGAAGAACCAGATGTGCACGACGGGAGCGGCCAGGTTGATGTGCCCCATGCGCTTGCGGCGCACGCGGGAATGGGTCACCTTCACGCCGCACCGGTCGCAGATGATGCCCTTGTGCTTCGTGCCCTTGTACTTGCCGCAGGCGCACTCCCAGTCGCGCTCCGGCCCGAAGATCCGCTCGCAGAACAGCCCGTCCTTTTCCGGCCGGTACGTCCGGTAGTTGATGGTCTCGGGCTTTTTCACCTCGCCGAACGACCAGCTCCGGATGTCGTTGGGAGAGGCCAGTTGGATCTTCACCGAACCGTAATCGTTGATCCGATCGTATACGCTATCAGCCATTTCCCGTCGCTCCTTGGCAGCACCGGCCTCGTCCTTCCGTGCCGCCTAGATAAGCCGTTTCTTTTCGAGTTGGATGTTCAGCCCGAGCCCGCGAAGCTCGTTGCACAGCACGTCGAAGCTGACGGGCGTGCCGGCCTCGAGGGTGTTGGTGCCCTTGACCATCGACTCGTAGATCTTGGTGCGGCCCTCGACGTCGTCGCTCTTGACGGTGAGCAACTCCTGGAGGGTGTAGCTGGCACCGTACGCTTCCAGGCCCCACACTTCCATCTCGCCGAAGCGCTGCCCGCCGGTCCGCGCCTTGCCGCCGAGCGGCTGCTGCGTGATCAGCGAGTACGGGCCCGTGGCGCGGGCGTGGATCTTCTCGTCGACGAGGTGGTGCAGCTTGTTCATGTAGATGTAGCCGACGGTCACCTTCTGCTCGAACGGCTCGCCGGTCCGCCCGTCGTGGACGCGGATCTTGCCGTCCCGGGGCATCTCGACCAGCAGTTCGCCGCTGTCGCCGGCCCGCTGGATCGCCGACAGGTCCTCGCGGCGCTGGTGGACGACCTCGTTCGCCTCGGCGAGGCACTGGAAGATCTCCTCCTCGGTGGCCCCGTCGAACACGGGCGTGACGGCCTTGAAGCCCAGGACCGCGGCGGCCCAGCCGAGGTGCGTCTCGAGGATCTGCCCGAGGTTCATGCGCCCGGGAACGCCCAGGGGGTTCAGCACGATGTCCACCGCCGTCCCGTCTTGGAGGAACGGCATGTCCTCCCTCGGCACGATGCGGGCGAGGACGCC
>CAYRVX010000023.1:62482-70495 GCA_964427875.1 uncultured Planctomycetaceae bacterium
GTCACGACGGAAAGCCCGAACTTGGAGACCGAGCGGATCTGCTCGATCCGCGGCCAGTCCTTCCCGTGGACGCCCATCGCCTGGGCCCGGACGGCCGGCTTGGTCGTCTTGATCCACTTGACGGAGAAGTTCTCGATCTGCTCGAGGATGACGGCGTCGATGTCGCTCTGGCCGACCTTCTGGCGGGTGGAGGGGTCCACCATGGACGAACCGAGCACCTCGGCGATCTCCGCCACCATCCTGCGGAAGACCTGGACCATGCGGCCGTTCATCTGGTCGCGGAACGCCTTCATCTGGCGGTTGAGCTGCTTCTTCTGCTCGTCGGACATGTGCATCCGCCGGCTGAAGCGCCGCGTGCCCACGACCACGCCCTCTTCGCCTGCGGGCAGCTCGAGGCTGTCGTTCTTGACGTCCTCGCCGGCCCGCCCGAAGATCGCGTGCAGCAGCTTCTCTTCCGGCGACAGTTCGCTCTTGGACTTCGGGGAGACCTTGCCGACGAGGATATCGCCCGGCCCGACCCGCGTGCCGACACAGACGATGCCGTCGGCGTCGAGGCTGCGAAGCGCCCGCTCCGAGATGTTCGGGATATCGCGGGTGAACTCCTCGCGTCCCAGCTTCGTCTCGCGGATCTCCACCTCGTACTCCTCCAGGTGGATGGAGGTGAAGACGTCGTCCTTGACGAGATCCTGGCTGATGAGAATGGCGTCCTCGAAGTTGTACCCGTCGAACGGCATGAAGGCGACGAGCAGGTTCCTCCCGAGCGCGAGCTCCCCGTGGTCGCAGCCCGATCCGTCGGCGATGATCTGCCCCTTCTTGACCCGCTGGCCCTCGGTGACGATGGGCTTCTGGTTCAGGCAGGTCCGCTCGTTGAGCTTGGCGAACTTCCGCAGCTCATACTCCTCGGCGTTGTCCACGATGATCCGCCGGGCGTCCGCGTAGGTGACGGTGCCGCCCTTTCGGGCACGGACGACCATGCCGGAGTTCTCCACGACGGCCTGCTCCATGCCCGTGGCGACGATGGGCGCTTCGGTCCGGATGAGCGGCACGGCCTGTCGCTGCATGTTCGAGCCCATCAGCGCCCGGTTGGCGTCGTCGTGCTCCAGGAAGGGGATCAGCGAGGCCGAGACGCCCACGGTCTGCTTGGGGGAGATGTCGACGTACTCGACGGCCTCGCCGTCCACGAGCCCCAGTTCGCCCCTGGAACGGGCCAGCACGTTCTCCTTCGGCAGGCGGGCCTTCTTGCCCTCGACGGCGCGCTCCAGGGCGTTCGGCGGGGCCAGGGTCGTCTCCATCTCCTCGTCCGCGCGAAGGTGGACGATCTTGCCCGTCACCTCGCCTCTGGTCACCTGGCGATACGGCGTGGTCAGGAAGCCGTACTCGTCCACGCTGGCGTAGATGCTCAGCGAGCTGATCAGGCCGATGTTGTTCCCCTCGGGCGTTTCGATGGGGCAGATTCGCCCGTAGTGGCTGATGTGGACGTCGCGGACCTCGAAGCCGGCCCGCTTGCGGTTCAGCCCGCCCGGCCCCAGGGCCGAGAGGCGTCGCTCGTGAGTCAACTGGCTCAGCGGGTTCTGCGTGTCGACGACCTGGCTCAGCTCGCCCCGCCCGAAGAAGTAGTCAATGCTCGACGAGATGCTCTTGGAGTTGACCAGTTCGGCGATCTTGCCCAGCTCGTCGGGGTTCTTGAGGCTCATCCGCTCCTGGACGGTGCGCCGCAGCTTGAGGAAGCCCTTTCGCAGCTCGTCGGTGGCCAACTCGTCTGTCGTCCGGAGGCGCCGGTTGCCCAGGTGGTCGATGTCGTCCACGACGCCCTCGCCGCTGCGCAGGTGCAGGATGTACTTCAGCGTGTTGACGAAGTCCTCCGGACGGAGGGTCATCTCCGCCTCCTTGACGGTCTGCTTGAACTTCCGGTTGATGCGGAACCGCCCCACCTTGCCCAGACGGTACCGGTTGTCGTCGTAGAACTTCTCCTGGAAGAGCGTCTGGGCCTTGTCCGCCTGCGGCGGGTTGCCCGGGCGCAAACGCATGTAGATCCGCAGAAGCGCGTTCTCGTGGCTCTCGGAGGGGTCCTCCATCAGCGTGTTCAGAATCAGCGGGTCGGAGACCCTCTCGATGACCTCCAGCTTCTTGGCGCCGGCGGAGACTATCTTCGTCAGGGCCTCGCCGATCTGCCCGCCGGCCGGCAGAACCTCCTCGCCCGTGTCCGGGTCAACGAACGGCTCGACGACGTACATGGCCACGCGGAGCTTGTCGACCGGCAGCTTCTTGGTGGGGTAGAACTCCCGAATGATGTCGGCGTCGGTGTCGAACCGCTCGTCAGTGGAGCGGAGGAACATCGTGGCCGGGATCTTGCTGGACTGATCGATCCGGATGACCAGCGAGTCCTTCTTCGTGACGCCCATCTCGATCCAACTGCCCCTCTCCGGGATGATCCTCGCCCCGTGAAGCGGGCGGTCGGATTCCTGCATCTCCACGGTGAAGTCCACGCCCGGCGAGCGGTGAAGCTGGGAGACGATGACCCGTTCGGCCCCGTTGATGATGAACTCCCCGCCCCCGATCATGATCGGGACTTCGCCGACGTAGATGCTCTCCTCCAGCACGTCCTTGCTGTCCTTGCGGCTGAGCCGGCAGCGGATGCGGAACGGCCGGCCGTACGTCAGGCGAAGGTCCCGACACTCCTGCGGATCGTACCGCGGCTCGCCCAGTTCGTAGTGGAGATAGTCCAGGGACATCTTCCCGTCATAGCTGACGATGGGGAAGATCTCCCGGAGCAGCCCTTCCAGTCCCTCGGGCTTTCGCCCGTCGGGCTCGGCCTCCTTCTGGAGAAACCGTTCGTAGCTGGACAACTGGATGTCGATCAGGTTCGGCACGGGGGCGGCGTCGCCCACCTTCGAGAAGTTCCGCACCTTATCCACGTGCACCATGGCGATTTCCTCTCATCGTGTGCCTTGGCTTGCCGCCGGCGCCGATCCGCTCTCCGTCCCGATCTCATAGGGACCGCGAAGGGCGAATCCGCCGGAACCGGCGCAGGATCGTCATTTGACCTCGACCGTGGCGCCGGCCTCTTCCAGCGCGGCCCTGGCCTCGTCGGCCTCTTCCTTGGCGACGCCTTCCCTCACCGGCTTCGGCGCGCTCTCGACCAGTTCCTTGGCCTCTTTGAGTCCCAGGCTCGTCAGGGAGCGGACGGCCTTGATCACCTGTATCTTCTTGTCACCAATATCCTTGAGGATCACGTCGAAGGCGACCTGTTCCTCTTCCTCGGCGGCTTCGGCCCCAGCGGCCGGGCCGGCCACCATCACGGCGGCGCCCGCAGCCGGCTCGATGCCGTGAACGTCCTTCAGATAGCCGGTCAGGTCCACGGCCTCCTTCAGCGTCAATCCCACGATCTCGTCGCCCAGCTTGGTGATCTTCTGGGGGTATTCCTTCGCGGCTTCCGCGCTTGGGGCTTCCTCTTCAGCCATTCTTCGACACCTTCCGTCTTACCGTCTCAAGCACCGCGCCGGCCTGATAGGCGAGACCCCAATGGTCTCATTTAAGCCCGTTTCCAGACCCAATCGGCAGCCGGCCTTCGTGCATGAACTCGTCTTGCGCATCGGCGGTTTTCTCAGGCGGCCTGGGGACCGCCGGCGCCGCCCTGTCTCTCCTCGATCGTCTTCAGGATGCCGGCGACGCGCCCTCCCGGGGCGAGGAGGCATCCGGCGAGCCTCGCCGCCGGCGCCAGCACGCATTGCGCCACTTGCGCGACGGCCTCGTCGCGCGTCGGGTACCTGCTGAGCGCCTCGATCCGGTCGGCACCGAAGAGCTCCCCGTCCATGAAGGCCGCCTTGACGGTCAGGTTCGCCGCCTGCTCGCCGATCTCCAGGAGCTCGCGGACGATGGTGACGATCTCGACCGTATCGGGATCGGCGCCGTAGGCGACCGCGCACGGGCCGTCCAGCAGCTCGCCCGCCTGCGGGATGTCCAGCTCCCTGAACGCCTGCCTGGCCAGGGCGTTCTTGACCACCGTCATCCGGATGTCCTTCTCGCGCAGGCGGGCGCGGACCTCGTTGGCCGTGTTGGCGTCCACACGGGTGAAGCCCACGACGGCCAGTTGGGTCACGCCGCGGAACCGCCGGATCAACTCGTCGCGGAGAAGCTTCTTTACCGGTTTGCCCATGGTTCCTCTTGGCGGTCACGAAACGTCCACCTGCACCGCAGGAGACATCGTGGCCGATATGCAGATCTTCTTGATGTACGTGCCCTTGCTCGAGACAGGGCGCAGTTTCTTGATGTGCTCGAACATCGTCTCGATGTTCTCGGCGAGCTTTTCCGGCTCGAAGCTCGACTTGCCCACCGGCACGTGGATGTTCCCGCCGTCGTCGTTGCGGTACTCGACCTTGCCGGCGGCATACTCGCCGACGGCCGTCGCCACGTCCTCCACGACCGTGCCGGACTTCGGAGACGGCATCTTGCCCTGCGGGCCGAGGATCCGGCCGAGGCGGGAGACGCTCCGCATCATCTTCGGCGTCGAGATCGCCACGTCGAAGTCCATCCAGCCGTCCTGGATCTTCTGGATCAGCTCGTCGGCGCCGGCCTCCACGGCCCCGGCGGCCTTGGCCTGCTCGGCGTCCTCGCCCTCGCAGAAGGCGATCACCTTCCGGGCCTTGCCGATGCCGTGCGGCAGGGAGATCGATCCGCGGATGGCCTGGTCCGCCTGACGCGCGTCGATGCCGAGGTGCATCGTCATCTCGATCGTCTGGTCGAACTTCGTGCCCGCAAAGCCCTTGACGATCTTGACCGCCTCGGCCACCGCCACCGGGGCCTTGGGAACCTGCTCGAGCCACTGGCGGTACCGTTTGCCGCTCTTGCTTGCCATTGCGATCTCGCTTCCTTGTGCCCGCGAGCTGCTCGCCTACTGCTCCACGACAATCCCCATGCTCCGCGCCGTGCCCTCGATGATCCGCCTGGCCGTCTCCACGTCCCGGGCGTTGAGGTCGGCGAGCTTCCTCTCGGCGATCTGGCGGACCTGCTCGGCCGTCACCGTGCCGACCTTCTCCTTGTTGGGCACGCCGGAGCCCTTGGCGATCTGGGCGGCCTCCTTCAACAGGGCCGCCGCCGGCGGGCTCTTCGTGATGAACGTGAAGGTCCGGTCCGCATAGACCGATATCACCACCGGGATCGGGGTGCCGTTGTACTCCTTCGTCCGCTCGTTGAACTGCGAGACGAACTGCCCGATGTTCACGTTGTGCTGCCCGAGGGCCGGGCCGATCGGCGGCGCGGGAGTCGCCTGCCCGCCCGGCGCCTGCAACTTGATCTTTGTCACGATTTCCTTGGCCATTTCCTGCCGCTCTCGCGAGTCTCCACAGCGGATGTACCGTGCCGCCCCCGCATCCTTGAGACAGGTGCTCCGGCGCCTCGCCGCGGGCGACCGGGCGCCGCGCTATGCCTTTTCCACCTGCCAGTACTCCAATTCGACCGGCGTGGGGCGGCCGAAGATCGTCACCTCGACCCGAACCAGCCCCTTGTCCGGCAGAACCTCGTCCACCGGCCCCTCGAAGTTCTCGAAGGCCCCCTCCTTGATCTTCACGATCTCCCCCTTCTGGAAGTCCACCGAGACCGGCGCGCCTTTCTGGGCCTTCTCCACCTGCATGAGCATCTTGTCCACGTCGGCGGGTTTCATCGGCGTCGGCCTGCCCGACGTGCCGATGAAGTCCCCCACGCCAGTGGTCTCGCGGATGAGAAACCACGCATCCTCGCCGATCCGGCCGTCTTCCTCCAGCTCCATCTCCACGAAGACGTATCCGGGGTACAGCTTGCGTTCGACGAACTTCTTTTCGCCGCCCCGGCCGCGGGGGCTCGGGCGGCGCTCCGTGGGGACCAGGATCCGCCCGATCTTCTCGTCCAGACCCTCGATCTTGACCTTTCGCACCAGCGCCTCTCGGACCATCTCTTCCTTGTTCGAGGCGACCCGCAAAACGTACCACTGCTTGGCCATTCGTCTGTTTCCATCCCAAAGGGGCTATCCGCCCATGACGCCCATCGCCGTGAACAACAGCGCGAACACGGCGTCCACCGCGTAGAGGATTCCGGCCAGGATGAACGTAGCCACGATCACGACCTTCGTCGAACCGACGATCTCTTTCCTGCTGGACCAGGAGACCTTCTTTATCTCGCCCTCTGTGGCGATGAGGAAATCCGCCGATTTCGGGCGGTTCACTATCCAGAACATGAACAGCCCCAGCGCCACGAACAGCAGCGCGGGCACGCCGAACTGCACGGCCGGCAGGGCGTATCCCTCCAGCTTCCTGCTCAACGCCGCCGCGCCGCCAAGGGCGATCACCATGGCCGCCACGAACGTGATCGTCCGGGCGTATCGTCCCTGGCCTCGCTTGTAAATCTCGAGCACTCGCATGCTTCGGCCGTTCTCCGTCGCGACGTTCCGCCCGGCCTGCCGCCGAGCGGCTCTCGGCCGCACCGGTCCGATCCATCACGGCAGGAAGGACTTGAACCCTCAACCTGCGGTTTTGGAGACCGCTGCTCTACCAATTGAGCTACTGCCGTGTGCCCGATACGCCGAACGTCGCCGCGTCGGGCTCGCTCCTCGGGGCCGCCCTGGCCTGGGGCCCAACGCGGCGGGCGGGCCGCCGGGCTCCGCGCCCGGACCGGCGATCATCTTCTCTTGATCTTGTGCTCGGTGTGCCTCCGCGTCTTCGGGCAGTACTTCTTCAGCTTCAGCTTCGGCACACCGCCCAGCGTGCGAATCTGCGTGCGGTAGTTCAACGCGCCGCAGTCGCTGCACTGAAGCCAGACGTATTCTCGGGCCTTCGACTTGGCCATCGGGCCTTACTCCAGGATCTTCGTCACCACGCCGGCGCCGATCGTCCTGCCGCCCTCGCGAATCGCGAAACGCAGGCCCCCTTCCATCGCGATCTTCGTGTTGAGCAGCTCGACTTCCATCGTCACGTTGTCGCCGGGCATGCACATCTCCGCGCCGCCCAGGAGCTTGATCGTGCCCGTCACGTCCGTCGTGCGGAAGTAGAACTGCGGACGGTAGCCCGTGAAGAACGGGCTGTGCCGCCCGCCCTCCTCCTTCGTCAGCACGTACACCTCCCCCTCGAACTTCAGGTGCGGCGTGATGCTGCCGGGCTTGGCCAGCACCTGGCCTCGCTCGAGCTCCGTCTTCTCGACGCCGCGAAGCAGGCAGCCGACGTTGTCGCCGGCGCGGCCTTCCTCCAGCATCTTCCGAAACATCTCCACGCCCGTGACGGTGGTCTCCCGGGTCTCGCTGAGGCCGACGATCTCGATCTTGTCGCCGACCCGCACGATGCCGCGCTCGATGCGCCCGGTGCCCACCGTCCCTCGCCCCTTGATCGAGAAGACGTCCTCGATCGGCATCAGGAAGTCCTTGTCCACCTCGCGGACCGGCTCGGGAATGTAAGTGTCCAGCGCCTCGATCAGCTCCATGATGGGCTTGTTGGCCTCCTCGTCGTCGGGGTTCTGCAGCGCCTGCCAGGCCGAGCCCCGGATCACCGGAATGTCGTCGCCGGGGAACTCGTACTTGCTCAGCAGCTCGCGGATCTCCAGCTCGACCAGCTCCAGCAGCTCCTCGTCGTCCACGAGGTCCACCTTGTTGAGGAAGACCACCAGCGCCGGCACGTTGACCTGGCGCGCCAGGAGGACGTGCTCGCGAGTCTGCGGCATCGGGCCGTCCGCGGCCGAAACCACCACGATCGCGCCGTCCATCTGGGCGGCGCCCGTGATCATGTTCTTGACGTAGTCGGCGTGCCCGGGGCAGTCCACGTGGGCGTAATGGCGGTTTGCCGATTCGTACTCCACGTGCGCGGTGGCAATGGTGAGAATCTTCGTGGCGTCGCGGCGGCCCTGCGACTCCGAGGCCTTGGCGATCTGGTCGTAGCTCTGGTACTCCGCCAGGCCCTGCTTCTCCAGGACCTTCGTCATCGCCGCCACCAGCGTCGTCTTGCCGTGGTCAACGTGGCCGATCGTTCCCACGTTCACGTGCGGCTTCGTCCTCTG
>CAYRVX010000024.1:0-6984 GCA_964427875.1 uncultured Planctomycetaceae bacterium
TGAGCCTCAGTGCCTCTGTGGCCGCCCGGTGAACCCATGAGTTCATAGTTGACGGCTAGAGCGGGGCCTGCGGATCGGCACCGCCGGTGGCGGGTTCGGCGCCGGGCGTGTCAGCGGGGGCCTCGGCCTCCGGCGTGCCTGCCGCCTCGCCGGCGCCGCCGCGAAGCTCCTCCACCTTCGGGAGGTCCTTGAGGCCGTTGAGGCCGAATACCTCCAGGAACCGCCGCGTCGTGCCGTAGAGCATGGGACGCCCGAGCACCTCCGCCCGGGCGACGATCTTGACGAGGCGCTTCTCCAGCAGCCCGCGAAGCACCTCGCCGCAGGCCACCCCGCGGATCGCCTCGACGTCCGCCCGAAGGACCGGCTGGCGGTACGCCACGATCGAGAGGGTCTCCATGGCCGCCTGCGAAAGTCGCAGCTCGCCCCTGGCTCGGGACACGCGGCTGACCACGTCGTGATACTCCGGCAGCGTGAGCATCTGGTAGCCGCCGGCGATGGGTTCGATGCGGAAACTGCACCCCACGCGCCCGTACCGCTCGTTGAGGGCGGCGATGGCGTCCCTGACGGCCCGCCGTCCGGGCAGCACGCCGATCTGGACGATCTTCGCCGCCGAGACCGGCGAGCTCGAGGCGAACAGGATCGCCTCGACGGTCGCGGCGACCTCCTGCTCTCCGGCCGTCTGCTCGCCGCCGGATGCGGCCGCTTCGACCGCCGGGTCGCTTTCCGCTTCGTTCGCAGCGCTCATCATCGCAAACAGCATACCCGCCCGCCCTGCAATCTCAAGAGTTCGTTGGGCGCCCGGCCGGGGAGATCATCGGACACAGGGCGCGTAGAAGCGCCTCGGCGGCATGGCGAGCGTGTTCGTCAGCTCGCCGATCCGCTCGATGCGGCAGGTGATGGTCTCACCGCCCTTGAGCAGCTTCCCGCTGGCCATGCCGACGCCCGAAGGCGTGCCGGTGGCGATCACGTCGCCCGGCACGAGCGTCATGATATGGCTCAGGAAGGCGATGAGCTCATACACGGTGAAGATCATGCCGGCGGTGGTGGACTTCTGGCGTGTCTGGCCGTCAACGGTCAGCTCCAGCGCGAGGCCCTGCGGGTCGGGTATCTCGTCGGCCGTGACGAGCCACGGCCCGAGGGGGCAGAAGCCGTCGGCCCACTTGCCGTGGAGCCAGTCGAAGAAGGCGTCCTTGGGCCGCTCGGCGCGCCGGTCGGCGTAGGTGACGCTGCGGGCGGAGACGTCGTTGGCGATGGTGTACCCGGCGACGCATCCGGCCGCCTCGGCGGGGGGGACGCACTTGGCTCGCGAGCCGATCACGACGGCCAGCTCGACCTCGTAATCGACGTCCTTGCTGTAGGGCGGCCAGGGGATCTCGGAGCCCGGCGCCGCGACGGCCGTCGCCGGCATGAGGAACGGGCGCGGCGTGGTGTGCAGCTTCGGGGCCTCCGGCAGGCCGCTGTCGCTGCTCTCGCGATGGTGCTCGGCGTAGTTGACGGCCAGGCCGATCAGCTTCGGCGGGGCGGGGATGGGGGCCAGCAGCCGGACGGCCTCCCGCGGGATCAGGCCCGCGGGGTCGGCGTCCATGTCCGCGATCCGCTCCAGCGCATCGGCGCCGGCCTCGAGCGCGGCCAGCAGGCTCGTCGGCCCCTCGGGCCAGGCCGCCGGAACGTCGAGCACTCCCTCGTCCGTCACCACGCCGAACGATTCGGCCCCATCGTGCAGGAACGTCGCCAGCTTCATGTCCTCTCCTCTTTCGTTTGACGCGCCGGGATTTGCTGATACCGTAGCGGCTGTGCGTTCTGTTGCCAAGGGCGGCGCGGCACAGGAGTCGTCATGACCAATCGAAGGATCGGGGTCATCATCCACAGGGACCGCAGGGCGGGCGTGATCTCGCCGGAGGACATCGAGCGGCTCAAGTCGCTGGGAGAGGTCGTCATCACGGATAAGGACGAGCCGCTGACCGACGAGGAGGCGATCGAGGTCCTCAGGGACTGCCGGATCGCCCTCGGCTCGTGGGGCACGCCGAAGCCCAACGCGGCGATCATGGCCGGCTGCCCGCACCTGGAGCTCTGGGTGCACGCGGCGGGCACGGTCAAGGGGCACTTCGGCCCGCACCTGGCCGGGCGCGACATGAAGATCGCCACCTGCAAGAAGGCGATTGCCGACAACGTCGCCGAGGCCGCCGTCGCCGAGGTGGTCCTGGGACTGCGGCGAATCCTGCCCAGCGCCGCCGAGAACCGCGGCGGGCGCGCCGGGCGCCCCCAGAACGTCCTGGCCATGTGCGACGCGACCGTCGGGGTGATCGGCGCATCCGACGTCGGGCGGGCCGCCATCGAGCTGCTCAAGGCCAACCATGCCGGCCGGATCCTCGTCTACGACCCGTACCTCGGCGAGGACGAAGCCGCCGGGATGGGCGCCGAGAAGCTCTCCGACCTCATCGAGCTGTGCTCGCGCAGCGACGCGGTGACGCTGCACACGCCGGCGATCCCCGCGTGCGAGAAGATGCTCGCCGCCCCGCATTTCCGGGCGATGCCGGACGACTGCGTCTTCGTCAACACGGCCCGGGGCATGTGCATCGACGAGGACGCCCTGATCGCCGAGCTGGCCACCGGCAGGCTGTTCGCGTTCCTGGACGTTTCGGCCCCCGAGCCGCCCGCCCACGAGTCGCCCCTGCGAACGCTGGCGAACTGCGTGTATTCCTCCCACATCGCCGGCGGGCCCGGCGAGAACATCGGCAAACAGGCCGTCGACGACATCGCCGCGTTCCTGCGCGGCGAAGAGCCCACCTGCGTGGTCACCGAGGACATGTTGGACAGGCTCGCGTGAAGGAAGCTCGGTGCCATGGCCTCGTCTTCGTGGCCATGTCTTCCGGGTCCTCAAGACATGCCCACCCCCGAAGACGGGTGAGGGCATGGCACCGGAGTCTCACAGGAGAAAGCCATGAAGGCAACATTCAGCATCTTTCCGAAGTTCTACAGGCATCTCGGCGTCGAGGAGCTTGCCGGGCTCCTCCGCGAGGTCGGCCTGGACACGACGAACCTGGTGGTCCGCGAGGGCTACTGGGCGGACCCGTACAGCTTGGCGAGGGACGTGCCCGCGTTCGTCGAGGCGATGCGGGCGGCCGGCGTCGAGGTGACGTTCGCGACGGCGGGCTTCTCGCCGGATGAGCTCCTCTTCGATCCCACGCCGCTGAAGGTCTTCGCCGACAGTGGCATCACCGAGTTCCGCATGGGCCACTTCCGCATCGAGAAGGGCGACGTGAGAACGAGCTGCGTGGTCGCCCGCCACAAGCTCGCGGCCATGGTGGATCTGTGCGCCGAGGCGAAGGTGCGGGCGATCTACCAGCTCCACCACGGCACGCTCTTCCCGAGCGCCTCGGCCGCCTTCGGCCTGGTCAATAGCCTGGACGCCGAACGCCTCGGCGTGATGATCGACCCGGGCAACCAGGCCTTCGAGGGCTACGAGCGGTGGGAGCTGTCGGCCGGGCTGCTGGGTGAGTACCTTCGGGCCGTGGCCGTGAAGGACGCGGCGATCTCTCGCGACCCGGCCCGCGCGGGTGAGCCCGACAAGGGCTGGAAACGCGCCTGGACGACGCTGGAGGAGGGCGAGACGAACTGGTACGACCTGATCCGCGCCCTGCACGCCGCCGACTTCCAGGGCCACTTCATCTTCATGCCCTTCTACGACCGGGACGACCCCGACGAGATGACGCGCAAGCTCAAGGCGGACGTGGCCTACCTCCGCAAGGTCCTCGCCGACGTCGAGGCCGAAGCGAAGGCAAAGGCCCAAGCGCAAGCGGAGGATGAAGGAGCTGCCTCGTCCTGAAAGGGCCTGCGCCGGGGCCGATCAGGCCCGCAAGGCCGGGGCGGGCAGGTCGCGCTCGATGCGGTCGAGCTGGTAGCCGAAGCCCGGCCCGGCGATCGTGGAGAGATCGACGCATCCGTTTCGGCGGGTGTACAGGCCGGGGTGGACGGCCGCCTCCGGCAGGGAGGCGTCGGGGTAGAACTGCATCGCGTTGGTCTCCACGCCCATGATCGTGCCCGCGTGGGCGGCGAGCAGGCAGTGGGGGACCTGCGCCAGCATCGGGTTGGTGAGGTCCTGCACCATGAGCGTCATGCCGTGGGCCTTGGCCCAGCAGAGGCTCAGCAGCGCGCCGGTCTGCGTCTTGCAGGTCTTGAGGGCCACGCCGGTCCAGCCGAGGCTCCGGCCGAGGCGGACCAGCCGCCAGTCGTGGGCGCTCTCGTCCATGAACAGCGGCTTGCGGGCCGAGACGCTGTGCACGTCGATCTGGTGGTCTTGCAGCTCGTACGGGAAGGGCTGCTCGACGTAGAGGATCATCCCGTACAGCCGCGGGTGCTCGACGAGCAGGCGGTCGAGGATCTCGTTGACGTAGGCCGGGTCGCCGACCGTGCAGTTGAAGTCGCTCGTCAGCCAGTCGGCGCCTTCCTCCTCGGCGATCCGCCCGACGGTGAGCAGGCGGTCGTAGTCCCAGGCGGCGTCGTTGCCGCGGAGCTTGACCTTCAGGCACTTCAGCCCGTCGCGGCGGATCCAGTCTGGCAGCAGCACGGGATAGCCGTCGTCCGGCTCCTCGCCGGTGAGCTCGGAGGCGTCGAGTAGGTCCTTCCCGCCGACGAGGTGCCACGCGGGCAGCGAATTCGGCCTCTCGGCGGCGAGGAAGTCGGCGGGGTATCGCCCGGCGAAGGACACGTCGGCGCCGTCGGCGGGCGTCAGCCATTCGCCCAGGTCGGCGCTCATGAGCTCGGCGTTGTAGGTCTCGTAGATCGGCCGGCCGACGAGGGCGCCGCAGGCATCGTGCAGCGCGATGTCGAACACCGAGCAGCACACCAGGGCGGCCAGGTGCGGCATCGGCTCGCCGGCGCGCGAGGCGTTGAACGTCGTCAGGAGGTTGCCCAACCGCTCGGTCAGGAACGCGCAGCCGACCTCCATCGCGTGGCCGCTTGCCTCGAACTGGGCCCACTCGCCGGCGAGGCGCAGGCAGAATGCCTTGAGCGCCTCGTGCCGCACGTCGTAGGACAGCTCGCCCGGCCAGACCCACTGCACGCTGAGCGGCGTCTCGCCCCATCCGTGGGCCCTGCGGCCGTCGGCCGACTCGACCGTCACCTTCGCGCGGGCGCACGTCACGCGCGTGGTGGTCTCGGGGCCGAACTTCAGCGGGACGCGCGTCTCGACGGGCAGGAAGTACAGCTCGACGGCCACGGGGCGAATGTCGGTGGGCTTTGCCATGGCTATTTCCGCAAGAGCTTGCTCAGCGCCGCGCGGGCCTTTCTGCGCTGGGCGCGGCCTTTGCCGGTCGATCGCTCCCTCTCCAGCTTCGCCAGCAGGCGCTCGATCTCCGCGGCGTCCACGGGCAGATCGACGGGCTTGTTCTTGAAGCCGGAGAGGTACATGGCGTTGGAGAGCTCCAGCTCGTTGAGGGCCTCCTCGCCGCTGGCGACCATTGGCGTGCCGCGGAGCACGTGGCGGGCAAAGGCCCCGATGACGTCCAGGTGCCGCCCGCCCGCCCTGGCGGGGAGCTTGACCTTGCTCCACCCGGCGTCGATCCTGGCGATGTCCGCCTCGGCGATCTTGCAGGTCCTGATGTGTCGCGTCAGCGGCGAGGCGAGCCGGGCGAACCTCAGCCGTCCGCCCTCGGCCACGAGCGTGCCCCTGTCGCCGAAGATCTCGATCCGGTCGATCGCCGGCTCGTGGGCCGTCGAGACGTAGAAGTGGCCCATGCAGCCGTCGGCGTAGTGGAAGACGGCCTCGGCGGTGTTCTCGACCTCGATCTTGTGGATCCGGGTCGTCAGGGAGCACATGACGCGGTCCGGCAGGCCGGCGAGCCACTGGAAGACGTCCAGCGCGTGGCAGGCCTGGTTGATCAGGATGCCGCCTCCCTCGCCGTCCCAGGTGCCCCGCCAGGCGCCGCTGTCGTAGTATGCCTGCGTGCGGTACCACCTCGTGCACGCCTGGGAGATGCGATGGATCTTCCCCAGCCGCCCCGAGTCGATCATCCGCTTCATCCTGACGTACAGCGGCAGCGTCCGGTCCTGGAGCATCGCGCCCAGCGCGACCTTGCGCTTCCTGCACTCGGCGATCATGGCCCTGGCCGGACCCACGGTAACGGCCAGGGGCTTCTCGCTCAGGACGTGCAGGCCGGCCCTCGCGGCCAGGATCGCCAGGTACGGGTGCCAGCAGTGCGGCGTGGCCAGGATGACCGCGTCGCACAGGCCGGACGCGAACAGCTCTTCCACGCTCGGGAAGACCGGCACGTCCATCTTCCGGCGGGCCGTCTCGGCGATCTCCGGATCGACCTCCGCCGCCGCGGTGAGAGAGAAGTCCCGGCTGCGCGCCTTGGCGAACGTCCGGGTGTGCCGCCCGCCGACCACCCCGAGGCCGATGATGCCAAAGCGAACCTTCTTCATGCGATTCTCCTCTTGCGGAGACCAGACGGGAGCCGTGCAGACCCAGGAGAATACGCCCGGCCCGAACGCATTGCAACCACGACGTCAGGCCGAACGGGACACGCGCGGCGGCGCGCCGCGGGCCGTCTGTCCTCGACGTCCCGCGGCTCCGAGCGGCCTAGTCGTACTCTTCCTCCACGATGGGCTTGACCTGCCTCTTCGTGGGGTCGATGGCGGCGGGCACTGTGGTCGGCATGGTCGTCGGCGCGGGCATGGTGGTCGGCCTGGATGTCGGCTTCGGCGGGCCGAAGCGAACCACCGGCGTAACGGGGGGCGTTGGCTTGGGCGTCGGTTTCACGACCGGCTTCGGCAGCACTACCGGGGCCGGCTTTATGATGGGCGCGGGCTTCGTTGTCGGCTTGACGACCGGCGGCGTAATGATTACCGGGGCCGGCCTGATGATCGGCGCGGGCCTGGTGGTGGGCTCGGGCGTCGGCTTGACGACCGGCGCCGGGATGACCACGGGCGCCGGCCTGATGATCGGCGCGGGCCTGGTGGTGGGCTCGGGCGTCGGCTTGACGA
>CAYRVX010000024.1:7084-70040 GCA_964427875.1 uncultured Planctomycetaceae bacterium
GATGATCGGCGCGGGCCAGGTGGTGGGCTCGGGCGTCGGCTTGACGACCGGCGGCGGAATGACCACCGGCACCGGCCCGATGATCGGCGCGGGCCTGGTGGTGGGCTTGACCACCAGCGGCGTCGGCGCGATGGGGGCCGCCGGCTGGGTCGCGGGTGTGGGAATAGGCAAGAGCTTCGGTGCGGGCTGTATGATCGGCTTGGGCGGCCGGGGGAAGCTCACGTCCGAGGCCAGGACCTTCAGGTCGGTGGCCTCGACAATGTCGAGGCCGAGGTTCATGTCGAACTTGGTCGTCCCCATGATGCCCACGTGCTTCCCGACGCACTCCTGGAGGTTGACCACGTTGGTGACGCACTGGACATAGGCGTTGATGAAGAAAGTGTGTCGGTCGCGAACGATGTATCGCCTGGGGGTCCCCAAGCCGCCGGGAAAGACGTCGCTGGGCAGGAGGACGCCCTGGGTGACGAAAGCGGTCACGGGGCGGGTGGTCGGCGCCTCGGATTCGAGCCTGGCCTGCTCGAGCTTGAGGGCCTTCTCCCTTTCGCTGACTTCGGTGACGAGGTTCTTGACGGCCTGGTAGTCTTTCTTTCGCTCCATGGCGGCCTGGATGAAGGCGACTCTCGCCTCGACGTAGGGCTTGAGAAACGCGCTGTTGCCCGTAACCGGGATGGCCTTGTACCTGGCGAGGATGGGGTCCAGATCGCGCGCCTCGATGGGCTTCATGCACTCCTGAATGAGGAGCTTTTCGGCGCCTCGGAACACCTGGATCTCGGCGGTGGCGGTCCTCGGCGGGCCGACCGGCGCGGTGGTGGCAACGACCCGCGGCGTGTCGGGCACCGGGCGTGTCGTCGGGACGACCGATATCCGCTGAGTCGTCGGTGGCACGGGGACGACGACCGTGCCGGCCCGCTTGACGTATCGGCCGGAAATCCAGAAGCACGCGCCGGTTGGGGACTGGATCCTGTGGTACTCGCCGGCATCGCCGATCACCGTCACGCGGTCGCCTCTGTTGAGCCGAAGCTGCAGGGTGAAGAAGCTCTCGCTGCGGAGCACGCCGGCGGCTCGCACCCAGACGTTGTCACCGGTCACCGTGCCGATCTTCGTGACCGGATCGACCGTGACGTATTGCTTGCTGATGACGCTGAAACACCCGGGCGCAGGGAGGATCTTCAGCCAGTCGTCCAGCTTGTCCACCACGGTGACTTTCGCCGGGGCCGAGAGCTTGGTGCAGGGATACGCGCCCTCTCCGCCGGGTCCGCTGCGGACGTAGACGTTGGTGCCGATGACTACGCCTTCGTAGGTCGCAGCCTGCGCCCATGCAGGCACCACGATTGCCGCCGCACATAGCCAAACGACCGCCTTCGCTTTCATGGCGAGCTCCTTCATTCAAAGGAACAGCTTCCCAGCTGCCTGCCCGGGCCGGGGCCCGAGGCGCTGAAGAAGGTAGCACGTTGCCACCAAGTTGTCAACAAATGTTGGGCGGTCCGCATGCATTGCGGCGCGCCGCGGGAGCCGATGGAGAACCGGCGGATGCCGGCGTTGGACGGGAGTGCGATGCCTCAACGGCGAATCAGGCGCCCGCTTTGCACAGGCGCCGCAGCGGCTAGCCGGTCAGCCCGGCACGCGGACCGTGAACGTCGCGCCGCGTCCCGGCTCGCCGTCCGCCGATATCTCCCCGCGGAGATAGTTGGCGATCAGCTTGCAGACGGCCAGGCCGAGCCCGTGGCCGCCGGGGGCCTCGGCGTCGCCCTCCTCGCCCGTAGTGAAAAACGGCTCGAAGATGTGCTCGAGGTCCTCCGGCGGGATGCCCACCCCGTTGTCGCCGACGCGTATGGCCACAGAGGGGCCTCGCCGCTCGGCCGCGATCTCAATCCGCCGCGGCATGGGCTTGGGCAACACGGCGGCGCGGGCGTTCAACAGCAGGTTCAGAAGGATCTGCTGGAGCGCGACCTTGTCCGTGGCCATCGTGAGCCGGGCGGTAACGCGGGAGGAGATCTCGATGCCGTCGCGCTCGGGCGCCCGGAGCATGGCCAGGATGGTCCGGGTCTCGGAGACGAACTGCGAGACGTCGAACTCAACCCGCTCACCCAGTTCGCCGCGGGCAATGCGAAGCATGGCCTCGGCGACGTCGGCGGCGCGGCGGCCCGCGCCGGCGGCCTTCGCGACGGCCTTGGGCATCAGCGCCGAGTGCTTCAGGGCCAGCTCGGCGTAGCTGATGACGGGGGTGAGGAAGTTCCTCACCTCGTGCACCGTCATGGACGTCATCGTGCCCAGCATCGCCAGGCGCTGCGAGCGGATAAGCTGCTCGCGGAGGTGTTGATTCTCGGCCTCCAGGCGGGCGGCCTGGCCGGGCCGCACTTGCGCGTCCGCCAAACGAAGCTGCTCGTGAAGGGCCCGGCCTTCGGCCTCGCGGCGGGCCACGTCCTCTTCGTGCGTCTCGACCTTCGTCGTGTGTGTCGTGGCCACCTCAGGCGCCCTCTTGCCAACCGGCCGGGCCGGCGTTATGAAGGTCCATGGCGTGCTGTTGCTGTCTTGATATCGGCCGGTGGCGCCGGGAACTTGAGGCCGGACGACTGCCCATGGACCCACACGTCAACCTGAGCAGGCTGCTGGAGCTGGCCGAGGAGGCAGGCATCACCGTGCGGCGCGTGCCGGCTGCCGGCGACGACGCCGAGCACCCGGGCGGCGCCTTTGTGCGGCTCAAGGGCCGCGAGATGCTCCTGCTGGACCCGACCGCCGCGGTCTGCGACCAGATCGTCGTCGTCGCGGCGGCGCTGCGCGGCCGGCCGGAGATCGAGAACCGCTACCTCGCCCCGGAAATCCGGCAGCTCATCGACGAACACCAGGACGCGTAGCAGCGAAACATGAACGTGACGGCACACGGGATCGACCTTGTGGAGTGCGGGCGGCTGGCCGGGATCATCCAGCGGCACGGCGAACGCTTCCTCCGGCGCGTCTTCACGCCGGGCGAGCTGGCGTACTGCCGCCGGCGGAAGCGCGAAATCGAGCACCTCGCCGGGCGCTTTGCGGCCAAGGAGGCCGTGCTGAAGGCCCTGGGCACGGGCTGGCGGGGCGGCATCGCCTGGACGGACGTCGAGGTCGTCAGCGCCCCGTCGGGTCAGCCCCGGGTCGTCCTGTCGGGCCGCTGCCGCGGGATCGCCGAGGAGCTCGGCCTGTCCCGCATCCTGGTCTCCATCAGTCACACGGCCACGCACGCCATCGCCTCGGCCGTCGGCTGCACGGAAAGCGGGCCGGAGGCTCAAGCCGTCGGGAACTGATACATGCCGAAGCGCCCCGCGACCATATTCATCTCGGCTGCCGAGGACAGCGGCGACGAGCACGCGTCGAACCTGATCCGCGCGATCCGGCGCCGGCGGGAGGACATCCGGCTGGTGGGCGTGGGGGGCGAGAAGATGGCCGCGGCGGGCTGCGAGCTGGTCGCCGACCTGACGAAGAAGGCCAGCATGGCCGGCGGGCCGATGCTTCAGATCGGCTATTGGTACCGAACGGTCAGGCGACTTCAGCGGACGATAAGGCAGCTTAGCCCGGACCTGCACGTCCCGGTGGACTCGCCGGCACTGAACTGGCACCTGGCCGCCGCCGCCAAGCAGAGCGGGGCCAGGGTCTTCTACTACATCGCGCCGCAGGTATGGGCCTGGGCGCCGTGGCGGGTAAGGAAGCTGGCCCGCCTGACCGACCACGTGGGGTGCATCCTGCCGTTCGAGCAGCCGTACCTTCGCCATCGCGGCGTCTACGCCACGTACGTGGGCCATCCGCTCTTCGACACGCTGCCCCAGCGCCCCCAGACGCTGCCGGACCTCACCGAGGCGTGGGCCGACGGGGCGTGGCGGGTGGCCCTACTGGCCGGGAGCCGGCCGGGCGAGATCCGCGGGCACGTGCCGATGTTCCTCGCCGCGGCCGCAGAGATCCGCCGTCGTTGGGGCGGGGCCCGCTTTACCTTTGCGGCGGGGACCGATGCCGCCGGGGAGGCGATTCGGGCCGCCTGCTGGGGGCAGGACGTGGACGTCGTCGTGGGCCGGACACGCCAGGTGCTCGCCGAAAGCCACTTCGCGCTGGCCGTCAGCGGGACCATCACGCTCGAGCTGGCCCACTTCGGCGTGCCCATGGTGGTCGTCTACAGGGCCAGCCGCCGGGGCTACAACCTGCTCGGCCGCTGGCTGCTGCACACGCCGCACCTGTCACTGGTGAACATCCTGGCCGGTCGGCGCCTCGTGCCGGAGCTGATGCCGTACCACGGCCGGGGCCGCCAGGTGATCGACATGGTCATGGAGGTGATGGACGACCTGGGCTGGCTCTTCGAGACGCGCCGGGGGCTCCTGGAGCTGACCGATCCCCTGCGCATGGCCCCGCCGCAGACCGCAAGCGACAACGCGGCCGTGCTGGCCCTCCAGACGGCGGAAGGGTAGGGGGGCGCGGCCTCAGGAGACCGGCGAGCCGGGCGGCGCCGGGCGGTCCGTCGTCAGCACGATCACGTCGGCGGGGTCGGGCATCTCGCCGACCGTGGCGGCCAGGAGCATCCCGTTCGACTCCAGGCCTCGCATCTTCCGCGGGGCGAGATTCGTCACGACGACGACGTCCTTGCCCACCAGGTCCTCGGCCTTGTACCAGTCTTTCAGGCCGGCGATGATCTGGCGCCGCTCGTCGCCCAGGTCGATCTGCATGACGATCAGCTTGTCGGCGTTGGGGTGGTCGCTGGCCTCGACGATCTTCGCCACGCGGAGGTCCAGCTTGAGGAACTCGTCGAACTGAATGATGGGTTTCTGCTCCGCCATGTCGTGCCTTTCCGTATTCTTTGCAGCCGGCAGAGATTCTATAGCAGGGATGCAGGGGATGCAGGGGATAAACCCGCGGATTTGCGTCTCCGCAGGCACGGGGAGAGACACTGGCGAAAGCCCGACGCGCCCGATAGAATGCCCCACGCCTCAAACGAAGGAACAGTCAATGGAAGTCTATCCCTGTAAGCTCGAGCCGATCTACGTGGAGATGATCTGGGGCGGGCGGAACCTGGAGCGGCTGTTCGGCCGCGAGCTGCCGGCAGGCAGGAAGATCGGGGAGAGCTGGGAGCTGGCCGACCTGCCGGGGCGCGTCAGCGCGGCGGGCAACGGGCCGCGGGCGGGCGCGTCCCTGACGGACCTGGTGGGGGAGTTGGAAGGCGAGCTGCTCGGGGGCGCCGCACCGATGCCCGACGGGCGATTCCCCTTGCTGCTGAAGCTGCTGGACGCCAACGACATCCTCTCGCTCCAGGTCCATCCGGACGCCGAAGCGGTCCAGGCGATCGGCGGCGACGCGGCCCTCAAGACCGAGTGCTGGTACGTCCTGGAGAGCCGCGACGGGATGATCTACAAGGGCATCCGCGACGGCGTGACGCCCGAGGAGTTCCGCGCGGCCGTCGAGGCGGACCGGGCCGAGGAGGTCGTTCGCGCCGTGCCGGTCGCGGCGGGGGACTTCCACTATCTGCCCGCGGGGACCGTCCACGCCCTCGGCGCCGGCGTCGTCGTCGCGGAGGTGCAGACACCGTCGGACACCACGTATCGCGTGACCGATTGGGGCAGGGGACGCGAGATCCACGTCGAGCGATCGATGCAGTGCATTCACTTCGTCCCGGCCGACGACCAGGCGCCCGGCGCAGCCGGCGAGACGCTGCTGGTGACGGAGTTCTTCACGGTGGCCCGCCGGTCGGCGGCGGCCGGCGAGGCCGTTGACCTTCCCGCCGGGCGCTGCGCGGCGCTGATGGTCCTTGAGGCCGACGGCGCCGTCGAGGTCCGCCACGAGGGCGGCCCCGAGCCGGCCACTCCGGCCGCGGCGGGCGATACGATCCTCCTCCCGGCGGCACTGGAGGCGCCCACGCTGGCGGCCGAGGGCCGCGCCGCCTGGCTGGAGATCACGCTGCCGAACCGCACGTAGACAGGGAGGCCGAACATGGAACGAGGCATCAGCCGACGCGGATTGCTGAAGGCCGCGGTGTCCGCGGGCGCGGCGGCATTCGCCGCCCCGCGGATCCTCTCGGCCGGGAGTCCCAACGCCAAGCTCAACATCGCCTGCATCGGCGCCGGCGGGCGCGGCGGCGTCCACGTGGGCGAGGCCCTTCGGGAGAAGCTCGTCGCCGTGGTGGACGTCGAGGACAAGCGGATCGACCGGGCCGCAAAGTACGCCAAGGGTCTGGCGGCGTACACCGATTACCGCAAGATGTTCGACGAGATGCACAGGGACATCGACGCGGTGGTCGTCGCCACGCCCGATCACAGCCACGCTGCCGCAACGATGCTGGCCCTCAAGCACGGCAAGCACTGCTACACGGAGAAGCCCCTGACGCACTCGATCCACGAGGCCCGCGTGCTGGCCGCCGAGGCCCAAAAGCAGAAAGTCGCCACGCAGATGGGCAACCAGGGCCACGCCGGCGAGGGCTATCGACTGTTGTGCGAATGGATCTGGGACGGCGCCATCGGAGACGTCGGCGAGGTGCACGCCTGGACCGACCGCCCGGCCGGGTGGTGGCCGCAGGGCGTCGATCGGCCGAAGCCGGCCGACGTGCCCAGGGGACTGCACTGGGACCTGTGGCTGGGTCCGGCCCCGAAGCGCCCGTACGCGCCGGGATACCACCCGTCGCAGTGGCGGGGCTGGTTCGACTTCGGCACCGGCGCGCTGGGCGACATGGGCTGCCATATCCTCGACGGGGCGTTCTGGGCGCTCAAGCTCCGCGGGCCTGCGAGCGTCGACGTGAAGAGCTCCGGGCACAACAACGACTCGTACCCCACCTGGTCGATCGCGACGTACGAGTTTCCCGCCCGAGGCGGCATGCCCCCGTGCACGCTGACGTGGTACGACGCCAAGAGAACGCCACCCCGGAAGCTGGCGGGCCTTACGGGCAAGGAGGAGTATCCCAAGTGCGGCTCGCTGTTCGTCGGCCGGAAGGGCAGGATCCTCATCCCGCACGGCGGCCGGCCGAGGCTCATCCCCCAGCAGTTGATGAGAGACTACAAGCGCCCGGACAAGACTATCCCGCGCAGCAACGGCGGGCACTGGGCCGAGTGGATCCGCGCGTGCAAGGGCGGCCGCCCGGCGGCGAGCGGCTTCAGCTACTCCGGGCCGCTCACGGAGATGGTGCTCCTGGGCGTGCTCGCCCAGCGGATGAGCCGGAAGATCGTCTGGGACGCCGAGGCCATGAAGGTCACCAACATCCCCGAGGCCAACCGGTACGTCCGGCGCGAGTACCGAAAGGGCTGGACGCTCTGAACGGCGGCGTCCACGAATCCCCCGCCCAATCATGCCGAAGATCCGGATACAGAAGGTGCTCTCGGAGGCGGGCGTGGCCTCTCGCCGGGCCGTCGAGCAGATGGTCCTCGAAGGCAGGATCTCCGTCAACGGCTCGACGGTGACGCTCCTGCCGTGCTTCGTGGACCCCGCGGCCGACAAGATCCGCCTCGACGGCCGGATCGTCGCAAAACGCCCCGCCGGGCGGGTCTACTTCCTGCTGAACAAGCCCCGCGGCGTGCTGTGCACGCAGTCGGACCCCCGGGGCCGGCGAAGGGCGGTCGACCTGGTCCCGGAGATTCCCGGCCGGCGGGTGTACTGCGTCGGCCGGCTCGACGCGGACTCGACCGGCCTGCTCCTGCTGACCAACGACGGGCAGCTCACGCAGTATCTCACGCACCCCCGGTATGGCGTGGCGAAGACCTACGTGGTCCGGATCGACGGCACGCTCACCGGCGAGCAGATCTCGCGGCTGAAGTCCGGCGTCTTCCTCGACGGCAAGCCCACCGGCGGCGCGGGCGTCAAGGTGCTGCGGAAAAGCCCCGCGCAAAGCCTCATCGAGGTGACGCTCACCGAGGGCCGGAACCGCGAGGTCCGCCGCATCCTGCTGGGCTTCGGGGTGAAGGTCAGGCGCCTCAAGCGCGTGGCGATCGGGCCGATCACCGACCGCGGGCTGAAGGTCGGCAGCTTCCGAGAGCTGCGGGCGGTCGAGGTCGCCAGGCTCCGCCGGTGCGGCAAGCAGCCGCTCGACAGGCGCGGGCCTACAGGAAGACGGCCGCCAGCGCGTAAGCCGCCAGGCCGGCCAGCAGGGGGGTGCTGACCCAGCCGGAGAAGACGCGCAGCAGCGTCCGGAGGTTGATCGTCTTGACGCCGTTGACGATGCCGATGCCCAAGACCGCCCCGACGATGGCCGTGGACGTGGAGACCGGCACGCCGACGTAAGCGAGGATCAGCACGGTCGTGCCCTGGCTCAGTATGGCAACCAGCGCGCTGAAGGCGTCCAACTGGACCAGCGACTCGCCGACGGTGAACATCACTCGTCTGCTGTAGGTGAGGATGCCCAGCGCGATCGCCCCGCCGCCGAGCAGTGCCCAGAGACGCGCGCTGTCGCCGAACGGCGCCGAGCCATAGAACACGCCGACGACGTTGGCCACGTTGTTCGCGCCCAGCGCGTACGCGCCGTAAGACCCGCCGACGATCAGCGCCAGCTTCAGCACCTGCGACCGGCGAACGAGGCTCAGGCGCAGGCCGTCCAGCAGCCTGCCTGCCAGCGGGTAGAAAACCATGGCGATGACGGCCGCCCCGATCGGCGCGGAGACCCACGCGGCGATCACCTTGCCCAGCACGCCCCACCGGACCCCGCCCGGGTCCATCGCCAGCCCCGCGCCCAGGATCGCGCCGACGACGCCCTGTGACGTGGAGACCGGCAGCCGGAGCGTTGTCATGATCGTCACGACGGCCGCCGCCGACAGCGTCACGACAAACGCCGAGTCGAGGCCCTCCCCGGCGGTCAGGCCGCTCAGCGTCTTCATCCCGCCCGCGCCGCCAACGACCGCACCGATCAGCACGAAGACGCTGGCGAGGATCGCCGCCGCGGCGAAGCGGACCATGCGCGACGCCACGGCGGTGCCGAACACGTTCGCGGCGTCGTTGGAGCCCAGCGCCCAGCCGAGAAACGCCCCGCCCAACAGGGGGTACATGCCCAGGATCGACCCGCCGCCCGTGGATGCCGATGAAACGCCGAGGACCGCCGAGGCGGCATCGGCTCGGCCGGCGGGATAGCTGACTGGCAGGAGCGGCATCGGCCCGGGCCCTACGCTTGCTGCTTGACCGCGATGATCCGGATGAGGTCGGAGGCGTCCTCGGCCCGGTCGGAGATGTCGGCGATCCCGCTGACGACCTGCTTGAGGAGGATCTTCTCGGCCAGGTCCTGCGAGGACTCGAAGATCGCCCGGATCAGCTCCTGTTCGATCGCGTCGGCGGCCTTCTCCTTCTCGATGACCTTGTCGGCGGCCGGCGCCACCTCGGCGGGGCTTGCGAACAGCCGGGCCACCACGTCATGGAGGCGTTCGTTTGCCTCGATGTTGACGCGGACGAGGTCCCGGACGCGCTCGCGGTACTCCTGCGGGACGCGAAGGCCCTGGAGGCGGACCTCGCGGGTGACCTCCTCGCATTCGTTGGGCACCTCGTCAAGGGCCTCCAGCAGCGAGAGGATGTCGCCGCGGAGCTCGGGGATCAGGGCCTTGCTGAACATCTCGGCCTCGACCTGGCGGCGCTTCTGGTCGGCGGCCCACTCGAACTGCCGGACCTCCTCGACTTTCCCGGCGAAGGCCTCGGAATTGCCGGATGCGAAGTACTCGTCGAACGCCTCGCCGAAGGCCCGGAGGCACTTCTCCGACTCCGTGAGGTAGTCCTCGATCATCTGCTCGATCTGCGACTGCTTCTTCCAAAAGGCCATGGCAGTGGTCTCCGGTGATCTCTGTCAGCCGGCGCTGTGCGGCCACCTGATCTTATGGCAGTTCGTCTGCAAATGCGAATGCTCCGGACCACGGAGCCCCAGACCCAGGCGTTGCGACGCCTGGGCTTCGTGCGGCGAGAAGCTTTGACGTGCGAGGCGATCTGTGTTCGAATCTCTGCTCGGATTCACCGGATATCCATGCGGCGGACCCGCTGGAAAGAGCTTCAGGAGAGAAACGATGGCGGACGAGTATCATTTCCTCGCGCTGGACCTGGGGGCCGAGAGCGGCAGGGGGGAGATCGTCACGCTTGCCGACGGCAAGGTGACGATGGAGGAAGTGCACCGCTTTGCGAACCGCCCGGTGCGGCTGGCGGGCACGCTGCACTGGGACGTGCCGTTCCTGTTTGCCGAGCTGCTCGCGGCGATCCGGGCGGCCGCCAAGCGCGGCGTGGATCTCTCGTCCATCAGCGTGGACACGTGGGGCGTGGACTTCGGCCTCCTGGGCGCCGACGGGGCACTTCTGGGCAATCCCGTGCACTACCGCGACGCCCGGACCGAGGGCATCCACGAGTACTCCGACCCGATCATGTCGACCGACGAGATCTTCGCCCTGACCGCCTACGAGCCGTGGGCGATCGCCTCGCTGTTCCAGTTGCTGGCGCTGAAGCGGGCGGGGTCGCCCTTGCTCGACGTGGCGGACGCGTTCCTCAACATGCCGGACCTCTTCCATTATTTCCTGACCGGCGAGAAGCGCAACGAGATGTCCATCCTGAACACGTCGAACCTGCTGGCCACCGACTGCACGTGGTGCGAAGAGGTCATCACGCGGTTCGGCCTGCCGCGAGGGATCTTCGGCCGCCTCGTCGAGCCCGCGACGGTTATCGGACCTTTGTCGCCGGCCGTCCGCGAGCAGACGGGCCTCGGCGAGGTCCCCGTCGTCGCGACGTGCGGCCACGACACGTCAGCCGCCGTCGCCGCCGTGCCGGCCACCGGCGAGGACTGGGCATACCTTTCCTCCGGAACGTGGTCCATCCTCGGCTGTCTGCTGAATGAGCCGATCGCCACGCCGCGGTGCCTCCAGTTGGGGTTCACCAACGAGTACACCTACGGCGGCTGGTACCTGGCGAGGAACATACTGGGGCTCTGGCTCATCCAGGAGCTGCGCCGCAAATGGGACACGCCGTCCGATCCCTGGGACTACTCGCGAATGACCGCCGCCGCGGCCGAAGCGGCAGCCGGGGCACTCGTCGACGCCGCCGACGAATCGCTGCTGGCCCCGGCCGACATGGAAGCGGCCCTCGTGGGCCTCATCCGCAACACGGGCCAAGCCGAGCCCGACGGCCGCGGCCGGCTCGTCCGCTGTGTCCTCGAGAGCCTCGCCCTGGAATACAACCGGCGCCTCGAGTCCCTCGGCGAGCTGACGGGCAGAAAGCGGCAGGCCATCTACCTCGTCGGCGGCGGCATCCACAACAAGCTTCTGTGTCAGTTCACGGCCAACGCCTGCGGCGTTCCCGTCCATGCCGGCGCCGATCAGTGCACGGCGCTGGGCAACGCGCTCGGCCAGGCGCTGGCGCTGGGCATCCTCAAGGGCCCCGACGAGATCCGCGACGTCATGCGGGCATCCTCCGAGATCGTCACGTACGAGCCGCAGGACGCAACCGCCTGGCAGGACAAACGCGAGCGGTACACCAAGCTCCAGGACTGGCACAGCTAGCTCCGGCCGACGGCGACGGCGCGCAGCCGATTGCCGCCGGCCAACACCCCTCGAATCCGCCGGGACAGCGGGTTTCTCCCAGGCGCGAGGTCCGATAAGATATGTTATGTGACTCTTAGCGGGGCAATGGCCCCATGGCCGGCCGCTTTCGCCGGTACCGCCGTGCCGATCCGACCCGGGACTCAGCGCCTGACCGGCCCGAAGGACTTGGCCAGGTCCACCGAGTCGCCCAACTCGAGGGTGTTGTTGTTGATGTTGGGATAGTAAACGTTCAGTTTGGCGGTGGCGATATCGAGCAGGTAGATGAAATCGGTTTCCTGGTTGAAGGCCCCGGTGGCGATCATGTAGTCACCGCATCCTCTGGTAGCGGCCGTGGCGCCGTAGGCCGGCTCGGTGTAGACGTAGCTCGCCACCAGCAGCGTGGTGAGGACCGAGGCCGTGACGACCAGAAGCATGATCGTGATGTCTTGCGTGTTCTTCATGGCTTTGCCTCCGATCGTATCATTTCTTCTTGAAATCGACTTCCAGCGGCCGGACCTGGTACCTGGCGAGCCGCTTGGCGGTGCGGTCGAACCGCCAACCGCTCAGACGACGCGTCTTCATGTCCACGACGTAAACCGCGTCGAAGGTGGCCTCGACCTTGCCGGTCGCCATGATATAGTCGTTTGCGCCGCGGACGACCTGGGCGTCGGCCTTGTCCAGATTGACGGCGATCAACGCCGCAAGCAGCGCGACGTTGACGCACACCATCGCGACAATGAGAGCTTTTTTCATGTCCTTTCTCCGCGGGCCCCCTTCGGCGGGGCCCAAGTTCCACGAGACACACTACAGACACAGTCGATTAAACACGTCAGAAGGAGGACGCTTCGCCCGGCTTCCCGCGGCGGCTCCGGCGGGTCAATCCAGGTGGCTTCTCTTGGCGTTCTTGAAGGCCACCACGCAGATGCCCAGCAGGGCGATCACGGTGCAGAGGATGGGCCAGAACGACAGAGACGACTCCAGCTTGGGCGCCCCCTTGGGCCTCGCCGAGGAGGCGGCCGCAAGCGGTCCGGCCAGGGCCGCCAGAAGGCCAAACGACGCCGCTACAGCTTTTCGCAAGTTCCTGCGTATCATCTTACACCGCTATTATACGAGGCCGGCGGCGATTTGCAATCGGCTCGTGGAAACGCTGCCGGGTCGGCGGCGCGGCAGAGCGGCCCGGCCGTGCCGAACGGGGCCGCCGACGGAACGGTCCTGGGCCCCGTCCTACGTTCCGTTCGCCCCCAAACGGCGCCGTCGCTTCACTCGCGGAACAGCTTGGAGAGGTCAACGGCGTCGCGGAAGACGATGGCGTTCGTGTTGATGTTGACGTAGTAGAGGTTCATCCGGTTGCTGGCAATGTCAACGACGTAGACGAAGTCGTTGTCCTGGTCGTATGCGCCGACGGTCATGATGTAATCGCCGTCCTTGACGGCGGAGACGCCGCCGCAGGCGGGAGCGTTGTAGACATGCCCGGCCAGAAGCAGGCCGGTAAGGACCGCGGCCCCGACGGCCAGAAGCGCGATGGTGACGTTCTCTGGATTCTTCATGGTTCGGTACCTCCCGGCCGCTCAGCGCCCTGGTTGGAAATCTCTGACCATACTGCGTCCGCCGCCGTACGCCAGGATGCGTCTGGTCGTCGGATCGAAGCGGAAAGCCGCGAGTTTTCGGGTCTTCAAGTTGAGGACCCAGACGGCGTCTCGGCCTGAGGCGTTCCTCGCGGTGACCGCCAGGTAGTTCCTCGCCCCCCGGATGCTCTGGGCTTCCGCCGGGTCGAGGTTGACTGTGATCAACGCCGCGAGCATCGCGACGTTGACGCACACCAATGCGACAATGAGGGTCTTTTTCATGTCCTGTCTCCTGAGTGCGCCATTCGGCCGGCACAGGTTCCGCGCGCGCAATACAGACACATTGCAACAGACACCTTGTATCGGAAACGGTTTGGCTCGCCGCGTCAGGCGGATCGCCGTTTCGGCGCGCCACTCTCAGATCATACACGCTCGCCGGGGCGGCCCGCAATCGGCTCAGAGAAACGCCGCGATGTCAGCGGCCCGCCGGGCGAACTCGGCCGTCGGCATGGTCACCGTCTGCCATTTAGGGCTTCTCGGCCGGGCGGCCGTGACGTACTGAGCCAGGGGAATGGCCACGAACGCGTAATGCTTCTGCTTGAACAGGTGGACGTCCTCGAACGGCGTCCGCTGCGGCGGGCCCTGGAGCCAGTAGGCGAAGACGAGCACGGCCTGGAAGTCCGCCCCGAAGACCTTCTCCCACTCGCCGAGCCCCTCGATGTCCTGTCTTGTGACCCAGTTCTCCCACGCGCGGCTGGGCCCGCGCCGCCGGCCCGCGGCCGAGTCCGGGAACTTCCGGCCCTTCACGTCCACCAGCAGGTTGGGCCCGGAGTCGCTGTAGACCAGGAAATCGAAGCTCTTGATGGACGCCCCGGCGAAGATGGCCCTCTTGGCCTCGTCGACGGCGACGTACGGCAGGCCCTTGGATCGCAGGTAGTCCTCGAACGCCGCCTCGTAATGTACCTTTCGATGGGCCATGGGCCCTCGGCAGCTCTCAGCCGTCAGCTTTCAGCGGTCAGCTCCATGGGGCGTTTGAGGAACTCCTGCAATGGGCGATCGACCTGCCGGCCCGTGCTGAGGTCCTTCACGGCTACGGAATCGCCGCGCACAATGACCGCCCGCAGGGCCCCTCGGCGGTTGGCGGCCTTGAGCTGCTTGCCGATGGACTGGCGCTTGTAGCTGAAATCGGCACTCAGGCCCGCACGCCGCAGGGCCCCCACCACCTCGATCACCTTGCTGAACATGCCCTCTTGACCGTCGATCACGAAGAAATCCAGGCGCCGGGCCGCCCCCGGCAGCTTGCCTTTCTCCTCCAGGAGGATGGCGAGCACGATGTCGCCCATGCCGAACCCGGTGGCCCCGACCGCCGGCCCGCCGAGGACCTCCAGAAGGTCGTCGTAGCGCCCTCCCCCCCCTACCGCGCGCAGCGTCTCGCCGCGATCGAAGATCTCGTATACCACGCCGGTATAGTACGCCAGCCCGCGGACGATCCCCATGTCGAGCACGCAGTAGTCCGCCACGCCCATGGACGAAAGCGCCGCCATGAGCCCTTCCAGCGACGCCAAGTGCGCGTCGGCTGCCTCCTGGTCGCCAAGCAGCCGGCGGACCTCATCCACCTGCGTGCAGTCCTGGAACCGAGCTGCCGCGTCGATCTGGGCGTCGCTGAGGCCCGCCCCCAACGCCAGCTTGCGGAAGTCTTCCTCGGTCAGCCGGGGGCGCTTGTCCAGCACGGCCAGCGCCGTCTCCAGGAGCTCTGGCGGCACGCCGGCGGCGGTCAGCGCCGCGATGGTCAGCGGCCGGCTGCCGATCCGCACGCAGACGTCGTCGCTCGTCAGCCCCACCTCGCGGAGGAAGTCCACGGCCACGAAGATGCACTCGGCGTCGGCCAGGATGCTGTCGGAGCCGATGATGTCGATGTTCCACTGGAAGAACTCGCGGAGCCGCCCGCGCTGGGGCTTCTCCGCCCTGCACAGGCGCGGCACCGAGAACCACTTTATCGGACGCGGCAGGGAGTTGATCTTCGCGTTGACCATGCGGGCCAGCGACGGCGTGATCTCCGGGCGAATGGCCAGGTTCCGCCCGCCGCGGTCGGTGAAGCTGAACAACTGCTCGGCGATCTCCTGCCCGCTCTTGATCGTGAACAGGTCGAGGTACTCGAAGATCGGCGAATCGTACTCCTCGAAGCCGCTGCGAAGCGAGACCCTCCGCCAGGCGTCGACGATCCAGTTCCTCACCCGCATCACGTCCGGGTAGTAATCCCTCGTTCCCTTGACGCCCTGAAACTCCATGACCGCCAGTCTTCCGCTTCCCTGTTTAGCCGCCGCCGGCACGGCGGCGCTCTTGGTTTCCGGTCTCCTCCCCGTTCCCCTTGCCTCCCCCCCTACCGCCCTTCTCTGCCGCTCTCTCCTGTTTCTTCCGTCTCTTGGCCTCCTTTCGGGCCGCCCTGGCGTAGGCCTTCTGGCGCGCACGCTTGTAGGCCTTCTTGCCCAGGACCTTCTTCGCGTACGCCTCGATGTCTTCCGGCGTCCGGAAATGGTCTTCGTAGCCGTAGTCCCCGCTCGTGAAGTCGCACGTGTCCATCGTGTACCGCCGGCAGATCAGCGGGCGGTCCTCGTAGAGCTTGCAGCGGCCGTCCTCGGCCAGCGCCTTGCACCGATTCGCGATGGAGATGTACCAGTCGCCCTCGTCGACGTGGACGGTGATGTCCTCGTGCAGCAGGAACCAGCGGATGTCGTCGAACTCCTCGAAGCTGTCCGGCTCGTCGATCTGGAAGCAGAAATACTGGCAGCACTTCCCGCCGCATTCCCTGCACATGGGATGTAGGTCCCTGTTCATGTCCGCGCTCCGGGCGCTCAGTCGCGCCGTGCAAAGGTCGGATTATAGAGCAAGCCCCTCCGCAATCCAAGCGCCCGGCAACGCGGGCCTCCCGCGCTGCTACTTCTTGGCGGCCTGGACCACGGAGTTCATGTGCTCGTCATGGCGCAGGAGCACCGGGTCGGCAAAGCCGGCGGCGGTCAGGTCCTCGGCGAACTCGGGGAACGTGAAGGTCCCCCCGCCGGGCGTGTTCACGAGCATGTTGACGGCGAACATCGCCCCGTCGGGCGGGCGGGTCCGCGACTCGTCCATGACCACGTCGCGCACGAGGACCCGCCCGCCGGGCTCCAATGCGGCGTGGACCTTGGCGAACAGGTCGCGGTTCTGCGGCCGGGAGCCCTGGTGCGCGATCGCGCTGAGCAGCGCCAGGTCGGCCCCGCCCGGCAGCGCCTCGTCGGCGTAGAAGTCCCCCGCCACGAGGTTCACGCGGTCGAGCAGGCCGGCGGCGGCGAGGTGCTTCTCGGCGATCGGCATCGTGCTCGGCAGGTCGTACAGCGTTGCAGTGGCCTCGGGCGCCGCCCGGAGAAAGGCGATCGTCCATGTCGCCGGGCCCCCACCGACGTCCAGCAGGTGCGTGAATCGCGGCGGGCCGAGGGCCTCCACCAGCATGGGCGCCGCCTGGCGGCAGGCCACCTCCATCGCCTCGATGAACGAGGCGCGGTCCGCCTCGGCGCCGCGGGCGCTCGGGCCGCGCTCGGCCGGCCGGCCCGTGCGAACCACGCTGGCCAACTGCGCCCAACTGCGCAGGCAGTTCGCCCGAT
Source organism: uncultured Planctomycetaceae bacterium (assembly GCA_964427875.1). Taxonomy (GTDB): domain Bacteria; phylum Planctomycetota; class Phycisphaerae; order SM23-33; family SM23-33; genus CAYRVX01. Next base: position 23,750 of record CAYRVX010000024.1, read on the forward strand.
GGCGCACCATGGCCAGTACGCTGTCCGAGCCGCTCTCCGTGAGCGCCTCGGCCAGGCCCGGGGCGAGGGCGTATTCCTCCCGCCGCTTGATCAGGAGCTCCCCCGCCGCAAGGGCGTCCAGCAGCACCATCGTCGCGCGAAGGTCCGTCCGCAACTCTTCGCAGAGCTGCTGTGCGGTCGTGGGCCCGTCCGCCAGTGCTCCGAAGACGTCCAGTTCCGCTGCGGCCATCAGCACGCAGGCCCCCTGGAACTGGCCGGATGTCGCCAGCAGCTCCTCGCCGGTCCAATGTCTGGTCATATCTCCAATGTCTCCTGGCCCGTTCGTCGGGCCCGTGGCCCCGCCGCCGGGCTGGGGGGCGTCCACGCGTCACGGACGCACGTACGGGCCCGTCAGAATCGGTGTCACGTAGACAAGCGGCGCGTCGCCTTCGGCCCGCAAGCGCAGCGTACAGCCGCCGGCCTTGACCGCCGGCAGCGGCGGCTTCAGCCGGTACGTGTTCTTCACCTTGTTCGAGCGATCGAAGAGGATCGCCGTGCCGTCGGGGAGCACTTCCACCATGTCATCCGGCTCGAGCGCCACGGGCAGGCGAAGGGCACGGTCGTCAACGTTCAACACGCACTTGACCAGCCGGGCGGGCACTTCCCGCAGGGCCTCGATGCGCCCCACCTGAACCGTCACCGGCTTGGGCTTCGGCATGCCGGCCAGTTGCAGCCGGAGCTCGCGCACGTGGGCGAAGTCGAAGCTCGAAAGGTTGCCCTTGTGCCGGAACAGGTCGTGCTCGAACGCGGCGTCGAAATCAGCGTCGACGAGCCGGACGTTCCGCCAACCGGTGAAGTCGATTCGCACGAGGTAATCGCGAGCGCGGATCAGGCTCGCATCGACGAGCTGCACGTCGAGCACCGCCCCGCTGCCGTCGCCTTTGACCCACAGGCCGAGGGAGCGGTGAGCAAGGAGGTCCAGCCGCCGGGCAAACTCGTGGCGGACCCACGCTCGGCTGCCGCGCGCCGCCGCGGCGGCTCGGCCGGTCAACTTCAGAGATGGCCGCCCGTCGCGCGCGGCTTCACGCGACAACGTGGCCGAGCAGCGGGCGCCGCCTCGGCCTTCGGCGTGCCAGGCGACGTTGCCGGCCGGATCGAACAGCACGACGTTGTCCTTGTCCCCGAAGCGTTTCAGGGCGGCCCTTGCCCGGATGCGGACCCAGAGCGGCTGGTCGCCGAAGGGGTTGTCCCACCGCCAGGCCGCGCCGCCGGGAACGCCCGGTTCCACCAGCCGCGTCGGGCCGTACTGCATCCTCCGAAACGACCAGCCGCCCTTCGGGTCGCTAAGCAGTCTGAACTCCCTGCGGGGCTCGCGCAGCTTCGCCAGAAGCCCCGCGGGCAGCCTCCCGCTGCGGCGGACGTCCTCGTAGCGGCGGATGATATCCAGGCATTCACCGGCCCGCCCGTTCTTGTCAAAGAAGAACGTGTGCATGTGCAGCGAGACGGGCGCATCGTGGGCCAGGGCCTTGACGCAGAAGTACTCCCACTCGTCCGGCTGCGTCGCGGGATAGCTGGGGGCCCAGGAACGGAGGTTCAGCCAGCCCATCTCCGCGGCCGCGAGGTTGCGGTGGTAGATGGCGATGCGATCAGGGACCTTGTGCTCGTCGAGGTATCGCCTGGTGCGGACGTTCACGCCGTCGTTGGCGTTCCCCCGCATGTGCACGTGCCAGCCGAATCCCCGGTTGCCTCCCGACCCGGTGATCAGCACCTCTCGCCTGAGGCGCTTGGCGACCTCGCGATGGATCCAGTGGCTGTCATGCCAGTAGCGCCCCAGCCGTACGACGGCCTCGCCGCCGTCGAAGTAGATCATGTCCACGCCGCAGCGGTTGCAGACCTCGGCGATGCGAGCGCCGATCTCCGGCAGCAGGTCCGTCTTCGGGTCGGGCAGGAACATGTTGTACATCCGGTGCAGGTAGCGGACGCTCGCCCCGGCCTTGTGCGCGGCCGGCGTGGTCCCGTATCGGCCGCGCCGGCATCCGGTGAAGCTGAACGGCGCAGCCGTCGTGTAGCCCGCATAGCCGACGATCTCATCGTCGATCCACAGGTCGCAGCCGCGCGTGCCGTAGCTGTCCACCGTGGTCATGCCGGCCGGCGAGGAGTCCACCGGGACCTCCCTCGCGCCGGCGTCGATGTCGCTTGCCAGGGTGAAAGTCCCGGCGACCGCCAGGCGCCGATCGGGCACGGGGCGAAGGTAGGCATCGTTGGACGAGATGCAGGCCGACAGCAGGTGGATGCCGAACTTCAGTCCCGCGGCGTGAAGCTTGTCCGAGACGCGCTTCAGGCCCGCCAGACCGTGCGGGTAGTTCCGCTTGTTCGGAACGTAGTGTCCGCAACCGGTGGACCACACGCCGCTGAACGTCAACACGTAGCCGAACCCGCCGCGCCGGGCGAACTCGATGACGCGGTCGGCGTTGGACTCGGTCAGATCGGTGAAGAGGTACGGTCGGCGCAGCTCGTCCGAGACGCGAAACCACTTGCCCCCGAGCGTCAGGTGCGGCAGGCGGTACTTCAGCTCCAGCCGCTCGATGGCCGCCAACGTGCCCTCCTTCGGGGTCACGAGGACCGCCAGGCGGACGTTGTCGAAGCCGGTGACGTCCACCGCCTCCGCCCGGAAGACGATCCCGTTGGAGGGAAACCCTGACGTTCGAACGTACGGGCTGAGTGCGGCGAACAGGACGTGCCGGTTGCCCGCCTCGCCCATCGGCCAGAAGCTCCCCAGCGTATCGAGAGGGACCTTCAGGCGCGTCTGGGCAAACACAATGCGATCGACTCCCTTCGGCACCTGGCCGACGAACTCCAGCAGCAGGTGGTCCGGCTCCGCCTTCGCGCGCAGCGTGACGTGATCGCGACGGGCAGCGAAGCCGATCCGCCACGTACCCTCCGACGCCGCGATGGAGTTGGCCGCGTGCCAGCCATCTTCGTCATGCAGCGAGGCGACCGGCAGCGGCCCGGCGGCCAGGTCCGCGCCGGTAGCCTTGATGACGAACGACTGCCGCGCGGCGCCCGCATCGATGGTCCAGCGAACGTGATCGTTCTCCAGCGTGACGGCCTCCGGCCGGGCTGTCCCCGCCGCCGCCAGGGCCGCCACGGCCAGTCCCTGCAAAGCTCCCATGAGCCTACCTCTCGGTTCGATGGCCTGACCGGATCGGGACCATACCTCATACGCTGTTGGCGGGGGCAGTGCAAGTGCCGGCGGGGCCGGCTCCCCCACCGCCAAGCCCCCCCTCCGTCCGCCGCGGGAGATTCTTCATTGACTCCCCCCGCCCTGCCGATATAATGCCACGTAGACGAGCCCGAACGGGCACGCGGCAGGAGAGCCCATGCAAACGTCTCAGGACATCCTGTTCGACTCGACCGCCCCGGCGGGCGGAGCGGTCGGCGTTTGCGTAGGCATCATTGTCGTAGTATCCTGCTGCGTGCCTTAGGGCGAACCGGTCGAGTCCCCAGAAGACAGCCGAGGCCCTGAGGCGATGAGAGCTTCAGGGCCTCTTTCCTTTTCACGGTGATGACCATGAGCGACGCAACGCCACAGTCGAGAATCGAAGTCTACGACACGACGCTTCGCGACGGCACGCAGGCGCTGGGGGTGAGCCTGTCGGTCCAGGACAAGCTCCTGATCGCCCACGCGATGGACGATCTGGGCGTGGACTACATCGAGGGCGGCTACCCGCTGAGCAACCCGAAAGACGAGGCGTTCTTCCAGGAAGCGCGGAAGGCGGACTTCAGCAGCGCGAAGGTCGCCGCGTTCGGCATGACGCGCCGCAAGGGCGTCCAGGCCGACGACGACCCGGGCATGCAGGCCCTGCTTCGCAGCGAGTGCCCGACGCTGACGGTCGTCGGCAAGACGTGGGACCTGCACGTCCGCGACGTGCTGCGGGTCAGCGGCGAGGAGAACCTCGCCATGATCGCCGAGTCGATTGCGCTGCTCGTGTCCCGCGGGCGCGAGGTGATCTACGACGCCGAGCACTTCTTCGACGGCTGGCGCGCCGACCGCGCCTACGCGCTGGCGACGCTCCGAGCGGCCGGCCAGGCCGGGGCGAGAACGCTGGTCCTCTGCGACACCAACGGCGGATCGCTGCCGGAGCGGATCGGCGAGTGCATCGACGCGGTTCGCGAAGCGATGCCCGAAGCGCACCTGGGCATCCATTGCCACAACGATTGCGGTCTGGCCGTCGCCAACACGCTTGCCGCCGTCCTCCACGGCGCCACGCACGTCCAGGGCACGATGAACGGCATCGGCGAGCGCTGCGGCAACGCGGACCTCTCGGCGGTGATCGGCAACCTGGCGGCGAAGTACCGCCGGGCGTGTCTCCAGCCCGGCACGCTGATCAAGCTGACGGAGGTCAGCCGGTTCATCTACGAGGTGGCCAATCTGAATCTCCAGGAGAATCAGCCCTTCGTCGGCGCCGGGGCGTTCGCCCACAAGGGAGGCATGCACGTGCACGCCGTGCGGCGGAACGTCCGGAGCTACGAGCACATCGACCCGGCGGCGGTGGGCAACGCCAGGCGGGTGCTGGTCAGCGAGCTGTCGGGCGTCAGCAACATCGCCGCGACGGCCCCGGCCAAGTTCGGCATCGCCGACGACAAGGACGCCCAGCGGAAGGTCCTCGAGCGCCTCATGGAGCTGGAAAGCGAGGGCTACCAGTTCGAGGCCGCCGAGGCGAGCTTCGAGGTGCTCATCCGACGCACGCTGGGCGGGGCGTGGTACCGAAGGCTCTGGGAGCTCGACCACTACCGAACGGTCATCTTCAAGCGCGGTGAGACGGACACCGACACCGAGGCCATCGTGAAGCTCAAGATCGACGGTGAGGTGAAGCACACGGTGGCCGAGGGCGACGGCCCGGTGGACTCGCTGTACACGGCCCTGCGGACGGCCCTGCGGAGAAGCTACCCGGCCGTGGACGAACTGCACCTGGTGGACTACAAGGTCCGCGTGGTGAACACGGCCGCCGAGACGGCCGCGAAGGTGCGCGTCGTGATCGACTGGCACGACTCGGCCACGGCGGGCTACTTCGGGTCGGTGGGCGTCAGCGAGAACATCATCGAGGCGTCGTGGCTGGCCGTGGTGGACGCCATCGAGTTCACGGTCCTGAACTCGATGGACAGGCGGGAAGGCGACTGACTCCTTTCCGCCGGCGATCGTGACAGAAGAGGTTTTGAGTCCAATGGCTGCCGAACTTGCGAAAGTCTATGATCCCAAGAGCGTCGAGACGGCGGTGTACGAGAAGTGGCTCGCCGCCGGGGCGTTTAACGCCGAGGCGAAGGACAGGCGAGCGAAGTATTGCATCGTGATCCCCCCGCCGAACGTTACCGACGTCCTGCACCTCGGCCACGCGCTGAACAACACGCTCCAGGACGTCCTCATCCGCTTCCGGCGGATGCAGCAGCACAACACGCTCTGGATGCCGGGGACCGACCACGCGGGCATCGCCACGCAGACCGTCGTGGAAAAGCGGATCCTGGACGAAGAGGGCATCAAGCGCACCGACTTCGGGCGCCGGGAGTTCGTCGCCCGCGTCCAGGCGTGGAAGGACGAGTACGAGGCCCGCATCCTCAACCAGCTCAAGCTGATGGGCTGCTCGTGCGACTGGCGACGCACGCGCTTCACGATGGACGACGTCTGCGCCCGGGCCGTCCGCAGCGCGTTCTACAAGCTCTTCTGCGACGAGTTGATCTATCGCGGCAAGCGCCTCGTCAACTGGGACCCCGCCACGCAGACCGTCCTCGCCGACGACGAGGTCGAGTACGAGACTATCGACGGGCACTTCTGGGACCTCCGCTACCCGCTCGTCGAGCCGGTGGAACTCCCTGGTGGCGCCGCCCGTGGCACGGGCGTCCCGCCCGTGGGTCACACGGCCGTCCCGGCCGTGGAAGCCGTGGAGATCCTGAAGCGCCAAGGAGCCTATCTGCCGCACTGGACGCAGGAGGGGGCTACCTATGCCGTGACATTTCGTCTGGCCGACTCGCTTCCCCAGAAGATCCTGGACAACTGGCGGCGCGAGCGAGAGGAGATCCTTCAGAGGATTCGCCACCAGGGACGCCAGCCTTCCCGACAGGAAGAACGCGACCTCGCCCGGCTGTACTCACAGCGGGTCGATTCCTATCTGGATGCCGGGCACGGCTCCTGTTATCTCGGCGATGACAGGCTGGCCGAGTCCGTCATCACCGCCCTTAAGCATTCCGACGGGGAAAGGTATGAGCTCATCGCCTGGTGCGCAATGCCGAACCACGTCCACGTCATCGTCCGCCCCCTGGCTCAGCATGAACTGCCCGACATCCTTCATTCCTGGAAATCCTTCACGTCCAAGGAGGCCAATCGCATCCTCGGTCGCAAGGGCGAATTCTGGCAGGGCGAGTACTACGACCACCTCATTCGCGACGAGGAGGACTTCATTCACCAGATGAGCTACCTCCTCGACAATCCGGGCAAGGCCGGCCTCCAGAACTGGCGCTGGTGTGGCTGCAAAGGGGGGCGACGGCCTGCCAGAGATGTCGGGGGAACGCATGGGCAAGATGCCCATGCAACGCACGGGCAAGATGCCCGTGGCACGCTGATCACACACGTCACCGTCGCCACGACGCGGCCGGAGACAATGCTGGGCGACACGGCCGTGGCCATGAACCCGCGAGATCCGAGGGCAGACGCGCTGATCGGCAAGATGGTCCGCCTGCCGATCGTCGGTCGGGAGATCCCCATCATCGCCGACGACCACGTCGTCCTGCCGGATCCCGAAAGCGAGGACGAGATGGCGAGGTTCTCGACGGGCTTCCTGAAGGTCACGCCCGCGCACGACCCCGACGACTACGCCATTGGCGAGCGGCACGGATTGCCCATCGTCAACGTCATGGCCCCCGACGGCACCATCTCGGATGAGTATGGCTGGGAGGACGCGACCGAGCCGGAGGCGCAGAATCTGCTCGGGATGGACCGCTTCGAGGCCCGCCAGGCCATCGTCGAGTGGTTCCGAGCGAACAACCTGCTCGGCGAGGTCCGGCCGTACAGCCACCCTGTCGGCCACAGCTACCGCTCGCACGTGCCGATCGAGCCGTACCTGTCCGACCAGTGGTTCATCGCGGTCAAGAAGCAGGTCCCCTCCCTGCCGGACGAGGGGCTGATCGACGGTACGGACATCCCCGCAAACTCGCTGGCGGGCCTGGCGCTCAAGCCCCTGCTGGACGGCCGGCTCACGTTCACGCCCGAGCGCTACGCCGGCACGTACCGCGCCTGGCTGGAGGGCCTGCGCGACTGGCCGATCAGCCGCCAACTCTGGTGGGGCCACCAGATCCCGATATGGCGGGGGCCTGCCCCGAAGCTAATGGCACTCGACCCGGAGCTGTCGCCCGACACAAAACGATTCTTCCTTCCGGTGACGATAGACGGCGTGAAGTGCATGGCAGGGACCAGATTGGAGGACGGAACTCGATACGCATACATATCCGTTCCGGAAGGACATCCCCAGACCGAGCAGCAACTGGAGCGCAGCGGATTCCAGCGAGACGACGACGTCCTCGACACGTGGTTCAGCTCCGCGCTGTGGCCGTTCTCGACGCTCGGCTGGCCCGAGGAGACGGCCGAACTGAAGACGTTCTATCCCGGCGACGTGCTTTGCACGGCCCGAGAGATCATCACGCTGTGGGTCTCGCGGATGGTCATGATGGGCCAGTACTGCCTGGGCGACATCCCGTTTGCCGACGTGTTCATCCACGCGATGATCCAGGACGGCGAGGGGCGGAAGATGTCCAAGAGCCTGGGCAACGGGATCGACCCGCTGGTGGTGATCGACTCGCACGGCGCCGACGCGATGCGCTTCACCGTGGTCAGCATGACCACGCAGACGCAGGACGTCCGCATGCCGCTGAAGGAGATCGAGCTGCCCGACGGGCGAAAGGTCAACAGCTCCGAGAAGTTCGACATCGGGCGGAACTTCTGCAACAAGCTGTGGAACGCCTCCCGCTTCGCCCTGATGAACCTCTCGGGCGCCCCGCCGTGGGCGACCATCCGCCCGAAGGAGAACCTCGCCGACGCGTGGGTCCTCAGCCGCCTGAACGCGACGATCCGCGACGTGACGGGCGCCGTCGAGGCCTTCCGCTTCAACGAGCTGACCGACACGCTCTATCACTTCATGTGGGACGACCTGTGCGACTGGTACCTCGAGATCGCCAAGGCACGCATCGGCGCCGGCCAGCACGCGCCCAAGGCGGTCCTGGCCCACTGCCTCGACATCCTGCTGCGCCTGCTGCATCCCGTCGCGCCGTTCATCACCGAGGCGATCTGGCAGCACCTCAACCGGGTCGCGCCGCTGCGGGGCCCCGGCGACGAGCCGGCCGAGGCGATGCTCATCGCCGCCCAGTGGCCGTACGCCGACGCGGCCTCCATCAGCGGCGCCACCGAAGAGGACTTCGCCCTGCTCCAGGACATCGTCCGGAGGGTGCGCAACGTTCGGACCCAGCACAACGTTCCGCCGAAACGGACCGTCCACGCCGCCGTCGAGGCCCGCGGGGCGGCCGCGGGAATCGTCGCCGATAACCTCGACCTGCTGAGGAGCCAGGCGGGAATGGGCAACATCTCGATCCGCGACAGGATCGACTCGCCCCCCGCCAACGCCGCGGCCATCGCCGCCGGCGGCGCGAAGCTCTACGTGCTGGACATCATCGAAGTCGAGGCCGAGCGGGTCCGCCTGACCAAGCAGGCCGAAACGCTCCGCAAGGGCATCGGCGGAATCGAGGGCAAGCTCGCCAACGAGAACTTCCTCACCAGGGCCCCGGCCGACCTGGTCCAGCGGGAGCGCGAGCGCCTCGGGAAACTCCAGGAGGAGCTGGCGGCCGTGGAAAAGTCCCTCGCATCGCTGGGATAGATGCCCGGCCGGCCTCTTTGCGCGCGTATGATGTCAGAGAGTCCGATGATGATGCCACCGATTGAGTTCGCCAAGCTGTCCGGCAGCGGCAACGACTTCGCCTGCATCGACAACCGCGACGGGCGGTTCGACGAGCTGCTCGGCGCGCCCGAGCATATCGGGCGCTTCGCCCGCCTGCTGTGCCGCCGGAGCATGGGCATCGGCGCCGACGGCGTGATTTTCTGCTGCGAATCGGAGGTCGGCGAGCTGGCCGACGTGGCCGCGAGGTTCTTCGAGGCCGACGGCAGCGAGACCGACCTGTGCGGCAACGGCACGGCATGCTTCGCCCGCTGGGCCTTCGACAGCGGGTTCGTCGGCGACAGCGAGATCCGGATCCTCACCCCGGCCGGAGTCGTGCTCGCCCAGCGCTCCGACGCGGCGTACATCACCGTCTGTATCCCGTCGCCCGAGCATCGCCGCCAGGACGTCGAGATCACGGTCGGCGGCTTTCCGATCTGCTGCGACTTCGTCATAACGGGCGTCCCCCACGTGGTGACGTACGTGGACGACGTGGAGGAGATCGACATGGCCAGGGTCGGCCCGGCCATCCGCCACCACGAACGGTTCGCTCCCCAGGGCGTGAACGCGAACTTCGTGCAGATTCTGCGCGCCGGCGAGATAGCCGTGCGGACGTGGGAATACGGCGTGGAAGGCGAGACGCTCGCCTGCGGCACCGGCTCGGCCTCGGCGGCGATCCTGGCCGCCCTGCGATTCGACTGGCCGAAGGAGTACCGCTGCCACGAGAAGCCCGTGCTCGTCCACTCGCGGAGCGGCGACCTGCTCCGCGTGTATTTCACGGAGAAACACGACGGGTCGATCGACGACGTGTGCCTCGAGACCATCGTCCGCTTCCTCTACCGCGGCACGATCAGCGACGAGCTCGCCGCCGCGGCTTTTTCAGCAGGGACCTGCCCGCCGGCAGGCGGGTGCAGGGGATACAGGGGATGAAGAGGAAAACGTAACCGAAGATTGTCGCGGTCTGAAACCTCAATCCTTATCCCCTGCATCCCCTGCATCCCTGCTAAACTATCTGCCGTGCTCAGCATCGACCAGAACTGTCACAGCCTCTGGGACGCCCTGCCGAAGCTGCACGTGCTCACCGGCCGCGGGCGGAAGGTCACGCATTTCATCGAGGACATCGACTCGGCCTTCACGTCGCTGGGCTCGCGCATCGATGCCGACGACCTTCGCCTTGCCCGCGAGCGCTTCCATCGCAGCGGCGGCGCCGACTGGGGCGCGGCCATGTTCTATACCGAGTTCCTCGGGCGCGTCCCCGTGGAGGTCCGCGACTGGGAGCCGCTGACGGGGCTCAAGACCAACGTGCTCGCCAAGAAGCTCTCCCGCACCGTCGACGACCTGTACGACGAGTTCTCTCCGAGCGACAACTGGCAGTTGATCGGTTCGAGCTTCGTCTCCGACCGCCGCCACCACCGGGTGATCGGCGACCTGACGGTGCGGGAGACGGCCGCGTACCTTCGCGAGCTCATGGCCAAGGCCCGGGCGGACATGTGCCGCGCCTTTCCATCGTCGGCCTCGCGGGGGCGCCTGGCGGACTGGTTCGCCCACGAAGAGACCCTCGTCGCCCGCCTGCTCGACGAGCTGGCCGACGCCCCCCTCGCGCAGCTCTACGATCGCTGGATGGGCGCCCACCTGGGCGAGCCCGTCGCGCTGGACCTGACGAGCCGCCTGTTCGCGTGCTCCGCCGACGGGCCGAGCGGCCGGGAACTGCTCGAAGTGCTCGCCGCCAACTACGATCGGGCCTCCGCCCTGTACAACGAGGCGATCGCAGAGACGCGCTCCCGACTGCGCCCGCTGAACACAAAGGACGGCGAGCTGCCCTTCTTCGCGACCTTCGAGCATGCCGGCCATCTCGTGCGAACCGCTGTCTTCCTGCGCGAGGGAAGGCTCCACGTCGGCGAGCGGAACTTCCCGGCGGCTCCGGGGAGGGCGTGGCCGTGGAAGGCCATGGCCGAGGCCGGCGTGCGGTGCGTCGCCGGCAAGGCCGTCGTGCTCGCCTTGCAGGTCCGCCTCGGTACGGGCGGGCGGGCGCTCGCACTGCCCTACCGCGGGTCGCTCTACATGCCCGCGGCGCACCTCTTCGCACGCAAGCTCGCCGCCGGCGGACTCCTGGCGGGCGAGCTGAAGCCGGTGGTTCGCGTCCGGCTGCGGCTGCTGGACCGGCTGCGATCGCTCGATACGCCCATCCGCCTGCCGGCGCACCTGGCCGCGGCGCTCGGCGACGAGGAAGTCCCCGCGCGCAAGCTCGGCGAGAACTATGCGGCCGTCGCCGCGGAAGCGAGGCACCGGCTGAAGGCCTTCGAAGACCCGGCCTCTCGCGATCGCTGGCAGAAGGAGAACTTCGCGGGAATCGCCGCCGAGATCGACTCGCTGGACGCGCGCCGCCGCAAGCTCGCCGCCGGCGACCCGAAAGCGCCCGAGCTGCGGGACATCTGGAAGCGCCTTCGCCGCCTACAGACCGACCTGCTTGACCGCACCGTTCGGCAGATCGACCGCGACACGCAGGTCGCCGAGATCGACTACTACGATTCCCGCGGCGCGATCCTGCCGTGGTGCCTCGCCCTCGGCGGCGAGGCCTTCTACAATGAGGTCATCGACCAGGCCGAGGTCTACGAGGAAGACAGCCTCCAGGCGGCGGAAGATGGATAGGATCGAGGCAATCCGGGCCTATTACGAGCGGAGAATGTCTCCCGAGCGGGAGAGCTACGACATCCTCGACTGGTCCAGCGCCGCCTCGCAGCGCATGCGGTTCGAGATCCTCGCCGACAACGTGCCGCTGGCCGGCAGGAGCCTGCTGGACGTTGGCTGCGGGTTGGGCGACCTGGCCGCATTCCTCCAGGAGCGCGATCTCGCCGTCGAGTACACCGGCGTGGACGTCCTGGAGAGGATGATCGACGCCTGCCGGGAGAGGCTCCCCGCCCGGCAGTTCGTCCACGCGGACATCTTCACGGGCGGCGACGTCGCCCCGGGCCTCTTCGACGTCGTCTTCTGCTCGGGCATCTTCAACCTCGACTTGGGCAACAACCTGGCCTTTCTCGCCGGCGCGATCCGCCGGCTGCTGGAGCTGGCCCGCGAGCACGCCGTCTTCAACCTCCTCCACGCCCGCTCGCCGTTCAAGCAGCAGGGCTATTTCTTCTACGACCCCCAGGAGGTCCTCGCGCTCATCCCGCCGGGAGCGTGCGACGCCCGCCTGATCGACGACTACCTCCCCAACGACTTCACCGTGATCTGCCGGAAGACTCAAGGGGATGAAGATTAGCAGGGACCTGCCTGCCGGCAGGCAGGTTCACGGGATGCAGGGGATGAACGGTTTTCGCCTCGGACCATCGACATCGCGCCCCGGTCACCCATGCCATGTCTTCGCCCCTCACAGCGCCGAAGGCAGCAACACCGAGAGCGCCAGGACATCGCGAAGCTCGGCGTCCACAGCCGCCACGGGGGTCTCCCGAGGCCCCTCCAGGGCCGCCGTCTCGATCGGCACCGTGACCACGTCGTCGCTCCGCGTCCTGGACGCCCCCACCGCCCCACGTACCTCAGCACGTCTGCGGTAACCCAATGACGCCCTCGGTCCCCCGGAGCGCCAACGCCCCGGCCCGGCGCGGCCGGGGTCGACCCTCTCCAGCGCATCGACGCGCTCACCCCCCACCCAAGCGGCCGCCGCCAGCGCATCCGCCAGGACATCCCCCGACATCCCGGCCGCGCTCAGCTTGCCGGACAGCACCGGGTCGGGGACGTCTCGCATGTCCGCCCCGCGGCGCGGCCAGGCGGCCGAGAGGTCGATGGCGTTGATCCGCCCGTCGCAGTTCACGTCGCTCCGCGTCTGGTCCTCCGAGACGCCGTCGATCAGCGTCGTCCGCCGCGGCCAGATGTACGACAGGTCAATGGCGTTCACGCGGAGGCCGCCCGTGGCGTCCCCGGCCAGCGCCGTAAAGACCCGGTCGTTGTCGCCCGTCAGCGGGTTGCCCGCCGCGTCGGTGACGTCCTCAATCCGCACGAGATACCTCGCCACGTCCGGCAGGGCCGGCGTGAAGTCGATGATCCCAACCATATCACCGGCGGTCGTGGAGGTGGTTACGGCGACCCCCGAGAGGTCCACCGGATTGCCCAGGTCGTCGTTGCCGGCCATGAGGACCGACGCCGGCGTGAAGCTCGCCGGGTCGATCGCCTCGGAGAACTCGATCCGCAGTTCCGCCACGCCCGCCATCCTCGGCTCGCAGAACGTCCCGTCGTCGGGGATCTCCAGCAGCACCTGACCGATGCCCTGGTCATGCTCGGCCGCACTGTACCACGCGTCGGCAGTGGGCGCAATCGTGTCAATGGTTATCCTCGCCACGAAGCCGTCCGTGTCGCCGCCGTAGCTGGTGTCCCACCCCCCCGAGACCCAGCCGGAGGAAGACGTGTACCCCGCGACGAGGACGTTGCCCGAGGCGTCGGCGGCCACGCCGAGGGCACGCTCGTCGTTCCCGCCGCCGAGGTATGTGCTCCAGACGTGCCCGCCGGTCGGGCTCAGCTTCGCTAGGAAGGCGTCATAGTCGCCGCCGTAGCTCGTGTCCCAGCCCCCCGAGACCCAGCCGGAGGAAGACGTCTCCCCCGCGAGGAGGACGCTGCCCGAGGCGTCGGCGGCCACGGCGTAGGCCGCGTCGTAGTCCGCGCCGCCGAGGTAGCTGCTCCAGACGTGCCCGCCGGTCGGGCTCAGCTTGACTAGGAAGCCGTCCGAGGAGCCGCCGGCGTAGCTCGTGTCCCAGCCCCCCGAGACCCAGCCGGAGGAATGCGTCTCGCCCGCGACGAGGACGTTGCCCGAGGCGTCGGCGGCCACGCCGTGGGCTCGATCGTCGCTCCCGCCGCCAAGGTAGCTGCTCCAGAGGTGCCCGCCGGTTGGGCTCAGCTTGACCGCGAAGCCGTCCCCGAAGCCGGCGTAGCTCGTGTCCCAGCCCCCCGAGACCCACCCGGAGGAATACGTGTACCCCGCGACGAGGACGTTGCCCGAGGCGTCGGCGGCCACGCCGTAGGCCCCGTCGTAGATCGCGCCGCCGAGGTAGCTGCTCCAGACGTGCCCGCCGGTCGGGCTCAGCTTCGCTACGAAGCCGTCCCAGCGGCCGCCGTGGCTCGTGTCCCAGCCCCCCGAGACCCAGCCGGAGGAATACGTCTCCCCCGCAACGAGGACGTTGCCCGAGGCGTCGGCGGCCACGCCCGAGGCATAGTCCGAGCCCCCGCCGCCGAGGTAGCTGCTCCATACGTGCCCGCCGGTCGGGCTCAGCTTCGCTACGAAGCCGTCCCAGCCGCCGCCGTGGCTGGTGTCCCACCCCCCCGAGACCCAGCCGGAGGAAGACGTGTACCCCGCGACGAGGACGTTGCCCGAGGCGTCGGCGGCCACGCCCGAGGCACAGTCCCGGCCCCCGCCGCCGAGGTAGCTGCTCCAGTCGAGATCCGGGTCGACGATCAGCTCCCGCGAGGGGTCGTAGCCTCCGGTCAGCTCGAAGCCGTACGTCGATTCATCCAGCAGGACGAACCGCCCGGGGACGGCGACCCGCTCGCCGGCGAGCTGCTGGTAGATGTACGGGGCGTCGTCGACGAGCCGGCCCCAGTCGGCGCCCAGGTCCACCACCAGCGACCCGTCGTCGGCGAGGCTCAGCCCGGCGATGCCGTCGTAGGTGATCCGGATGGCGGAGTAGTCCGCGCCGGGGGCGACGTGGAACTCGTACTTGAGGTGGTCCCGCCGGCCCCAGGTGTGCAGGTCGATGCCGTCGTAGAGCCCCTCGTAGGCCACGACCTCGTAGGATGGCACGTCCTGGCGCCACTGCGACGGATCGCCCACGAGGAAGTTGAATCGAGTCTCCGCCTGCTCCAGGCCGACGGGCCTGACCGCGTTGGCTCCATCGAACGTGGCCGAGAAGCGAAGGCGCTCGATCTCGCCCGGCTGCTCAGAAAAGGTGTCAGGACCCTTTTCTCGGCTCTCGGCGTCGTCCTCGGCGGCGGGGACTTCGCGGAACAGCTCGAAGACCGGCCCGCTGTCCGTGTGGGCGATGTTGGCACCTTGTCCCCTGTGGACGAAGCGGACCGACGCATCGGCCCATTGGCCTTGGTTCTCGATGAACACCGCCGGCGTCGTGTGAAACAGCTCGATGGCCTGCTGCGCCGTCGCGGCATCCAGCAGGAGACGCGCCTCCAGCGGTTCGAGGATCGGGCCTGGACTGACGTGGATGGATCTTGCCCCATTCATGACGACCTCCTACTACGCTCACGCATCCAGCACGAACTGAAACGGCCACCCGACAAGGCAACGAAGCGCAGCCGCACCGCAGCCCGGTGTCCTCCTTGGGGGCACCCAGCAGTATACCACGGTCTGGTGGAATGTAAAGCGTTGTGAAAAAAAGAACTGCGGCGCGAGTTCGGCGCTGTTGGCGGGCGCTGCGCGCGGAGAGGAGCCACCTCGCGCCTGTCGTATCCCCCGCTGGCGGCCGAAGGCGGCTGCTCGGCACCAGCTCGGGCGTTTACCTCTTTGCGAAGCAGAGGACGTCGCCGTTTCGGCAGGTCACTACGATCCGGCCGGCGGGGTCGGCGGCGATGCCCCAGCGGACGGGCTGGGCCGGCAGCGTGTGGCTCCACATCTCGCCGTTGGTGTAGCCGTCGACGGCGACGAGCTTCCAGGTTGGCCCCTGCGGCCCGGTGCCGGGCACGAACAGGACGCTGGCGTTGCGGCCGACGACGATCGGCAGGTTCAACCGGCAGGAGCCGTCGAACACGGGGTAGCGGGGGTCGGAGTACAGCGGCTGGCCGGAGACCTCCACGTGCCCGTTGACCAGGCGCAGCTCCCTGCCGCGGCGGGCGCGGGTGCCGAAGCCGGTGGGCGCGGCGGTCTCGCACTTGCCGGTCTTCATGTCGTAGACGCCGGGCGAGACGGCGTTGCCGCCGGCCAGGTAGAGCTTGCCGTTGTTGGCCAGCAGGTGGCCCTGGACGGCTATGCCCCTTCGCGAGAACGCATCCAGGTGGCCGGATGTGTTGTTCTGCCACTTGATCCGGCCCGTCCCGGCGTCGAGCGCGTAGACGTAAGTCCCGTCGTAGTCCATCATGCCGGCCGCAAAGTACGCCACGCCCCCCTCGACGAGCACGCCGCTGGCGACCGGCCAGGTGGACTGGAGGCGGCCGTAGACGGGGATCCTCCTCTCGGCCGGGGCGGCGCGGAATCGCCAGCGGAGCTTTCCGTTGGCGGCGTCGAAGGCGTAGACCCAGCCGTCGGCCGAGCCTACGAACGCCGTCCCGCCGGCGATGGACGGCGGATAGTAGATCGCCCCGCCGGTGTAGGCCCGCCAGGCCTCCGTGCCGTCGGAGAGTCGCAGCGCCCGCACGGTGCCGTCGCGCCCGGCGAGGTAGGCCCTGCCGCCGGTCACGACCGGCGCGGTCGGTCCGACGGCGGGACCGGTCCTGGCGCGCCAGGCCTGGGCCGTCTCGTCCGGCACGTTCAGCCCGCCCCAGCCCGTCTGGGCCGCACGCTGGTTGTTGCCCAGGTAGGTCGCCCACTCGGGCGCTCTCCACCTTCGGCGGGCCGGCGGCTTGGGTTTCTTGGGCCCCTCCGGTCGGCGTTCGGCGGCGGGGGCTTCCAGGCGCTCGGCCTCGGTGGCATTCGCGTCGAACTTGAAGTCCCCGGCCGGGCCGGTGCAGATCGCCCCGAACATCTGAAGGTTGCAGTCGCAGACCCAAGGCTGGTAGTAGAGGTGCCCGTTGGCGACGAGCACGCCCACGTGGCACGAGGAGCGCATGGGCGAGATCCATTGCGGCTTGCCCGTCGCGAGGTCCAGGCGTCCCGTCCCGCCCGAGGCGCGGAAGAGGATGGCGTCCGGGGTGCCGGTCGCGCGCGTGCAGGCACGTCGCCATACGTCGTACTTCGCCAGGACCTCCCCGGTCATCGGGTCCAGCTTCCAGGTCTCGTCCTTGACGTTCTGGCCGCCGATGGCGTACAGCCCGTCCGGGCGGATGACCACGTGGACGTTGATGTTCGATTTGAGCGGCAGGGACCACAGCAGCCGGCCGTCCTTCGCAGAGACGGCCGTCAGCTTTCTGAGCTGGGGGCCCATGAAGTACAGCGCCTTGTCGGTGCAGCGCACGTACACGGTGCTCTTCCAGCCGGTGCGGTAGCCGTGTCCCGGGCTGAACTTGCCCAGGGCCTCGAAGAGCTGGGAATCGCCGTCCGGCGTCTTGCGCCACAGCTCGTTGCCGGTCTTGGCGTCGAGACAGGCGATGTACCTGCCGAACGACGTGACGAAGATCCGTCCCGCCTTCATGCACGTGCCGCGGCTGTCCATCGGCGCGGCGGACTCCCTATGGTGCCAGAGGACCCTCTTGGTTTTCGGGTCGATGGCCAGCAGCGTGCCCCCGAAGCCCCACGTGTACTCGGGGGCGTTGTAGCCGTTGGAGATGCCGCCCCACGGCCAGCCGTGCTGACGCCGCCGCCAACGGGCCGGGGCGTCGGGCTTCTCGTGCTTGCCGATCAGCGCGTACAGCACGCCGTCCTCCAGGCCCATCCACTTCCAGAACGTCCCGCCGGCGAGCGCCTTCGGCGCGGTGATCTCGCCGATCACCTCGCCCGTGGCGGCGTCGAGCAGCTTGCAGGAGTTGGGGTCGCCCACGTAGAGCGTGCTCGGCGTCGCGACCATCGTGCAGCGGTCGACCATGATCCCCTTCGACAGGGCGTGCTTCCAGAGGAGCGTGCCGTTGTAGCCGTTGAGCGCGACCAGCGTGTCCATCCAGGGCTCTTCCCGCTCGTGCCAGGCGACGTGGCCGAAGGCCATGAAGACGCGCCCCCCCGCCGCGAAGCCCGCCTGGGGAGCCGGCCCGTATCGGGGCTGGGCCACGAACTGCGTCAGGTACGGCCCGCGGGCCAGCGTGTCGTTCGACTGCGGGTTGTTGTCCGGGCCGTGATAGTGATGGGTCCAGTCGTCGGCCCCCTTGGCGGGGGGTTTGACGACCTCCTCGTCGCCGAGCAGCGCCTTGCCGCCCGGGCGCAGCACGCGAAGCACCTCGGCCTTCGGCACGGCGGCCGGGCCTTTCGGCGCGACGACGACGTCAGCGACGTTGTCGGCCAGACCGATCCTGTCCGCGGCGCCCTTGGCCACGAAGATCCGCCGGCCGTAGAATCCCGCGGCGTCGGCGGCGCGGCAGGCGGCCTGCACCTGCGCGGCGTCCGTGAGCTGCACCAAAACCGTCAGCTCGCTGCCGCGCGCAAGCCCGACGGCCAGCTCGCACTTCCTGTCGCCGAGCACGACGCAGATCCCCCGCCGGAGACGCCCTTTCCGGAGGACCTCGCGAGCGTCGCCCTTGGCGATGCCGACGCCCGTCAGGAACCCAGCCAGCCAGAATGCACACACCGCCGTCGTTCGAAGTGTTCCAGCGCGCATAGCTTTCTCCCTTGTCACATGCAGCCGATTTGCGGGACCCATGTTAGCCGATTTGCCCCGGCAATGCACAAGCCCCTGTCCAGTGTATTCGGCCCTCTCGTCGCATCACGGGGAAGTGACGGTGACGGCCACGTCCTTCCTCGCGAACTTCGTGCGATCGACGGCCGTCAACGTGAACACGTATCTTCCGGGCACACCGAGGCCGGTGACCTTCGTGTCGCGGCGGCCTTGTTTGGCGAAGACCGGCCTGGCGCCGGCAGGCTTCCTCGCGGTCCGCCACCAGTGCGTGATGACGTCGCCGTCCGGATCGCTCGTGACCGCCGACAAGAGGGTGCTGCCGGCGGGAAGCGCCACGTTCGCGGGCGATGCCTGCACGTTCCCGATCACGGGGGCGGAATTGACCGGATAGACGGGCACGGTCAGTTGCCGCGAGACGGTGTGCGCGGGGTCGCGGACCTCGCAACGGAACACGTGGTCGCCGGCGACCTTGATGTTGCTCGCCCTGCATTTCTGCTCGGCGGGCGTCTCCAGCCGCACCGACGCGCCGGCGGGCTGCCTTGCCACGCTCCACCTGAATGTGAGCTTGTCGCGTTCCAGGTCCCGCCCGCCGCCGATGAGAATGGTGCTGTCCTGCGGGAGCGTGACGAGGACGGGGATGCGGTTATGCACGTCGAAGACCATTGGCGGCTGATTGCCCCGGTAGACGTTGAGCAGCACGTCTCGGGCGATCCTGCTCGCCCCGTCGCTTACCGTCACGGTGAAGACGTAGCGCCCGGGCGCGGTCAGCCCCGTCACGGGTGTCGTTGCGGACCTGGGGGCTGCCAGCACGGCCTTGGCTCCGGCAGGCTGGGCGGTCACGGACCACGAATAGGAGAGGGCATCGAGCTCCGGGTCCTGCGCGGCCGCCGAGAGCGTCGTGCGGCTGGCCGGGACGGTCAGGCAGTTCGGCCTGGCGTGCCGGTCGGTAACGGTTGGCGGGAGGTTCTTTGCCGGATGCGGGTACAGGGTCAATACGGCGCCGGCCGGCACGTTGACCGTCAGGCGGCCTCTTGCGTCAGCGGCCTTGACGCCGAGCTCCTGGTATGGTCGGGCGCCCACCGATCGGCAGGCGCCGTAGTCGCCCGCAGGCAGGCCGCGCACGGTGACGGCTCGCGCTCGATTCGGCGGCTTGTTGTTGATGAGGACGACCGTCGTCTTTCCCTTGTGCTCGAAGGCGAGCGCGCGGAGAGCCGGGTCATCGCAGCTCGCCTCGATGCGAACGGCGCCCGGACGAACGTAGTGCATCACCTGCCGGAGGTTCCAGAACTGCCTGCCGCGGCTGAACGACGTGTTGTTCAGGTGGAAGTTGTAGTTCTGCCGCGCAGCCGGGCCTCCCAGCCCGTAGATGGACCAGTACGACACGCCCCCGATCGCGAGGTCGTCGTAGAGGTGGTCGATCGTCAGGCGCATGAACTCCGTCTGCGCGGTGTCCATTCGCTTCTGACGGGCGAAGTCGCGGATCTTCGCCATGGCCTCGGTGTTCTTCCCGCCATACCAGTGATACGACAGCACGTCCACGTACTTCCAGACGTCGGGATCGTTCTTCGCCGCCTGGATGTATCGCCACGTGACGTGGGCGTTGACGCCGTCGGAGAACTGGCCCTTTGTCGGCAGGCCGAGCGCCTTCATCCTCGCGCCGAGCACCTTGGTCATCTCGGCCACGACGGCCGGCCTGAAGGCGTTGTTGTTGCCCGCCTCGTTGCAGATGGCGTAGTGGTTCGTCTCGACGCCGTACTTCTTCCGCAGGTACTGGATGAAGCTCGTCGCGTATTCGGCGTATTCACCGGGGCTGTGCAGGAGAAACGCGGGCACGCTGCCGGTGCTCCCTCCGTCGAAGAAGGACGGGCTCAGCCACAGCTCAAACGCCTCGCCCCTTGCCTCGACGCGCCGCTTGAAGGGCAGCACGTAGGCCTTGATGAACCTGTCCGCGTCGGCCGTGTTGAACTTCGACAGGTCGGCATCGTCGGGGTCGCCGTTGTCGTTGCTCCATTCCCAGCGCCGCATGCCGCTCCGATTGCCGTTCGGCTGCTGCCATCGCATGCGGGTCAGCCCCAGTTCGTGGACCGCATCATCGAGGACCTGCTCGCGCTGCCCGGCCCCGCATTGCATGTAGTGCGGATTGCAGCTCCAGCCGCGAATGGTCTGGTACTTCACGTTCGCGTTGAGTGCGACCGTCGCGGCGGGGCCCACTTGCGGCGAGGGCGCAACCGCCACGAAGAGCAGGGCCGCCAGTGTCCGTCTGCGCGTCATCGGGATGTGCTCCTTTGCTTTGGCCCGTACAGGATCGCACGCCAGAGGCCTGCGAGCTCGATCTCCACGGTCACGCTCACCTGGCCGTCGGGCGTCGAGGCAGCGGGCCCCCCGCCGACGCGCGCGCCCTGCTGGACGATGAGCACGGCCGTCCTGATATCGCCGCCGGCGGCGGCGAGGTCGCCGACAGTGATCGGGGCGACGATCGGCAGGCGATGGATTAGCTCAGCCAGGTGGATGCGGGCGTCCCGCTCGGCGGCCGGGCGGGTCGCGCCCTTGCCCGCGGCCCGCAGCGACCGGCTCACCCAGGCCGGCGTCGCGCGGGCCAGCGCCGCGGCCTGCCGCATCCCCGCAGTGGGCGCCCTCATCTCCTCGTCCGGCGGAACGCCCACGCCCGTCTCCGTGACGGTCCGGTCGGCCGCACGGATCGCCAGCTCGTCGAGCTTCTCGATCCACCCGCGGCCGGGCCTGAAGTGCCTTTTGGCCCAACTCCTCAGCGAGGCATAGACGGTCCGCAGGTCGGCCTCCAAGTCGGCCTCGACGATCAGCGCGTCGGCGTGGTATCGCACGGCCGTCAGACGGGCGCCCTTGAGGAAGGTCCGCGGGTCGACGTTCGGATCGTCTGAGGCGGCGAGGAACGCCCGCAGCGTGGTCTCGGCCGTGACGTGCACGTCGTTGATCCGCTCGGCGAGGCGGCCGAGGCCATCCAGGCGGGCGGCCCGTTCGGCCGAGCGCGCCCCGCTCGGCGAGCAATGGGCGGCCCAGAACGCCGCCGCCCCGGCGGGGACGCCGAAGCCGGCGGGCGGGTCCTTCGGGACCCCTCGTGGCGGGCCGAATCCCGCGGGGACGCCGGCCCTGCCGGTCGCCGTGATCGTCGCCGCCTCGGTGGCGTCCACGATGGCGTCGAATGGCCTCGTCGTGACCTTCTCGCCCTTGCCGTACCGGGCGTGGATGTGCTCGAGGGCGGCCGCGGCCGCCTCGACGGTCACGGCCAGCTCCACCTCGCACGTGCCGTCCGCCGCGTAGTTCGGCTCGGACGTTTCGTTCAGGCCGGACAGGCAGGCCTCCAGCGCGATCCCTGCGGCGCCCGACGGCGCGAGAAGGTCCTTGACCTTCGTCCCGGGCGCGATCTTCCTCTCGCCGATTTGGGCGGCGAGCTTTCGCACGGCGTCGGCCCGCGCGGCGTATCGGCTGAAGAGCCTGCGGTGCGCCTCGGCCGGCGAGTCGGCCGGTTCGGTCGAGGCGGCGGCTGCCCGGGCGGCACCGGCCGCCACGCACGCCATCGCCAGGGCCGCCGCAATCGTCTTCGCCATGATCGCGTCTCCTTCGCGCCCGAAGGACGCAGCAGAGGCACATATCGTACTTCGTGGAGTTGGAGCTTGAAAGCGGCAGGCCGCACGCGGCGGGGCGATGCTGACCCAGCGCCGAGGCGAAGTACGCGGCCCGCCATGACGTTGTCTGGCGTTTTTTCGCGCCCGGGCCGATAATATCATGTTGACACGCGGGCAATGTCTGTCATAATGCGTGGCTCTTCGGCGGCCATTGCTTCTTGCGCAGGTCAAGGCTAAATGAAGACGTACATGGCAAAGAAGGGCGAGGTCGCCCGCAAGTGGCACGTAGTGGACATCAGCGGCAAGGTGCTCGGCCGCGCTGCAACGAGGATCGCCAGGATCCTGATGGGCAAGCACCGGCCGCAGTATACGCCGCACGTGGACACCGGTGACTGCGTGGTGGTGATCAACGCCGGCCAGGTGAAGGTCACCGGCAGCAGCAAGCTCAAGCAGCGCATCTATCAGCGCTACAGCGGCCACCCCAGCGGACGCAAGGTGGTCACGCTGGAGGAGATGCTGGCCAAGAAGCCCGAGAAGGTCGTCACAGAGGCCGTCCGGCGGATGCTGCCGAAGAGCAAGCTTGGCACGGCCATGCTCAAGAAGCTCAAGGTCTACGCCGGGCCGGACCATCCGCACCAGGCTCAAAAGCCCGGGAGAATCGAGATTTAGCAGGGACCATAGATGGCAGAGCATAAAGACCCGGACACCCCCGAGGAACAGGCGAAGGCCGACGCCCCGGGCGACGAACCCGCGGCTCCCCAGGCCGCCGACGCGGCCCCCGAAGAGGCACCCAAGGCCGAAACGCAGGCCGCGGAAGCCAAGCCCGCCGAGGGCGCAAAGCCCGAGGCCCCGGAAGCCAAGCCCGCCGAGGGCGCAAAGCCCCAGGCCGCGGAAGCCAAGCCCGCCGAGGGCGCAAAACCGGAGGCCCCGGAAGCCGCCGAGGCGCCGGAGAGCCCCGAAGCCGCCGGGGAGGCCCAGAAGGCCCCAGAGCCTGAACCCGAGCCCGAGGTCCCCGCGCCCCCCCTGCCGGAGGGCAAGCATTACGTCTGGGGCACCGGCCGACGAAAGAAGGCCGTCGCCCGCGTGCGGATCAGGCCGGGCACCGGCAGGTTCGTCGTCAACAAGCGCGAGGCCGACGCGTATTTCAACCACCAGCGCGACCGGGACGTCATCATCGCCCCGCTCAGGGCCGCCAAGATGGTCCGGGGCTGGGACGTGTGGGCCAACGTGAAAGGCGGCGGATACACCGGGCAGGCCGGCGCCGTCGTGCTCGGGCTGGCCCGGGCACTGGCCAAGGCCATGCCCGAGATGGAAGCGGCCCTGCGCGACCACGGGCTGCTTACGCGAGATGCCCGCATGGTGGAGCGCAAGAAGCCCGGCCAGCCGGGGGCCCGCAAACGCTTCCAGTTCTCCAAGCGCTGAGCAAGCCCTCTCGACGACGCCCCCAGGCCCCGGCAGCCTCAAAGGTGCTGGGGCCTTTTCGTGGGAGACCAACATGTCAACGGAAACGAAGGACAGCCGCGGGAAGGTTCGCGTCGTGCTCGTCGGCGGCAGCGGGTACACGGGCCTTGAGGCCATCCGCTGCCTGAGGCGCCATCCGAATGCAGAGCTGGTCGGCGTCTTCGGCCCGAAGGACGAGCTCGGGCCGATGGAAGGCTTCTACCCCCATCTCTCGAACGTGTGCCGCCTCGAGCAGGTGCTCTTCGAGCCCGAGCAGGTCGCCTCGCTCGCGGCGGACCTGGCCATGCTCTGCGTGCCGCATAAGGTCGCCATGAGCTACGTTCCCGCCCTGCTCGACCTGGGCCTGAGGGTCATCGACTTCTCGGCCGACTACCGGTTTCACGATCGCACCAAGTACGAGAAATGGTACTGCCCCCACAGCGACCCGGAGCACCTGGCGGAGGCGGTGTACGCCCTGCCGGAGTACTTCGCCGAGGAGATCCGCACGGCCCGCCTGGTGGCCAACCCCGGCTGCTACCCGACGTGCACGGTCCTGGCGCTGGGGCCGGTCCTCGCCGCCGGGCTCGTCGAGCCGACCGGGATCGTCTCCAACGCCGTCAGCGGCGTCTCCGGCGCCGGGCGGACGCCCGGACGGAAGTTCCACTTCCCCGAGCGGAACGAGAACTTCGAGCCCTACGGCGTCGCCAGCCACCGTCACATGCCGGAAATGGAGCAGGTCCTCAGCGACATTACGGGGCGTGACGTGGAGCTGCTGTTCCAGCCGCACCTCTGCCCCATGGACCGGGGCATCCTGTGCACGATCTACGCCCGGCCGGCGGGCGACGTGACGACCGAGCAGCTCACCGAGTGCCTCCAGGCCGCCTACGCCGACAAGCCGTTCGTCCGCGTCCGGACCGACGTGCTGCCGGCCACGAAGTACACCAGCCACACGAACTTCTGCGACGTCGC
Source organism: uncultured Planctomycetaceae bacterium (assembly GCA_964427875.1). Classification (GTDB taxonomy): domain Bacteria; phylum Planctomycetota; class Phycisphaerae; order SM23-33; family SM23-33; genus CAYRVX01. The sequence continues at coordinate 48,122 of CAYRVX010000024.1, forward strand.
CGCCCGAAGCGCCAAGGGCCGCGTCGTCCTGTTCAGCGCGCTGGACAACCTTCTCAAGGGCGCCTCCACCCAGGCCGTCCAGAACATGAACATCATGTTCGGCCTCGAAGAGACCGCCGGACTCTATTGAGAACGTGTATGAAAACCGCAGACCGGGACGATCGAGGTGGCCTGCGGGGTGGCACGGGCATCTTGCCCGTGCGTCCCACGGCCATCCTGGCCGTGGCAGCCGCCTATCCGCAGGGCCGGGACGGCCCTGCGACTCATGGGCGAGACGCCCATGCCACGCCCAGAGCGGTTTTCATACACGTTCTGAGAAGCAAAGGGACAGAGCGATGACGCGCGTGAATCACATTACCGTTCCCGGCGGCTTCGTCGCCGCCGGGGTGCACTGCGGAATCAAGACCACCGGTCAGGAAGACCTGACGATCCTGGCGGCGGAGAAGGACGCGGCCGTGGCGATCGTCACGACCAGGAACCAGATCGTCGGTGCGCCCGTCCTGTGGAACCGTCGCCTGCTGCCTCGCGGCTACGGCCGGGCGCGGGGCATCGTGGTCAACAGCGGCAGCGCCAACGTCTGCACGGGCAAGGCGGGACTGCGAGACGCCGAGGCGATGGCGGCCCTGACGGCCAGGAAGCTCGGCTGCGAGCGCCGGAAGGTGCTGGTGGCCTCGACGGGCATCATCGGCCAGCGGCTGCCGATGGCGAAGGTGCGCGCGGGGATCGCCGACGCGGCCTCGCGGCTGGGCCGGCGGAACGACTCGGCGGCCCTTCGCGGCATCATGACGACCGACACGCGGGAGAAATCCGCCGTGACGCAGACGCGAATCGGCGGGAAGCTCATCACCGTCGCCGGCGTCGCCAAGGGCGCCGGCATGATCGCACCGTCGATGGCGACCATGATCTCGCTGATCACGACGGACGCGGCCATCTCCCCCGCCGCCCTGCACCGGGCCCTGCTCTCGGCGGCGGCCGGCAGCTTCAACGCCATTACCATCGACTCGGACACCTCCACTTCGGACACCGTGGCGCTCTTCGCGTCGGGCGCTGCGGGCAACGGGGCGATCACGGGCCCCACGGGCGGCCTGGGGAAGTTCGCGGCGGCGCTCGGCGAGGTCTGCGCCGAGCTTGCCCGGGCCATGGTCCTCGACGGCGAGGGCGCCACGAAGCTCATCGAGATCGCCGTCCGCGGCGCCCGCAGCGGCGCCGAGGCCAGGGCCGCCGCCCGCAGCGTGGCGGACTCGCCGCTCGTCAAGACGGCCGTCCACGGCGGCGATGCGAACTGGGGGCGCATCGCCATGGCGCTGGGCAAGTCCCCCGCGAAGGTCGTCGCGGAGAAGCTCCGCATCCGCATCGGCGGGGTGCTGGTCCTCTCTGGCGGCTGCGGGAGGAAGTTCGACGCGAGAAAGGTGGCGAGGCACCTGGCCGGCAGCGAGGTGAAGATCGCCTGCGATCTGGGGCTGGGCAGGGGCCGCTTCACCGCCCTGACGTGCGACCTCTCGCGCGAGTACGTCACGATCAACGCGGACTACCACACGTAGGGAAGGCGGACGATGGCTCTCGAACGAGGCGGCGAGGAATGGCGCGGCATGGACCGAGACGGCGGCAAGTTCGACTCGGACGCCTCGCTGGCGGCCGTCGAGGCGTTCTTCTTCTGGGGCTTCATGGGCAGCGCCATCGAATGGGGCAAACGCTCCCCACCGCCCTGATCGTCGCGACGATACAGCAAAGCTCTATTCGGTTCTCTCAGAGGCCTGCTGCCCCCGCTTCGCCCCGGCCCGCGAAGTTCTCCCAGAGGCAAAACTCGACGCAAGTCCACGCAAACCCTTATGTAAATGGAGGTTATGGGCGTTGTTGAAAAAAATGGCTTTGTTTCGTAAAAACACTTATGCGCCTTTTCTCCGGCCATTTGCCCCCTCCGGCTGAGTCGCGCCACACGCCAAAATCGGAATAATCCGCGTTTGGGTTCGTTTCGCATTCTCTTCTTAATCCACCGCCGTACTTTTCTTGTGATCCCCCCGTAGCAGGCATATACATCTCGCAGGCCCTTTTGCACAACGAAAACCGGCGGATTTCAAAAAAACTGCGACGAAAAAGGGGACGGGAGTCTTTTTTGCGGAGCACCCTTCGGGCCTTTGAGGCAAAAAAGACTCCCGTCCCCTTTTTCTCACCGCCGCTGCCGGCGGGTGCACAAGGGAGGTTACCTGATCGATAGAGCTTGCGCATGTTCTGTATCCTGCCGGCTTTACTTTCCGGGGAATCCGGGGCGAATAGCGGCCGACCAGGCAGCTTTGCACCTTCACGCCCGGCGCATCCGTGGTACAATGGGTGGAAGAGATGGCAGCGCTTGCCGCGAGAGGAAGTGACTCGTGTCAAGAAAGAACATACGCCGGAAGCTGAAGATCGTCTTCTACATCCTGCTGAGCTTTGCCGCGCTGTGCTGACGGCGAAGAACGCAGCAGGAGCATTTCTGCCCCTCAGCCAGCTCGATCCTGATCCCCGCCCGCCAGTGCCACTAGGCGGGCTCTTTTATTACTCAGACTGACCGACAGGCATCGGCTTACAGCATGTCGGTTGACCCGTTCATTCGTTGACTCGTTAACTCGGAAGATCTTGTACAGATCGCCGGAGCTTCCTGCTCCCTGGCTGCCTGTCGGAGAGGCTCTGCCGGCCGCGGCGTTTCGTGCGACGAACGCACGGGTGGCCTTACAGCGGAGCTGTTTTCGAATTAACGAGTTAACCAGTTCACGAGTCAACGAAGACCGCTCAGTGAGGGACGAGATCGGTCGCTTTGAGTTATCGGGCCCGTCCCAGCCGGCGGAGGAACTCCGCCTCGTCGATTGTCTCCACGCCGAGCCGCTTGGCCTTGTCGGCCTTCGAGCCGGGCGAGTCGCCCACGACGACGAAGTCGGTCTTCTTCGAGACGCTCGACGCCGCCTTGCCCCCCGCGGCCTTGATGGCGTCCTGCGCCTCGTCCCGGCTGAAGTGCTTCAGCGTGCCGGTCACGACCACCGTCTTGTGTGCCAGCGAAAGGTTGGCCGCCTCGGCGGCTTCGGCCGCGGGGCGGGTCGAGGTCGTCTGCACTCCCGCCGCCTTGAGGCGGGCGATTGTCTCGGCCCCCGCCTCGCTCGCGAAGAACTGGTGCACGCTGGCGGCGATCACCGGGCCGATCTCGTCGATCCGGGTCAGCTCTTCCACCCCGGCGGCGGCGAGCGCGTCGATCTCGCCGAAGTGCCCCGCCAACACCTCGGCCGCCCTGCCGCCCACGTGGCGAATGCCGAGCCCCGCCAGCAGCCTCTCCAGGCCGCGGGACTTGCTCGCCTCGATGGCGGCCAGCAGGTTCTCCGAGGACTTCTCGCCCATCCTCTCCAGGCCGACGAGGACGCCGGCATCCAGGGCGTACAGGTCGGCGAAGTGCCTCACGAGCCCCCTGCCGACGAGCTGATCGATCACCGCCGGCCCGAGGTTCTCGATGTCCATCTGGTTGCGCCCGGCGAAGAACTTGAGCCGCTCGCGGAGCTGGGCGGGGCACTCGGGGTTGACGCATCGCAGGTACACGCCGCCCTCGTCGCGGGCGACCGGCTCGCCGCAGGCCGGGCAGTGCGCCGGTGGAGCGATGACCGCGGCGCCGCCAGGGCGCCTGTCGTGGAGGACCTGGACGACCTGGGGGATGATCTCGCCGGCCTTCTCCACCAGGACGGTGTCGCCGACCCGCACGTCGAGGCGCGCGACCTGATCGAAGTTGTGCAGGGAGGCGTTCGAGACGGTCGTGCCGGCAAGCTGGACGGGGTCGAAGTGGGCGACCGGCGTGATGGTGCCCAGCCGCCCGACCTGGAAATCCACCGACCGCAGGACCGTGCGGGCCCGCTCGGCTTCGTACTTGTAGGCGATGCACCAGCGAGGATACCTGCTGGTGGCGCCGAGCTCGACGCGCAGGGCCAGCTCGTCGACCTTCACGACCGCCCCGTCGGTCTCGTAGTCGGCCTCGCCGCGCCGGTCGAGCCAGCCCCGGGTCGCGCGAATGGCCTCCTCGACGTCCCGGCAGACCGTCGCGTGGGGGCTTACGGGGATGCTCCACTCCGCCAGGCGGCGCATCACCTCGCCGGCCGTCCCGGCCACCGGCGAGGACATGGCCCCGAGGCCGTGGGCGATGAAGGCCAGCCCCCGCTCGGCGACGATCCTGGGATCGAGCTGCTTGAGCGTCCCGGCCGCCCCGTTGCGCGGGTTTGCGAACGCCTCCAGCCCCTGCTCCACGCGCCGGGCGTTGTAGGCGTTGAAGACGCTTCGCGGCCAGTACACCTCGCCGCGGACCTCGAGCACGCCGGGGACTTGGCGGCCGACGAGCCGCAGGGGGATCGACCGGATGGTCCGCGCGTTGGAGGTGATGTCGTCGCCTCGGCGGCCGTCGCCGCGCGTGGCGGCCAGGGCCAGCAGGCCGCCCTCGTAGCGAAGCGAGACGGCCACGCCGTCGATCTTCGGGTCCACGAGGTATCGGACCGGCCGCTCGCCGAGCGCCCTGTGGACCCGGGCGTCGAACTCGCGCAGCTCGTCCTCGCTGTAGGTGTTGTTGATGCTGAGCATCGGGGCGGAATGCTCGACGGTCGCGAAGCCCTCGATCGGCTCGCCGCCGACGCGCCGGGTGGGCGAATCGGGCGTGATCAGCTCCGGGTGGGCGGCCTCCAGGGCCTCCAGGGCCTCCAGGAGGCGGTCGTACCGGCGGTCGGAGATCTCGGGGGCCGCCTCGACGTAATACAACCGATCGTGCCGCCGAATCTCCTCGCGAAGCTGCTCGATGCGCTCGGCGTCGGTGGGCATGGTCTCCGGTCGCTACGTCCTCGGCACGAGGCAGAGGATCTTCAGCTCCTCCGGGCCGGGGTTTCGGAACTGGTGGTTTTCGAGTGGTGGGACGTATACGCAATCGCCGGCGGCGACGGGCTTCTCCCCGTCCGGCGTCAGGACGGTGCCGCCGCCGGCCAGGACGTACACCTCGTGCTCCCATGGGTGGGTGTGCTCGGGCGTGTGGCCGCCGGGCGCGATGTTGAACTGCCGCATGTAGAAGTTGGGCGCCCCCTCGGCCTGGTGGATGAGCAGGCGGATCTGCACACCCTCGGCGCCTTCCTCCCCGACGGTTTCGGCCGGCACGTCGTCGGCTCGTCTTATCAGCATTTCGGCTCTCCCGGGACGTTCGCGCCGGCGGTCAGATCCACTCGTCGCCCCGGCGGGCGTAGATCCACCGCGCGGCGGCCAGGTCGTACTCCATCATCTCCTCTTCGCGGAAGAACAGGGCGATCTCCCGCCGGGCGGATTCCGGCGAGTCGGACCCGTGAATGAGATTATACCGCATGGACAGGCCGAAATCGCCGCGGATCGTGCCGGCCGGGGCGGCGGGACCGAACGTCGGGCCCATCAGCTTGCGGCACACCTCGATCGCGTCCTTGCCCTCCAGGACGAGGGCGACCACCGGCGAGGCGGTGATGAACGCCATCAGGCCGTCGTAGAAGTCGCTGCCCTCGTGAACGGAGTACATCCGCCGGGCCAGGTCCTCGCTCGCCCGGAGCATCTTCATCGCGACGATCTTCATCCCCTTCCGCTCGAGGCGGGCGATCAGGCGCCCGACGAGCTGTCGCTGGACGGCGTCGGGCTTGAGAACGATCAGCGTCCTTTCCATGGGCATCTCCACGCGTCGAGTCACGCCACGGTGAGCAAGAGACTCTAGGCCGCCCGGCGGTGACGGTCAAGAGGATTGCCCCTTCATCGGCGGCACGCATGCCGGTGCGGCGGTATGGCACGGGGTCAACTTGGGCTTTGGCCCCATTCGCTGGCGCTCATGGGGCGGCCTTGAAGGGCCCTTGGGCTCATGGGGCGGCGTTTGAGACGCCGGACGCCGCGTGTCGTATCTCCATGGTACGCCCGGCGAATGCTGTTGACACACAACGGCGGCGTGCCTAAGATAGTGTGACATGGCACGGTACGATGGGGGCGTATCGGGAAGGAGCAGGGATCATGTCGGATGAGCTGGACGGGAAGACCGTCCTTCTGGTCGATGACGACCGGGACATCCTCCATGCCATGGTGGCCGCCCTGGGCGAGCTGGGGCCCGAGATCCTCACGGCTGCCAACGGCGACGATGCGCTCCTCCAGGCCCAGAAGCATTCGCCGGACCTCGTGGTGCTGGACATGATGCTGCCGAGGCGAAGCGGCTTCCTGGTGCTGGAGAAGCTCAAGCGCGGCAAGGAGCGAGGCGACCTGCCGCGGGTGATCATGGTGACCGGCAACCAGGGCCACCGGCACAAGATGTACGCCGAGAGCCTGGGCGTGGACGGGTATCTCAACAAGCCGTTCCGGATGGAGCGGCTGGTCGAGTCGGTCCGGGCGCTGCTGGCGTGAGGCGCCGCCCGGACAAAAAGGCTTGCATTGCCCGCGCCACGTGGGTAAAAACTCAACCTGAACAAGAAGACAGGCCGAAATAAGCAGAAGGGCAAGGAAGTCAATCAGAGAAAGGCAGGGAGATTTGGCTCGTCGTTCAGTGGACACGCGGCCTAGCGGCGACCAGGTACGTTGACGTATGAGCATTCCCAGTGAGACGAAGAAGCAGATCGTTGAGGACACGCGCCTCCACGATGGCGACACCGGGTCCGCAGAGGTGCAGATCGCGCTGCTGACGGCGCGAATCAACCACCTCTCCGATCACCTCAAGACGCACAAGAAGGATCACTCCTCCCGTCGGGGTCTCCTGAAGATGGTGGGGAAAAGGACCAGTCTGCTCAAATACCTGTTCAGCAACGCCCCTGATCGCTATCGTCAGATCATCGCGAAACTCGGTCTGAGGAAGTAGGGACCCTCGCCGAAGACACGACGAGGGGAGCTGCGGCTCGACGCCCTTCGGCCGTCCGCTCGCCAGACGGCGCGGGTGTTGCAGGCGGCGGCGCGCGGCAGGCGGCGGCGCGGCGGAACAGATGGATGGCCAGGGCCGGCGATTGGGGCGGGCCTTGCGCGGAAGGCTGAGGAAGGAAAGAACGGAAATGACAGTGAGAGTTGAGAGAGAGATCAACGGCAGGATGCTGAGCCTCGAGACGGGCAAGGTGGCCAAGCAGGCCCACGGCGCCGTCTGGGTCCGGTACGCAGACACGGTGGTCCTGGCCACCGTGCTGTCGGCCCCGTCGACCCGGGACATCGACTTCTTCCCGTTGTACGTGGAGTACCGCGAGGCGCAGTACTCGGCCGGGAAGATCCCCGGGGGCTTCTTCAAGCGGGAGGGCCGCCCCTCGACCAAGGAGGTGCTCACCTGCCGCATGGTCGACCGGCCCATGCGCCCGCTGTTTCCCAAGGACTTCGCGAACGAGGTCCAGATCCAGTGCATGGTGCTGTCCACGGACAACCAGAACGACCCGGACCTGCTGGCGATGATCGGCTCTTCGGCGGCCCTGGCCGTCAGCCCGATTCCCTTCGGCGGCCCCGTCGGAGCCGCCAAGGTGGGCTACTGCGACGGGGAGTACATCATCAACCCGACCCATTCGCACCTCGAAGAAAGCGAGATGGTCCTGATAGTGTGCGGCCCGGCCACGGGGCCGAACATGCTCGAGCTCGAGGGCAGGGAGGTCTCCGAGGAAGTCGTCGCCGGCGGCATCGAGAGGGGCTTCGAGGTCTGCCGGACGGTCATCGAGATGATCAACGAGATGGCCGAACAGGTCCAACCGGGCCAGATGGAGTACGAGCCCAAGCTGGTTCCCCAAGAGCTGCTGGCCGCCATTGAGGGCAAATACGGCGAGCGGATTCACGAGGCCAAGCAGATCGTTGCCAAGGTCGAGCGGAGCGAGGCCATCGATGTCATCCGCCAGGAGGCCCTGGCGGAACTCAGTCCCGAGGACGTCGAGGAGCCGCAGTACACGCCCTGGCAGGTGAAGGAAGGCTTCTTCCGCGTTGAGGGCAAGATACAGCGGAAGATCATCCTGGGCGGCGCGCGTCTGGACGGACGGGCGATGGACGAGGTCAGGCCGCTGGGCGTGGAGGTCGGGGTCCTGCCTCGCACACACGGCTCGGCCATCTTCGCGAGGGGTGAGACACAGGCCCTCGCGACGGCCACGCTGGGCACCCCCCGCGACGATCAGGTCATCGACGGGCTGCTGGACGAGTACAAGAAGAAGTTCCTGCTGCACTACAACTTCCCGCCGTTCTGCGTGGGGGAGATCCGCCCGATTCGCGGCCCGGGCCGGCGGGATATCGGGCACGGGGCGCTGGCCGAGAAGAGCCTCCAGTGCGTCATGCCCTCGGTGGAGGACTTTCCCTACACCGTTCGGATCGTCGCGGACATGCTGGAGTCCAACGGCTCGACGTCCATGGCGACCGTTTGCGGCGGCACGCTGGCGCTGATGGACGCGGGCGTGCCGATAAAGGCGCCGGTGGCGGGCATCAGCATCGGCATGGTCGCCGAGGCCGAGCAGTACGTGCTCCTGACCGACATCATGGGGGAGGAGGACTTCCACGGCGACATGGACTTCAAGGTCGCCGGCACCCGGAAGGGCATCACGGGCATCCAGTTGGACATGAAGTCCCCGGGCATCAGCCACGACCGTATGCGAGAGACGCTCGAGCGTGCCCGCCAGGCCCGCCTGCATATCCTCCAGCGGATGGGCGAGGTCCTGCCCGAGCCACGCGCGGAGCTCAACCAGTATGCCCCGCGGATGCTCATCGTGAAGATCGACCCGGAGAAGATCGGCAAGGTCATCGGGCCGGGCGGCAAGACCATCAACCGCATCCAGAACGAGACCGGCGCCACGATCGACGTTGAGGACGACGGCTCGATCTTCATCGGCTGCACCAGCGCCGAGGGCGCCGAAGCGGCAAAAGCTGAAATTGAGGCCTTGACTGCGGACGCCGAAATTGGGAAGATATACCAAGGCAAGGTCGTTTCGATAACGGATTTCGGGGCCTTTATCGAAATCCTGCCGGGGCAGGATGGCTTGTGCCACGTCAGCGAGCTCAGTGCGGAATACGTCAAAAAAGTCACTGACGTTGTCAACCTCGGCGACACGGTTGAAGTGAAGGTGATCAGTATAGACGCTCAGGGGAGAATCAAGTTGTCTCGAAAGGCCGCGATGGCCGGCGACGCCGGCGACGAGGCGGGAGCCGCATCTTCCCCGGGCAGGCGGAAAAGCCGCAAGCGCGGCAGGCCTCGCCATAAGGCGTAAGAGATCTTCAGGGAGCTTTCCCGGGCGTTGAGGCCCGGGCGGATAATGGGTCGGTGCGCGCTGTTGTCCTGTGCCGCGCCGGTGGCAAATTCACTGGTATACGCGCGTGCTACTGTGGGCGCGCGGCTTGTACTTGGGTCCACGATCTCCGGCCCCTTGCGTTCTCGGGCGGGCGGACGCTATGAATGCTCCAGTGGCGCGCATGGCCCTTTGGGCGACCACTGGAGGATCGGGCACTGAGGAGGTGACCCTGATGCCCACAGGAAAAGTGAAGTGGTTTGACCCGAAGAAAGGTTATGGTTTCATCGTCGGCGAGCAAGGACAGGACGTCTTCGTTCACTATACCTCGATTATTGGAGAGGGATTCCGGGCCCTTAAGGACGGTGAGGTGGTCGATTACGAACTGGCCAAGGGCGAGAAGGGCTTTCAGGCCCGCAACGTGAGTCCGGCCAGCGCGGACGAGTCTCCGCCCGACCAGCAGCCTTCGGCGTAGGGTAACCCGGGACGGCGGGCGGAAGACGCTTCGGCCATCCGGCGGTCGGGCCCCGCTGCCTTGAAAAGGGCTGCTGATGGCGGAGTTGTGGATGCTACTCGCAGCGGTGCTGGCCGGTCCCCTGGGGGCCGTTGTGGCCCTCTGGTTCGCCCGACGCACCTGGCGAAGCGCCCGCAAGCTGGCCGCCCGGGCCAAGGGATATGACCATCTCGCCGAGTTGGGGCACCTGGCCGGGGGACTTGCCCACGAGATCAAGAACCCCCTCTCCACGATCAACGTCAACCTGCGCCTGCTGGCTGAGGACCTTGCCCGGCACGGCGACGACGAGCACCAGCGATGGCTGCGGAGGCTCCAGGGCGTTCAGGAGGAGTCCGGCCGCCTCAAGACCATTCTGGACGACTTCCTGAAGTATGCCGGGAAATACGAGCTGTCGATGCTCTCCGTGGACTTGCGCCGGCTCGTGTCCGAGCTGGTCGACTTCTTCATGCCCCAGGCCGCCGACGCGCACATCCTGCTGCGCTCGGCCCCCGCCGACCAGCCGGTCGTCTGCCGCATCGATGAGAAGCTGATGAAGCAGGCCCTGCTCAACCTCATGATCAACGCCGTTCAGGCCATGGACGAGGGCGGCGAGCTGCTGGTGAAGGTGGCCCCGCAGCGCGGTCGGGGCGTCGTCGAGGTGATCGACACCGGGCCGGGGATGCCCCGGGATGAAGTCGAGCGGATTTTCGACGTGTACTACTCGACGAAGAAAGGCGGCACCGGCCTCGGCCTGCCCACCACCCGACGGATCGTCCAGGAGCACGGCGGCGGCATCCGAGCCGAATCGGAGCCGGGCAAGGGCACTCGCTTCGTCATCGTCCTGCCTCTCGATACGCCCCAGGGCGGCGGGGAATCGAGACCGTGACCCGCGGCGGCAACTGCACGCCGGGCGCCGTGGTCTTCGAGGCGGGCGCCGCGGGCGGGGAGGCGCCCGCGCCGGACCGGCTGGTGGCCGACGCGCTTCGTCTGTTGCCCGCTTCCGGCCGCTTGACCGTGCTGGTCAACGATCCCCAGCGTCAGACGGCGACCCGGCCGGTATTGCAGCAGCTCGCCAGGCGGGTCTCGCCCGGGCGCGTCCGCGTGGTGGTCGCCGCCGGGGCGCACGGCAGCCGGCCCGCAACGCGGGGGCCCTTCCAGCAGGCCTTGTGCGGTGACCTGGCGTTCGGGGAGGTCGCCTGGCACGACAGCCGCAGCGACGCGCTCGTGCCGATCGGCCCGGCCGGGAGCTGGCGGGGGCACCCGGGGCTGCTGGACTGCGACGGCGTCCTGGCGATCGGCAGCGTCGAGCCCCACTACTTTGCCGGCTACACGGGCGCGCACAAGACCGCGACCATCGGCGTCGCCGCCTACGCCGACATCGAGGCCAACCATGCCGCCGCCCTGCACGCGGACTGCCGGCCCGCCCGCCTGGCCGGCAACCCCGTTGCCGAGGGCGTCTTCGCCATGCTGGCCGGCTTGAGGGCCGTTCGGCCGGTCGCGGCCGTCAACCTCGTCCAGGCCGGCCGCAGGATACTGGCGGCGGCGGCGGGCGAGCCCCTTGCCGCCCTGCGCGCGGCTGTGGACGGTGCAGCCGCGGCGCTGGTCCACCGCGTCGACAGCCCGGCGGAGGCGGTCATCGCCGAGGTCACCGGCCCGCTCGGCGAGAGCTTCTACCAGGCCGACAAGGGCATCAAGAACAACGAATGGTCCGTTCGGGACGGCGGCTGCCTGGTGCTGGTGGCCCCCTGCGGGCGGGGCATCGGCCCGGACCCGTTCTTTCGCCTCCTGCGCGAGGCGCCGACGCATGCGGCGGCCCTGGCCGCCGTGCGGGCCCGCGGATACCGCCTCGGCGATCACAAGGCCGTTCTCCTGCGGCGCTTGACCGACCCGAACGCCCGCGGCGTGCGGGGATTCATCGTCAGCGACGGCATCTCCGCCGAGGAGGCGGCGATCCTGGGGCTCACCAGGGCGCCGAGCGCGACGGCCGCCCTCGCCGCCGCCGGTGTCGATCCCCACACCGACCGCGTCTACCACGTCCGCGACGCAGGCAACCTCGCCGTCCTGCCCGGCCCCCAGGAGCGAAACTTCGGGAAGACCTTCTGAAGCGGCCAGAGATGATGTGCCCGAAACTCGCACTGGCCGTCGCGGGGCGGTACAATCCCCAGCCCGGCTGCAAAGTTGGGCGGGAACTCTCGGCGAGATCCCGGTTCAAGTTTGAGTTGGCAAAGGAAGAGCTTGTCGGCCACGAGGCAGCCAATCCGATGAGAGCGCGCGCCCCGCGCAGGCCGCGCCGACGGTGAGTCCTGTAGCACAGGAGAAAGCAGCAATGCGAAAAACCAGGGTTACGCGACGACGATTCCTCAAGACGACGGCCCAGGTCGGCGCGGCGGTGACGGTGCCCACGATCGTGCCCTCGGCCGTGCTGGGCCTGGGCGGGGCCGTGCCGCCCAGCGAGAAGATCATCCTCGGCGCCATCGGCATCCGCGGCCGCGGCATGCACGACCTGCGCTGGGCGATGGGCCAGCCGGACGTGCAGTTCGTCGCCATCTGCGACCTCCAGAAGCGGCAGCGCCTGGCGATCAAGGGCTTCGTGGACGGCCGCTACGGCAGCAAGGACTGCGCGATGTACCCGGAGATCCGCGGGTTCCTGGCCGAGCGGACGGACATCGACGCGGTGCTGGTCACGACGGGCGACCGGTGGCACGCCCTGGCGAGCATCCTGGCGATGCGCGCGGGCAAGGACGTCTACACGGAGAAGCCCTCCTGCATGACCATCGCCGAGGGCCAGGCGGTCGTGGAGACCGCGCGGCGGTACGAGCGCGTCTACCAGACCGGCACGCAGCGCCTCAGCGAGGCGAACCACGTGTTCGCCATCGAGATGGCGCGGACGGGGCGGCTGGGCAAGGTCCACACCGCCTATGCCCACATCGCGCCGTGGGACGCCGCCAAGATGCGCCACGACTGGCTGCCCGCCCAGCCCCAGCCGCCAAAGGACGAGGTGGACTGGGACGCGTGGCTGGGCCCGTGCCCCTGGCGGCCGTACAACGCCACCTATTGCCGCGGGGGCTGGCGAGGCCACTACGACTTCCACACCAGTTGCATCGGCGAGTGGGGCGCCCACACCTTCGCCCAGGCCCAGGCCGGCCTCGACTGCCTCGACACCTCCCCCGTCGAATACGAGTACGTCAAGAACGACAGCGGCGACGGCATGGTCACGCACTTCGCCAGCGGCGTGAAGATGATCCTCTCCCGCGGGAAGACCTACTGGCGCGGCTCGTGCGGCGAACGGTTCGACGGCCCCGAGGGATGGGCCGGGTCGGCCGACGGGTACTCCCGCCCGGACGTCTCCTCGCCCTCCATGCTGGGGCTGCTCAAGAAGGTGGTCGGCGAGTACGTGGGCCGCACGGGCCGCTCGCTGGACCACATGCGAAACTTCCTCGACTGCGTCCGCACGCGCGAGCTTACCGTGGCCAATCCCACGGTGATGCACCGCTCCATGAGCACCGTCCACGCCGCCAACATCTGCATGTGGCTCGGGCGCAGCCTGAAGTACGACCCTCTGAAAGAGGAGTTCGTCAACGACCCCGAGGCCAATAGCCTGCGCTCGCGCGCCATGCGCGAGCCGTGGATCATCTGACGCCGGCCAAGCGCGTCTCACAGGAGAAACCATCCATGTCGACATGCAAACTGAACCTGGCCCTCGGGACGGCGCTGCTTCTGGCCGCCGTCGCACCTTCCGTCGCCGATGAGGCCGAGCTGATCGCCATCGTGAAGTCCGATGCGGCCCACAAGGCCAAGGCCGACGCCTGCCGCGAGCTCGCCCGCATCGCCACGAAAAAGTCCGTGCCCGCGCTGGTGGCGCTGCTGGGCGACGAGAAGCTCGCCCACATGGCCCGCTACGCCCTGGAGCCGATCCCGGATGCGTCCGTCGACGAGGCCCTGCGCGCCGCGCTGGGCAAGCTCAGGGGACGCCCGCTCGTCGGCGTGATCGGCAGCGTCGGCGTCCGCCGGGACCACAAGGCCGTCGCCACGCTGGCGGGGCTGCTCAAGGACGCCGACCCGGAGGTGGCGCGGGCCGCGGCAAGGGCGCTGGGCAGCATCGCCGCGCCCGACGCGTTCAAGGCGCTGGAGGGCGCGGTGGACAAGGCGCCGCCGCGTATGCGGCTGGCCGTCTGTGAAGGCCTGTTGCGCTCTGCCGAAGCGCTGGCGGCCGGGGGCCGACGCGACCGGGCCGTCGCGATCTACGACCGGCTGGGCCGCCTCGCCGCCGCGCCGCACCAGGTCCGGGCCGGCGCCCTCCGCGGGGCCTTGCTCACGCGTGAGCAAGGACAGGCGCCCCTGCTCCTGGAGGCCCTTCGCGACAAACAGTACGTCATGTTCGCCGCGGCGGCCCGCGCATCGATGGAGCTGCCCGGCCCGGCCGTCACGGCGGCGCTGGTCGGCGAGTTGACGAAGCTGCCGGCGGACAGGCGAGTGCTGCTGGTCCAGACGCTCGGCGCCCGCGGGGACGCCGCGGCCGGGCCGGCATTGCTGACCGAGGCCCGCAAGGGCCCCGTCGACGTCAGCCTCGCCGCCATCGGCGCCCTGACGCGGCTGGGACACGCCCCCGCCGTGCCGGTGCTGACCGAGCTGGCGCTGGGCGGTGACGCGAAGCTGGCCGATGAGGCGCAGAAGTGCCTCGCCAACTTCCCGGGCAAGGAAGGGCAGGCCGCCATCCTGGCCCTGCTGGACCACAAGGACGCCAGGGCCCGCCGCATCGCCGTCGAGATGATCGGCCGCCGGGCCCTTGTCGCCGCCGTCGGCTCGCTGCTGACGGCCGCGCGCGACCGCGATCCGGAGGTCCGCACCGCCAGCCTCAAGGTCCTGCGCGACATGGCACGCGCCGAGGACCTGCCCGCCCTCCTGCGCCTCCTGGTCCGGGCGAAGTCCCCCTCCGACGTGCAGGGCGCCGAGGAGGTCCTGCGGACCCTCTGCGCCCGGCAGGCGAAGTCGGCTGGCGGCAGGGTGGTCATCCGGAAGGCCGTCTACGGCGACCTGCCCGACGGCCGGTCGGCCGACGTCACCAGGAAGCTCGCCCGGCTCGTGAGCCGCGGCGCGACGTCGGTCGAGGCGTCGAACAGCAACTTCGGCGACCCGGCCCGGGGCTCGCCCAAGCAGCTCCGCGTGGATTACACGGTCAACGGGGTCCCTCGCAGCCAGACGGTCCGGGAAAGCCAGACAATCACGTTCGCCGCCACGGTGGCGCCCCCCGACTTCGTTGACGCTTTCTGTGCGGCGCTGCCGGATGCGCCGCCCGAGGCCAAGGCCGCGCTGCTGCGGATCCTGCGATCGGCCGGCGGACCCGCGGCGCGCAAGACCGTCCGCGGGGCCATCGACGACCGCGACGCCAAGGTAAGGGACGCCGCCGTTCGAGCCCTGTGCGGGTGGCAGACGGTCGACGCCCTGCCCGCCGTCGCCGAGCTCGCCCGAACGGTCAAGGACCCGACGCAGAAGGTCCTGGCCGTCCGGGCGTACATCCGCCTGGCCGTCCAACAGGTGGCGCCGCCCGACAAGCTGGTCGAGTCGCTGAAGGGCGCGCTGGCCCTGGCCGACCGCGACGGCGAGAAGAGGCTGGCCCTCAGCGCCTTGGGGAACATCCCGTCGGCTGAATCGCTGGCGCTGGTGACACCGTATCTGGCCAGCCGGACCCTTAAAGAGGAGGCGTGTCTGGCCGCCGTGACCATCGCGGAGAAGATCGTGCAGGGCCGCCCCGAGCAGGTTTCCCAGGCCATGCAGCAGGTCGTCAAGCGCACCGCCAGCAAGCAGCTCGCCGCCCGCGCCAACGCCCTGATCCGGCGAACGAGAAAACGCTGACGCAGAAGGCCCGGGCGGAAAACCTGGGAGCTTCCCCTCAAATCGAGGGACTACGTGTCTTCGAGGCCGGCGAAAAGGTCGGGGTGACCTGCGGCAACCGCCTGGAGGATGTCTGCCGCGTCTCGAACCGCATCGGAAGCTTCGTCGGCTGAAACGCGCTCTGTCGTGCCGTAGTCGCCAACGCTGCGGGTCTCCACGAGAGCGGAGTACTTGGCGCCGAGCTCCTTCGGCCACAAGCCGTGCTTCACCAAGTCACGGTGGACCGCCGCTTCGACGGCCGAGTGCTTCCTGAACGTGCGGCCTCCCAGCGCGAAGTGGGCCGAGACGGCGAAGAAAGCGGCGTAGTAGGCCCGCGAGGCGGCGGAATCCGGGCTCGTCCCCAGAAGCTGCCTGGCCGCAAGGAGAGCATCTCTAGCCCGGTCCCAAAGGCTGTCGACAAGCTCGTTCACGCGGGGATCCCTTCGCGTCGCGCCTCTCGGTACAAGGGGGCCGTCTGGGCGTCGTAGTCCCTGACATCAACCGGCTTCGCGTGGATGGGGCGCTCCAGCTCCAGGACGAGGTCGTAGAGCGCGTCAATGCACGTCCTGGAATCGCGGCGGTGGTCGACGCGGCCCGAGAGCAGGACGAGCAAGTCGATGTCGCTGTCGGGTTCAGCCTCGCCGCGGGCCTCCGAGCCATAGAGAACCACACCGCGGAGACGCTCCCCGAAGGCCCCGTGGAGAAGCGACTTGGCCCGTGTCAGCAGCTCGGCGCGTTCCACAATCGGGTTCTCCAAGAGACATCTCTGAAGCGGACGCGTGGCATTATAGAATGGGCGGCTCCACAAGTCAGTCAGAAATCCTGCCCAAAGCCCGCCGATGAGCGCAGGCGAATCGGCGGGAAGCACACGCGGGACCCACGATCCACCGATGCGCCCGCCCCCGTGTCCAGCCGTCCAGGCGTTTGACAGTTCGCCCCCCAAACGCTACGTTCGTAGGGCCATGAGCGAAGCACAGCAGGCCGCCGCCGACGTCCTGATCGTCGAGGACGAGGTCGCCCACGCCGAGGCGATCGAGGAGGGCCTCTCGCGGATGGGGCATCGATGTGCGGTCGTCCACGACGTGGCGACGGCGGAGGCCCGCCTGCGCGGCCGGCACTTCGACATCGTCGTGACGGACCTCGTGCTGGAGCCCGACGCCTCCGGCGGGCTGAAGGTGCTGGCGGCCGCTCGCGAGCACTCGCCCGGCGCGAAGGTGATCCTCATCACGGCCCACTCGTCGGTCGATACCTGCCGCTCGGCCCTCCAGCAGGGCGCGTTCGACTACATCGAGAAGCCGCTGGACCTGGACGAGTTCCGCGTGGTGGTCTCTCGGGCCGCCGAGGTGACCGCCCAGCGGCGGACGATCCGCGAGCTGCGCCGGCAGGTGGACGAGAAGTTCGGCTTCGAGAACCTCGTCGGTCACTCGCCGGCGGTCCTGCGGATCCTCGACACGGTTCGGCGGATCTCGCCGACCGACCTGCCCGTCCTGCTGCTGGGCGAATCGGGCACGGGCAAGGACCTGCTGGCCGGGGCCATCCACCACAACTCCCGCCGGGCCGACGAGCGGTTCGTGGCCATCAACTGCGCGGGGCTGAGCGAGACGCTGCTGGAGGATGAGCTGTTCGGGCACGTCAAGGGCGCCTACACCGGCGCGGCCGGCGACCGCCCCGGGCGGTTCGAGTACGCCGACGGCGGGACGCTTTTCCTCGACGAGGTCGGCGACATGCCGCTGGCGATGCAGGCCAAGCTGCTCCGCGTCCTGGAGAACGGCGAGGTCGTCCGCGTCGGCTCCAACGACCCCATCCGCGTGAACGTCCGCCTGATCAGCGCCACGAACACCGACCTGGCCGAACGCGTCCAGCAGAAGCGGTTCCGCGAGGACCTCTACTTCCGCATCAAGGGGGCGACGCTGGAGATCCCGCCCCTGCGCCAGCGGCGCGAGGACATCCCCGTGCTGATCGAGCATTTCATCCATCTTGCCTGCGAGCAACACGGCTACAAGGTCCGAGGCATCACGCCCGACGCGCGGCGCGTGCTGATGGCCCACCCCTGGCCGGGCAACGTCCGCCAGCTCCGCAACGTCATCGAGAACATGGTCGCCCTGGCGGGCGGCGAGAAGCTCACCGTGGACGACCTGCCGGAGGAGATCCACCGCCGCCCGGAGCAGATCGCCGACGCCCAGCTCGGCCAGCTCGCGGGCATCAGCATCGAGGAGGCCGAGAAGAACCTCATCCGCAACACGCTGAAGATGGTGGACGGCAACCGCGAGCAGGCCGCCAAGATCCTCGGCATCGGCGAACGCACGCTCTACCGCAAGATCAAGGAGTACGGGCTGAAGGAGTAGGCCCGCCATTTGACCACCGGCTCGCTTGCATGTAAGGTGACCACCAGCGAGAGACCTGCCATGGTGGATCAGGAGACAATCGAGAAGGCTGTGGAGTTGCTTCGCGCAGCCGCCAACCCGAGGAAGATCATCCTCTTCGGCTCCTACGCGACGGGTGAGGTCGACGACGACAGCGACATCGACCTGCTCGTCGTGGAAGACGGCGCCCCGGACGTGATGGCGGAAATGGTGCGCCTGCGACGAACGCTCAGCCCTTTGCGAATACCAGCAGATGTCGTCGTGGTCAGCCAAGACTATTACGAGTATTGGCTGGACACTCCCGGGAACCTCATGTTCGAGATCGCGCTGGACGGGAAGGTGCTCTATGAAGCGGCGTGAACAAGCGATGGTCTTGCTTGAGAAGGCTCGTCACGATGAAGCTCTCGTGGAAAAGGTCGTGGCGGACGAGGACATCGTTGACGACATCATCGGCTTTCACTGCCAACAGGCTGTTGAGAAACTCCTCAAGGCCCTGCTGTCCATTCTCGCAGTCAGGTTTCGCAAGACTCACGATCTGCGCGAGATCATGGACCTTCTGGCGGATTCCGCACACCCAGTCCCAGACGATCTCCAGGAGTTAGATGCATTCACGCCTTACGCAGTGCTGCTACGTTACGATGCTCCTGTCCTTGATCTCTCGCTGGATCGGCAACAGGCGTTGGGCATGGTGCGTCGGGTGAGGGCATGGGTCGAGCCCCAGATTCGTGCCGACACTAACGAGTAGACCTGTGGGGACATCGGCCGACCTGGTTGCGATCGCGATTCGGCTTTCACTTCGGCGCCGCGGGGCCTAGAATCTCATCGGTAGAGAGCGAATGGAGTCGTTCCCATGTCAGACATCCGCGTGCTGCCGATCCACTTGGTGAACAAGATCGCCGCGGGGGAGGTCATCGAGCGGCCGGCGAGCGTGGTGAAGGAGGTCGTGGAGAACGCCCTGGACGCCGAGGCAGCCCGCATCGACATCGTCGTCGAGGACGGGGGGCGCAAGCTGATCCAGGTCGCGGACGACGGGTGCGGCATGGACGCCGGGGACCTGGCGCTGGCCTTCGCCCCGCACGCCACCAGCAAGATCGCCCGCGAGGAGGACCTGTTCGGCATCGCCACGATGGGCTTTCGCGGGGAGGCGCTGGCGTCGGTGGCGTCGATCTCGCACGCTCGGATCCGCAGCCGCCGCCGCGACGCCGACGGAGGACACGAGGTCGACGCCCCGGCCGAAACCGCCGGCGACGTCCGCCCCTGTGCGGCGGCTCCGGGCACCACCGTCACCGTGCGCGACCTGTTCTTCAACACCCCCGCCCGTCGGAAGTTCATGCGGACGGCCAACACCGAGCTTGGCCACGTCGTCGAGCAGGTCGCCCGCCTGGCCCTGCCGCACCCGCAGGTGGCCTTCACGCTCACGCACAACGGGCGCGAGATGAAGCGGCTCCCGGCTGCCGAGAGCACGCTCCAGCGGGCCGGCGACCTGTTCGGCGCCGAACTGGCCGAGGCGCTCCTGCCCATCGTGCGGCGAAGCGGCAAGCTGGGCGTCGCCGGGCTGATCGGCGCTCCCGCCTCGGCCCGCGGGTCGTCCAAGTGGCAGTACTTCTTCCTGAACGGGCGTTACATCCGCGACCGCCTGCTCGGCCACGCCCTGCGCGAGGCCTTCCGCGGGCGGATCGACCCGAACCGCTGGCCCGTGGCGATGATCTTCCTTCAGGTCGACCCCGGCGAGGTGGACGTCAACGTGCACCCGACAAAGATCGAGGTCCGGTTCCAGAACAGCCAGCTCGTGCACGGCGAGGTGCTGGCCGCACTGAGCGAGACGCTCAATCGGGCCGAGCTCAATCCCGAGGCGGTCGCCAGCTCCGTCGAACCGACGCCCGTTGCCGGCGCCGCCCGGCTGGACGAGAGCGCCCCCGAGGAGCAGCGGCGCGCATCGCTTCGGCAGGCCCTGGCCGACTTCTTCAAGTCCACCCCCTCGCCGCAGCCGCGGTTGAGCTTCCCGGAATCGCAGGTCCCGCATCGGCCGGCGACGGGGAACAGGCCGGCTCTCGCGTCGGCGGGCGAGCGGCAACGGCCGGCGACGACGCCGGAGCAGCCCGCGCCGCCCCACCGGGAGCCTGCCGGGCGGCACGCGGCGGACGGGGGGCCGGCGGCCCCGGCGGCCCGGACCGCCATCCAGGTCCACAACAGCTACATCGTCGCGGCCGTCGAGGACGGGCTCATCATCGTCGACCAGCACGCGCTGCATGAACGCGTGATCTACAACGAGCTTCGCGGGCGGCTCGCCGAGGGCAGGCTCGCCGGCCAGCGACTCCTGATCCCCGCGACCTTCACGGTCACCGCCGCCGAGGCGGACACGCTGGCCGGCTGCGGCGAGATGCTCGCCCGCCTCGGCATCGAGGTGGCCCCCTTCGGGCCCGAGGCGGTGGCCGTCCAGCAGTTCCCCACGCTGCTGACCGAGCGCGGCGTCCAGCCGGTCGAATTCCTTCGCGAGGCGCTCGACCGGCTCGCCGACGACGAGACCACCGACCCCGAGCGCCTGCTGGAGGACATGCTCTGCATGATGGCCTGCAAGGCCGCGGTGAAGGCGGGCGACCCGCTGACGCCGCAGGAGATCGATTCCCTCCTGGTGCGGGCACGGGAGGCGCAGAAGGCCTCGGCCTGCCCTCACGGCCGACCCACCACGCTGCGAATGACCCTCAGCGACCTCGAGAAGCAGTTTAGACGAACCTGAGGGCGGCTCATGGAAAGAGTCTCTTGCATCGGGACAGGCGGCTCCTATGCTAATGGGCGTGCATTGTGGTCCGTCAAGGTGGAGTCGAGCAACAATGTCTGCTTCTTTGGAGATCATGATGAAACGGGTTGCGATTCTCTTCCTCGTCGCGGCGGTGGGCCTGTGCGTCGGCTGTGAAAGGGACTTCTACGCCAGGCAGATCATCGAGCACAACACCGATTCCGGCAAGCTGCTCCTGAACCTGACCGGCACGGCCGAGCAGCTTCAGAAACGGAAGCGCATCGACGACCATCGGCCGATGACGATGGCCGACGGCACGAACATCGACGTGTGGATCATAAAGGCGAAGCGCGCCGGCGGGAGCGTTCGCGGCACGGCCCTGCTGCTGCACGGGTTGACCGAGAGCAAGGCCAAGTACCTCCAGGCCGGCCGGAACGTCGCGAAGAAGGGCTTTGACGTCGTGCTGCTGGACCTCCGCGCGCACGGGCGAAGCGGCGGCAAGTACATCACGTACGGGGCCCTCGAGAAGCTCGACGTCAAGGCCGTCATGGACGAGCTCATCGGTACGGCGCTCGTCCACAAGGACGTCTACGTCTTCGGCGTTAACCTCGGGGCCGCCACGGCGATCCAGTACGCGGCCCTGGATGCGCGGTGCAAGGGCGTGCTGGCGCTGACGGCCTACAAGGACGCTGCCAGCATCGCGCGGCGGACCATTGCGCTGCTGGCGCCGACGATGAGCGAGCAGGAATTCGAGGAGGTCCTGGCTCGCGCCGGGGAGATGGCCAACTTCGACCCGCACAAGGCGTCCAGCGAGATCGCCGCCATGACCCTCTCCTGCCCGCTGCTGCTCGTCCACGGACTGATCGACACGGAGCACAGCAAGGCCATCTACGATGCGGCGGCCGGCCCCAAGAAACTCATCCTCGTCACGCCGGGCCCGGAGCAGTTCGCGCTCGCCGTTATCCTCGACCGGTGGATCGCCGAGAAGATCGACTACATCGCCACCACGGGGCTGAAGGGCGAGCCCGAGGCGCCGAAGCCGGAACCCAAAGCGACGACGAAGCCCGCGGCGAAGAGCTAGCGCTTGGGGTTGCCTGTGCTTGTGTCGCTGAAGCGAACAAGCCGGCGCGCCCTTGTGCGCCACTGGTGTTCTGTGGTCCTGCGGCAATGGTTGCTCCTGGCCTCATGGGTGAGCAGATCGCACAATCAGAAACGGTCGTCATCCTGGACTTCGGCAGCCAGTACGCCC
>CAYRVX010000025.1:0-68221 GCA_964427875.1 uncultured Planctomycetaceae bacterium
ACATGATGAGCATGTTCGCGCTGATCATGGCGCTGGGGCTGATCGTGGACGACGCGATCGTGGTCGGCGAGAACGTCTACTCCCACGTGGAGGGCGGCCAGAGGCCCAGGCTGGCCAGCGTGATCGGCACGAAGGAGGTCCTCGCGCCCGTCATCGGGGCGGTGGTGACGACGTGGCTGGCGTTCATGCCGCTGCTGTTCGTGCCCGGCGTGATGGGCAAGTTCATCAGCATCCTGCCGGTCGCCGTGATCGTGGGCCTGGGCTTCTCGCTGCTGGAGTGCATCCTGATCCTCCCGCCGCACCTGTCGCACAGCTTCGAGGCCCAGCTCCGCGCCGGCCGGAGGAAGGGCCGGCTCGGGCGTTTCGGCCGGCGCATCCGCGGCCGGCTCGACGCGGGCATCCGGTGGCTCATCCACGGCGGCTTCGCGCCGGCCTACCGCCTGGTGAGCCGCTACCGTTACGTGACGCTCGCCGTGGTGATCGCCGTGACGGGCATCGTGGCGGCCTCGTACGTCGGCGGGCGGATCCGGTTCACCAGCTTCCCGAAGATCGACAGCGACACGCTGCGGGCGTCGCTGATCCTGCCCACCGGCACGGGCATCGACCGCACCCAGGACGTCGCGCGCCAGATGACCGCCGCCGCACGGAAGCTCAACGAGCAGTTCCGGACCCGATGCGGCGAGGGCGTCGTCCAGCGGGTCTACTCCCTGATCGGCCAGCAGAGCGGCTTCGGGGGCCAGGGCGGCTCGCACGTCGCCGAGGTGATCGTCGAGCTGCTGGACGCCGAGGAGCGGGTGGACGCGAAGAACAAGGGCATGAAGAGCCGCCTGCTCACCGAGCAGTGGCGCCGGAACACCGGGGCCGTGCCCGACGCGCTGACGCTGACGTTCGGGGCGTTCCGCGGCGGCCCCGGCGGAAAGAGCCTGGAGATCCGCCTGCTCGGCCCGCAGACCGAGCGCATCAAGCCCGCCGCCGACGCGCTCAAGGCCAGGCTCGCCAAGTACCCCGGCGTGACGGACATCGAGGACGACGCCCTGCCGGGCAAGCAGGAGATGAAGGTCCGGCTCAAGCCGGGCGCCCACGCGCTGGGCATCAACCTGAGATCGCTGGCCTCGCAGCTTCGCGACGCGTTCTACGGCAACGAATCGCTGAAGGTCCAGCGCGGGCGCGACGAGATCAAGGTCATGGTCCGCTACCCGCCCGAGCAGCGGCGGACCTTCGGGGACGTCGAGGAGATGCGCGTCCGCACACCCGCCGGCGACGAGGTCCCCTTCGCCGAGGTCGCCGACGTGAAGATCGCGCGGGGCTACACCACGCTGCGCCGCGCCGAGCGGAAGAACGTGGTGACCGTCTCCGCAGACGTCGACGAGGAGGTCGCCAACGCCGAGGAGATCCTCACCGACCTCAAGGCAAGCGGCTTCCTCGGGGACCTCACTCGGCGCTTCCCGCCCGTCAGGGCGGACTTCCGCGGGCAGCGACAGCAGCAAACCGAGGCGCTCGACAGCCTCTACGTGTGGTTCCCCGTCGCGCTGCTGGGGATCTACACCATCCTGGCGGCGATCTTCCGAAGCTACGTCCAGCCGATCATCGTCATGGTGGCCATCCCGTTCGGGCTCGTCGGCGCCGTCATCGGGCACTGGGTCTTCGGCTACGACGTGACGCTGCTGAGCCTCTTCGGAATGGTCGCGCTGACGGGCATCGTGGTCAACGATTCCCTCGTGCTGATCGACCGCGTGAACCGCAAGATCCGCTCCGGGGCGGCCGTGCACGAGGCGGTCGAGGCCGCCGCGAAGGAACGCTTCCGACCGATCTTCCTGACCACGGCCACCACCGTCGCGGGCATGGCCCCGCTGCTGGCGGAAAGGTCCTTCCAGGCCCAGTTCCTCAAGCCCATGGTCGTGGCCATCGCCTTCGGACTGGTCCTCGCGACGATGCTGACACTGCTGGTCGTACCCAGCCTGTACCTCATCGGCAACGACGTTCGACGGGCGCTGCGCTGGCTGCGGACCGGCCGGTGGGTCCGTCCCGAGGCCGTCCTGGCCGCCTCCCAGCGCGAGGGCGAGGCCCAGACGCCCCCGACGCCCGCGACGAATCCGGCAAAGTAGGCCGGCAGGCGATGACGGAACGCCCGATTCTCCGTCGGCATCCTTCGAGAAATTATCTGGAATATTTTGAAATAAGGGTACAAATTCTGCGTTTAGTGTGTATAATAGTAATCGGGCAGCAGCGAGGGGTGGCCGGACCGGGGGAGCAGCCCAAGGCCCCGTGAAAAGCGCCGCAAGTGTTTTTACGAAACAAACCCATTTTCTCCCGAAAACGGCTATAAACGCTTGTTTAACAAGTACTTATGGCTTTCAAATCCTTAGTTTTGCTCCAGCGGACCTGGCCGGGCCGCGCTGTGGGCTCTGCGTCGCCGCGGCCGGCGCGTTGTCCGGGCTAGAATGGCATGACGGCGCCGCCGCCCTCTGCGGCGAACGTCCCAAGCGAAAGGAGATGCCGTCGTGACGCTGCATGCATCGCATTCCGGTCTTCTCGTGGCGGCTGCTGCCGTCGGCCTGTGGGGGATGTCCTGGCTGTTCGGCCGCTGCGCGGGCGCCGAGCGGCAGGAGACGTCCCACCTGCGCAAGCCGCTGCGGCCGCCGGGCGAGATCGCCAAGCTCCCGCCGCACGGAGGCGGCGAGCTCAATCGCCTCATCCACGAGAAGAGCCCCTACCTCCTTCAGCACGCCCGCAATCCGGTGGACTGGCATCCCTGGGGGCCCGAGGCCCTCGACAGGGCGAAGAAGGAGAACAAGCCCATCTTCCTGTCCGTCGGCTACTCGACCTGCCACTGGTGCCACGTGATGGAGCGCGAGTCGTTCGAGCGGCAGGACGTGGCCGACATCCTCAACAGGCACTACATCCCCGTCAAGGTCGACCGCGAGGAGCGCCCGGACGTCGACCGGATCTACATGCTTGCCACGCAACTGCTGACCGGCCGGGGCGGCTGGCCCAACTCCGTCTGGCTGACGCCCGACGGCCGGCCGTGGTACGCCGGCACGTACTTCCCGCGGGAGGACGGGCACGGCCGGCCGGGCTTCAAGAGCCTCCTGACCCGGCTGGCGGACGCCTGGCGGACGCGGCGGAGGGATATCCTCGACCGGGCGGAGCGAATCTCGAAGGTGGTGAAGGACTACTCCGCGGGCAGCCATTCTCAGACGACGGGCCGGCTTAGCCGGCGGCTCGTGGACGAGGCCGTGGGCGCCCTGAGAGGCACGTTCGACGAGGCCAACGGCGGGTTCGGCGGGGCGCCGAAGTTCCCGCCGCACGGCGCCCTGCGGCTGCTGTTCGAGAGGTACCGGCGAACGAAGGACGCCGCCGTCCTGAAGATGGCCACGCGGACGCTGGAGGCGATGGCCCGCGGAGGCATTCACGATCACGTCGGCGGGGGCTTCCACCGCTACGCCACCGACGCCGTCTGGCTCGTGCCGCATTTCGAGAAGATGCTCTACGACAACGCCCAGCTCGCGCGGGCGTACGTGGACGGCTACGTCGCTACCGGCAGCGAGCGCTACCGGCGGGTCGCCCGGGACACGTACGAATGGGTACTCCGGGAGATGGCCGACGAGGCGGGGGGCTTCCACTGCGCCCTCGACGCCGACAGCGAAGGCGAGGAAGGCAGGTTCTACCTCTGGGGCCGCAAGGAGATCCTGGAGGTCCTCGGCAAGCAGGCCGGCGAGCTGTTCTGCCGCGTCTACAACGTCTCCGACGCCGGCAACTTCACCGACCCGGTCACCGGCGCAAGGCACGGGACGAACATCCCGCACCTGGCGGGCTCCACCGTCCCGGCCGAGCTGCCGGGGCGTCTCTCCGCCGCCCGGCTCAAGCTGCTCGCCCGCCGGGCCAAGCGCGTCTGGCCGCACCGCGACGACAAGGTGCTCGTCAGTTGGAACGCCCTGATGATCGCCAGCCTCGCCTACGGCGGGCGGCTGCTCGAGGAGCCTCGTTATGCCGCCGCGGCCGAAAGGGCGGCGGAGTTCATCCTGACTCGAATGCGAAAGGAAGGCCGCCTGCTGAGGACCTACCGCAACGGCGAGGCCAAGCTCAACGCCTTCCTCGACGACTACGCATTCCTGGCCGACGCCCTCCTGGAGCTCCACGCGACCACCGGCCGAGGGCGGTGGCTCGACGAGGCCGCCTCGCTCGCCGAGACGATGCTGAAGCACTACGCCGACCCCGCCGCCGGCGGGTTCTTCTTCACCTCCGGCGATCACGAGGATCTCCTGGCCCGGACGAAGGAGCCGGCCGACGGGGCGCTGCCGTCCGGCAATGCGGTGGCGGCCGGCGTGCTCGTGCGCCTCGCCCGGCTGACCGGCGAGCGGAAGTACCTCGATGCCGCAAGGGATACCCTCGAGGCCTTCGAGGGATTCATGCAGCGCATGCCGACGGCGGCGGCCGGCTTGCTGCTGGCGACGGACGCATACCTCGACGCGGGCGCATCCCGGACGCCCGTGGCGGCGGCCGAGCCCGATGCCGTCGCCGAGAAGGGACCCGTGCGCATCGAGGCGTTCGCGTCGCGCCTCACGGCCGCACCGGGCGGGACGATCGACCTGGCCGTCCGCATCGCGATCGATGAGGGCTGGCACATCAACAGCCACCGGCCGCTTCAGAAGGACCTGGTGGCCACGGCCGTCGGCCTGGCCAAGGGCTCGCCCGGCACGCTGGAGAGGGTTTCATACGCTCCCGGCCGGAAGGTCAAGCTCGCCTTCAGCCCCGAGGCCCTGTCCGTATACGAGGGCACCGTGCGGGTTCGCGCGGCCGTTCGACTCGGCGAGAAGGTCAAGCCCGGCCCGTTGAAGTTGGCCCTGACGGTGACGACGCAGGCGTGTACCGACAGCATGTGCTCATTGCCCGAGACGCACGCGCTTACGGTGACGCTGAAGGTTGCCCCTGACGCGAAGCCCGGCGAGGCGCGTCACCCGTCCGTGTTCGTGGACGCGCGGTCCTGAGGGCCGGCCGGCCGTCCGAGTGGGCTACGGCTGTTTGTGCAGGGCCCACAGCCAGCCCTTCAGCACGGCGTACAGCACGCCGTTGGCAGCCACGGGCGACGCCTCGCTGCCGGCCCGGCGATCGGCGTGGAGGACCTTCTTCTGCTTGCCGGCCGCGAGGATCCAGAACGATCGCTTCGTGTTGAAGTACACCTTTCCGTCGGCCACGAGCGGCCCGCCCCAGGCCTCGTGGTGCGTTTCGTGGACCCAGCAGCACTTGCCCGTATCCGCATCGAGACAGTGCAGTTGTCCGATGATGTCCGGCGCGTAGACCAGCCCGTCGGCGACGGCCACGGTGGAGACGCTTCGGTCCAGGCCGTCATAGCTCCATACCTTGCCGGTCTGCGTGATGTCGCCCGTCTTGCTCGCGTCGATGCAGTGGAGCAGTCCGCGGCCGCGCCCGTGGGCGGGATCCTGGCCGATGGCGAGGTACACGCGGCCGTCGTGGAAGACCGGCGTGGCGATGATCGTGCTGGGGCCCAGGTAGGTCCCGTCGTTCTTGTTGCCCTTCTCGCCGTATTTCCGCAGCTTGCGCTTGTCTCCCTGGTAGTAGTCGATGCACTTGCCGTCGCGGTACCTGTAGTGCGGCGGGTTGCAGTCGTACCACCAGACCTTCTTGAGGTGCTGGAGCTTCTCTGACGCGGCGGCTACGGCCTCGAACGCGTAGCACACGCCGTCGCCGCCGCCGAAGAAGATCAGCGTCTTGCCGTTGACCGTGCCCTTGGCGGGCGAAGACCACAGGCCGTGCCACAGCTTGTGGCCGAGCAGCTCGGTGTCGGCGGCGACGAGGCGGCCGGTCTCCTTGTCCAGCACGATCAGGCTGGGCGCGTCGGGGCTGGGAACGTTGCGGTGCGAGTCGTCCACGCTGTTGGACGTGGTCACGTAGAGCAGGCGGCCGTGGATGAGCGTCGAGGAGCTGACGGCGTCGTGCGGGACGATCCCGACCCGTTTGTCCCTCATCAGGTCGAACCGCCAGAGGATGTCGGCGTCTCGCTCGGTGAGCTTGACGGGCTCGTTGCCCCTGCCGGCGATGTACTGCGCCTCGTCCTGGAACGCCCCGTCGTTGCCGTTGGCCAGGCCCGCCACGTCCAGGCACAGCACGTCGGCGGCGTTGGTCACCACGTAGACGCGGTCGCCGTCTACCGTGGGCGACGAGCAGACGCCCCAGTTGTGGCCGGTGATGTTCGACAGCGGCGGCAGGTCCTTCTTCTCGGGATGTGGGACGATGAGCTGCCAGATGAGCTTGCCGGTGGCCTCCTGGCGGCACTGGAGCACGCCGCCCTTCTTCAGGCGGAACCGCTTGTCGCCGCGGAGCGCGCCGTTGTTCGCGCCGAGGAACAGCCGCCCGTCGGCGATCGTCGGGTTGCCGTACACCACCGAGCACAGCCGGGCGGCCCACTTGACGTTCTTGCAGGTCGACAGGTCGATGGTGGTGGTCGTCTCCTTCTGGCCGCGCGAGAACGACGCGGGCAGCGGGCCTTCCTCGCTGAAGTTCCGCCCGCCCGGGCCGCACCAGCGGGGCCAGTCGGCGGCGGCCGCCGTCTGCAAAACGAGCCCCGGCAGCAAAGCCGCCAACGCAGCACCCGACGCGGACGCGCTCTTCATCCCTGTTCTCCTTGCCGGCGCGTTGGGCCGACGTTGCCCCTCGGCCTTCCGCCGGCGGCCATCGTGGGCCGTCCGTGGCCAAGTCTACCGCGACCTGGGGTGCCCGCAAGGCCGCGAGGCCGGATTTCGGTCGCGGGTTATCGAGATCAGGCACGCGAGCAGGTCTCGGGCGGCCCGCGCGTGACGGCCGGCGGACCGCCGGCGTGCCTGTCCGCCGGTGGCCGAGCCGCGGCGGGGCGGAAGGCGGCGAAATGACTTCACATTTTTCTGATTTCCTGTTGACAGGGGCGCGGGCGGCCTGGATTATACATTTTACAAAGTGTAAAAGGCTTCACTTCGCGATGGATTCTTTATCGACTGGACACATGGGTTCCCGGCCGGCGCGGGGAAAGGGTTTCCGCGCCGCGGGGATCGGGGAGTTGGCTGAAATGGCCGGGAGCCGGTCCTCGGGAAGCTCCGGCGGGCCGGGCCGTCGACCACGCCGGCGGCCCCGTCCGCCGAAGCTCTATCGCATCGGCGAGGTGGTGGGCTACTGCGGCCTGAGCCGCCAGACCGTTCACAACTACACGACGATGGGCCTGCTACGCGAGGCGCGCTGGACGGACGGCGGGCACAGGCTCTACGACGAATCGGTGTTCGAGCGGATCGACGAGGTGGAGGATCTCAAGGCGCAGGGAAAGAGCCTGTACGAGATCCGCAAGCATTTCGCACGTATCGACGCACAGCGAGCGTAGGCGCAGGCGGCCTGTGCGTCCTGGGAGCCGGCCCCTTCGGGGGCCGCAGAGGATTCACGTCGGACGAGCGGGCTCTCGGCCGGGACGCAGCCCGGACGGTCGATCCCGCGGCGGACTGTTGAGATAGCGACCGACTCTTGCCACCGACGGTCGAGGAGGACCGGACAGGATGAGCCTTCTGAGAAGATGGGCCGCGCGAGTCCGGTCGCGCGTGAGGTCGTCCAGGCCCCGCGCGAGGCTCCTGGCCGCCGTCGCCGCCGCGATGGTGGTCGTGGGGTGCGTCTGGACGGCGCTGGAGCTTGGCGACGGCCAGCCGCCCTGGACGGCCGTCGGCGACGGGGAGCTGTCCCCGGCCGATCTGGGCGCCGCGGCCGAGGTCGCCGACAGGTGCGGCGTCCGCCATCGCGTCGAATCGGGCAGGTTCCTCGTTCCGGCGCCGGAGGCGGCGGAGCTTCGCGGCGCGCTCCTTGCCGAGGGCCTGCTGGGCCGCCAGACGGCCCTGAGCCTCCAGAAGGTCGCCGCCGAGGGCAAGATCTGGGAGACGGCGGCCCAGGGCGCCCGGCGCTGGCAGGCCGCGGTCATGTCCACACTCTCTGAGATGATCGGGCGTCTCCCGGCGGTGCGCAGCGCGACGGTGCTGTTCGATCCCGGCCTGCGTGGCGGGTTCGGCCGCCCGGCCGTGCCCCCGACCGCCTCGGTCAACGTCACCATGGACGACCAGGTGCCGCTCGGCCCGAAGCTCGCCCTGGCCATCGCCGATCTCGTCGCCGGCAGCGTCGCGGGGATGGACCGCACGTCCGTTCACGTCGTGGACAACACCGGCCGGAGCTACCGGTTCGACGCCGAGGGCGTCGTCGCCCCCGACGACCCGATCGGGCGGCTGTCCCAGGCCGAAGAATACCTCCGCGACAAGGTCCTCGACGCGCTGAGGTACATCGACGACGTGATCGTCGGCGTCTGCGTCAGCGGCGAGGGCCTCGACGGCGGGCGCCGCAGCGCGTCGGTCGGCGTGCCGCGGAGCTACCTGGCCGCCGTGTACCGCGCCGCCCACGACCAGGCGGACGACCCCAACGACGCGGCGCTGGAATCGTTCGCCGCCGGGCAGTTGGCGAAGATCCGCCGGTCCGTGATGAACGTCGTTGCCGTCGAGGACGCCAACGCGGTCAGGGTGGACTGGTACTACGACGTCCCGCCGCCTGCCGCCGTTGCGGCCGCGATCGGCGCGGACGACGCCGACGCATGGGCGCCGCCGGCGGGGCGGGCGCTGGCGTCGGTCTCCCTGATGCTGCTGGGGGCGCTGTCGGGTCTGGCGGCGCTGCGGCGCCGCCGGAGGGCCGGGCCCGCGACCGCCGCGGCAGAGGCGCCGGAGTCTGCCGGCGCCGCGGAGGCCCCCTCCGGAGCGGAGGAGGAGGCGCGTCCGGCCGGGGCGCTCGAGACGCTTCAGCAGGCCTCCGCCGAGGAGCTCGGGGCGCTGCTTCAGGGCGAGCATCTCCAGACGGTCGCCCTGATCCTCTCGCACGTGGCGCCCACGACCGCCGCCAAGGTGCTCGCGGCGTTCGACAGGGATCGACAGATCGGGATATCCCGGCGGATCGCCGCACTGGCGGCGGTGGACGGCGAGATCGTGGCGGAGGCGGTTCGCGGGCTCCTCTCGCGCCGGCAGCCCGGCCAGGCCGAGGGCCAAGACCCCGCCGGAGGGATCGGCAAGGTGGCCAGGATCCTACACCACGCCGGCTACGCCACGGAGCAGGCCGTCCTGGACGGCCTCAGGGGCACCGAGCCCGCCCTGGCCGAGTCGATCCGCAAACGGATGTTCGTCTTCGAGGACGTCTCGGAGCTGCCTCGGGAAGTGCTGAAGTCCGCCCTGGAGTCCCTCGGCAGCGACGAGCTGGCCATTGCGCTGCGGACGGCCGGCAAGAAAGCCAGGGAGAAGATCCTCTCCGGCCTGTCGCGAGACGCCGTGGCGAAGGTGCGTGTGGAGATGGAACGGATCGGGCCCGTGCGCCTCAGCGACGTCGAGGCCGCCCAGGAGCGGGTCGTTTCGGCCGTTCGACGGCTGGAAGCGGGCAGGTACGTCTCGGCCGACTACCGCAAGAGCCACGGAGTCCTGGCCTGAAGGACAGACCCATGGCACGAATCATCAAGGCCAACTCGAGCCCCGCGCCGAACTGCGGCGAGGGCGGGGTCATGAACCTGGCGGACATCGCCGCCGAGGCCAGGGCCGTGATCCTAGACGCGAGAAAAGACGCCGCCCGGATCGTGGCCGAGGCCCGCGCCGTGGCCGACAGCGTGTGCGACCAGGCCGCCGAAAAGGGCTACGCCGAGGGCTTCGCACGCGGGCAGAACGACGGCTACGCCGACGGGCACAAACAGGGCCTCGCCGAGGCCAGGGAAGAGCTCGCCGCCCGGGCCGACGGGCTGATCGAGCTGGCCGAGAAGGTCGTTCGGGAGCTGGCGGCCGCCCGGGCCGAGCTGCTCCATCGCGGCCGCTGCGAGATGCTCGACTTCGCCCTGGAACTGGCCGCCAAGATCGTCGGCCGCCTCGCCGCCCGCGATGCCGGCGCGGCGCGGGAGAACCTGCGAAAGGCCCTGGAGCTGGCCGACTGCGCGCAGGAGGTCTGCGTGAAGGTTCATCCCTCGCAGTTGGACGACCTGCGTTCGTGTCTGCCGAAGTTCACCGAGGCGCTCGGCCGCACCGGCCAGGCCCGCCTCGTCGGCGACGAGGCGATCGCGCCGGGCGGGGTGAAGCTCTTCAGTCCTCAGGGGGAGATTGACGCGACGATCGAGACGCAGTTGTCGAACGTCGTGGAGGCCCTGCTCGGCCGCGGCGCCGGCGACGTCCGCCTCGTCGCCCGCGAGGCCGCCGCGACCGGGCGGAAGGACTACGAGCCCGTCGAACGCGCCGGCCGGGAAGAAAGCGCCGAGCGCTCGCTGCTCCTGGAGGACCGCCCTCCGCCAGATCGCCCGCCGGATGGGGTGGCGCACGAGGCCGCCTCGACCGAGGGCGAAACAACCACTGCCGGCAAGCCATGAGTCCGTTCGGTCAGTACAGACAGATTCTGCGACACGTTCAGCCGTTAGGCGTGGCCGGGCGGGTCCGCGCCGTTCGCGGGCTGACGGTCAGCGTGGCGGACTTCTCGGCCCCGATCGGCGCGAGCTGCCGGATCGCCCGCGGCCCGCGCTACATCGAGGCGCGGGTCATCGGCTTCGCCGGGGACGAGACGCTCGTGATGCCCATGGGGGCGGTGACGGGCATCTGCCGGGGCGATCGCGTCGTCTGCTCGGCGGAAGAGCAGACCGTCGGCGTCAGCCCCGGGATGCTCGGGCGCGTGCTGGACGGCTTCGGGCGGCCGATCGACGGCGGGCGGGAGGTCCGCGTCGATCGCCGCATGCCGATCTGGCCGGAACCCATGGCGCCGATGCGCCGCCGGCGGATCACCGATCCGCTGGGCACCGGCGTGCGGGCCGTCGACGCGATGCTCACCGTCGGGCGAGGCCAGCGGATGGGCATCTTCTCCGGCAGCGGCGTCGGAAAGAGCGTCCTGCTCGGGATGATCGCACGATACACCGCCGCCGACGTGACCGTCATCGCGATGATCGGCGAACGCGGGCGAGAGGTCCGCGATTTCATCGAGAAGGACCTCGGCCCAGAGGGCCTGCGGCGGGCGGTGGTCGTGGTATCGACGGGAGACGAGCCGCCGCTGCTTCGCGTGCAGGCCGCCGCCGTCGCCACCGCCGTGGCCGAGTACTTCCGAGATCAGGGACAGGACGTCCTGCTGCTGATGGACTCCCTGACGCGCCTGGCCATGGCCCAGCGCCAGATCGGGCTGGCCGCCGGTGAGCCGCCCGCCACCAAGGGCTACACGCCCAGCGTCTTCAGCCTGCTGCCGGAGCTGCTCGAGCGGTCCGGGCGGGCCGAGACGGGCTCCATTACCGGGTTCTACGCCGTGCTCGTCGAGGCCGACGACATGGTCGATCCCATCGGCGACGCCGCGCGGGCCGTCACCGACGGGCACGTCCACCTCTCCAGGAGCCTGGCCAACCGCGGGCACTTCCCGGCCGTGGACATCCTCCAGAGCGTCAGCCGGGTCATGATCGACGTCGCCGACGAGCAGCACCTCGCCGCGGCCAGGAAGGTCCAGTCGCTGATCGCCGTGCACGAGGAGATCGAGGACATGGTCAGCATCGGCGCCTACCAGAAGGGCGCCAGCGACGAGCACGACCTGGCCGTGAACATGATGCCGATGATCCGGCGGTTCCTCGCCCAGCGAACGGACCGGCGGGCGGACTTCGGCGAAACGCGGAAGGGCCTGATCGGTCTCCAGGAGCAGATCGACAGCGCCAGAGGTGAACCGGCTCGCGGGCCGACGGGCACTGGCCGGGCCGGATGGAGGAGATGATCGGCAGTGGCCTCGCGAAGGAACCATCGTGCGGAGATGCTGCTGAGGATCCGGCGGCGAGAAGAAGAGGCCGCCCGCCGGGCCTTTCAGGAGGCGCGCGGACTTGCCGACGCCGCCGAACGGCAGGTCGCAAGGCTCCGGGAGCTGTTGGCCCGGCAGAACGACGCGGCCCGGTGCGAGCTGCTGGGCGCCGCCGGCCGGCGGGCCGACCGCCCGTACCGGACGATCGCCGGCGAGCTGCTTGCCGAGATCGCCCAACGGCAGGCCGACCTCCAACGGCACGACCGGACGCTGCGCCGGCGACGAGCCGAGCTGGCCGGAACGATCACTCGGCGAAAGGCGGCGGAGATCGTCCGCCGGAAGCTCGCCTCGCAGCAGTCCGCCCGCGCGGCGCGGGTGGAGGCACAGCAGTCGGCCGACGCGCACGCGTGTCGGTCGGCCGGAGGGCGGATCGATGGAACGTGAACTGAGAATTGAGCTTGGGCGCGTCTGGATGGCCGCCGAGGACGTCGCCGGCCTGACCGTCGGCAGTCGGATCGAGCTGGACTCGCCGCCCGGCGGCGAAGCGGAGATTCACGTCGGTTTGATTCGGTTCGCTCGCGGCGAGCCGGCGGTGATGGACGGCAAGTTCTGCTTTCGAGTATCGGCGGTCACGGCGGCCGCCGGCCGCTATGCGCGGGCCGACGCAGCACCCGCGTCAACGAAGGCCCTGGAACCAGCATCCCTTGTGGACAGGCGGAGCGACAGCTAAATGACGGCTCGCCGATGCTTGACGATCCTCGCTCTCGCCGCGGCGCTGCTCGCCGGCGCGCTGCTGCCGGCAGGGCTGCGCGGCCAAGAGCCGACGTCCGCCCCGGCCGCCTCGACGCCGGTGCGCACGGACGCGTCGGACGGCACAGACGGACGGGCCGTCCGGTCGGGAGCAACAGAAGACACGTCTGGAAAGAGGCTCACAAGGGATGGCGGCGACGGATGGCTCCAGACGCTGGCGGCGCTGGCTGTCGTGATCGTGCTGATCTTCGCCGTCCGAATGCTCCTGAAGCGGTTTGCCGCCTCGCCGAGCTCGGCTCGTCGCGGCGGCGCGATCGAGGTTCTGGCCCAGGCGAGGCTGGCTTCGCGGCAGCAGGTCTCGCTCGTCCGGCTGGGCAGGCGGCTGGTGCTGGTGGGCTCCGGCCCGACGGGCATAAGCCCGCTGGCCGAGGTGACCGACCCGGACGAGGCCAAGGAGCTGCTGGCCGCCGTTCGATCGGGCGGGTCCGGCACGTTCGCCGGCATCTTTGCCCGCCGCAACAGGCACGCCGCGGACGGCTCCACCGGCGAGTCGAGCGAGAAGGGCGACGGCGAGTCATCGTCGAAGGGCTCGCAAGGGACAGGCACATGATCGTGCGTGGGATGGCGTTACTGGCGGTGCTGATGGCGGCGAGCCCGGCCTCTGCGGGCGGGCCGTCGAGCGCGACGGCACCGGCCACGGCGCCCGCCGCACGCAATGTCACGGACCTCCTGCCCAGCGCGGGCACGCCCGCCGGGGCATCCGCCACGCTGCAATGGGTCGTGCTGATCACGGTGTTGGCCCTGGCCCCGGCCATCCTCGTGATGGTGACGTGCTTTACACGGATCGTGGTGGTGCTCGGCCTGCTGCGGCAGGCCTTGGCGACGCAGCAGGTGCCGCCGAACCAGGTGCTCTTCGGCCTGGCGCTGCTGATGACGGTGGCGGTGATGGCCCCCACGTACCGCGAGGTCCATCGCGAGGCCCTCTCGCCCTACCTGGCGGGCCGGCTGGGGCGTGAGGAGGCCTTTGCGGCCGGCGAGAAACGCGTGCGGGACTTCATGATCCGCCAGATCGAGGCCGGCGGCAACACGGACGACGTGTACCTGTTCCTCGACGAGCGGACCGCCGCCCGCGCCGACCTGACCTGGGGCGACGTGCCGACGCTCTCGCTGATCCCTTCGTTCGTGGTCAGCGAGCTGAAGATCGCGTTCTACATGGGTTTTCGAATCTACCTGCCGTTCCTGGTCATCGACATGCTGGTCGGGGCGGTGCTGATCTCGATGGGCATGCTGATGCTGCCGCCGGTGCTGATCTCGCTGCCGTTCAAGCTGCTGCTGTTCGTGCTGGCCGACGGGTGGCACCTGGTGGTTGGCACGCTGATGAGCAGCTTCGGCTGATGGACCAGGAGGCGTTGTGGAAACATACGAGGCGATCGATCTCGGGCGGCGGGCGGTGATGCTCATCCTCATCGTCGGCGCGCCGGTGCTTCTGACGGCGCTGGTGGTCGGCCTGGTCGTCAGCGTTCTTCAGGCCGTCACGCAGGTGCAGGAGCAGACGTTGAGTTTCGTGCCGAAGATCCTCGCCATGCTGGTGGCGGTCGCGATTACCGGGTCGTGGATGTTGGAGAAGCTGCTCGAGTTCGGCCGGGAGATGTTCGGCCAACTGCCGTAGCCGCCAAAAAAGGACTGACGAATGCTCGCCGTTGATCCGGCAATGACCTGGGCTGCGACGCTGCTGCTCGTGACCGTTCGGGTCGTGGGCATGATGCTGTTCGCCCCGGTGTTCAGCAACACGGCGGTGCCGGTGAAGCTGCGGGTCGTGGTCGGCGCGGCGATGGGGCTGGCGGTTGCGGGCCGGCTGACGGCCCCCGTGCCCCTGCCACCGGGCTGGCTCGACCTGGCGATGGCCGCCGGCTGTGAGCTCCTGATCGGCGGGGCGATCGGGTACGCGGCGCGGCTGATCTTCACCGGCGTGGAGCTGGGCGCGTTTCACATAAGCAGCCAGATGGGCCTGGCGCTGGGCGACCTGATGAACCCGCTGATGTCGGGCTCGCCCCAGGCGGCCAGCGGCCTGTTCCGCATGCTCGCCGTGGTGGTCTTCCTGGCCATCGGCGGGCACCGCGCACTGGTCGGCGGCCTGCTGGAGACGTTCGACACCGTCCCGCCGGCCGGCTTCGCCGCGCCCGGCGCGGTGCTCGACACGACGGTCGCCATGTTGGGCGCCAGCTTCGTGCTCGCGCTGAAGGTGGCCGCCCCCGTGCTGATCGCCATGCTCGTGGCGATGGTCGCGCTGGGCATGCTGCACAGGACGATGCCGCAGTGCAATCTGCTTTCGATGGGCCTGCCGGTCCGGGCGATGCTGGGCCTGCTGGTGGTGGCGTGCTCGCTGGGCGTGTTGGCCCCGCTCGTGGAAGCGGCGACGGCCCGGCTGAGCCGGAACATCCAGATGCTGACGGCGGCGGTGAGGTAGTCCATGGCCAGGTACCGCGAGGACGAATCGGGCGAACGGACGCGGCAGCCGACCTCGCTGCGGCTGGCGGAGGCGCGGCGGCGCGGGCGCGTGCCTCGCAGCGCCGAGCTGACTTCCGCGGCGGCGGCGCTGGGCTGCCTGCTCGTCCTGGCCCTCATCGGCCCGGGATTGCTCGGCGAGATGACGAAGATGACCGCGACGTTGCTGGACGGCCGATCGGCCGGCATCAACGCCTCCGGCGGCGAGCTGAAGGAGCTGGCCCTGCGTGGCGCGGGCCCTTCGCTGGCCATGGTCTGCGGCCTGCTGGTCGGATCGGCTGGGCTGGCGGCGCTGGTCGGCCTGGTGCAGGTCGGGCCGATCGTGGCCACCGACCGCATCCGTCCCGATCCGGCGCGGATCAGCCCCCGGGCGGGCCTCGAAAGGCTGCTGTCACTGCGGACACTGGTGAGAGGCTGCCTGGCGCTTGCGAAGCTGGCCGCCGTCGCGGCGGTGGGGTACTGGGCCGTGCGGCCGGCACTGCCGCGGCTGGCGGCCGCGAGCGGGCTGGACGCGTGGCACCTGGCCGCGGAGGCCGGCAACCTGGCCGGCGGCGTGGCCGTCCGAGTCGGGCTTTGCCTGCTGGCCCTGGCGGCCGTGGACTTCCTCTACCAACGCTGGCAGCACCGCCAGGACCTTCGGATGACACCACGCCAGTGGGCCGAAGACCTCAGGACCATGGAAGGCGACTGGCGCGTCCGCCGCCGCCGCCGCGAGATCGCCCGGCAGTTGGGCGACTGGCGAGCCGCCCGCCAAGTGCCGTCGGCGTCTCTGGTGGTGTTCAATCCCCACGGCTGTGCCGTGGCCGTGCGGTACGCCGAGACCGACGCGGCCCCGGTTGTAGTGGCCAGGGGCGCCGGCTTCTCGGCGCTGCGGATTCGTCGCACGGCCGAGGCGGCCGGCGTGCCGGCCGTCGCCGCCGCCTCCGCCGCCCGGGAAAT
Source organism: uncultured Planctomycetaceae bacterium (assembly GCA_964427875.1). Taxonomy (GTDB): domain Bacteria; phylum Planctomycetota; class Phycisphaerae; order SM23-33; family SM23-33; genus CAYRVX01. Next base: position 15,982 of record CAYRVX010000025.1, read on the forward strand.
CCACAGACGCTGCCGCAGCGGGGACGAGATCCCCGAGGCGCTCTACGAAGCCGTCGCGAACCTGCTGGCTGACTGCCGCAAGGACCCGGGCGATTCGAGCGAGAATCATGGCTGACGAGGCACGGACATTCAGCGCGGTGGCGCGGGCGATCGGTCGCCACCGCGGCCTGCTGCTGCCCATCGGTGCGGCCGCGCTCATCTTCGCCGTCCTCGTGCCCCTCCCGCCCGGGCTGGTGGACGTGCTCCTGGCCGCCAATATCACGATCTCCGCCATCATCCTCCTGACGGCCATCTATGTCCCCAGCCCGCTGGACTTCAGCGTCTTGCCCTCCGTGCTGCTGGGGGCGACGCTGTTTCGGCTGGTGCTGAACGTGGCGACGACGCGTCTGATCCTGACGGCCGGGGCCGACGGGCGGACCGTCGCGGAGGCCCAGGCGGCCGCCGGTCAGGTGATCTGGGCCTTCAGCGACTTCGTCAGTCGCGGCTCGCTGACGGTGGGCGTGATCCTGTTCGCCATCATCGTGGTCATCCAGTTCGTGGTGGTCACGAAGGGCGCCGCGCGGATCAGCGAGGTGGCCGCTCGCTTCGTGCTCGACGCCATGCCGGGCAAGCAGATGGCCATCGACGCCGACCTCGCCGCCGGGCTCGTCTCGCAGGACGAGGCCCGGTCGCGGCGAACGAGAATCGCGCGCGAGGCCGACCTCTACGGCGCGATGGACGGGGCGTCGAAGTTCCTCCGCGGCGACGCGGTCGCGGCCGTGCTCATCACACTCATCAACATCCTCGGCGGACTGTACGTCGGGATGGTGCAGTATGGCTGGGACCTCTCGCGGACGGCGTCGCTGTTCACCCGCCTGACGATAGGCGACGGGCTGGTGACGCAGATACCGGCCTTCCTGGTGGCGATCTCCGCGGCGCTGATCGTCACGCGCTCGACGGCCCGCAGCAACCTGAGCGAAGAGGTCATCTCGCAGCTCGTCTCGCGCCCGATCGTGCTGGTGATCACGGCCGTCTTCCTGGCACTGCTGGCATTGACGTCGCTGCCGAAGGTGCCCCTGTTGACGCTCGGCGTCGGCTGCGTCGTGCTGGCGGCGGTCCTCTCGCGGCGAAAGGCCCTCGCCGCGGCCGGCGCGGAAACCGCCGGGGAGGGGGCATCCGAGGCCCCCGAGCGCGAGGATGGCCGGGCCCAGCACGTCGAGCATCTGCTCGGCGTCGATCCGATCCGGATCGAGCTGGGCTACGCGCTGGTCCGGCTGGTCGATCCGGCCCAGGGGGGCCAACTGCTCCGGCGGATTGCCGCCCTTCGCCGCCAGATGGCGCTGGATCTGGGCCTGGTCGTGCCCCCGATCCGTATTCGGGACAATCTGGGGCTCGACGCGCGCGGGTACGTGGTCAAGGTCCGCGGCGCGAAGGTCGCCTCCGGGCGGCTTTACCCCAAGCAGTTGCTGGCCGTCGCCGGGGACCGCGCGGTGGGGAAGCTGCTCGGGCGGGATGCCACCGAGCCGGCGTTCGGCACGCCCGCCGTGTGGATCAGCCCGTCGCAGCGCCCTCAGGCCGAACGCATGAACTACACCGTCGTCGAGCCGTCCGGCGTCGTGGCCACGCACCTGGGGGAGGTCGTTCGCCGGCACGCCCACGAGCTCCTGTCGCGCGAGCGGGTGGTCATGCTGCTGGACAACCTGAAATCCTCCGCGGCGAACCTCGTCGAGGAGGTCAGGGAAAAGCTCAACGTCGGACAGGTCCGCAAGGTCCTCCAGAACCTCCTCCGCGAGCGCGTGCCCATCCGCGACCTGGAGGTGATCCTCGAGGCCCTCTGCGAGGGCGCCGAGACGACCGACGAGGTCGAACTGCTCACCGAGCACGTCCGCCAGCGGATGGGTCGAATCCTCTCCCAGCGGTACTGCGACGAAGAAGGCAAGCTCTGGTGCGTCTCGCTCGATGCGAACCTGGAGGAGACGATCCACTCCCACATGGCCTTGGCCTCTCGTCCGTCGGCTGCAACCATCCCGCCCGAGCTGGGCAGGAAGGTCGCCCGCGCCGTCACCGAAGCGCTGGGACCCCTCCGCAGGCAAGGCCGCCGTCCGGTCGTGATCTGTAGCCCGGAGATCAGGCCGGCCATGAAACAGCTCATCTCCCCCTCGCTGCCGCAGGCAGCCGTGCTGGGGTACAACGAGATCGATTCCGCCGAAGTCCAGTCCATAGAAAGCGTGGGTATCGAGTCATGACACTGAAAACCTACGAAGCGCCTACAATGGGAGAGGTCCTTGCGGAGGTAAAGCGAGACCTCGGACGTGACGCCGTGATCCTGCACATGCGAAGTTCCCGGAAAGGCGGGCTGTTGGGCCTGTGGGGCCGCAGCGTCTGGGAGGTGACCGCCTCGTCCAACGTCAACGTCCCCCAGCGCATCGCCGAGGGCAAGTACGTGCCCGAGCCGCGCGCGGAGGAAGCTGCCGCGGGCGGGGGTCCCGACGGCAAGAGACCGCTTCGCGCCCCGGCCGGGCACGCCGAGACGCCGCCCGAGCAGCCCGAGCCCCAGGCCCCCCGGGTCCTGACCGGCCAGGTCGCAGACATTCATCGCATGATCGAGATGCTTCTGGCCCGGACGGCGACCGAGAGCGGGCACGAGGCGGCCGTTCCGCCGGAGCTTCAGGAGCTCCAGGTACACCTCGTCGGCCAGGACGTCCGCGACGAGACCGTCTCGGAGTTTGTCCGGCAGTTGTGCCTGGACCTGACGGGCCAGCAGCTCAGCGACCGGGAGCTTGTCCGCCAGGCGCTTCGGAAGATGCTGGCGTCGCGGATTCGCACGGCCGGCGACGAGGCGCAGGGCGATTCGGCCCGGACCGGGCGGGCCCGCGTGATCGCCCTGATCGGACCGACCGGCGTGGGAAAGACCACCACGATCGCCAAGCTCGCCGCAAACTACAAGCTCCGCGGCAGAAAGAAGGTCGGCCTGATCACCATCGACACGTATCGGATCGCCGCGGTGGACCAGTTGCGGACCTACGCCGACATCATCGAGGTGCCGCTGAAGGCGGTGCTGACCGCCGGCGAGCTGCACCAGGCCATCCGCGACATGCGCGACCTCGACATCGTGCTGATCGACACCGCCGGTCGCAGCCAGAACAACCATCTTCGCCTGAACCAACTGCGGAGTTTCATCGCGGCGGCCCGGCCGGATGAGGTCCACCTTGTCGTCTCGGCCACCGGCAACGGGACCTGCACGCGGCGGGTGCTCGATCGCTTCCTGCCGTTGGGCGCGAACCGCTTGATCGTCTCGAAGCTGGACGAGGCGGGAACCTTCGGTGTGTTCCTGAACGTCTCCAGCGCCACGGGGCGGCCGATCAGCTACGTTACCACCGGCCAGGACGTGCCCGACGACATCTGCCCGGCGGACGCCGACGCCCTGGCCGAGTGCATTCTCGCCGGACGTTTCGGAGAGGAGATCGATGTCGACTGAGGACCAGGCAAGCAAGCTTCGCGAGCTGATGCGCACCTCTCGCCCCACGCGCACCATCGCCGTGACCAGCGGCAAGGGCGGCGTGGGCAAGAGCAACGTCGCGCTGAACTTGTCGATCCTTCTGTCGGCGGGGGGCAACCGGGTCGCGCTGGTGGACGCCGACCTGGGACTGGCCAACCTGGACGTCCTGGCCGGTGTGACCGTCCGGACGAACCTCTCCCACGTGATCGCCGGCAGTCACACGCTGGAGGAGGCCGTCGTGGACCTGCCCAGCGGCGTGCAGTTCGTGCCGGGCGCCAACGGGCTGACGCGATTGGCCGACCTGTCGGAGTTTCAGAGGGCCAAACTCCTGGGCGAACTGTCCGCCCTGGAGGCCGACAACGACATCATTGTCGTGGATTGCAGTGCGGGCATCGGGCCGGACGTGATGAGCTTCGCCTGCGGGTCCGACCATGCCATGGTCGTCACCACCCCGGAGCCGACGGCCATCACGGACGGGTACGCCGTCGTCAAGGCCGTCACGCAACGGCGCTATGCGGGGCGCGTGAGCCTCCTGGTGAACATGGCTGCCGACCGACACGAGGCCCGAATCACGCATCAGCGGATCGCCAACGTCGGACGGCGGTTCCTCGGCGCCAGGGTCTTCGATGCCGGGTACGTCCTGACCGATCCCAAGGTGCGGGAGGCAGTTAGACGCCGCGAGCCGTTTGTGCTGGCCCACCCCAGGTGTGCCGCCAGCCGGTGCCTGGCCGCCTTGGCCACCAAGCTCAGCAGCTCCACCTGGCCCATCGGGCAGAAGGAAGGCTTCTTCCGCAGGGTGGCTAAATGGTTTGCCTGAAAGGAGAAGCAGAAAGGATGAAAAATACGATGTTGAAATCGACTATGAGGCCTAAAGAACATAAGAAATCTGACGAAAATAAGTAGGATGAGCGCTCTATCAGGGTCGAACAAGGCGACGCGGCTTCCTCTCGGGAGCATGACGGCGTTTCCGGACGCCGTGGCGGTCGCCGACCGGCTTCACGGAACGACTTTATGCGCCACGCCCAGCGGCCGGGTCCCCAGGGCCGTGGGGGGGTCAGCAGGAAGGAGCCAGAGGACATGAAAACGAGGCGCACGAAGGCCACCCAGGAGGAGTTGAACGCGCTGTGGAACCGGTTCTTCTCCGAGAAGGATGAAGAGGTCCGCAATCGGCTCATCGAGAACTTCCTGCCGATTGTAAAGTACACCGCCGAGCGGCTCTACGCCAAGCTGCCGGACGAAGTGGACGTCGAGGACCTGATCTCGGCAGGCATCTTCGGGCTCGTGGACGCCGTCAACGCCTTCGACCCGGGCAGGGGCGTGAAATTCGAGACGTACTGCGCCCCTCGCATCCGCGGTGCGATCCTTGATGAGCTGCGCTCGATGGACTGGGTGCCCAGGCTCGTCCGCAGCCGGGCTCACAAGCTGAAGGAGGCCATGCAGCGCCTGGAGGCCGAGCTCGGCCGCAAACCCACCGATCGAGAGCTCGCCAAGACCATGCGCCTGAAGATGAGCGACTTCCGTAAGCTCCAGCGCGACGCCCACGCCGTCGGGCTCGTATCCCTCAGCCGCAAGTGGTTCGAGACCGACTCCAACAAGGACGTCCGCGAGATCGACGTGCTGGAGGACAAGCGCGGCGACGACCCGTTCCGCGCGGTTCAACGAAAGGACCTGAAGGACCTGGTCACTCGCGGCCTGAGCCGCGCCGAGCGCCTGATCATCATCCTGTATTACTTCGAGGAGATGACGATGCGCGAGATCGGCGAGACGCTGGACCTCTCCGAGAGCCGGGTTAGCCAGATGCACTCGGCGGTCCTGTCGCGTCTGCGCCATCAGTTGGAGAGGAGGCAGAAGGAGCTCCAGACGGCCTGAGGCCCCCGGCGGCGCCGGGAGGCTCACTCGTGCCGCAGCGCGACGATGGGGTCGAGTCGCGCGGCGCGGAAGGCGGGGTAGAGCCCGGCGATGAGCCCCACGGCGATGGCCATCCCCAGCGGCAGAAGCAGCGTCGTTGGTGAGACGATGGTCGTCAGTCCCAGCACCCACTCGACAAGATACGGCACGAGCAGGCCGATGCCGATCCCCAGCAGCCCCCCCACGGTGGTGAGCGTGACGGACTCGACGAGGAACTGCGTGATGATGTCTCGCCGCTTTGCGCCCAAGGCCCGTCGCACGCCGATCTCCCGCGTCCGCTCGGTGACGCTGGCGAGCATGATGTTCATGATGCCGATCCCCCCGACGACCAGCGAGATCGAGGCGATGATCAGGAACATCATGTTCCACAGCCGCTGCTGCTTCTTTCGCTGCTCGATGAGCTCCAGCGGGACGGTGATCTCGTAGTCCTCCTCTTCGTGGTATCGCCTCAGGAGGTGGCGGGCGATGTTGGCCCCGTTGAGGACGGCCTCGTCGCCGTTCATCTGGAGGATGGCCTGGCTGACCTCGACGAGCTCGAAGGTGCTGGATCCCAAGGTCCGCATGACGGTGTACTCGCCGAATCGTGTGCGGTCGGTCGTGACGGGGATGATCACGTGGTTGCCGACGTCGCCCCCGCTGCCGGCCAGGGCACGCGGCAGGCGGGCCAGCACGCCCACCACGACGAACGGCTCGTTCTCCAGCCGCAGCGTCTTGCCCAGCGGGTCCTCGTAGGTGAACATCCGCCGGGCGAACGACCGGGTGATGACGCAGTAGGGCTTGTTCCGCAGGAGGTCGGCGGCGGAGAGGAACCGTCCCGCCGTCAGCTCCGTCCGCGCGACCCGGACGTAGGTCGGCTCGGTGGCCAGGACGGAGGCCGTCATGTTCCGCCCCGGGCGGTAGGCGTACTTCGTCGTGCGGTGCACCGTTACGCATCTCCGGACGTGCGGGATGTTGTCCCGCAGGCGGGCCACGTCGGCGTGCTTGAGGCCGTAGGAAAGGACCCCGCGCGTCTGCCCGGTAGCCTTCGACTCGCCCGTCGCCGGCTTGACCGACTCGATGATGATGTTGTCGCTGCCCAGCTCGCGAAGGTACTGCTGCGATTCCCAACTGAAGCCCTCGTTGATCGCCAGCATGGCGATCACGCTCCAGACTGCGAAGACGATGCCCAGGGCCGTCAGGGCCGAGCGGGCCAGATGGACGAACAGGCTGTGCAGCCCGAGCCCCACGATGTCGGCGGCTTTGTAGATGGCCTTCATGTCTCGTGGCTCGGCGGGTCGTTGGTCTCGTCGGACTCGACCCGGCCGTCCCGCAGGTGAATGGCCCGGTGCGTATGGGCGGCGACGTGCGGCTCGTGCGTCACCATGATGACGGTGCAGCCGCGGGCGTGAAGCTCATCGAACACGGTGAGGATCTCCGTGCTGGTGGCCGTGTCGAGGTTGCCGGTCGGCTCGTCGGCCAGCAGGATCAGCGGGTCGTTGGCCAGGGCCCGCGCGATGGCCACGCGCTGCTGCTGCCCGCCGGAGAGCTCTCGAGGTCGGTGGTGGATGCGCTCGCCCAGGCCAACCATCTCCGCAAGCTCCTGGCTGCGGGGGTGGCGGCGGTGACGCGGGACGCCCTGGTAGAACAGCGGCACCTCGATGTTCTGGAGAATCGTGAGCTGCTGAATGAGGTTGAAGCTCTGGAAGACGAAGCCGATCCTCAGGTTGCGGACCTCACTGAGCTGGTTGTCCGACAGGGCGCTGACGTCCTGGCCGCCGAGCCAGTAGTGCCCGCCCGTGGGGCGGTCGAGGCAGCCGAGGATGTTGAGCATCGTGCTCTTGCCGGACCCGCTGGGTCCCATGATGGCTACGTATTCCCCCTCCTGGATGGACAGGCGAATCTCGCGCAGGGCCGGCACGCTGGTCAGGCCCACGTGATATGTCTTGGAGAGATGATCCAGGCGAACCAGCTCGGTCATCTCTAGCCGCCTCGTCCGGACGGCCCGCCTCTGCCGCCACTTCGCCGCCCCCGGCCGCCCCCGGCCGCACCGTCCGGCCTCGCCCGACCGCCCGGGGACGGGCCAGGCCTTCCCTCAGCCGGCACGTCCGGCGGGCCGGGCCGCCCGCCTTCCGGCTTGCGGTCCGCCTCCTGCGGCGGCGGCTGCGGTTCCTCCTCCTCCTCCTTCTCCTTCTGCTTGACGCCGCCCTCGGCCGATGCCGGCGGGTTCAGCAGGACCTTGTCGCCCTCGGCCAGCCCGGAGAGGATCTGAACGCGGGTGTCGTTCATGTGCCCGAGCTTGACTTCCACCCGCCCGAGCCGGCCGTTGGCCGACCGATAGCAGTAGGTCTTCTCCTGCTCGGTGAACACGGCCGCGACGGGCACTGAGAGGACGTCGGTGAGTCTAAGCAGCTCGATCTCCACCTGGGCGCTCGTGCCGGGCCTCAAGTCCGGGACGTCTTCGTCGAGATCGATATCCACCTTGAAGACCTTCACGCCGGGGTTGAGCCAGTCATGCTGGCTGTCGGGCAGGACGCCGACCTTCACGACGTGCGCCGCCAGGACGCTGTCGGGGCGGGAGTCCAGGCGGACGTGGGCCTTCAGGCCGAGCTTCACCTGGTCGATGATCGCCTCGTATACCTTCGTCTTTATCAGCAGCGTGGTCATGTCGGGAATGATCATGAGTTGCTGGCGAGGGCTGACCTTTGCCCCGACTTCGACCACGGTCTCAGTCGGGCGCCACCGGCTGCCGCCGGTGTCGTAGACCACCAGACCCTCTTCCTCGGCCACGATGACGAGCTTGTTGGCGTCCTCGAGGAGGTCATCAAGCTGGCGGGTCTGAAGGTCCAGGGCGACCTTCTTGGTCTCGCGGTCGGTTTCAGACGTCAGCAGCTTGCTCTTGGCGGTATGCTTCGCCCGCTCCAGGGCGAGCTCGGCGTCCTCCACGGCCATCTGGAGGGTCCTCTTCTCGCGCGGGTCGTCGTACTTCAGCAGCATCCCGTGTTCTGAGACGGCCTTTCGCAACGCGATCTTGAGCTTCTCAACGGAGAGCTTCTCGACCTCGATGTCGTTCTCGCTGAAGGGCTTGTTCAGCTCCTCGTCGGCGTTGACCTTGAGCTTGAAGTTCAGCCTGTCCTGGGCCAGGGCAAGGTCGCGCCTGGCAGTCTGGATCGCGGAGTTGGCGTCGTCGATCTTCACCGGGCCGCCGGCCTCCATGTAGCGCCGCAGGTCCGCCTTGGCGTCCACGACGGCCTGCTCGGCCTTGCGGACCAGGTTGTCCTGTTCCTTCTTGTCCAGCTCGACGTTCTCATCGGCCTGGAGGTAGGTGTTCTTCGCGTTGGTGACGGCCAGCTTCTTGCCCTCGATCTCGTCCAAGAGCTCCCTGCACTCAAAGGTGATGATCGTCTCGCCCTTGTTGACCCTGTCGCCTTCCTCCACGAGCTCCTTGATGATGACGGGGTAGCGGATCTCGTTGGAGATGACCTTTCGCTTCTCGGGCCTGATCTCGCCGCTTTCGGTGACGGAGACGACCAGCACGCCGCGGGCGACGACGGCGACCGGGCCGTTGCCCGCGGACGTGCCCTCGGCGTCCGATTCGCTGAAGATGGCCCACGCTCCTCCGCCCAGCGCGGCCAGCAGCACGGCTGCGCCGATGACAAGCGGCCAGGCGCCGCGCCGGCTTGCGGGCGCCGTCGGCAGGCCCGCGGTCGCAGCCGGAGCGGCGCTAGGGCCCGGAGACGTACGGGTAGCGCTTCCAGATGCGGTCAAACTTGAATGGCTCTGGTCGTTCATGAAGTTTTCCCTTCTCGTCCGTGCGAAGAAGGCCCAGCGTCGTCATGAACTGAAGCCGCGTCGTCGTGTAGCTGATCAACGCGCTCGTGACGCCGTTCTGCGCCCGGCGCAGGCCGTCTTCGGCCTCCAGCACGTCGCGGGCGGTGGCCTGGCCTTCCTGATGTTGTAAGACAGCCAGCTTGCGGCGACGTTTGGCGGTCACGACATTTCGGAGCTCCAGTTCATAGCTCCTGCGAGACTGAAGCAGGGAACGGTACGACTGGCGGATCTCCAGCCGAAGCTGGTCGATGAACTCGACGTAGTCGCGCATCGCCTTGTCCCGGGCGATCATCGCGCCGCGGTACGCGTCGCGGTTGTCTGTCTGGTCCAGCTCGTACTCCAGCTTCGCCGACGCGGATCGAGTGTGCCGGTGGAAGCCCACGCGAGCGAACTTCCGCGGGGCGGTGCCGGCGGCGGAAATGCCCAGCGTCACGTCGAGGGCCGGCAGGAACGCATCGGCGGCGATCTCCACGTCGCGCTCGGCGTCGCGAACGCTCGCCGCCTGGCGCAGCACGTCCGGGCGCGTCGCCAGCGCCACCGTCAGGGCCTCCGGCTCGGTCACGGGAATCTCCTTGGGGCCGATCCTGTTCAGCTCCGTCAGGGCCTCGGGATACGCCGGCTCGACCCCCGCGGAGATCGGCAGGCCCAGGGAGATCTTGAACCGGTCCACCGCGTTCTTATACAACTGCTGGCTCGCCTCGAAGCGCACCTTCGCGTTGATCAGGTCGGTCTCGGCCTGGTCCTGCTGGATCCGCTTGAGGCTGTCGATCTTCGCGAGCAGCTTGGTCACCGCGAACGTGTCCTCCAGCCGCTTGATGTTGTCCCGCTCGTTCTCCAACTGGTCCCGCTGCTGGAGTACGGCATAGTACTGCGAGAGGATGTCCACGCCGAACGTCTGCGTGAACCGCTCGTACTCCAGCACGGTGAAGACGAAGTCCCGCTCGGCGCGATACTGCTCCTCGTATGCCAAACCGCGCCACGCGCCCCGCAGCAGCGGCTGAGTGAAGTTCGCGCTCAGCAGCGAGCCGACCGTCGTCGACCGCCAGCCCAGCAGGTCGCTGAGCAGGTCCGCGCCGACCCCGAGCGTCAGCGCCCCGCCGTGCACCAACTGCTGGGTGAGCGTGGCCTGCGACGCCATCGCGCCGCTGTTCGTCTCGGCCCCGCGGTTCTCCACCCGGCGTCCGGCCTCGCCGGTCACCGAGCCGCCCAGCAGGGGGAAGTTCCAGCCGCGCCGGCTGTTCGCCAGGGCCAGCGCCGCGGTGTACAGCGCCTCCTTCTGCGTCTGGAACTCCCGGCTGTTGCGGAAGGCGATCTGCATGCACTCGTCAAGCGTGAGCTTCTGGACCTCCCCGTCGGCGAGGCGGATGACCCTCTCGCCGACCTTTATCGTCGCTTCAGCCTTCCCGTCGCCTTGGGAGAAGGGGGCGTACGTGACGTTAAGCCTGCCGCCGGCGCCGAGGGCGAACCGCTGCGTTTCCCGCAGCGCCCCGTAGGCGTCCCGGTCGGCCTGCTCGGCGTACTGTGCGGGCGTACAGCCGCCCAGGGCCGCGGCGAGCACGCCCGCCAGGCAGATTGCTCCCTTGCACCGTTCAACCATCACACCAATCCACCACTGGCCCGTAGCCTCTCTCCTGAAATACACCTCCGACCCGCGTTTATTGCGTTCTTTCTGCGGCTTTCGGGCGAGGCCGCCCCATGAGCTCCCGTCCGCCGGGCCGAGGTCCCGTCTCTCCGAACGCCCTCATGATACGCTTTCCCGCCCGCCGTGTCCAGCCCTCTCGGGCCGTGGCGCGGCGCGCGGGCCTCCGCGCCTTCCGGTCCCACGGGCTTCCGGCCAATTCGCTTCGCTCATGGGTCGGCTTTGGGCTTCCTTCCCAGCGCGGCGAGGTAGATGGGGAACTGCTGTTTGCCGTCGAGGTCGAGGGCGGCGGCGAGGGCTTCGTCGTCGAACGCGGCGACGGCGCAGACGCCGCAGCCGACGGACTCGGCCGCGAGGTAGAGGTTCTGGCAGACGTGCCCGGCGTCGAGGTGCAGGTAGCGGTAGGCTCGCTGGCTGTACCGCCAGGCCATGCGATACGGCACGGCCGTCCAGATGAAGCTGACGGCGCCGGTCATGACGAAGGCCTGGCCGAAACATGCATCGGTGATCGCTTCGGCGATGCCCGCCCGCGTCGCGATCTCCGCAAGCTTGTGGTCGATGGCGAGGAAGCGGTACAGGCCGGCCCGCAGCCCGTCGACGCGGCGGACGAGCAGGTACGTCTCCAGGGCATGGCGCGCCCCGGCCGAGGGGACGGTACGCAGCGTGGCATGGTGGGGAATCACCTCCTTGACTCCCTGCGTGCACCACAGCAGGTAGCTCAGCTCCTCCAGGCTGACGGGCCCATCGGCGTACTCGCGAACGCTGCGGCGGGCCTCGATCAGCTCGCGAAGGAGGACCGGCTCGGTACCGAGCTGTTTCGGCGGCGGCAGGCGGATGGCCGGCTGCGAGGGATCGTGCGGCAATTCCAGCGGCGGCGCCGGCAGCCCTTTTCGCTGGCCCGACGCGGGGAGATACCGGTGTCGCGTCCTCTCCATGAACTCCTGGCCGATCTGCTGCATCGTCTCTTCTCCTCTCTGGCGGCGGCTTTGAGAGTATACCATTGCCGGCTTCGGCGCGCCGCCGGCGGCGCGGGTTTTCCCTCCCGCCCGCGCGCGAGCGGGCCGTTTCTTCCATCTTGAGCTTGTCTGGTTCGTCCGATTCGTGTAATTCGTGGATTGCGTCCCGGGCCGACGGGCCAATAGCGCTGAAAGCTCCGTGGAAAGGAATGGGAAGATGGCGACGATGCAAGGTGTGATTCTCCCGGGCAACAGCACGGTGGAGTTCAAGGAGGTCGAGGTCCCCCAGCCGGGGCCGGGGCAGGTGCTGGTCAAGATGAAGGCCTCGAGCATCTGCGGCAGCGACATCCGCGCGATCTACCGCGAGCACCTGGGCAAGGGCCCGGAGGCCTACCAGGGCGTCATCGCCGGGCACGAGCCGTGCGGGCAGATCGTCGAGGTCGGGCCCAACTGCAAACGCTACAAGGAAGGCGACCGCGTCGTGCTGTATCACATCAGCGGCTGCGGCTGCTGCGACGACTGCAAGCACGGGTACATGATCTCTTGCACCAGCCCGCTGAGGGCGGCCTACGGCTGGCAGCGCGACGGCGGCCACGCCGATTACCTCCTCGCCGAGGAGAATACCTGCGTCAAGCTGCCCGAGGGCCTCTCGTACGTCGACGGGGCGCTGTGCGCGTGCGGGTTCGGCACGGCCTACGAGGCGCTGCGGCGTGTCGGCGTCAGCGGGCGCGACCGCGTGCTGGTGACCGGCCTGGGGCCCGTCGGGCTCGCGGCCGCCATGCTCGCAAGGGCCATGGGCGCCAAGCTCATCCTCGGCACGGACATCTCCGAAGGCCGCATGAAGCTCGCCATGGACCTCGGCCTCGTCGAGCATGCCATACCGGCCGAGCCCGATCCCTACGAGCAGATCATGGACCTCACCGACGGGCTCGGCTGCGAGGTGACGATCGACTGTTCGGCCGCCCCGTCGGCTCGGCTGCTCGCGCTGAAGTGCACCCGCCAGTGGGGCAGGTGTGTCTACGTCGGCGAGGGCAGCAAGGTCGAGTTCGACGTATCCCCGCTGCTGATCCACCCGCAGATCACGCTGTACGGCTCGTGGGTGACCAGCCTGTATCACCTGGAGGAGCTGGTGACGAACCTGGACCGCTGGGGCCTGCGCCCCGACGTGACCTCCACCGAGCGCCTCCCCCTGAGCGAGGCGGCCAAGGCCTACGACCTGGCCGACAAGGGCCAGACCGGCAAGGTCTGCATCGTTTTTGACGAGTAGAAGGAGACTGCGGAGATGGACAAGGCGAACGGCTTAGTTCAGACGCGTCGCGACTTCCTGAAGGCCATGGGCTTCGGGGCGGCGGCATTGGCGGCCCCGCGGGCCCTCTCGCTGGCCCGGGCCGCCGAGGCGAGGCCCGGCAGGCCCAACGTGATAATCGTCATCACCGACGACCAGGGCTACGGCGACCTGGGCTGTCACGGCAACAAGATCATCCGCACGCCCAACCTGGACAGACTCCACGGGCAGTCGACGCGGCTGACGAACTTCCACGTCGGCCCGACGTGCTCGCCGACCCGGGCGGCGCTCATGTCCGGGCGGTACTGCAACCGCACGGGCGTCTGGCACACCATCATGGGGCGCAGCCTACTGCGTAAGGACGAGGTGACCCTCGCGAACGTCTTTGCCGACGGCGGCTACCGGACGGGGCACTTCGGCAAGTGGCACCTGGGCGACAACTACCCGTTCAGCCCGCGATACCGGGGCTTCGAGGTGGTCTGGCGTCACGGCGGCGGCGGGGTCGGCCAGACGCCCGACTACTGGGGCAACGACTACACCGACGACACGTACGAGCACAACGGCAAGTTCGTCAAGCACACCGGCTACTGCACCGACGTGTGGTTCCAGGGGGCCGGGAAGTTCATCGCCTCCAGCGTCAAGCGGAAGAAACCGTTCTTCTGCTACCTGACCACCAACGCCCCGCACGGCCCGTACAACGTGCCCGCGAAGTACAGCGACATGTACCGGGGCAAGCCGAACGTGCCGAGCGCGAACTTCTACGGGATGATCACGAACATCGACGAGAACATGGGCCGGCTGGTGAAGCAGCTCGACGACCTGGGCATCGCGGAGGAGACGATCCTGATCTTCATGACGGACAACGGCACGGCCGGGGGGTTCCGAAGGGGCAAGGGCTTCAACGCCGGCATGCGGGGCACGAAGGGCAGCGAGTATGACGGCGGGCATCGCGTGCCGTGCTTCATCCGCTGGCCGGGCGGCGGCATCAGGGCGGGCGTGGACATCGGCCGCATCACCGCCCACATCGACCTCATGCCCACGCTGGCCGCGCTGTGCGGGATCGCCGGGCCCAAGGGCGTCAAGCTCGACGGCGACAGCCTCGCGCCGCTGCTGAAGGCCAAGGACGCCGACTGGCCCGACCGCGTGCTGGTCACCGACTCCCAGCGCCTGGAGGACCCCGTCAAGTGGCGAAAGAGCGCCGTCATGACCGACCGCTGGCGCCTGGTGAACGGCAAGGAGCTGTACGATATCAAGGCCGACCCCGGCCAGAAGACGAGCGTCGCCGAGGCGAATCCCAAGGTGGTCGAGCGCCTGCGGGCCGAGTACGAGAAATGGTGGGCCGGCGTCTCCGAGCACTTCGGGGGGTACTGCGAGACGATCATCGGTTCGGAGCACGAGGACCCCGTGCGGCTGACCGCCCACGACTGGCACGGCAGCGGGGCCAACCGGACCTGGAACCAGGGCCACATCCGCGGCGGGCCGATGGCCAACGGCTTCTGGGCCGTGGACGTCGCCCGGGCCGGGACGTACGAGCTCGAGCTGCGGCGCTGGCCGAAGGAGGCCGACAAGCCCATCCGCGAGCGCCTGTTCGACGTGGCCAAGGCCCGCCTGAGAATCGCAAACGTCGATCGGACACAGCCCGTCCCCGCCGGCGCCAAGGCGGCCACCTTCCGCGTGAAGATCGAGCCAGGCAAGACGAAGCTCGAGACGTGGTTCCTCAACGGCAAGGGCAAGAGCTGCGGGGCGTACTACGTTTACGCGAAGTACCTCGGCGCATAGACGCCGCCGGGTGGAGCCAAGACGCGCAGGGCGAGCCCTGCCGCTAAACGCCCTGGAGAACGAACGTCCAGTACAGGTCACCGTCGTATTCCCGTTTAGCGGGCGAGCTTGCTCGCCGCGTTCCCTACGGGGGAGCAATGTACACGAGCGAGATCGCCCCGGCAGCGATCACAGCGGCGTGACGAAGCTCCAATGCTGCTTCGGTTTGCCCTCTCTGAGCGGGTTGGACTGGACGTACCTTACAGCGCGGCGCATCTTCCTGAGATCGTCCAGGTACACGTTCCATCCCCGGCGCCCCCAGGGCGACGGAGGGGACTCCCCGCTTGGGACATGCCCCGCCAGTGGGTGCAGACCCTCGGCCTTCAGCCGCTGCGTCGCTCTTGCCTTGAGGTGTCCGACGATGCGCTCAATGCCGCGCTCGTGACGAGCGATCAACAGATGCACGTGTTCCGGCAGGATCGAGCAGGCGTGGACCACGTACTTACCCTCGCTCACGGCCATCGCGAAGCCACGGCCGATCGCCCGTGCCTGCCGGCCTGTGTAGGCAACCGGCGCATACTTCAGCGACGCCTTCGCGCGGAGTCGCTCAGCGACGTTGTGTTCGGCCCTTGCCACCGAATACCGGACATTGACCTTTGTGGCCTTCCCGAAGCGGAACAGCTCCCAACTGCGAACGAAGTCCGACCACGAGCCGCGAGGATCGTTCGGCAACCAGAATCCGTACGCGCTGAAGATCGCGTGATAGGCGAGTATCATCGTGCGCACCGTAACGGCGCCGCTTCGGGACTGCAAGACAGCCTGCATGGCAAGCCCCACCACTAAACGCCCCACAAGGCGGCGTGTGGGTCCTCAGCGCTACGGCGACCAGTAGTTGCGGGGATCGGTCTTCATGACGTAGCGGCGCCGGGGTATCGCCCCGTGAGCATGCCCTCGCCGGCCGAGACGTCCGCCCGCTGCTGATCGGTCATGATCACGACCATGTTGAGGTGTTTCGGATTCATGGGGCGATCCACTCCCGGGCCGGTCCGAGTGATTGCGATGCCCAATCGGCTGCGGTACAAGAGGCTGTATTGGATTCCCGGTGGATTGTCAAGCAGCCGGCCGGGCGCTGAAACGCGAAAGCGAACAGACGGGCGAGCCATGACGAATCAGACACTTGGACCCAGGATGGGCAGATGGGCGGCGGTCGTCGTCGGCGTGTGCGTGCTGGCCGGCGCGGCCGGGGGGGCGGAATACCACGTCGCGCCCGACGGCAAGCCGGACGCCGCGGGAACCGAGGCAGCGCCGTGGGACATTGTCTCGGCCCTGGAGGGCAAGCACGCCGTCAAGGGCGGAGACACGATCTGGATTTGCGGCGGAAAGTACAGATCGCAGCAAGCCTACGAACGCAAGGGCAGGGGCCTCGCGGTCAAGCTGGCCGGGACGAAGGGCAGGCCGATCCACGTCCGCGCGCACAAGGGCGAGCGGGTGATGATCGACGGCGGGCTGACGGTCTCGGCCCCGAGCAGCTACGTGTGGCTGTGGGACCTGGAGATCACCGTCGCGCCGGACAAGGAGGTGTCGCGCGAGACGAAGACTTCCGGCTCGCACCCGAGCGACCTGGCCGCACCGCTCGGCGGGCTCCAGGTCTACGCCGGCCAGGGGTGCAAGTTCATCAACCTGTACATCCACGACAACTTCGGCGGCGGCGTGGGCTGGTGGAAGGGCTCGACCGACAGCGAGGTCTACGGCTGCATCATCGTCAACAACGGCTGGAAGGGCCCCGACCGCTGCCACGGCCACTGCATCTACACGCAGAACGCCGAGGGCAACAAGACGATCTCCAACTGCATCATGACGACCCGGTGGGGCCGCGGACAGTACACGATGCACGCCTACGGATCCAGCCGGGCGTACGTGGATAACTTCGTGATCGAGGACAACATCGCCTACGACAAGGGGCCGTTTCTCGTCGGCGGGGGCCGGCCCAGCCGGAGTATCGTCGTCAGGAGAAACTACCTCCACAGGGTGCCGATGCGGATCGGCTACAACGCCCCGCACAACGAGGACTGCGAGGTTCGGGACAACGTCGTGGTAGGCGACGGGATCGCCATCAACCGGTACAGGAAGGTGGTCCTGCGGAACAACCTGATCCTCAGCGGGGGGCTGAGCTTTCGCACGTGCGAGAAGGTCGACCGAAGGGACAACCGCCAGGTGAAAGGGCCCCTGGCGCCCGAGGTGCGTGTCGTGCTCCTGCCGAACAGGTACGACCCGGCCCGCGCGAACCTTGCCGTCTTCAACATGACCAGCGCCCGACGCGTGGAGGTGAAGGTCGCGCCGTTCCTCAAGCCGGGCGAGGCGTTCCGCCTGATGGACCCGGAGGACTTCTTCGGCAAGCCGCTCCTGACGGGCGCCTGCAAGGGCGAGACGATTCCCCTGCCGATGACCGGAGGCTTCGCGGCGTTTGTGTTGCTGAAGGGCTCGCGTTGACCCGGCACACGACGTCTTCCTTGCGCCAGACGCAGGCGAGAATCACAGGAACCCCTTGACCGCACGGCGCGCGCCGGAGACGCTGTAGGGAGATGGAAACGGCACCACGGACCGGCAGGTCGCAAGACTCGGTCAAGAGAAGGAGCAAGACATGACAGAGACCGGCGCGAGGTGGATCAGGGGGATTGCGTGTGTGATGCTGGCTGCCTGCTGCGGCCTGGTGGCCTCCTGCGGGGAAGAGGGATCGCAGAGCGGCGGGCAGGGCCAGGCGATCAAGACGGGCAAGATCGTGATGGGCTTTTCGCAGATCGGCTCGGAGAGCGACTGGCGGGCGGCCAACACCGTCTCGATCAAGGCCGAGGCGAAGAAGCGCGGCGTAGACCTGCGCTTCGCCGACGCCCAGCAGAAGCAGGAGAACCAGATCAAGGCCCTGCGGTCGTTCATCGCGCAGAGGGTGGACATCATCGCGTTCTCCCCGGTGGTGGAGACGGGCTGGGAGCCGGTGCTGCGTGAGATCGGCAAGGCGGGGATACCGGTGATCCTGACCGACCGGGGCGTGGACGTGACGGACCACTCGCTGTACGTGACGTTCGTCGGCTCGGACTTCGTCGAAGAGGGCCGCCGCGCCGCGAAGTGGTTCGTGGAGAACACCACGGGCCAGGTCCGCGTCTTCGAGCTGCGGGGCACGCCCGGGGCGTCCTGCGCGACCGACCGCAAGAAGGGCTTCGAGGAGGTCATCGCCGGGCACGATCGCGTCAAGATCGTCAAGTCCCAGGATGGCAACTTCGAGCGCGGAAGGGGCAAGGAGGTCATGGAGGCCTTCATCAAGACGAAGGAAGGCAAGGAGTTCAACGCGCTGTTCGCCCACAACGACGACATGGCGCTCGGGGCGATCCAGGCGATGAAGGAAGCGGGCCTCAAGCCGGGCGTGGACGTCAAGATCGTCTCCATCGACGCGGTCAAGGCGGCCTTCGAGGCCATGATCGCCGGCGAGCTGAACTGCACCGTCGAGTGCAACCCGCTGCTGGGGCCGCAGTTGTTCGACCTGGTCGAGGCCCTCATCAGGAAGCGCCTGGTCATCAAGGAAGGCGTGTACGACCAGTCGGTCGCCAAGGACCTGATCGGCACCCGCAAGTATTGATGCCAGAACCGGCGGACAACGCACTCCTGGAGATGCGGGGCATCTCCAAGGCCTTTCCCGGTGTCCAGGCCCTGGAGGAGGTGGATTTCACCGTTCGCCGCGGCGAGGTCCACGCCCTGATGGGCGAGAACGGGGCCGGCAAGAGCACGCTGATCAAGATCGTCACGGGCGTCTACCGCCGGGACGTCGGCAGCGTCCGCTTCGATGGCTCGCCCATCGCGCCGCACTCTCCCATGGACGCCGAGGCGCTGGGAATCAGCACCGTCTACCAGGAGGTGAACCTGATTCCGCACCTGTCGGTGGCGGAGAACGTCTGCCTCGGCCGCCAGCCGATGCGGCTCGGGATGGTCCGCTGGCGGGCCATTCGCCGCCGCGCAAGGGCGGCCATGCGGCGCCTCGGCATCGACATCGACGTCTCCCAGGCCCTGTCGAGCTATTCCATCGCCGTCCAGCAACTGACGGCCATCGCCCGCGCGCTCGACGTGGACGCCAAGCTGCTGATCCTCGACGAGCCGACCAGCAGCCTCGACGAGAACGAGGTCGAGGAGCTCTTCGCCGTCATGCGGAGGCTCCGCGACGAGCGCCTGGGCATCATCTTCATCACGCACTTTCTCGACCAGGTGTACCAGGTCTCGGACCGCATCACGGTGCTGAAGGACGGCCGGCTGGTTGGCGAGTACGAGACGGCGCGGCTGCCGAAGCTGCACCTTGTGGGGCGGATGGTGGGCAAGGACCCGGCCGAGGTGGAGGCGATGTCGCACAGGCCTCTCGCGGCCGCGGCCGGCGAGCGCGAGGCCTTCGTTCGGACCGAAGGGCTCGGACGCACCGGCGCGGTCGCGCCGGTGGACATGACGATCGCCCGGGGCGAGGTCGTCGGCGTGGCGGGGCTGCTCGGCTCGGGCCGGACGGAACTGGCCCGGCTGCTCTTCGGGGTGGACAGGGCCACCTCCGGCCGCGTCACGGTCGGCGGGCGCCCCGTGCGCCTGCGAAGCCCGCGGGACGCCGTCCGCCTGGCCTTCGCGTTCACACCCGAGGACCGCAAGGTGGCCGGCATCATCCCGCACCTGTCGGTGCGGGAGAACATCGTCCTGGCCCTCCAGGCCAGCCGGGGCGCCTTTCGGACGCTGCCGCGGAAGAGGCAACTGGAGATCGCCGAGAGGTTCATCGGGGCCCTGGACATCCGGACGGCCGGCGTCGAGCAGGCGGCCGAGGACCTCAGCGGCGGAAACCAGCAGAAGGTCCTTCTGGCCCGCTGGCTGGCGACCGAGCCGCGTCTGCTGATCCTCGACGAGCCGACCCGGGGCATCGACGTCGGCGCCAAGGCCGAGGTCGAGAGGCTCATCGCCAGGCTTCGCGATCAGGGCATCGCCATCCTGTTTATCAGCTCGGAGCTGGAGGAGGTGGTCCGCGCCAGCCAGCGCGTCGTCGTCCTTCGCGACCGCGCGAAGGTGGGCGAGCTCGTCGCCGACCGGATCAGCGAACAGGCAATCATGCGGATCATAGCGAGGCATGAAGATGGCGGCCAGGGCCAGACCTGACCGGCTGGGCGGTGCGTGGCTGGCCAAGCTGCTCTGGCCCGTGGTCGCCCTTGCGCTGCTGGGGCTGTTCAACCTGCTGTTCACGGAGCGGTTCTTCAGCCTGGAATGGAAGGAGGGGCACCTCTTCGGCGTGCCGGTCGATATCCTCAAGAACGGCTCGCTCGTGATGCTGCTGAGCCTGGGCATGACGCTCGTGATCGCCACGGGCGGCGTGGACCTTTCGGTCGGGGCGGTGATGGCCATCTCCGGGGCCGTGGCGGCCGGCCTGGTCGAGCTGGGAGGCGTGCCGCTTCCTCTGCTTCTTGGCGCGGCCCTCGGCGTTTGCCTGATCGCCGGGGCGTGGAACGGCCTGCTGGTGGCCGTGTTCCGGGTCCAGCCGCTGGTGGCCACGCTCGTGCTGATGGTCGCCGGCAGGGGGGTCGCCATGCTCATCACCGAGGGGCGGCGGATCACCATCCAGAGGCAGTACGCCGCCTACGATCAGTTCGTCTTCATCGGCAACGGCTTTCTATTCTACGTGCCGCTGGCGGTGACGATCGTGGCGGTCATGCTGCTGCTGACGGTGCTCGTGACGCGCAAGACCGCCGCGGGGATGTTCGTCGAGTCGGTGGGTGACAACGACACGGCCAGCCGGTACGCCGGCGTGAACGCGCGGGCGGTGAAGTGGGCGGTCTACACGTTTTCCGGGCTGTGCGCGGGCATCGCGGGGCTGATCTACACCTCGAACATCCGGACGGCGGACCCCAGCAAGACGGGCATGTACCTGGAGCTGGACGCGATCATGGCCGTCGTCATCGGCGGCACGGCGCTCACGGGCGGGCGGTTCTACCTGCTGGGGTCCATCGTCGGGGCGCTGCTGATCCAGACGCTGCACACCAGCATGCTGATGCACGGGCTGAGCAGCGATGAGGCGCTGGTCCCCAAGGCCCTGGTGGTCGTGAGCGTCTGCCTGCTCCAGTCGGCGGAGTTTCGCCGGCGCGTTTCGAGGTTGTGGCTGCCGCTGGGACGGCTGGTTGGCCGGAGGGCGGCGCGATGAGACTCCGGATCGACGCGAAGTACATCCCCGTTCTGGCCAGCGCCGCCGTGCTGGTGGTGCTGTACGCCGGCGGGTGCGTCGCCTTCGGCCGGAGGGGCTTCACGGAACTGCGCGTGATCACGAACCTCTTCCGCGACGAGAACGCCGTGCTGGGCATCGCGGCGATCGGGGCCACTTTCGTCATCCTCTCCGGCGGGATCGACCTGTCCGTCGGGTCCATCGTGGGTCTCACCAGCATCCTGATCGCCACGCTGACGTTCGATCCGGCGCTGGATCCGCGGGTCGTCGGACACGTCAGCGAGGCCCTGCCGCACGGCCTCCATCCCCTGGTCGCCATCGCCGTTGCGCTGGCCTTCGGGGCCATGTTCGGGGCGGTCATGGGATGTTTGATCCACTTCTTCAAGCTCCCGCCGTTCCTGGTGACGCTCGGCGGGCTGTTCTTCGCCCGCGGCATGGCGTTCCTGATCAAGTCGGAATCGCTGGGCATCAAGCACCCCTTCTACCGCCGGAGCGTCCAGGAGGACCTCAGGATCGCCCTGACGCAGCAGGTGGACCTGCCCTTTACGGTCTTCTGCTTCCTGGCGCTGTTCGCGGCGGGGCTGTACGTGGCGCACCTGCGGCGCTTCGGGCGGAACGTCTACGCCATCGGCGGCGACGAGGGCTCCGCGAGGCTCATGGGCCTGCCCGTGAGGAGAACGAAGATCCTGGTCTACACCTTTGCGGGCTTCTGCTCGGCCTCGGCGGGTGTGGTCTATACGTTCGCCGTCTCGAAGGGCGACCCGCTCAACGCCGGGATGGGCCTGGAGCTCGACGCCATCGCCTCGACGGTCATCGGCGGGACGCTGCTGTCGGGGGGCGTGGGGTTCCTGGCGGGGACGCTCATGGGCGTGCTGATCTTCGGGCTCATCCAGACGCTGATCAACTTCCAGGGCAGCCTCAGCGCCTGGTGGACGCGAATCGCCGTCGGGGCGCTCGTCCTGCTTTTCCTCCTGCTCCAGAACTTTGTCTCGGCCGCGTCGCGGCGAACGGCAAGGCGCCGGGCCGCCGCCCCGTCCGGCGGAGGCGGACGCCTCAGACCGCCACGAGGACAGGCTCCCCGAAGCGCTGGGCAATCTCGATGAACCGGTCTTCCATTTCGAGGAAGGCGGCCACGAGATCCGGGTCGAAGTGGCTCCCCGATTCCTCGACGATGATCGACTTGGACACCTCGTGGCTGAAGGCGTTCTTATAGACGCGCTTGGTGGTCAGGGCGTCGTAGACGTCGGCCAGCGCGGCGACCCGGCCGCAAAGGGGAATGTCCTCTCCCGCCAGGCCCGCGGGGTAGCCGCTGCCGTCGAATCGCTCGTGATGGGTGACCGCGATATCCCTCGCCATGCGAAGGAAGCTCGCGTCGGGGAACTCCCTCAGCGCCCCGTCAAGCGTTTCGGCCCCCACCGTCGTGTGGGTCTTCATGATCTCGAACTCGCGGTCGCTGAGGCGGCCGGGCTTCAGGAGCACGCAGTCCGGGACGCCCAGTTTCCCGATGTCATGCAGGGGGCTCGTCAGGTAGATCATCCTGGCATAGTCGACGTCCCTCGGGTATCCGGGCTTCCTCTGCTCGGCGAGGCGCTCGACCAGGAGGCGGCAGTAGCTGCGCACCCGTTCCAGGTGGGCGCCGGTTTCGGGGTCGCGGGACTCGGCGAGCTTGGCCATGGAGAATATGGCCAGGTCACGGGTCTCCAGCGCCAGAACGCGCTGCCCCGCCCGCACGCGAGCTCCCAGCTCGCCCGGATGGAAGGGCTTGGCAATGAAGTCGTCCGCCCCCGCGGAGATGCCCTCGATCGTCTCTTCGGTCGTGTCGTGGCACGTGACGATGATGATGTAGACGTACCCGTGGTGCTCCTCCGCGCGGATCGCCCGGCACAGCTCCAGGCCGTCCATCTGGGGCATCTCCCAGTCCGTGATCACCATGCGGACCTGGCCGGCCCGAAGGACGTCGAGGGCTTCCCGGCCGTTGGCGGCGCTGAGCACTTCGTGGCCCTCCCGCCTGAGGGCCAGATCGAGCGTCTCCAGGGCCACTTCGTTATCGTCAACGATCAATATCTTCATCTTACACCTCCGGCATCCCCGGCGAGCGCCGGGGTATCGTGTTCTCGGTCGGCTCCCCCCTGCGGCAGGTAGGCCAGGAGACGTTCCAGCTCCTCCTGTATCCTCTGGAGGCACTCCTCGGCCCCGTGGAGGTCGCCGGATCGCCCAAGCTGTTCCAAGTCGCTGGCCGCCTCGCGAAGGGCCGGCGCGAAGATATTGGCCGCCGAGCCCTTCATGCTGTGCGCGACGAAGGCGATCTTCTCGCGGTCCTGCGTCCGCACGGCCTCCTTGAGGCCCTCCATGTCCTGGCGTGCCCTCTTGCGGAACTTGCCGAGGATTCTCTCGACGAACTCCTCCTCGCCGCCGGTTCGGCTGCGCAGCGTATCCAGGTCGAGGGGGGCGGGCTGGTCCGCGGGAAGCGGCCCGGCGGGCGGGCCGTCGGCCACGTCGGCCGCCGCCGGGGCTTCCGGCTGCTGGGGCTGCGGCGCCGCGGCCTCAGGAAGCCCCTCGGCCGGGGAGAGCCACGAATCCAGCACCGCCGCCAGTTGCTCGAGCTGAATCGGCTTGGCGAGGTAGTCGTCCATTCCCGCGTTGATGCACCGTTCTCGATCCCCCCTGATGGCGTTGGCGGTAAGGGCGACGATCGGAAGGTGCCCGTCCCGGCCGCCGAGGACCTTGCTTTCCTTTTCGTGTTGGCGAATCACCCGGGTGGCGTCGAAGCCGTGCATCTCGGGCATCTCGCAGTCCATGAGGACCAGATCGTACGGCTGCCTGAGGACGGCCTCGACGGCGAGCTTGCCGTTCTCGACGACGTCGCAGCGGCAGCCCACGCCTTTCAGCAGTCCGAGCGCCACCTCCTGGTTGACCTCGTTGTCCTCGGCGAGGAGGATTCTCGCGCCCTTCTTTCGGATTTTCGGGCGCGGTTTCGGCCGCTCGGCCGATGTGCCCTGTTCCCCGGGCCGGCTGTGCGGTACGGCAAGGGAGGACGGCATGGCCGCCATCACCGCGTCGAACAGCAGCGACTGTCTGACCGGCTTGGTCAGGCAGCCGACGAGGCCGTACGCCTTGATCTCCGGAAGGGCCGGCTGATCCGTCATGGAGGTCAGCATGATCAGGGCCGTGTCTTTGAGCTTGCTGCTGGACTTGATCGACCTCGCCAGGTCGAGGCCGTTGATCCCGGGCATGTTCATGTCCAGAATCGCCAGGGAGAACGGCTCGCCCGCCGCGGCCGCCTTGTAGAGCAGCTTCAGGGCGCTCTCCCCGTCGGCCGCGGTCTCGGCGGAAATGCCCCAGCTCGCCAACTGGCTGCTGAGAACGTCGCGGTTGGTGAAGTTGTCGTCCACGGCCAGCACGCGCAGCGATCCAAGGTCAGCGGATTCCTGCGTTCGCGGCGGCGTGTCCTGGCGCTGGCCGCGCTTCTCGAACCGGGCGGTGAACCAGAACGTCGAGCCCTGGCCGGGCTCGCTGGCCACGCCGATCTCGCCGCCCATCATCTCGGCCAGACGCTTGGCGATCGCCAGGCCCAGGCCGGTCCCGCCCCACTGCCGCCCGTCGGAAGAGTGGATCTGCGAGAACTGCTCGAACAGCAGGTACAAGCGGTCCTTGGGGATGCCGATTCCGGTGTCCTTTACGACAAACCGGACGATGACCTGGTTGGCGAGGTCCCGGTCCAGCAGCGCCTCGACCGTGACTTCGCCCTCGTCGGTGAACTTGATGGCGTTGTTGATCAGGTTGATGAGGACGCGGCGCAGCTTGTCCGAGTCGCCCCGCACGTAATCGGGCACGTCGGGCCCGATGCGGCAGGTCAGTTCCAGCTGCTTGTCCTCGGCCTTCTTGCTGAGCAGCTCCGCCACGTCCTCGACGGTGGTCCAGAGGTCCATATCGCCGTAGACCAGTTCCATTCTCCCGGCCTCGATCTTGGAGAAGTCCAGGATGTCGTTGATCAGGTCCAGGAGGGCGTCGGCCGAGGACCGGGCGACCCGGGCGTAGTGCGCCTGTTTCTCGTCGAGCGGGGTGCCCTGGAGCAGTTGGAGCATGCCGATCACGCCGTTCATCGGCGTGCGGATCTCGTGGCTCATCTTCGCGAGGAACCGGCTCTTGGCGCGGTTGGCGGCTTCGGCGGCCTCCTTGGCCCGGCGCAGCTCGTCCTCGTACCGCCGGCTCTTGCGGAGCATGATCTCCGCATAGATGCCAAACGCCACCAGCACGACCACGAACAGCAGCGGCCCGGACATCTCGTGCAGGCGGCGGCCGAAGAGCTGATCGAACAGGTCGCCTCGCTGAAAGGCGAAGACGTGCACGATGGCCTCGACCAGCCAGAACAGCACGGCGATCATGATCCCTCGCGTGACCAGAGACCCCGCACTGCGCCTCCCTTTTGTCGCCTCGCTCATCTCTCCGTCCCGTTTCGGTGCCTGCTCTTCAGCCGGCGGTCGCAGGCGCCACGCGCATTTCCTCCGGAGGCGTCCGCCGGCTGCTGCCGCCGGCCGGCGGCTCTTCGCGCGGCGCCGGGCCGTCCGGCCCGGACCCGCGGCGTTAGAGCCTATCGACATACTTGCCCGCGCGCTTGAGTAAGCCCGGGTCCTTTTGCCGGCGGGCGCTTTTCCTGACGCACCGGGCGGTTGCGTATCGTAAATTCCCCATGAATTGCGAAAAGAGGGCCAAAAAAAGGAGGAGTTTCCGTTCACTACTCATGGCGAACCCAGGCTCGAGGACCCATCATAGAGCAGGGAGGATGCCCCTGCTCTGTCGGCTGCCGGCGGGATGTTCAAGTCGTTTTGATTCCGGGGTTCACGGCTCTTCCCGCCGGCAGCCGAGAGGAGGCGGGCGCAGTCTGCCCGTCGGCACTCGGGTCTCTGGCGGCCTGTGTTCGGCCGCCCGAGGGAAGGGGCGGAAAAAAGTTCCCGGCCTCATTAAAGTCGGCGCCTGCGGTGCCGATAAACATAAGGCCCATTCGCACGGGGCCTCCTGGGTGATCCGCTTATTAGTGTAAGGAGCAGGATGATGGAGAAGAAAAGGCAGGGCTTTACGTTGGTCGAATTGGCGGTTGTGGTGGTGATCATCGGTGTTCTGGCGGCATTCGCCGTGCCGAGATTCCTGTCCTCCGTCGAACGCTCAAAGGCAGCCGAGGCATTCAACTACCTCTCCGCAATGCAGGCCGCCCAGGAGCGATACCACGCTCGCCAAGGAACCTATGCCGACGAAGTGACGAAGCTCGACATCAAGATGAGCGCCAGCAAGTACTTCACTGTCGGCACGGTCGGCATCGGCTCCACGGGCAGCCTGGAGGACTCCTGGACGTTGACCTTGACGCGGTCCGGGGCCTCGGCCGGTTACGGGGAGTACACCGTGACGTTCACGGAAGAGGGCTACGACGCCAACGCGAGCACGATTGCGTCCCACGACGACATCAACCCCATGCAGACGTAACGCCGGGAAACGAGGAGCGGCCGGTGAGGCGCCCGTAAGATTGGGAGAAGAAGAATGGAGCGGAGCAAGCGAGGCTTTACACTGGTTGAGCTGGCGGTGGTCGTGGTGATCATCGGCGTCCTGGCGGCGTTCGCCGTGCCGAGGTTCCTTTCCTCCGTGGAACGCTCAAAGGCAGCCGAGGCATTCAATTACCTCTCGAGCGTCCAGGCGGCTCAGGAGCGGTACCACGCCCGTCAAGGCACGTACGCATCCCTTGTGACCGATCTCGACATCAAGATGACCACGCCCAAGTACTTCACCACGGGCGCGGTAGCCGCCGGCAGCACGGGCAGCCTGGAGGACTCCTGGACGCTGACGCTGACGCGTCAGGGAGCATCGGCCGGCTACGGGGCGTACACGGTCACCTTCACCGAGGAGGGGTACGACGCCAATTCCGTTGTCAGCACAATTGTGAACCATCCTGACATCAACCCGATGCAGACCTAACGCCGTGGAGCGGCATCGACCAACGTGGCACATACGTGGGAGACGAATAATGGAGCGTAGCAGACGAGGATTCACATTGGTTGAGCTGGCGGTGGTCGTGGTGATCATCGGCGTTCTGGCGGCGTTCGCCGTGCCGAGATTCCTGTCCTCCGTCGAACGCTCAAAGGCAGCCGAGGCGTTCAACTACCTTTCGAGTGTCCAGGCGGCCCAGGAGCGGTACCACGCCCGTCAAGGCACGTACTCCGCCGTCCTGACCGACCTTGACATCAAGATGACCACGCCCAAGTATTTCACCACCGGCGTGGTTGCCGCGGGCGGCACGGCCAGCCTGGAGGATTCCTGGACGCTGACCCTGACACGTCAGGGCGCCTCGGCCGGCTACGGCTCCTACACCGTGACCTTCACGGAAGAGGGCTACGACGCCAACGCCAGCACGATTGCGTCGCACGACGACATCAACCCGATGCAAACGTAGCATCGTCAGGGCGTTTGTCGGGTCCTGCTTGCGGAGTCGGGCAATAAGTCAAAGGCAGTACCAGGTCGATGGTCCCGACACATCGGGCCGTCGCCTTTTTCTGGGGCCGGGTGCCAGCCGTCAGGGCAGCCGGCCCGCTTCGCATGCGAGCGAAAAACGGTGTAACTTGCTTAACTTTAAGCTTTTCCTGGCCGAAGCTAACCATGGGTCCGGCGCATTCCCTGGCCGGAAAGGCGCAGGCGATCTGGAGCAGGAGACGCGAAATGGAGAGGAGCAGGCAGCAGGGCTTCACACTGGTCGAGTTGGCGGTAGTGGTCGTGATCATCGGCGTGCTGGCGGCGTTCGCCGTGCCGAGGTTCCTGGCCTCCGTGGAGCGATCCAAGGCGGCCGAGGCATTCAACTTCCTGGCGTCGGTCCAGGCGTCTCAAGAGCGGTACCATGCCCGTCAAGGCACCTATGCCTCCAGCATCAACGACCTGGATATCAAGCTGTCCGGATTGAAGTATTTCACCGCCGGCGCCGTCGTCGCCGGCAGCACGGGCGATCTGGAGGACTCCTGGTCCCTGACGCTGACGCGCACGGGAGCCTCGGCCGGCTATGGCCAGTACACCGTCACCTTCACGGAGGAGGGCTACGATTTGGTCAACAGCACGATCTCCGGCCATGCCGACATCAATCCGATGCAGACGTGAGTGGTGCGGGCCCAGGTCGGTGGTGCAGGTGCGGTCCGGCCGTTTGGCCCATGACGGCGGGGAACGTTACGCGAACTTGAGCCCCGGAGCTTCCGGGGAGGTGTCCACGTGTTGGGAAGTTGTACAAAAGTCTGCTGGGCGCGCGCTGTGGGCGCCTACCTCAAGCAGGACCGGATCGTCCTGACGGAGGTGGCCAACACGCCCGCCGGCATGGTCGTCCTGGGCCGGCACACACAGGAGATCGGCGAGGACGGCCCGGGCGAGGCCCTCAAGCAGTGGCTGACGACCCACTTGACGCCGAGGCAGCGGCGTCACACGCCCGTATGCGTCGGCGTCGCCCCCGAGCACGCCTTCTTCGCCACTCGCCGTCTCGACATCCAGCGCCGAAAGGGGCCGCCTTCGGCCAACGAGCTGTTGGAGGCATCCGGCGCGTTCCATGCGTGGGACAAGGACGACGCCGCGGCCGACTACGTCAAGACAAAGCTGCCGGGCGTCCAGGCCTACAGCCTGACGGCCGTCAGGCGGGAAGTCGCCGAGCAGGTTCTCTCGGGCCTGAAGGCGGCGGGCGTGCGGTCGAGCCGGCTGGAGCCGGCGCCGTGGTCGCTGTTGAGGGCCGCCGACCGCCAGGGCAAGCCCCCCAAGAAGTGGAAGCTGACCATTCGGGTCTTGCTGGACGAGACGAACGGACTGGCCATGCTGGTGGCGGGCGAGCACCCCGTCCTGTGGCGCCGCTTCGCGATCCATGAGGCCGACCCCGCCTTGTCGATCACCTCCGCCGTGCGGGCCTTGCAGATATACGCCCGTCAGAACTTCGACGTCAGGAGCTTCCCCGGCATTTTCATCCAGGGCCGGATATCGGACGGCCTGGTCAAGCGAATGGAGGACGAGACGGGGATGACGGTAGCCGCCGCCGGCGGCGACGGCCCAACCGATGGGCAGTACAGCCTGGCCCTGGCTCTTTCGGCGAAGAAGAGCAAGGACCATGTGCTGGATTTGATGCGATCGCTGCGCCCCCCGCCGAGCATTCGCGAGATGTTCCCGTGGAAGCTCGCGGTCACGATTCTGCTCCTGACCGGCTGCATGGGCTTTGTGCTCTGGGACGAGTCCGCGTCGCTGGCCTGCGAGCTGGAAAGCGTCCAGCGGCAGAACGCCTCGCACGTGTGGGCGAGGTCGCTCTCGACGCCGGCCATCCGGACCGAGCGCCAGGTCCTGTCGGCGGAAGTGGGCGCGGTGCGGCGGTTTCTCGCCACGCGCATCGTGTGGAGCAACTACCTGCGCGACCTGCCCACTCGCCTGCCGCCCAACGCCTGCCTGTCGAAGATCTGGGCGACCTGCGAGATGCCGGACATGAGCAAGAAGAAGCAGAAGCGCGACGCCAAGCAGTCGTTGACGCTCAGCGGCATGGCCCGCTTTGCGGACCGCACGAGGGCCCCCCGGGAGATCGACGCGTTCCTGGAATCGCTGCGGGAAATGAAGCTCCTGAAGCACGACTTCCCCTTGGTGGAGATGGCGGAGATCCGGTGGCGCAAACAGGGCCAGAGCGAGATCGCCCTGTTCACGATCGTCGCGCTGCCCAAGAAAAGCAAGAAGTAGGACCGGCGGGCGTACGTCATGGAAACCGGAATCGACAAGGAAAAGCTGCTGCAATACAAGGCCGTCGTCCTGAAGCACCTGGGCGACCGGACGAAGCTGCGCCTCTCGGTGGTCTTCGCCTTGACGTTCCTGGCCTTCGTGGGCGTCTACACGCCTCTCTCCGACCGGATCGACGAGAAGAGGCTCCAGGCGGCCAGGGAGAAACAGCGCCTCGAAATCATCGGGGACGTGGAATCCCTCCGGCGCGAGATCAACTCCTTCCGCGGGCGCATTCCGGAGGGCTCGGACACCAACGAGTGGGTCCAGTACGTGCTGGGCGGCCTGCGGGAGGTCCGCGTGAAGCTCCGCGACATGTCGTGCCAGCCCCCGCAAAAGGTCGGGCCCTATCGCACCGTAACGCTGTCCGTCGAGGTGGAGGGCACGTACGCCGAGATGAAGCAGTTCGTGGAATGGCTGGAGCAGTCCGACCGGCTGCTGCGGGTGGATTCCAGCCAGCTACAGAAGAAGAGCAACAACATCGTGATGAGACTGGTCCTCCTGGGACTGGTGCGCAAGAATGCTAAAGCCGCTTGACAGGTTCGCGCCGTACCTGGTGATCCTCTTGCTGGGATACGTGACGCACTCGACCGTGACCCAGACCGGCGGCCTCCAGATCGCGCAGGCCAAGAAGACGCCGGTGATCGGCAAGAAGATCCTGAACCCCTCGCTCATGGAGCCCCAGGGCGGCGCGAGTCCCGTGGGACGGGACCCCTTCGAGGTCGACTGGGCGAGCTACTTGCCGCCGGAGCCGGAGACGCAGCCGGCCAGTCAGCCGGCCACGCGCCCGACCAGTCGCCCGACGACCGCTCCGGCGAGCAAGCCGGCCGCGAGGAGGCTCCCGCCGCTGCCGAAGCGGTTTACGGCCGTCATCACGGCGCAGGACTTCCAGATGGCCATTATCGACGACAACCTGTACCGGCCCGGCTCATTGATCGGCGGAACGGACCCCACGCGGTGCTGGCGGGTGGACACCATCGAGCACAAGCGGGTGACGCTGCGCTTCGGAAAGGTCAAACGCGCCCTGACGATATCCGAAGATGCCCCGCCCGCGGAGGTCCCGGAAGATCACCCGTGACCGGAGATCCGAGGATGAACGATTCGATCAAGGCAGATCAGCCGCTGTTGATCCAACTGCTGCTGGACCGGGGCCTGCTGGCCGAGGAGGACCTCCGTGAGGTCCACAAGACACTGAGCCAGTCGACCGCGCCGATCGAGATCGCGCTCTCCCAGGCGCACCTGGCCACCGAAGGAAACATCGCCCAGGCGTACGCCGATCATCTCCGCCTGCCGGTCGTCTCCGAGGACAGCCCGCTGGCCGTGACCAGGGAACTGGCCGAGCTGGTGGGCGAGAGGGTCTGTAGGGAGAAGTTCGTCGTGCCACTCTCCCGCGATGACGGAACGCTGGAGGTCGCCTTCGCCAATCCCACGGACCTGAACACGCTGGAACAGATCCAACTGCTGACCGGCCTGGTCATCAGTCCCGTGGTGGCCACGTGCGGAATGATCGATGCCGCTCTGGGCGAGCTGTTCGGCAAGCGCGACTTCGTCAAGGAGATCACCACCGAGGCCAGGAGCTTCCAGAAGATCCCCATCGCAGAAGACGCCGAGACGATAGAGGAGATCGTGGACCTGGACCGTCCGGTGGCCAAGGGGCGCGACGGCCACGTCATCCGCCTGGTCAACCACATCCTTTCCGGGGCGGTCAAGAACCGCGCCAGCGACATTCACATCGAGCCCTTCGAGAACAGCGTGAAGGTCCGGATGCGGATCGACGGGCGGCTCCAGGAGGTCTCCCCGCCGCCCAAGGCCATGTACATCCCCGCGATCAGCCGGCTGAAGATCCTGGCCAAGATGGACATCGCCGAGCGCCGCGTCCCCCAGGACGGCGCGATCGCACTGACCATCGCAAACAAGCGCGTGGACCTGCGGGTCAACACCATCCCCACCGTCTACGGCGAGAAGATGGTCCTGCGGATTCTCTCCAAGGGCGCGATTCCCCTGGACCTGACGGACTTGGGATTCGATCCGAAGCAGGGGGAGGATTTGAAGATTGCGGCCGCAAGCCCCCACGGCCTGCTGCTGGTCACCGGGCCCACGGGAAGCGGCAAGAGCACCACCCTGTACTCGGTGCTGAACCTCCTGAACAAGCCCGACGTGAACATCGTGACCGTCGAGGACCCGGTGGAATACAAGTTCGAGGGGCTCAACCAGGTGCACGTTCGCCCGCAGGTCGGGCTGACGTTCGCCTCGGCGCTGCGGGCGTTCCTGAGGCAGGACCCGGACGTCATCATGGTGGGCGAGGTCCGGGACCAGGAGACGGCCCAGATCTGCCTGCGCGCGGCATTGACCGGGCACCTGGTGCTCTCCACCCTGCACACGAACGACGCGCTGGCCGCGGTGAACCGGCTCGTGGACATGGGCACCGAGCGGTTTCTGCTGGCCTCGGCGCTGCGGGTCCTCGAGGCCCAGCGCCTGGTCCGCAAGCTGTGCATGGAATGCAAGGAGCCCTACGCGCTGGACGCCGAGACGGCCGAGAAGTGGGGCCTCGACGTCGACCGGGAGTATTTTCGCGCGAAGGGATGTCCCGCCTGCCGCGGGACGGGCTACTCCGGCCGCGTCGGGCTCTTCGAGGTGATCCGAATCACCTCGCAGCTTCGCGACCTGATCGGGGCCGGGGCGTCGCTGCCGGAGCTTCGCAGCGCCGTGCACGGGCACGACATGAAGCTGCTGGCCGATGCCGGCCTCGATAAGGTCCGCGAGGGCATCACCAGCCTGGAGGAGGTCCTGAGCATCTGCCTGACGATATCCGGCGAGGAGTGACGGTGGCCGAACCCCTGACAACCCTGCCTGCGGGCCCGGGCGAGACGTGGCTTCAGCGGCACATCCGGACCTCGGCGAAGCAGCACCCCCGCATCAAGGGGGAGGACAAGCTGCGGTTCTTCCAGCAGCTCACGACTCTCTTCGCCGCCGGCACCCCGCTGCTGGAGGCGCTGCTGATCGCCTCGGCGCAGTCCCAGAGCCAGAGGATGCAGGTCGTCATCCGCACGATCGCCGACCGCGTGGCCGGGGGGCTCTCGCTGCACCAGGCCGCGGCCGACTTCCCCAAGGTCTTCGACCGCCAGTGGATCGAGGTCATCAAGACCGGAGAGGTCAGCGGGCAGCTCGGCGAGGTGCTGGCCAGCCTGACGGGCTACATCACCTCGATCCGACAGATGCGGAGCAAGCTGGTCTCGGCCATGATCTACCCCTGCATCCTGATGACGGTCGCCGTTCTGGCGATCGTCGTGATGCTCTGGAAGGTCGTGCCCACCTTCGCGGATTTCTTCAAGGAGTTCGACTCCGAGCTGCCGGCCATCACGCAGTCGGTCATCGACCTGTCCAGTTTCCTCCAGACGAACGGGCTGTTCATCCTGGGCGGGGCGGTCGCGGCGATCGTCGGCATCCGCTACTACCTGAAGACCGAGGGCGGGCGGCACATCCTCTCCCAGGTGCTCCTGACGATGCCCATGATCGGCGAATGCATGGTGCAGGTCTGCATGGAGAGGTTCGCCACGAACATGGTCCTGCTGCTACGCAGCGGCCTGCCCCTGCTGGAGGCCATCGTCTCCCTGAGAGGGGTCTTCCAGAAGAACACGGTTTATCGCGAGGCCCTGCGGCGCATCGAGCAGCGCGTCGCGGGCGGCGGCGCGCTCGCAACGGCCATGGAAGAGTGCGCGCTGTTCACCCCCATGGTCGTCAGCATGGTCCGGGTCGGGGAGGAGTCGGGCCAGTTGGCCCCCGTCCTGGATGAGGTGGCCGGCTACTATCGCAAGAGGGTCGAGGCCGTCGTCGAACGCCTGACGGGCATCGTCGAGCCGGTGGTCATCCTCTGCATGGGCGTGGCCGTGGCGGTGATCCTGATGTCCATATACCTCCCGATGTTCCAGATCGCCTCCGGCCCGAGATGACGGCGGCGAGAGATCGTTGCAGGAAGGACACGAGACATGAGTGGCTCGGAGCGTCGCCAATACGAGCGCGTCCCGTTCCGGAAGGAGTTGACGATCATCGACCTGGGCACGCAGGCCCGCTACAGCGGGTTCAGCATTGATCTGAGCCTGGGCGGCATGGGCTTTTATACCGAGCACTTCTTCGAGAAGGGCGCCCCGGTCGACATCGTCGCCAGGGACAACCGCCCGGGACACGAGGCGGCCACGCGGATCACCGCGACGGTCCAATGGGCCCGGGTGGAGGGCGACGGGGCGATCATCGGCGTGCGGTTCAGCCAACGGCTCAGCCCCGACGCTCATCCGGAATTGTGTGAGCGCCTTTACAGCATGTGACCGGGCGTCTCCGGAGGAGCTTCCGGGGCTCCCGGCAAGAGGTTCTGGTATGCAGAAGCCGCGTCGGTTCGAACGCATCTACCTGGTTGCGGACGTGGAGGTCCAGCCGAACACGAAGCGCCCTCCGCGCT
The DNA here is from genome assembly GCA_964427875.1 of uncultured Planctomycetaceae bacterium. GTDB lineage: Bacteria > Planctomycetota > Phycisphaerae > SM23-33 > SM23-33 > CAYRVX01. The sequence continues at coordinate 50,249 of CAYRVX010000025.1, forward strand.
TTCCGGCCAGGATGTTCAACGTATCGAAGGCCGGGGCGGCGGTCTTCTCCAAGCACCACTTCGCGCCCGGCGAGATCGTCGGCGTGGAGATGAGTTTGCCCGCCGCCGCCGGCGGCCGCGCCCGGACGTTCATGGTCTACGGGATCGTCCGCCACGTAGAGGTCCAGTCGGAAGGCAACGTGCTGGGAGTCGAGTTCGTCGTCAGCGGCGACGCCGGCGACTACGAGTCCTTCGAGGACTACATGAACCAGCACGCCGGCGCGGTGCGGGCCAACCTGCGGGGCGGCTTCACCCTCGTCGAGGTCTGCATCGCCATGACCGTCATATGCGTCCTGGTGACCATGGCCGTCCCCCTCTATACGCGGGCCGTCGAGCATGCCAGAGTCGACGTCGCCTCGGCGAAGCTCAGGACGGTCTGGTCGGCCGAAAGGGTGTACTGGCTGGAGCATCGCACCTTCGCCACGAGCCTGCTGGACTTGCAGGGCATGGACCTGCTGGACCCGTCGCTGGCCGCAAGCCAGAGCTCCCCGAGTGCGGTCTTCGTCTACCAGGTCGTCAGCGCCGACGCGGACAGCTTCCTGGCCCGGGCCGTGAGGAACGGCAGCGGCTCCTGGGTGGGACAACTCCAGATCACCGAGTCGGGAGGCGTGACGGGCTCGATCACCGGCCCCGGCGGCCAGGTCATCGTCCCGGCGCCATGAAACAGGAGACCCCTGGCGTGCTGTGTGGCAGGACCATCGCGGCCCGGCGGACGGGCGGCAGGCGAGCAGCGGCCTTCACCATCCTCGAGCTGGAGGTCTCGCTGGTGATCCTGGTGGCCGGCTTGTTCACCACCGTCGGCCTGCTGTCGGCGCAGAGCAGGCAGATGAGCCACGTGGAGTCCTGGTGCCGCCCCGCGCCGACCTACTACCTGGTCAACCATTCCAACCGATGGATGCGCAGGCTCGATGCCGCCGCCGAGGTGCACACCGAGGCCGGACAGCCCGCATGGACGCCTCCCGTTACCGGCCAGCAGGTGTACGATCTTAGCCCGACAGCCGAGGATGTGAACTACGACAACCAGGTGGTATGGATCCAGGTGCGGCTACAGGAAGCCGACGACTGAAATGCATGGCAGAGGCACACATCAAGGCGCGGCCTTTACGCTGCTGGAGCTGCTGATCGCGTCGGTCCTGTCGATCGGCCTGACCCTCATCGCGGCCCAGTTCTGGGGGTATTTCTCCGTGAGCCTGACGGAGCTGAACGACCGGGCGCGGCTGGCCCAGGAGATGCGGCTGGCCGTGGAGGGCCTCACGCAGGACTTCGGCACGACCGTGGGGGCCAGCGTGCTGGCCGCCGACGAAGTCCTCCTGTGCCGCGACGGAGGGAACGTCCCCAACGGCTCGCCCGACTGGGTCCCCCCCGACACGCTGGTGCGCTACTCGCTGATCAGCGGCCAGCTCGTCCGCCAGGACATGTCCTCGGGCGTCTCGCTGGCCCTCGCCGACAACGTCTCGGCCTTCGCCGTGCAGGACGTCACGCCCTCGGTCCTGCGAATGGACATCACGGTTCAGCGCGGCGACATATCCAGGCAGGTCAGCCTGCTGTGGAGCAGACCATGACCAGACCCGCCGAACGAAGAGGCCACGCCCTGATCGGCACGACGATCTTCCTCGTGCTGGCCATGCTGCTGTGGGCGGCGGTGTATCAGCAGACCGCCAGCCATCTGCGCGTCGAGAAGGCCTGCCGCGTGCACGCCGAGGGGCGTGTCGGCATCCAGCGGGCGACGGCCTGGGGCCTGTCGCTTCTGGAGACGGGCCAGCCGCCGCTGGAGTGGGGCTTTTTCTATCGCTGCCGCATGATCGTGGACGGCGAGGTCTACCTGACAACGTATATCAAGGCCGACGACGATCCCCTCGAGTATCTGGTCAGGGTGGAACGGAAGGACCCCTCCTACCACGACTACCCGCTCGCGCCGAGCAGCTTTGGTGGGTAACGGCGCCCCCGCGGGCGGGCGGCTCATCCCTCGCCGCGGACCGATTCGAACAGCACGTCAACGCGATAGCGGTATTCCTCCCACCCGTGCAGGAGCGGCTCGCCGTGACCCGCCTCGGGCACGAGCCATAGCGCCGCGGGCCCGCGTGCGGCCGCGCGGATGTCCTCTCCGGCTTCGGGCGGGGAGGTGGTATCGGCCAGGCCGTGGACCAGCATGACCGGCCGCGGGGCGATCCGCCCGACGCTGTGCCTTGCCCCGGCCCGGAAGAGATTGCACCCGAGCTCCGCCGAAGCGACCAGCAGCGTGGCGTTGCGGAAGCAGCGGCCGATCGGTGCGGGCAGCAGCGAGGCGATCCTTCCCAGTATCGGGTCCGTTCCCGCAAAGGCGCTGTCGAGGACGACGGCCCGGATCCGCCCGTCCCTCGCGGCTGCGTGGGCGACCGCCGCGGCCCCGTGCGAGATTCCGAAGCCGAACACGTACCGGCTCGCCGCCGGGTGGGCCTGCTTGAGGTGTCGCAGCGCGCCCAGCACGCCGGCGGCCTCGAGGACGCCGAAGCTCCGCGTGTGCCCCCCCGCGGCGCCCTCGCTGCGAAGGTCGAGGAAGAAGACGTTGTACCCGGCCTCGCGCAGCATCTGGGCGTAGGAAAGCGACGAGCTCCTCGACTGGCTCCTGCCGGGCATCAGGATCACGGTGGCGTCCGAGGCCGGGTCCGCCGAGCGAACGAACCAGCCGACCCGGTCCAGCCCGTCCGTGCCCTCGAAGCGGACCGCCTGGCAGTCCGCGGCGCACTTCGCCTGGAAGTATCGCTCCGGGTCCGTGCCGTCGGTGAGCCCGACCCAGTGTGTCATGAACGTCGCCGTCAGGTAGACCGCCGCGAAGGCCAGCACGAACAGGAGGCGAAGGACGGACTTCGGCACGTACAGCCTCCACGGTCTGCGGGCGTCGCGGCCAAGACGAAAGGCCGCCGACAGCAGGACGTTGACGAGGTGATCGGCCAGCCCGATCACGATGTGCACCGACGCGAGGAAGAACAATGCAAGCGGCAGCTCGCGCCAGGGCAGGCCGAGCGACGGGCTGGTCTGCGACAGCGCGAGCAGATAGGCCGCGACCGATCCGGACAGCGCAACGAAGTATGCCACGTGGCGCGCCGAGATCCTCCCGAGCCATTCCCCGCGGAGCAGCACCACGTAGGCGGTGAAGATGACAGCGACGGCAAGGTGGAAGACCCCGGACGGAGAGCTGCACAGGCATGCCCCTGCGGCGAGTGTCCCCGCTGTGACCAGCGAGAAGATCGCGACGCGGGAGCGTTTCGGCAGAACAAACAAACGCACGGTACTTGCCTCGTGCAGCGGTTGGACCCGCCTCCTCCTGGAGTTGAATTCCTCCACTGCCTGGTTGCTCGTGCCGACACGCGCCGCCTCACCGCAGCGCCCGGCACACTCCTCACTATACCACAGCCCCGCCACCTGTCAAGGTGCCGAAATCCTCTAAAATGGGGACGCTAACCGTTTTTGCTCGGCAAAAAACGGTTAGCGTCCCCATTTTCAGACGTCGTTTTGATGAGGCGAATTGCCGAGTCATCGGCGGCTTCGGCGGCTCCAGGAGGGCCGGCCTGTTACATGGCAAGATGACGCTCTTGACTCATTCCTCCCCGTAGACGGCCACGGCGGCGGCGAGCAGGGCAATAGCGGCGGTCTCGACTCGGAGGATCGTCCGGCCGAGGCGAGCCGGGGTGAAGCCCGCCTCGACGACGTCGGCCAGCTCCGCTCGCGTCAGCCCGCCTTCCGGGCCGATCAGCAGGCAGATCTCCCGCCCGCCCGGGGCGCGGGCGAGGATCTCGGGGATCGGCCGCGAGCCGCCGTCCACCACGCCCACCAAGCCGACGTAGCCGGCCGGGTCCGTCAAGGCGTCCGTCAGGAAGTCCGCAAGCGGCAGGCCGTCCCGGATGGCCGGCAGCCAGTTCAGCCCGCTCTGCTTGGCCGCGGCAATGCAGTGGGTCAGCCAGCGCCGGCGCTTGGCGGGCGCCAGCCTGCCGGCGGCAGCGGGCCCCACCGAACGCTGGAAGGCCACCGGCTGAAGCGACGCCGCCGCCAGCTCGGTGGCCTTCTCCAGGAGCCAGTCCAGCCGCTTGCCCTTGGGGACGGCGAAGGCCAGGTGCACCGTGGGCCCCGGCCGCGGGCCCAGATCCTCGCGGGCATCGACCCGGACGGCCACGCCGCCGCGCCGCGCCTCCACGATGCGCCCCATGGCCAGGCCGCCTCGCCCGTCGAACAGCTCCACCTCCGCGCCGCTGGGCAGGCGCAGCACGTTCAGCGCGTGATGCGCCTCGTCAGCCGACAGGCGGACCACCTCCGGCGCCAGATCCTCAGCGAAGAAACGCCCGCTTCTTCCCAAGCCCGGTCCCTTTCCTCAACGGCCGCAGCGAACCTCCGGCGGCGCATCGTACTTCCCGCAAGCGGCGAGCTCAAGCGGGCGCGGTTCGTCCGCCCGCACGCGGGGCCAGGCAGCAGGAAAGAAAACGCGCCTTCGGCCCTTGACAAGGCTCGCAGCCGCGGTGAGAATGAGCCGAGAAGGTGACAATCGGCGGGTGGTTTGGGGAAGCGCTTCCCGTCCCGTCGGCTATGCTCGGGTGGCAGCCGGGCAGGTTTGCAGGATTCATCAGGTAGCACCACGTCTTTTGAGGAATACTGGCCCTCTGGCCTCCTGAATAGCGGGTTCGTTCGCTAGCCTGCGTTTCTGGCAGATCCCAGGTGCCAATCAGTTGCAAGGAACCGTCCCATGCCTACCGGTACAGTAAAGTGGTTCAACAAGACCAAGGGGTACGGGTTCATCACGGCGGACGACGGCACGGATGTCTTTGTGCATCACACGGACATCCAGGCGGAAGGCTTCCGGATGCTGGAAGAGGGCGAAGCCGTCGAGTTCGAGATTACCGAAGGCCCCAAGGGCCCCAAGGCCGCCAACGTTCGAAAGGCCTGACCCGCCCGGTCGACCCGAGAAAACCAGCCGAGCGCCGCCCGTTGAGCGGCGCCGCTCTTCTCCGCACGCCGAGATCCCGGAGAATACGCTCGCCGGAAGCTCCCTGATCCGGCATCCCCCTCAGGATTCCCCCGCTGCCGCTGCCGCAGCGGTGAGGGTCCCGCTCGCCAGGTGCAGGAGACGGTCCGCCTTCTCGAGGGGGAAACCCCCGTGCGTGACGACGATCAGGGCCGCACCTCGCGCGCGAACGGGCGCCGCAAGCCGGCTCACGATCTCGCGGCGCCGTTCGAGGACCCAGCCCCACTGCGTCTTGGCGGCCAGCAGCAGCGCCGCCGCGGCGAGGCGTTCTCGTCGGCTACGGCGCCCGCGAGATCAGCCAGAACGCCAGGATGATCGCCGCGACGAAGCCCCAGCCGACGAGGAAGCCGACCGCCGACGTCCGCCCGGGCACGGGGATCTCCAGGCTGCTGGAACCGCCGAGGAGGTTTCGCCGGGGCGGCACGGCTGCGCCCTCGGGCAGCGTGCACGGCCGGCGGAGGTCCTCTCCCGGCCGGACGGGCGTGCGGGCCAGGGCGTAGAAGCGATCCAGCTTCGCCCTGGCGACCGGGCGCGTCAGGAGACTGACCACGATGCCCGCCAGCGCCCCGCCTGTCAGGTAGAAGATCATCTGCCACGGGAGATAGACCTCCGCCGCGCCGTCCTTGACGAAGACGAACCTCAGCGTCTCGGCCGCCGGCAGCCGGGCGAGCAGGTCGATGATGATCCGCCGCCCGGAGAGCCACCATATTCCCAGCGCCGTGAGGGTCGCGGCCCACGCGCCGACGACGGTCGTCCGCCGCCAGAAGAGCCCCAGCCAGAACGCGATGCCCATCATCGGGGCGATCTTCCAGAAGATCTCCAGGCCCTCGATGACGTTCTCCAGCCGGTAGGCGAAGAAGACCCCGCCGGCCACCACCGCCAGGGCCGTGATGCGGCCCACCAGCACGTAGTGGCGGTCCGAGCGGTTCGCAAAAACGACCTTGTAGACGTTCTCCGTGAACAGACCCGACGAGGCGATCATGAACGAGTCGCACGAGCTCATCACGCTCGCCAGCAGCGAGGCCAGGAAGATCCCCAGCATGCCCGGGAGGATCTTCGGCAGGAACTCCGACGCCATCATCCCGTAGACCTTGTCCGGATCGGCGCCGCGGCCGGCGTAGTACGCCACCGCCGCCAGACCCGTCAGGCACCACGCCACCGTGCAGATCCGTTTGATCAGGTTGCCGCCCATGAAGCCGACCCGCCCGTCCATCTCCGTGCGCCCGGCCGCGCAGTTGCCCATCGTGTGCGGCTGGGTCACGATCCCCACCAGCGCGTTCAGCGCGATCACCACGATGTAGAACAGCCCGATCTCCCGCGGGGCGACCAGCGAGAACATCTGCGGGTCGGTGATCTTCTCGTGCAGGCCGGCGAGCCCGCCGACGGCCGCCAGGACGTACGGCAGCAGGACGAACGAGAACACCACCGTCAGTATGCCCTGGATGAAGTCGGTGATGATGGCCGCCCCCAGCCCGCCGGCCACGCCGTACGTCACGAACAGCACCGTCATGATGCCGATCGCCCAGTGGACGTTCACCGCCCCGCCCGTGCTGGCCGCCACGACCGCGCCGGAGCCCTTCAGCATCACGCCGATGTTGACCATCAGCGTGAACATGCCGATCACCGCGTAGAGCATGGCCACGCTGCGGTCGTATCGGGCCTCGAAGACGTCGGCCGTCGTGATCGCCCGGAAGCGGCGCATCAGCGGGGCGATCAGCCAGTAGAAGGGCGTCGCGAACAGCCACAGCCACTGGTACCAGATTCCACTCAGCCCGTTGGTGAACGTCTTGGCCGCCACGCTGACGGCCTGGTCGCTGTGCGTGCCCGTGCCGAAGGCGTGCGTGATCATCATCGCCTTGCCGAATCGCCGCGGCATGAAGAAGTCGCCGATGTCGTGCACCCGCCGGGCCATCCAGATGCCGACCGCGGTGATCCCCACCAGGTACGCCGCCAGGACGGCCAGGTCCACCGGGTGCAGGCCGAACAGCCCCTCGAGGTGTGCTGCGAGCATGGCCGCTCCTTCGTCAAGCCGCGGATTCCGGGCCACAACGTAGCAGGGCGCATGGGCGGCGGCAAGCCGGCCCCGGAACGGAATGAGCCGTTGCGTTGTGCTGTGGCACGGGCATCCTGCCCGTGCGTCCCACGGCCGTCCCGGCCGTGGAAGGGCCTGGCAGGGCCAAGATGGCCCTGCGACACATGGGCGAGACGCCCATGCCACGGCTTGGTTCGCCACAACGCAACCGGCTCGAACGGAATTGCCCGCCCGGCCCCCGCCTGCTACGATGGGGCGGGATTGCGAAAGGAACCGACATGACCCACTCCGCGAAGGCGTTTGCCGGCCCCGTTCTCCTTGCCGCGGTGGCCATCCTCGCCGCGGGCCTCGAGCTCCGCGCCCAGCAGGCCCCCGCCGGCGGGCCGTGGAAGCGGCACGCGATCGACGCCTCCTCCCGCGGCGCCGACGGCACGCGGCTGGCCGACGTCAACGGCGATAAGCTGCTCGACGTCGTCACCGGCTGGGAGCAGGGCGGCGTGACGCGGGCCTACCTCAACCCCGGTGCGGCGAAGTCGGCCGCCAAGTGGCCGGCCGTCACCGTCGGCAGGACGCCCTCCGTCGAGGACGCCGTCTTCGTGGACCTCGACGGCGACGGCGCCACCGACGTCGTGAGCTGCTGCGAGGGCAGGACCCGCAGCATGTTCGTCCACTGGGCGCCGAAGGACAAGAAGCGATACCTCGATCCGAAGGCGTGGCAGACCGAGTCCATCCCCATCACGCAGGATGAGATGGCCTGGATGTTCTGCGCGCCGGCCCGGCTCGACGGGAAGCACGGCGTGGACCTCGTCGCCGCCGGCAAGGCCCGCGGGGCCAAGGTCGGCTGGCTCGAGGCGCCCAAGCAGCCCCGAAACCTCCACGCCTGGAAGTTCCACCCGCTCATCAGCGCAGCCTGGATCATGTCACTCGTGATGATCGACATGGACGCCGACGGCGACCTCGACGTCCTCGTCTCCGAGCGCCGCGGCGAGCGCCCGGGCTGCTACTGGCTGGACAACCCCGGGCCCGGGCCGAGGCAGCGCGAGTCCTGGCCGCTCCACCGCATCGGGCCGACCGACCGGCAGGTGATGTTCCTCTGCGTCGCCGACCTCGACGCCGACGGCCTGAAGGACGTCCTCGTCGCACAGAAGCCCAGGGAGATCCTCTTCCACCGCCGCAAGACGCGCGACGGCCGGCAGTGGGCGAGCTATCCGATCTCGATTCCCGACTCCGCCGGCACGGCCAAGGCCGTCAACGTCGGCGACGTCGATCTCGACGGCAGGCTCGACGTCGTCTTCACCTGCGAGGGCGCCAGCCGCGGCAGGAGCGGCGTCATGTGGCTCGGCTGCGGCGGGAAGCCCACCGACGGCGTCTGGGCCGCCCACGACGTCTCCGGCCCCGAGGGCGTCAAGTACGATCTGATCGAGCTGATCGACATGGACGCCGACGGCGACCTCGACGCCCTCACCTGCGAGGAATCCGCCAACCTCGGCGTCATCTGGTACGAGAACCCCACGCGGCCGGGAGACCGCCAAACCGGTCGCTGAGCCTCCGGGGTCGGCGGGTGATGAAGTCCGAATCGCCCGGGGCGGTTCCGGGCGGACGGCTGTGGGGGAAACGTCGATCAAAAACTGTTTCTGAGCGGCTTTTTTGTGCCATCCCTTTGGGCCGCCGGACGCTAGAATACCGGCGACCTGCCCGATACGGGATGTAGTGGCGCGCGGAGCCCGCCCGGAAACGTGGGTCTAAAGGAGAAGCACCATGAGTTGTACAGGCATCGGTACGCGACGGGGACTGCGGATTGCGCTGGGGGTCTGGGCCGTGGCGGCCCTGCCGCTGCTGGCCGGCGGGGGCAAGAAGCGCGAGCTGGACGTGCCCTACGTGCCGACCCACAAAAAGGCCGTGGACGAGATGCTCAAGCTGGCCAAGGTCACAAGCGACGACTACGTCATCGACCTCGGCTGCGGCGACGGGCGGATCGTGATCGCCGCGGCGAAGGACTACAAGGCGCGGGCCCTGGGCGTCGACCTGGACCCGAGGCGCATTCGCGACTCGAATCGCAACGCCGAGAAGGCCAAGGTCACCGACCTGGTGGAGTTCAGAAAGGCCGACGTCATGGACACCGACGTGCGCCAGGCCAGCGTGGTCACGCTCTTCCTGCTGGAGAAGATCAACGTGCGGCTGCGCCCGAAGCTCTTCGCCGAGTTGAAGCCCGGCACGCGCGTGGTCTCCAACAGCTTCAACATGCGCGACTGGAAGCCGGACAAGAAGATCAGCCATCGAAGGGCCTTCAGCAACGTGATCTACTTCTGGACCATCCCCGCGCCCGTCGGGGGCACCTGGACCTGGCAGAACAAGCTCGCCGGCAAGCAGGTCCCCAACAGCCTGAAGCTCGAGCAGGAGTTCCAGGCCGTCCGAGGCGCCGTGAAGTCTCCGGACGCCGCCGAGGTGCCCATCGCCGAGGCGTCGCTGGCCGGCAGGGAGCTGAGCTTCACCGCGACGCTCGGCAAGGCGAAGGAGCAGGTCGTGGTTGCCTATCGCGGGACGGCCGACGGCGAGACGCTGCGAGGCACGCAGGAGTGGCGCGGCGGCCCGCACGCGGGCACGTACCCGTGGGCCGCGACCCGCAAGGCGGTGGACCTCACCGGGCGCTGGCAGGTCCGCGCGTCGTCGCGCTCCGAATGCAACGGCACGCTGTGGATCCGGCGGGAAGCCGCCGGGCTCAAGGCCGCCTACGTCCGCGACCAGGAGGCCAAGAAAGAGCTGCCCCTGCCCGGCTTCTACGTGTGGGGCTCGAGCGTCCGCTTCGAGGTCCCCGGCGGCGGGTTCCCGCTGGCCTTTAGCGGCTCCCTCGGCCCCGACGCCGGCGGCGGGAGCGTCTCCCGCGAGGAATCCGAGAACCGGACGACCTGGACGGCCAAGCGCATCGCCGCGGGGGGATAGCCCGCATCTTTCGTCCTTGTCATTACCCACAATCTCATCGAGGGCGACGGATCGCAGTCTTGCCGTGGCCTGTTACACAACAACCTCCAGCGCCAGGGCCCGACCCGCAAGATGTGGGTAAAGACAAGATCTTTCGTCCACGGCAGAGGCGCAGAGGCGACAGAGGAATTCCCTGCCTTAAGATTATCAAACGGAGGCATTTATGTGTAGACGTCCGCCCTGCACCGCAGGGGGCCTGAAAACCGGAACAAACGGAGTGTCTCGGTGCAAACGTGTATAATCGGCCATAAAGTCTTTTATTTTAAGAACCTCTGCGATCTCTGCGTCCTGCCTGCCGGCAGGCAGGCTCTGCGGTGGAAAACCCGCGCTGATCCCGGATGAGCCTTCTTTCTTGCCTCCTCAGAGGAATGCGTGGGCACACTTTGGTTCCGGTAGGTTGCCAAGCGTATGATACAGAACGACTTCCAACGCCGCGTACGTCCGAGACCCGTAGGCTTTTCTCGTGGCAGGTTTCGCCTTGTTGTTCAGGCCCTCCACCACGCCGGCGGAGATCTCCTTCTGCGCCTGGAACCAGTTGAGGATCAGCTCCCGGCGTGACCGCAACGAAAGAGCCACCTTCTTCATCGGCTCAATGCGGCTCCGCATCACCCGGCGACACCAGTTGTTCAGGAACCGACCGGCCCAATACGGGCTGACGTAGTCCCAGAAGAACTCAAAGCCGCCCCTCAACAGATAGCTTGGCAGCGTCTTGGCCGTCCGCTTCGGCCCGACCCACAGCAGACGCCGGCGGCCCGCGTCGATCTGATAGACCACCGTCACGTAGTTGTGACCCCGAGACCATTGCATCTCGTCGACGCCGATGGCCGTGATCCCCGCCAGGTCCACGTGCTGACGGCCCCATTCCACGGCCATCTTCACCGACTCGAAGACGTGATCCCAGGTCGTGTGGAACGCCTTGGCCACCTCCGACCAACTCAACCGCTTGGCCCAACCGGCCGGCAACCAGGCGTAAGTTGTCGTCAAGCGACGCTTGCCCTCCGCCCATGGCAGGGCTTCCGCCCTCACCCCACAGCTCGGACAGTGCACCCGACGCCGGGCGTACAGGAAGAACACCAGCATGCCCCAGAACGGAACGAACTGATACCGCCGCACCGAAAGGGTGTCGTAACCCGGCCGCTTCCGCCCGCGGCTCGCCGGATCGCCGAGGAAGGCGGCGGGCACGGCGGGCACGTCGCCAAGCTCGGTCCCGCCCCCCAGCTTCGCTCGGGCAAAACTCGGCCCTGTCCTCCATAAGACCTTATTACAAATGTCTTTATAGGTGATTTTCCCAAAAATGGCTTTGTTTGGTAAAAACACTTATTCCGGATCATTCGCAGGCACAGAGGTCTCACAGGGGCCACGGAGCAGGTAAGGTATTGAAATAGAATGCTTTACCAATAACGCATTCGGCGACGACTGCCAACGCGCAAGAGGCAGGGCGTTCTCCCATCGGTCCGAACGCCCGTGTCGTAACCACTTGCGAAATCATAATCTCTGTGTTCTCTGTGCTCTCTGTGGTGAATAATCCGGGTTTGGGTTTGTTTCGCATTTTTCTGTTTAATCGACCGCCCTACCTTCCTTGTGATGCATGATCCCCCCGTAGCAGGCATATACATCTCGCAGGCCTTTTTGCACAACGAAAATCGCCAGATTACAAAAAAACTGCCCGCCCTGTCGCAGATGCTGCCTTCGGCTCTGAGGCTCAGGCTCGAAGAGAGCCCCGTCGAAGTTAACGCAGTCGAAGGGTCCTCGTTCTCGGCCGTTTCTTCCTCGCGTTCCGGCCACCCGGCCCTCCGGTCTTCCCCTACTGCCTATTGCCTACTGCCTATTGCCTGTCTTGACCATTCGTCATCAGGCATTGAGCATTCCGCTGCGGCCGAAGGCCGCGGCGGCCTGCGCCGCTACTTGACGGAATCGTCCGGGGGGAGGCCGAGTTTCTTGTAGAGCCTTCGGCGGCCGGCCTTGTCGCCCTTCAGGACGGCGCGGGCGTGGGCGGCGACCTCCTCGGCGCTGCGGCGGGGGACGACGATTACGCCGTCGCCGTCGGCCACGATCACGTCGCCGGGCATCACCAGCGCGCCGCCGACTGCCGCTCGTGTCTCGTCTCGGGCATCTCCGGCATCGTGCCTGTCACGTGGGGCCTGACGTGGGATGCCGCGTTTGCCCTTCGGCTCGGAAGGCGTCGGCGCCCCTGCGAATGTCCTTGAGGTACTCCCGGAAGCTCTTGCCCTTTGTTCCCTGGTAGATCCTCTCCTTGGCGTCCCACACCTGCTGCTGCCAGTCCGGCATCTGCCTGCCCTTAAACCTCATAGAAGATCACCTCCTCGGGTGTGGCGATCTCGAATTCGAACTTGTAGCCCGCCGCCTCCGTGAGGGCCCTGAGCCTTCTCTTCACGTTCGTGTTCACTATGTGCCGGAAGTTCCAACTGACCAATACATCGATCTCCGGATTAGTCACCACGATGGCCACGTGGACGGCATCGTCGATCTTGGCCGCGGGAATCGCCCCCCGCTCGATGTAGAGGCCACTGAGGAGCTCGACGTCCGATTCCATGCGGATCGGCAGCGTATCAAGCAGGCTCACCAGTTCGTGCAGCTCCTCCCGGAGTTGCCGGTCCGGCGTCTCCTGCAATTCCCGCAGAACGACGCGCGAAACGTATCCTTCGAACAGGCCCCGGCGGATCTGCTCGAACAGCGCGGACGTGGCCTGCTGCTTGTCCCGATTGTGCGGTTCCTCGTCGAAACAGAAGCCGAATACGGATGTCTCGATATACAGGCTTGGCCTCTTCATAGCCGAGAATGAGTATACCACGTACCCAAGGCAGGGACAATCCCCGCTCCAGACACGGGGAGGGGGCCAGGAGGGCGATGAGAGATCCCCGGCGATTCGCGGGCGGGGATGCTACTTGACGGAATCGTCCGGGGGGAGGCCGAGTTTCTTGTAGAGCCTTCGGCGGCCGGCCTTGTCGCCCTTCAGGACGGCGCGGGCGTGGGCGGCGACCTCCTCGGCGCTGCGGCGGGGGACGACGATTACGCCGTCGCCGTCGGCCACGATCACGTCGCCGGGCATCACCAGCGCGCCGCCGACCACGATGGGGCGATTGACCGACTCGATCTCGTTGCGGCCCGGGCGGATGCCGCGGCCGGGCTTGCGGAAGTAGAGAGGCACCTTCTGGGCGGCGATCTCGTCGGTGTCCCGGGCCGTCGCGCCGGTGACCACGCCGACGCAGCCGCGGAGCTTCCAGCCCATGATGTTGTTCGAGCCGATCGAGCCGACGTCGGCGTCGGCGGCGTCCTCGATGACCAGGGCGCTGCCCGGGCGAAGCAGCGGGACGAAGGGCTCGGCTGACAGCTGGCTGTACCAGCGGCCGACCCAGCGGCCGAACTGCCCGGCGTCGAGGCGGCCGGCGGGCGGCTTGTTCGTCGGCACGTACCGAGCGGTGACGGCGATGCCGACGAAGCGGTGCGCGAAGTGCTTCGTGTCGCGCCAGAGCGGGCGGATGTCGGCGCAGACGAGGCCGATGTTCTGGAGGCCCGCCCGGTCCATCCCGTCGCTGACGTCGGCGACGCGAAGCCCGGCGAAGAGCTTGATGACCTTGCGGTCCTCCTCGGCGGAGTAGACGGCGGTGGGTATGAAGTTCTTGCCGGCGCGGTACTCCTCGGCGGTCTCATCGCCCCGGGCCGGCCTGGTGGCGGCGGCGCCGGCGGGGGCGGCGCTGGAAGCGGCCAGGCCCGCGGCCCCGAGCTTCGCGGCCGCATCCAGCAACCGCCGACGCGACAGTTCAGGTGACGTGCTCATCCGTTCTTCTCCTCATGGCTCATGCGCGGTGCCGGTATGCCTGGATCGATCTTCCGGCCCGTCAGGATATAGCCGCGTCGGCCTCTCCGCCAGCAAGGGAGCATGAGCGTTTTGGGGAAGCAGTCGCTTCTGGAGGGCCGTAGGCCCGATTGCCGGTAGCCTCGGGCGCGAGCCCGTGGAGCTGGAGTTGCCATAATGGAGAGCCCCCGCACGGGGGCGAGTGAAGGCCTCAAACGCCCCCGTGCGGGGGCTGGGCTGATAACGGCCTGCATACCACGGGCTCGCGCCCGAGGCTACCAACATATGCCCCGTTCCGGGGCTATGCCGCCGGCCCCCCCAAAAAACGCTCGGGCTCCCCGCCAGCAATCGCTCGTTGCAGGCCGGCGGCGGAACGCATAGACTCTGCGGATTATGACTATACGGATCATAGAGACGGCGGACCCGCTGAGAGATCCGGCCGTGCTGGCCGTGCGGGATGCGCTCCGCGCCGGCGGGCTGACCGGGACGGGCACGGGCGAGGAGGACGTTCGGGCGGCCGTTCGCGACGCGATCGCCGACGTCGAGGCCCGGGGCGACCAGGCGGTGCTGGACCTGACCGCCCGGATCGAGAAGGTCGAGCTGACGGTCGGGACGATGCGCGTGGAGGCGGAGAAGATCGCCGCCGCGCGGAAGTCGGCGGACGCGGCGTTCATGGCGCTGATTCGCCGTGCCGCCGCGAACATCCGCGAGTACCAGGAGGCGATCCGGCACCGCGACCCGCCGCCGGTGCTGCGCGGCGGGCGGATGCTGGGCCTGCGGTATACGCCGATCGACCGGGTGGGCGTGTTCGTCCCCGGCGGCAGCGGCACCGGGGCCGTGCTGATCTCCAGCGCGCTGATGACGGTCGTGCCCGCGCAGGTCGCCGGCGCGGGCCGGATCGCCCTCGTCAGCCCGCCGACGACCGGCGGCGACGTCCATCCGCTCCTGCTTGCCGTGGCCGGCGAGCTGGGGATCGAGGAGGTCTACCGCGTCAGCGGCACGGCCGGTCTGGCCGCGCTGGCCATCGGCACCGCGACCATCCGCCCGGTGCAGAAGATCGTCGGCCCGGGCAACGCGTTTATCACGGAGACGAAGCGACAGCTCTTCGGGCGGGTCGGCATCGACAGCCTTGCCGGGCCGAGCGAGGTGCTCGTGATTGCCGACGAGACGGCCGAGCCCCAGCACGTGGCGGCCGACATGCTCGCGCAGGCGGAGCACGACCCCGGCTCGGCCGTTCTGGTCACGCCGTCGCGGGCCCTGGCCGACGCGGTCGCCGCGGCCATCGAGCGGCAGTTGGCAAAGCTCGATCGCGCCGAGGCCGTGCGAAAGGCGCTGGAGCGGTACAGCGCGATCGTCGTGGTGAAGCACATCGAGGCCGCGTATGCCGCGGCGAGCGACTTCGCCAGCGAGCACCTTCAGATCATGACGGCCGACGACGACGCGGCGCTGGCGGCCATCCGCCACGCCGGGGCGATCTTCCTCGGCCCGCACACTCCGGTGCCGCTGGGCGACTACTACGCCGGTCCCAGCCACGTCCTGCCGACCGGCGGGACGGCGCGGTTCTTCGGCCCCCTGAGCTGCAACGACTTCCTCAAGGCCACGAGCATCATCCGCTACGACGCCGCGTCCCTGGCCGCCGACGCGGCCGATACCGCCGCGTTCGCGGCCCGCGAGGGGCTGGCTGCGCACGCGAATGCGGTTCGCATTCGCGTGCGAGGTCGTAGGTCATAGGTCGTAGGTCGTAGGGAAGAGGGAGACGATGGCGAAGATCGACGGCTACAAGGACCTGATTGCGTGGCAGAAGGGGATGGATCTGGTGGAAGCTGTCTACCGTCTGAGTGCCGGATTTCCCAGGGAAGAGAGGTTCGGTCTGACCTCGCAGATTCGTCGAGCGGCCGTGAGCGTACCCAGCAACATTGCCGAGGGATACAGCCGGCCGAATCGGGCGGATTACGTTCGTTTCCTTGACATCGCCCGTGGATCGGCCAACGAAGTGGAGACCCAGTTGCTGATCGCCATTCGCCTGAAATTGGTGACTGAGAAGGAGTCGGCTGATGTCTTGGGCTTGGCCAGGGAGGAACAGCGTATTCTGAAAGGACTGGTGCAGGGCTTGCAGAAGAGCGGCAGAACGAATATCAGGAATGGGAGAAGCGACAGCCGAAATGGTCGGTAGCCGCAGGAAGGTAAGTACCGGCTGATGATCTATGCATGTTCCCGGGTTCTTGTCTTACCCCTACGACCTACGACCTACGACCTATGACCTTCTTTAGAAACAACATCGACGGCATGACCGGCTACGTTCCCGGCGAGCAGCCGGGGGCGGGCGAGAAGGTCGTCAAGCTGAACACGAACGAGAACCCGTATCCGCCCTCGCCGGCGGCGATGAAGGTGCTGCACTGCTTCGACGGCGAGCTGCTGCGGCGGTACTCGCACCCGACGGCGCGGGCCTTCCGCGAGGCGGCCGGGAGGGTGCTCGACGTGCCCGCCGAGTGGGTCCTGCCCGGCAACGGCAGCGACGAGCTGCTCACGATGATCTTCCGCGCGTGCACCGATCCCGGCAGGAAGGCGGCCTATCCCGTGCCGACCTACACGCTCTATCGCACGCTGGCGGAGATCCAGGACGCCGAGGCCGCCGAGGTGCCGTTCGACGAGGACTTCCACCTGCCGGTGGACGGACTGGCCGAGGCGAAGGCGGCCGTCACGCTGGTGGCCCATCCGAACGCGCCGTCGGGCACGGCCGTGCCGCGCGACCGGCTCGAACAGCTCGCCCGGCGCGCCGCCGGCCTGCTCGTCATCGACGAGGCCTACGTGGACTTCGCCGACTACCACGTGCTGGACCTCGCGAGGTCGTGCGAGAACGTGATCGTCCTTCGGAGCCTGTCCAAGGGCTACTCGCTGGCCGGGCTGCGCCTCGGCTTCGGCGTGGCGAATCCGACGATCATCGACGGCCTGATCAAGGTCAAGGACAGCTACAACGTCGGGGCCGTGCCGTGCGCCGCCGCCGCGGCCGCCTTCGAGGACCGACCGTACAGGGACCGGTGCGTCGAGAAGGTAAAGGCCTCGCGGGCGAAGCTCGCAGGCGAGCTGGAGCGCCTGGCGTTTCGCGTCTGGCCGAGTGCGGCGAACTTCCTGCTCGTCCGCCCGCCCGACGGGAACGCCGAAAGCATCTACGAATGCCTCAAGGAGAGGGGAATCCTGATTCGATACTTCAACAGGCCGCCGCTGGAGGACAAGCTGCGGATCAGCATCGGCACCGATGAGCAGAACGCCGCGCTCGTGCGTGCGATCGGCGAGATCCTCGCAGGCGCCGGCGAGTGAGGCGCGGGACATGGCCAATCGAGCCGCCACAATCAGGCGCGAGACGAAAGAGACGCGGGTCGAGCTGACGCTGAACCTCGATGGCACGGGCCGGGTGAACGTCGAGACGGGCATCGGGTTCCTCGACCACATGCTCGACCACTTCGGCAAGCACAGCCTGACCGATCTGACGGTCCTGGCCGCCGGCGACCTGGAGGTGGACGATCACCACACGGCCGAGGACGTGGCCATCTGCCTCGGGCAGGCCATCGCCGAGGCGCTGGGCGACAAGGCGGGGATTCGCCGGTACGGCTCGGCCGCGGTGCCGATGGACGAGGCCTTGGCGAACGTGGCGTTGGACCTGTCGGGCCGGCCGGCGGTGATCTTCAACGCGCGCTTCTCGGGCGACAAGATCGGCACGTTCGACGTGCAGTTGGTGGAGCAATTCTTGCGCGGCGTGGCGAGCCACTGCGGGATGAACCTTCACGTGACCGTCCCGGCGGGCAGCAACGACCACCACATCGCCGAGGCGATCTTCAAGGCCTTCGCCCAGGCGTTCCGCGCGGCCAAGGCGATCGACCCGGCCCGCGGCGGCGAAATCCCGTCCACAAAGGGAACGCTGTAAAAAGGGGACGGGAGTCTTTTCCGAACCAAAAAAGACTCCCGTCCCCTTTTTTTGCCCCTCCTCAATCGCGGCGGGGAGATCCCGTCGACGAAGGGAACGCTGTAGGGCGCGACCGCGGGTCGCGAATGCCTAATGACGAATGACTAATGACGGTTGCGGTCGGGAAATCCTGGTCTGACAGGACGAAGGGA
>CAYRVX010000026.1:0-67268 GCA_964427875.1 uncultured Planctomycetaceae bacterium
TGACGCCGCCAGTGTACCTGACGGCGGGAGCCGCGTTTTTCATATATTCACTCCATAGGCCTCCGCCATCGCGACGGCTACGAGGACATCGACAAGTTCACCGACTACGCGCCGGGCGACCTGAACCAGGACGGCCGGATCGATACCGGCGACGGTGAGGCGGCGGCCGAGTCGGGGCGCGTTGACGGGGACGTGCTCAGCGTTCTCGATCTGCCGGACCTCGGCGTGATCGACCTGCGAATCTGAGTCAGCAGAGCGGCCGTGCCTCCGGCGGTCGGGCTTGCCGCTTCTCCCCGGGCGCGAAGACAAACGCGGCGTCCCTGTCTCAGCAGGGACGCCGCGTGATTCGTCGAAAGGTCCTGTCGGTCGGCCCAGGGGCCCTGTTACCGCTTCCGCCTTCGCCGGCGGGCGAGCAGGCCCAGGGCGCCGAGGCACACCACCACGAGGCTGGACGGCTCGGGTGTGAAGCTGGCCCCGGGGATGTAGGCCTCGGGCTCACCGTCGGGATCCAACACGTCGTAAAGGGGAATCGGGTTTCCCCCGTGGTACTCGTACGTGAAGCCCACGGGGGGTATCCGGTCGATCCGCGCCGACACCTGGAGGGCGTCCTTGTTGAAGACGGTGATGTTTCCGTAGAGCGTGCTGTCGAGGTCGATCTCGAAGAAGATGTCGAAGAAACTGTCCGCCCAGGCCGGGTCGCCCGTGTCCTCAATAATATCGCCTTCCGTGAAGAGCGGCCCGTCGCTGAGCCCGTTGCCCGTTCCGTCGCCGCTCCTCAGGGTGGCCGTACCCACAATGGGAACGGTGCCCGTCAGGCTCATGGACACGATCTCGACGTCGACGTGGTTGAGGTTGCCGGGGTCCAGCGGGTCCAGGGTGTCCCGCGCATCACCGTGCCACACGGACATCAGGCCGGTCACGGGGAAGGCCAACGGGCCCGCGCCGGGGATGTCCACGATGAACTCCCCGTCGATTTGCATGTCATGCGTGTCCACGGTGACGGTGTCCACCCAATGCTCTCCCGGGCCGTAGGTCGCCGCACCGACCGGCACGGCTGCGGCGAGCAGCAGGACAAGACCCCCAACGATCGCAGTGCACCTTTTCATCGAGCTTTCCTCCTGGTTTCCCTTCCCTTCGTCTCTCCGGTTTCAGAAGCGGTTCCCGAAGCGAACAGGAAGTACCGACGTTGAGCAATTCCACCTGTGCGCCGAAACTCTCCGGCTGACCTTGTGAGCTATGAGCAATGAGCCAAGATTCTATTATACACACGGGGCGTGTTTTGGCAAGTGCTTTTTGGCAGCAGAATCCGCCCGCTTTCCCCCGAGGACGGCCCCTGAAGGACACGCGGCAAGACGGCCGGCGGGCGCGCCCTATCCGCCGTGGACGATGAGGCAGGGCCAATGCCGAACGGGATGGGAACGGGCTGCCTTTTGTCGGCGCTAGGGCTCGTACCGCCGCCGGCCGGCGACGTCCACGGAGCTGAACTGCCCCGGCACGAGGCGGACGCGGCCCAGGGCGCCGGAAAACCGCGCCTGGAGCTCCTTCAGGAGCCCCCCCGTAAGCAGCGTCCTCAACTGGAAGCGATGCGGCGCCGAATCCACGATGACCGTCAGCACGCCGCGCCGGAAGCTCTCCAGGGCCGTGTGCTCGCGAACGGTGCCGGGGAGCAGATCGTCCCAGATCTCCGCGAGCCTGGCCAGTTGACGGACGCGCTTGGCGAGCGTGTGTTTCATCAGGACGGCGAGCGGCTGGCCCACGTGGATGGCGCCGTCACGAAACTGCCGCTGCTGCCAGACCGTTCGCAGTTGCGCCTCGTCCATGGCCAAGCTCCCGGGTCTCCATACCTGCCCGCCGCTAGGCAGGCTCCGCGCCGGCCGCCACAACGCACAGGGCAGCCTATACTCAAAATCGCCCAAGTCCAACTGGAAACTTCAGCGAACTTCTCCCTCCGCCAGGCCCCTAGCCGAGCTCCACGGGCATGACGACGTAGAGGAAGTCAGCCCCGGAGCGGATCATCACGGGCTTCAGCGGCGCGTTCATCTCGATGCTGATCTCGTCGGTGTCGATCGCGCGGAGCACGTCGATCAGGAAGCCCGGGTTGAAGGCCATCTCCAGCGGCTCGCCCTCCATCGTGATGGGACAGGTCACCTCGGCCTCGCCGGCCTCGGGGACGCGGCTGGACAGCGTCGCCTGCTTCTCCTGGAAGCTCACCCGAACGCTGCGGGACTCCTCGTTGGTCAGCAGGGCCGCGAGGCGAACGCTGTGCTCGAAGTCGCCGGTCTTGATGGTGGCCTTGCGGGCGCACTGCTTGGGGATCACGTCGGCGTACTTGGGGAAGTTGCCCGAGACGAGGGAGCTGATGAGCACGGCCCTGGCCGTCCGCACGAGGATCTGGCTCTCCTCGACCTTCACGGCCAGCAGCTCCTCCCCGACCACGACGCGCTGGATCAGGCCCATCAGCTTGGCCGGCACGATGGCGGCGACCTCGCGCGAGGCCTTCCTGGCCAGAGGGCCCTTCGCCTGGGCCAGCCGGTGCCCGTCGGTGGCCACGAGCTGGAGCTTCTTGCCCGACGCCTCCCACAGCACGCCGCTCATGGCATAGTGGCTGTGGGTCTTGGCGGCGGCGAAGAGCGTGCGGGCGATCATCTCGGCGAGGGCCTCGGCGGGCACCTCGAAGTCGGCGTCGCCGGCGAACTCGGCCACGGCGGGATACTCGGCCGGATCGTACCCGTAGATCTTGAAGTGGCTGTCGCTGCCGCGGACGTGGCAGGCCTCCTTCTCGGTCTCGAGGGTGAGGCTTTCCTCCTCGCCGGACTCCCGGACGATTCCGTTGAGCCGTTCGGCCGGCACGAGCGCCTCGCCCTCCTCTTCGACCTGGACGGCGGTGATCTGGTAGCGGCACCCCGCCTCCAGGTCCGTCGTCAGCAGCGTCAGCGAGGACGTCTCGCCTTCCCTGGCCGCGATCAGCTTGACGCATTGCAGGACGGGTTTCGGCGTTCGGGTCACGACGATACTACCCGCCAGCGCGAGGGCCTCCTGCAATGCCGCCGTCTGGGCGATCACCTTCATAGCGCACCTTTCTCGACATGAAATCCGCCGACCGCCGGCCCTCCGACGGCCCGGAAACGTTCCACCGGGCGCGCCGGGCGAGACACACCATCCGCCGACGCCGCCCGTCGAGTCGATCTTATAAGCCCCCGCCGGTCGACATGCAAGAGGGAATGGGCTTTTTGGGCGAACTTGCCGCCCGGCGACACGGTACGTGGAATCGCCGCCGAGCCGCGGACGACCTCGCGCGCGGAGCGTCGTCGGAAAGGCAGTAGGCGGCAGGCAGTAGGGGCGGATGCGGGAACAGGCGCGGTGGGCCTCCGCGCGGCTATTCCTCCACGTAACTCGCCGAGACGGCCTCGAGCTTCCTCTCGTCCACCTCGAAGCCGGCCGGGACGTCGGTGTAGTGGGAGTGATCGATGGTGAAGCTCGAGCCGTTCTCGGCCTTCATCTCCTCGCTGCCGTAGCAGATGATCCCGCCTCGCAGTGTGCCGCTGAAGCTGTTCTCGAACTTCACGTGCTCGGCGGCGATGAGGCCGTTGACCACGCCGGACTCGTTCTCGAACTTGACGCGGAAGCCCGGCGCGAGGATGAACGACCCGGTCATCTCGCGGACCTCCCGGAACAGCCCGGTGTCCGGCAGGGTCTCGACGCCGTAGGAGTAGGTGTTGTTCTCGAACTTGATCTCGTTGGCGGGGCTGGGGTCTCCGCCATCCTCGGTGACGATCACCCCGCGGATCGTCGTGCCCTCCCCGAAGGTCACGCGGTTGGGCGCCTCGATGTAGATGACGCCTTGAAGCGTGATGTCGCCCTCGAAGCTGGGGTTGGTGTTCGCCGCGATCCGGACGTTGCTGAACGTCCGGGTCCCCTCGGTCTCGGTACCACCGTCGATCAGGCCGGTGGCAAACGGGACGAACGGGGAGATGTCGATCTCGGGAAACTCGGGCATGGGCGCCCCGATGTGCACGTGCCCCCAGACTTCCGGGTCGGACATGCCGACCCCGCCGATCGTGCCGGTGCCGCTGATGGCCACCTCGGCGGCCGGGTCGGTCGCGTACACATCGCCTTGGATCGTCAGGTCGTCCTGTAGCCGCAGCGCCGTCCCGGAGGCCGTGGAGAGCAGCCGGGCCTCGGAGCGATCGTTGGCCCCGAGGATCGCGACGGTGTTCTCGAGGCAGATCGGCCCCTTCGAGGCGATGCCGAAGCCGAAGATGGGGTGCCCGCCGGTCAGCGCGAAGTCCATCACGACGCGGCGCTGCACGCCTCCCGCCCCGCCCGTGATGCGCATTCGCAGGACCGCCGGCGTGAACATCCACAGCTCCGCGCGGAAGCTCTCCCGCGGACTGCCGAAGACGACGTCGGGCACCGTGATGACACTCCCGTCGTACTGGATCAACGCCCCCTGGAGGGCCGGCGAGCCGTTGAGCGTCTCATCCAGGTGCACGGCCACCGCCTCGAGGATTTCCTCCCCCGTCCCGGCCAGCGGCAGGGAGGCCCGGTTCAGCGTGTAGATCATGAACGCCTGCCCGCTCTCGGCCTGCATTCGGGCGGCCTGAATCTTGCTGTGGCTATCGCTCTGCACCAGGCCGCTGTTGGAGACGCGGCAGAAGTGAACCGCCAGGCAGGCGATCACCGTCAGCAGACTCAGTGCGATAACCAGGACAAACCCCCGCCGAGACGCCCCGCAGGCTGCGCGACAGATACTCATGGCCATCTCCTCCAGGTACCTGAAGTATACGATGCACAGGGACCTGCGGCGCGGCCGGGGACGGTCGGCGTGTCGGAATCGCGAACCGCGCGCCCCCAACGCGGCAGGAACGCCCGGCCCCCCTTCCTGGGGCCTACTCCTTCGGCAAAGCCACCCGGCCGGCGAAGAGGATCATCCCGGTCTTCTCGTGGCGGATGAGGAAGCAGAAGGGGCGATCGGCCTTGAAGACGAGCGGGCGGCCGGGCGCGGCGGACTTGAGCCGCATCACGACGGCCGTCGCGGCCGCCGCCTCCGTGCCCTCCTCGTCCACCTTCACGAAGGCCTTGTGATAGACGTCGTCGATGTAGAGGTCCTGGCTGCCGGTCATCCGGGAGAAGTCCGCCTTCGGCGAGAACGCCTGCGGCATGCCCATCTTCGAGAGGATCGGCTTCATCTTCATCTTGTATTCCATCTTGAACCGCGGGAAGTACACCTGCACCTTCCGCGGGAAGCGAAGGCGCCCCACGATTCCCGCCAGCCAGTCCGTCGTCAGCGACTCCTCCACCTTCGCCAGGCCGTCGAGCCGCTTCGGCAGCAGCACCACCATCGAGAGCTCCTTGCCGGCGTACGGCATCTTCAGGGCCTGGAGGTCCGGCGTCTCGCTGTAGCCGAACTTCTCCGACTGGAACATCATCTTCGCCTTGACCTTCTTGTCCGGCGAGACGTGGAAGTCCATGTCCCGCGTGGCGGCCTTCTTGAACTGGCTGGCCCAGTCGCCCTTGAAGTAGATCGCGTTGGTCAGCACCATCCGCGTCATCGCGTCGAGCGAGCCGGGCGGCAGGAGGTCCTTGATCTTCTGCTTCGTCTTCTCCTCGACCCACTTGTTGATGGTGGCGCGGGCGGCCTCGAACTGCGTCCTGAAGTCCACGTCGAACAGCCCGGCCTTGAAGTGGTCCGTGTTGCACGCCAGAAACGGCTTGAGGAAGGGCTTGTCGTGCTGGAGCCACAAGGCGTTGGCGATGTTGAGCTCGTACTTGGCGTCCTTGCCGGCGGCGGTCTGTCCGATCACCCTGCCGTAGTCGGCGAAGAACCGCTCGCCCTCTCCGTAGTGCAGCGTGCGGGCCATCTCCGCGGCCGTGCCGCCCTGTGCGCCCGCGTACGTCATCGCCAGGGCCGTGTGGATGCTGCTCGGCGAGAAGAACAGGTTGCCCTCTTCCCGGCGGACCTGCCCGTAGAGCTCCAGGCCGAACCGGTTGTTCCCCTGGACGGCCGCCGTCTCCGCGCCGGCCGGTCGGGGCTTTACGCGCGGACGCCTCGCCCCCCACGCCTCCGCCCCCATCGCCGCCAGCACCAGCCACGCTCCTGCCACCGTTGCCCTGTTCATCGTGATCTCCTTGCAAGAACGTCAGCGTTCGGGTATCAGCTTCCAGCCGTCATTATACCAGTATCAACGCCATGCTGCCGCCCGCGCCCGCTCGCCCCTACTCGTTCCCGATCGTCTTCAGGACCTCGCTCCACCATTGGTCGTAGGCGGCGCGCATCCGGGCGAGGACCTGCGGGTGCTCGTCGATGACGTCCTTCGTCTGGCCGGGATCGTGGACGATGTCGTACAGCTCCGCGTTGTTGACGAGTCGGAACCGCTGGCTGCGGACGGCGCAGCCGCGATACTTCGATTTCTCCGCCTGCCCCCTGCCCCAGCGGCCGCGATGGACGAACAGGTAGCGGTCCGGCCAGTCGGCCTGCGGGTCCTTCAGCAGCGGGACGAGGCTGCGCCCGTCGAGCCGGACGTCCTTCGGCGCCTCGGCGCCGCACAGCTCGCAGAGGGTGGGGAAGATGTCGATATGCGCGGCCACGCCGGCAACGTCGACGCCGCCGGTGAGCCTGCCCGGCCAGCGGAAGAAGCACGGCACCCGCGTGCCGCCCTCGTCGGTCGAGCCCTTGGCGCCCTTCATGCCGGCGTTGTAGAGCCCGGCGGGCCTGGCCTTGGCGGCCGCCTTGTCCTTCTGGCCCTTCCTGCCGCGGCGCCGTCCGCCACCGCCCGCATGGCCGTTGTCCGTCATGAAGATCACCAGCGTGCTCTGCGTGAGCTTGAGGGCATCGAGCTTCTTCAGCAGCCGCGCGCGAAGGTCGCCTGGCGGCCCGCCCCGGCAGCGGCCGACGCGGCCCTGTTCTGGCAGGCGGACCTCTCCAGCGTCGTCGGCGGGGACCATTGCGTCGTCTATCTGAAGACGCGCGTGTACGTCCCGAGGACGCAGCGCGTCCGGCTCGACATCGGGACCGACGACGGCATGAAGATCTGGGTCAGCGGCAAGCTCATCCACGCCAACAACGCGATCCGAGGCCTTCAGCCCGCCCAGGACAGGGCCCACGTCGTCCTGACGGAAGGCTGGAACGACTTCCTGCTCAAGATCACGCAGCACACGCTGGGCTGCGGTGCGTGTGTGCGCATCCGGAGCACCGACGGCGCCATAATCGAGGGCCTGCGGTTCGCCACCGCCGCCACCGCCGCCCCGGCCCCCGCAGGTCCGGACGTGTCGCCCTCCCGCCCGGCGCGGCGACAAAGCCGCTAACCTGCGAAGCTCACTTCGCTGCTCGGCCGATCGTCGTCGCCTTGGCCCGCCCGTACTGAGCCTCCCCAAGTAGGCACACAAGTGGCAGCAGATGCTGCACACGGGGGACGTAGGCTCGATGGAGGAACTGGACGAGCGGTACGGGGTCGATCGCTCGTACCTGGGGAAGACGCTCAGGCTGGCGGCGCTGGCGCCCGGTGTCGTGCGGCCCGTGCTGGCGGGCGATGACCCCCGCGGCCCATAGCTCCACAGCCCTCGCAAGAAACTAGCTTTGCTGTGGGGCCAGGAACACAGTACCCCCACAACCGCGCGCTCACCAGACCTCGTAGAGGACTCCCAAGACGTGCCGAATCGAGACCAACAAGGGTACGTCCGGTAGCGCGCCGTCGACCTCCTCGGTGCGCACGAGCATCGATTCTCCCAGGCCGCCGACAGACTCAAACTGCCGGACGGGCGGCCTCCGAAGACGCACTTGACCGATACGCTTGAATGCGGCTCCTTCCGTTGTGGCTATGGCCACCGGACAACCTTCCATGCCGCCCAGCTGACTGGGCAGGAGGGAGCTACCGCCGAGTATGATCTGGTCGGGCAGCGCCAGAGGCAACGCACTATCGCCACGCACCCGGAATGCGATCTCGACCCGCTCCAGAAGATCGCACCGATCTACCAAGACGGCTTCATCGCTAGACCGGGGGAATTGCGGCCGGTCGTCGAAGAGAACTCCTATAACCATAAGCAGGCGGACCTCTCCGGCCGGAAGGAACAAAGACGGCGGTCGTTTGCGCGGGTTCCGTGCGTCTGAGCCAAGGGCGATCATCCCAGGAGACGAAGTGCTTTGTAGTAGCCGCCGTGCGTACACCTTGTCCTTGTGCAACGCAACGACCAAGCTGTTGTCTGGAACGCGGGCGTCCGAGAGCCGCACGATGACGCGGCAGTTGACCTGTGCGGAGAAGCCCAAGTTGTGCGTGTTGATGACGTAGATAGCCTTCTCTGCAAGGAGATCATCCGGCAATCGCTCCTCGCTCAAGGCGGCTTCCGTCGGCCCGGAACTCGACGTGAAGGCCGCCAAGTTGTCGACAACTGGAACGTCAAGGCGCGGAAGGCGTAACGACGGGGGCTGCTCAGGGGAGGCGATGATCGGCTCGCGAGGATCTCTTCGCATATATCGCTCGTATTCCTCGTGGACGGCCTCAACATGCGTCTGCGCCCTGGCGCATTCATCCTTCACACGTAGTACCTCGTTGAACACGATCTCGTGCTCACGGCCATGATGGCTCTTGTTCATGAGCTCTAGGAACTCGCTTCCGGCGGCAAACGCGGCATCAGTGACGAAATCGCGGAACGGCTTACTGGTGAAGGCATCATGTCCGGCATTCACACGCGCGCGTACTGCTGACAGCAGGTCTCCCAAGGTGGGCTTCGGGCGTAGGATCGCCTCTGGAACGTCGAAGAGATCAAGGAGCCTCTGTTCCAGGTATATCCTAAGATCCTTGATGTAGTCCTGTGCGGGCTCGTCTTGGTTCTCGTTTGCCGGCTCGAGGAATGCATCACGCCTACGGTTTACCTTCTCCTGGAAGCAACCCAGTTCAAGGTGCCCCCGGCTCGCGTTAAGGGGATGTATGCGACGGCGATCGACGGAGTCTTGACCAAGCTCTCTGTTGCAGGCAGCCTCGATCCTCCTTCCGAATTCATGATCGTTGGTGGTGATAACCACGTGCCCACCAAGCTGAGCGATGGCTGGTATGCTGTTCGCAACGCGCTGCCGATTGTGTGGATCGAACAGCTCCTGCAGGTCGTCGAGCAGGAGTAGCGACAGCCCGCCCCGTTCTGTCAGCAGGTGCTCCCAGAAGGCGAGAAGGAAGCTGAGCAAGGTAGCGCGCAGGTCTGAGGCATTGCTCACATGATCGGCCGGCGCGATTGTTCCGCCGGCTTCCGCTTCGAAGGCCAAGCCACCGTCGGTACCCACATCAGTCTTGGTCACCTTGGGAGCATCATGGAACGCCGGGACATATAGCCCGTCCCTCCATTTCTTGGTTGACTTGGACAACCTCGACATCAGGAAGGCTACCTGCTGCTCCACTAGGTCGCTCAGGGCTAGTAGGGGTCTGATGGCCTCTGCCGCCCGAGCGTATAGAGCGGTTCGGTCTTCTTGCTTGCGGCGATGTACCAGGTTCTCACCCATTGCCTTGATCTTGGCCGACGCCTCTGTCAGTGGCGTAGCCGTTTTCACCATTCGATCCAGGGCTGAGAGACGCGCCAGGAGCGGCCAGTCCCCCGGGGGAACGTCAGTGGGGGCAGCCTCTCTTTCCCGCTCACCGATGACTCTGTCATAGAACTCCTTGCAGGAAGCGCCGGCTCCCTTGCGCCACCTGGCGAATGCAATGGCGCGACATGCTCGCACCATTGTCGATCTCAGGCTGCCAACACCATCCGGAAGCTGCTCCGGAAGGTCAGGGATGGGCGGCTCAGCGAACTGCCGCAGGCAACCTCGGGTGGCACTACACCGAGATCGGGTCGCCTCCTTCAAAGGGGCAAGAGCGCCTCTAAAGACGGTCGGCTGGAACAGCTCCTCCGCCAGAGCATGTGACATCAGGTCTGCCGGACTGTCAGGCAAGTCCTGGGCAAGTTCAGCTTGGAGTGTCTGGGGAAGCTCACTATATAGCAGCTGGACCGCACTTTGCTCCCACGCGCTCAGGCTTTTTTCAAGGTACTCCTTGTTTGCTGTCAGGCATTCCTCGATGTGCTCGGCGACGGGCTTGCGGCTGACAGGATCGACCTTGCCCTTTAGGCCGGAAAGACAGACCGGGCACTCCTTTACACCGGAGGAGGGGGCTCCCACGTCTCTGAGCCAGCTTGCGACCCGCGTGTAGAGGCGGAGTCTGGAAGCTAGGTCCGGCCTTCTCCAAATCGCTGCGAGTTCGCTGGCCTGACAGACAAGGGCTTGGATGAGGGCCTCAGCGTTGGCAAGCTGTTCATCCTCCAAGGCCCCCAATCGGCGCAGGCGGGCTGCGCTTGACAAGCGAGCGAGACTCGTTGCGTCGAGGAGGCCTATCGCAGGCCCTACGTACTGGACGAGGTCCTGTCGCGAATCTCTGTCCCGGGCGTCAAATGCGTTCCCAAGAATGGATTGCGCTTCCTGGAGCGTCTTGGCCTGGAGCGCCTCGAAACGGTCTGCGAGCTGCTCCAGCGTTCCCTCGATGGACCTGTCAGCCCCCGGCAGGGGTAATGGTATCTGCGGGTCTATCTCGCGATGCTCTCGGACTAGTTCCTCTAGCTCGTTTCTCTTGCTGGTGAACTGGTGATCGAGCTCGGCAATCTCAGCTTGGCGCTCCCTAGCGAGTTCACCCTCCAGCTTCGACTTGGACTTGCCTGCGTGCGCCACCAAGTCCTCAAGCGGCTTGATTCCCGTAAGCGCGGACACCGCCTTACCGAGATCCGACACAGCACCCGGTCGGATGTACGGAATCAGGCCGGGCAACTTGGTCCCTACCTCTCTTGCCATGGGGTCGAGACCGAGCACGGAGAAGTCGGGTTCCGTGACTTCCGGCTTCCCGCGGGAGGTTCGTTTGGCAACGCGAACGATGCTGCCGACTTGGGAACCTGATTCGTCAACGAAACTGAGCTCGACCGCGGTGTCGAGCGGCACATTCTCAGCCCCCAGGGCGTGGAGAACTTCAGCAGGCGGGAGAGGGGTAATCGAGCAAATGTCGTGGTAGAGGTCTGCGTCCCCCGAATCGTCTGCCTCAACCGCTCGAATTGGCACTGCCCCGTCGGCCGCTTCCGGTGGGCGCTGAGCGCGGTAGACATGGCCCGTCAGGCACCAGACAATGGCGTTTAAGAGGGAGGTCTTCCCCGCGCCGTTCTTGCCCTCGATCAACGTGACGGACCTCTCGAAGGTCAATCCAAAATCCTCCGGAGGTCGGTCTGGAGCCCCGTAGCGATGAACGCCTGCGAAACGATGTAAGCGCATTGAGGCAAGATGGAGAGTCCGCTTCTCTCGCCTGGCGGTAGCGTGGGCGAGGGGGGGCAATTCCGGCGGGCCATGTCGCACGTGGTCAACAAGCGCCTCGACGTCTTCCTTGCGGTTGCGCTGCGCCCACCTATCGCGATTCCTCCGATACCAGTCGAGAGCGGCGCGGGAGTCGGGTGCATTGATCTGGAACACGTTTCCGGAGTCGTCCAAGGCCACGGGCCTGCCACTGACCAACTCGTAGCAGAGCGACTCAAGCGTGTGAAGGTACAACGGCGTTGGGTCGCCAGCGGAAGCCACAGTCATCTGCCCGTAAGGTGAGCTGGACACTTCGGACAACCCAACAACGTAGCACTTCTCGGCAAGTTCGTCAAGAGTTCCGAGGCGCGCACTCGTGACGGACCTTCGAACGTTTCGCGCGCCCCGTGAGGCGGTTCGGGAAATGCTTCTGTGTGGGCTCCTTGCGACGATGGGACTCACTGGGGGCGTGTCCCACGAATCGGAGAGGATCGGGCCAGAAAGAGAGCAAAGCGAGCGCAATCGGGGTTCTTACGGGCTACCGAGTCGCGACGCAGAAGCCGGCGGCCGAGCCATTGCGGCAATCACATGCCGGGGCGGGCCTGTCCTACACGTCCTCGGGGATCTCGAATCCCTTTCGGTACTCGCCCTTGATGAGCTTGTTGGCGGCGGGGTTGTCGAAAGTGCCGGTCTCGGCGTCGTAGTTCAACGCGACGTTGCCGACCCGGTGGGCGATGTTGCCCATGTGCAAGGTGACGATGCTCTTGTGCGCGATGGCGATGTCGGCGTTCGGGAGCTTGCGGGTCCTGATGCACTCCAGGAAGTTCTTGTAGTGCGGGTCGTCGCACGGGCGGCCGAAGACCTTCTCCACCACCTTCCCGCCGGACTGCTGCACGATCCACCCCCCGCCGTGCCGCCCGATCGTCATCATCATCTCGCTGCCGTACAGTTCGATCCGCGTGGCGTTGTGCGTCCAGTACGGCAGGACGTCCTTCCGCCGGATCGTGCCGGCCGTCTTGAGCATGTACCGCGGGTAGCCGGTCAAATCCAGCGTCATGAGGAACGACCCGAAGTCCCAGCTACAGGTCTGCACGTCGGGTCGTTGGGAGTCGTCGCCCTTGTGGCAGATCCTGGCCCCCAGGCCGCGGACGCTCTTCGGCAGGGGCGGGTCGCCCATCAGCATCAACGCCAGGTCGAGCTGGTGGATGCCGTCGTCGGCCATGTCGCCCCCGCTGAAGTCCCAGAGCTGGTGCCAGCCGCCGTGGAAGATCCCACCGTGATACGGCCGGGCCGGCGACTTGCCCACCCACGTGTCCCAGGGGAAGCCCTTCGGGCACGTGCCGCGGCGGCCGAAGCTAAACGGCCTGCCGGACTTCATGTTGTACACCTGCACGAAGCAGACCTTCCCGAGCTTGCCGCTCTTGATGTACTCGATGGCCTTGAGGTTGTAGGGCCCGGAGCGGTTCTGCGTGCCCACCTGGAGGATGCGCCGGTACTTCCGGGCGGCCTTGACCATCTGGGCGCTCTCCCAGATGTTGTGGGAGTGGGGCTTCTCGACGTAGACGTCCTTGCCGGCCTGGCAGGCGAGGATCGACGCCGGCGCGTGCCAGTGGTCGGGCGTGGCCACCACCACGGCGTCCACGTCCTTGTCGTCGTAGACCTCTCGCATCTCGCTGACGAACTTCGGCTGGGTCTTCTGGGCCTTGCCGAGGAACCCCCAGGAGCTCTTGAGCCGCTCGGGGTGCAGGTCGCAGAGATACGTCAGGTTGGCCTTGTTCTCGATCATGCCCCACATGACGTACCGGCCGCGTCCGCCGCAGCCGACCATCGCGATATTGATCCGCTCGTTGGCGCCTTTGACCTTCTCGGCGCTCGCGGCCGTCAACGAGGCCCGCCCGACCGCCACGCCCGCGGCGCCCGCGCCGGCGTTCCGCAGGAACGTCCTTCTCGACATGCCTTTCATCGCTCGGTCTCCTCTGCAAGGGTCCTGAGGGCCCAAGAATCGCAGAAGTGCAGTCCCAAATCAATGCCGATCAATCCGGCGGGGCGGGCTTGACAGCCCGATGCGCGCGGGCTACATAGGCCGGGGGCGTCGCGGGTCGGCTGCGTGGGCCGCTGCGCCTCCGGTTCATCGCTTGGCGACCCCCGCGGGAGACGCGGATGCTTCGACTCGAGCAGGTGTACAAGACGTATCGCTCCGGCCCGCAGCGCGTGGAGGCGCTGCGCGGCGTCGATCTGGCCATCGAGGAGAGCGGCTTCTTCGCGGTGATGGGGCCATCCGGAAGCGGCAAGAGCACGCTGCTGCACCTGATCGCCGGGCTCGACCGCGCCGACCGCGGAGCGATCGTGGTCGACGGCCAGGACGTGACGGCCATGCCCGAGCGCCGCCTGACCGAGTTCCGCCGCCGGAGGGTCGGCATCGTCTTCCAGCAGCTCAACCTGATTCCCACTCTGACGGCCGCCCAGAACGTCGCGCTGCCGGGCGTGATCGACGGGCGGGACCGCTCGTGGAGAGACGCCCGGGTGGGCGAGCTTCTGGAGCGTTTCGACCTGACCGCCCGCGCCGGCCATCGGCCGGAGGCGATGTCCGGCGGCGAGCAGCAGCGGGTGGCCACGGCCAGGGCACTGCTGTTCGGCCCGCCCTTGCTGCTGGCCGACGAGCCCACGGGGAACCTCGACTCGGCCAGTGCCGAGCTCTTCTGGCGGCTGCTGCACGACCTCGCCGAGCAGCAGGACATCACGGTGCTCATGGTCACGCACGAGCCGGCGGCCGTCATGCACTGCTCCAGGGTCTACGTGCTCGCCGACGGGCAACTGCGGGGCAACTTCGAAGTGGACGGACTCGATGCAGGCGCTGTGGCATCTCGGTATCAGGAGTTTGGCCGGTAGACGGGGCCGCACCGCCCTGCTCGTGCTGGCCGTGGCGCTCGCCACCGTGCTGACCGTCGCGGTCGCCGCGGCCATCGGCACGATCGGCCGGTCCGTCGGGCACGTGGTCGGGCGCGTCGCCGGGCTTGCCGACCTGCACGTCCGCCACCGGTTCGGCGGCCGCCTGCCACAGTCGCTGCTCGACGAGGTCCGCTCCTGGCCGGAAGTCTCGCTCGCCGCCGGGCGGGTCGAGGGCGGCGCGACGCTCCGGTCGAGCCGCACCGGCCGCAAGCTCACCGCGCTGCTTCGCGGCGTCGAGCCGGCGCCGGAAGCGCAGCTCACCCCGCAGGACTTCCTCGCCGGTCGAGCCGTCCGGTCCGACGGCGAGATCGCGCTGTGCCCCCGCCTTCAGCGCAAGCTCGACGCGAAGGTCGGCGACGTGCTGGAAGTCGTCCGCCTGGGCGGGGCCGGCGAGTTGACCGTCGTGGGCGTCTTCGAGCGGCCGAGGCTCGCCGTGCTTCAGCGCCGGACGGCCCTGGTGCGGCTCGCGCAGGCCCAGACGCTGATCGGCCAGCCGGGCCGGCTCGACGAGGTCCGCATCCGCCTGCGGGACGGCGTCGATGCCCAGGCATTGATGCAGTCCCGCAAGGCTCGTCTGCCGGGCGGGGCGGTCTTCCGCACGCCGCTGTCGCTGCGCGCGGGCATCAACCGGCGCCTCCGCTTTGCGAATATGCTCTTGTACGTGCTGACGGTGATCGCATCGCTGTCGGCGGGCTTCCTGATCCTGACGAGCCTCACGACGGCCGTCACGCAGCAGACGCGCGAGATGGGCATCCTCCGGTGCCTGGGGGCGAGCCGGTCGCAACTTGCGGCCGCACAGTTGGCGGCCGGATCCCTGATCTCCCTTCTCGGCGCCGCGATCGGCACGCCGTTGGGGCTGCTGGTGGCGTACGGGCTGTACCGCCATTTCCAGGACGCCCTTCCGGGCGGCTTCGCGGCGAACCCGGCGGGCGTGGCCGCCGCGGCGGCGGGCAGTCTGCTGGCCGGGCTGCTGGGGGCGTCCTATCCGGCGTTTCTGGCGGCGACGGCCCGCCCGCTCGAGGCGCTTGCCGTCCGTGCCCGCCCGCCGAGACATCGACACGTGGCGCTGTGCGCGGTGGCCGGACTGGCGCTGGCCGCGGGGCAGCCGCTGGCGATGTCCCTCCCGATCAGGACGGAACGGGTGCTGTGGTTCTGGACGTACTTCGCCCTGCCGGCGACGTTCGTGGGCTATTTCCTGCTGAGCGTGCCGCTGCTGGCACTGGTCGCGCGGGGCGCGGCGCCGGCGGTGGGCAGGCTGCTGCGCCTGCCGCGGACGCTGCTTCGCCAGTCCATGCTGGCCACGCCGATGCGCCAGGGCTTCACCGCCGGCACGCTGATGGTGAGCCTGGCGCTGCTGGTGGCGATCTGGACCAGCGGACGCAGCGTGATGGTCGGGTGGTTCGAGGCGCTCCACATGCCCGACGCCTTCGTGCACAGGGTCCCGTCACTCAGCGACGAGCAGTGGCAGGCGTTGCAGAAGGTCGATGCGGCCACGCGGCTCTGCCCCACGACGACGTTCCCCGTCCGGGCGGCGGGGATGCAGTTCGGCATCCGGAGGATCTCGCCGCCGAACACGCTGTTCGTCGGCACGGACATGGCGTCGTTCCTCCAGATGACGGACCTGGATTGGCATGAGGGCGACCGGCAGGTGGCGCTGCGCCGGCTGGCCGCCGGGGGGGCGCTGCTGGTCAGCCGGGAATGGTCCGTCGCCCACGGCGTGGGCGTCGGAACGAAGCTGGCGCTGGAGACGTTGAAGGGGCCGGTGAACTTCGAGGTGGTCGGCGTGATCGGCTCGAGGGGGCTGGACCTGGCCACGCACGTCTTCGGCATCCGGCGGCGGTTCACCGACGCGTCGATCAACAGCGTTTTCGGCACGCAAGCCGACGCGAAGCGCCACTTCGGCGTCGAGGCCGTCAACCTCGTGCTCCTCTCGCTTCGCGACGACGTCAGCGACGAGGAGGCGATCCGCCAGTTGACGGAGGCCGCGCCCGGCAGCGTGGCCGGCACCAGTCGGCGGATCCTCCGCCGCGTGAAACGGTCGCTCGATCGGATGATGGCCGTCGCCAGCGCCCTGGCGCTCAGCAGCCTGATCCTCGCGTGTATCGGCGTGGGCAACCTGATCGTCGCGGAGGTGGCGGCGCGGCGGTTCGAGTTCGGCGTGCTCCGCGCGATCGGCGCGCAGCGAGGGCTGCTCGGGCGGCTGGTCGCCGGGCAGACGATCATCGTCGCGCTGGTCGGCTGCGCAGCCGGCACGATGCTCGGCATGGAGCTGGCGATGATCGAGCGCGGCTTTCACCGCCGCCTGGTGGGCGTCGAATACGCACTGCGTCTGCCGGCGGACGTGGTCGCCGGCGGCTCGCTCGCGGTGGCCGCCGCGGCGATGATTGCGGCCATGCCGGCGATCTGGCGGCTGATGCGCCGCCACCCCCGCGTGCTCCTGGCGAGGCGCGAGTAGATCGCCGCCGGGCGGGCGGCTGGGGCGGTCACTCCACGCGGATCAGCGCATGCACGTCGTAGTCCGCGAGCTTGTCGCGCCCGTGGAGGAAGCACAGCTCGATCAGGAATGCCACGCCGACGATCTCGCCGCCCAGCCTGCGGACGAGCCGGCACGCGGCGGCCATCGTCCCGCCCGTGGCCAGCAGGTCGTCGAGGATGAGGACCTTCTCGCCGGGCGCGATCGCGTCGGTGTGCATCTCGACCCCGTCGCTGCCGTACTCCAGCTCGTAGCTCTGGCCGATGGTCTCGGCGGGGAGCTTGCCGGGCTTGCGGACGGGCACGAAGCCGGCGCCCAGGCGCTCGGCCACCAGCGGGGCGAAGATGAAGCCGCGGCTCTCGATGCCGACGACCTTGGCGACGCCCGCCTCGGCGAACGGCTCGGCGAGACGGTCGCAGGCCTCCCGCATGGCCTCGGGGTCGGCCAGCAGCGGCGTGATGTCCTTAAAGACGATACCCTTCTTCGGGAAGTCCGGCACGTCGCGAATGTAGTTTTCCAGGTCCATAGGCTTTGGTCGTTCAGCTTTCAGCAGTCAGCTCTCAGCGTTCGGCATCGAGCATTGAGGACTCGTCATTCGTCCGTGAGCCGCGGCCGCGATGACGGCGCGGTCGTCGCTTCCCTGTACCGCTGCGGGCTGCAGTGGGCGCCCCTGAGGTACAGGTCCCTGGCGATCGTGTAGTACGAGAGCATCTGCTCGGCCAGCGCGTCCGCCTGCTCGGCGCGGGCATCGTCCGGGTCGACGGGTGCCATCTCGGAAGGCCCGACGCGAAACAGTCTCGCGCCTTGGCCCGACCCGGGGGGCAGCGTGAGCGCCAGGCCGCCCCGGACGAACGCCAGGTCCACGTCCTCGTGCAGCAGGGCGAAGCCGTCGCCTGGGGCGACGCGGAGGACGTCGCGCCCGAGGAAGCAGTGCTCGTGCGCCCCGCCGAGCAGGCCCAGCAGCGTCGGCGGGATGTCCGTCTGGCTGGCGACCGTGCCGATCCGCCCGGGCGCGACGATCCCCGGCGCGTAGATCAGGCAGGGGATCCGGAAGCCCGGCACGTCCACCATGCGGGCCTGGTCCAGGTCGCGCCCGTGGTCGGAAACAAGCACGAACAGGGTGTTCTCGAAGTACGGCGCCGGGCGGGCGTAGCGGAAGTACTCCCCCAGCGCCCAGTCGGCATAGCGATAGGCGTTGAGCGCCTTGTTCCGCTCGTCGGCCTCCGCGGGGAGCATCTCGACGCGCCCGGGGGGCACGTCGAACGGGTCGTGGTTGGAGACGGTCAGGATCACCGCGAAGAACCGCTGGCCCGCCATCTCCCCGAACCGCTCGTGCGCGTGCCGGAAGATCGCCTCGTCGGGCACGCCCCAGTTGCCCGCCAGCTCGTTCATCCGGTTCTGGTCGATGATCTCCTCGACGCCGCCGGCGGCGAGAAAAACGCCCATGTTGTCGAACGTCGATTGCCCGCCGTAGATGAACATCGTGCGGTACCCGCGGCCGCGAAGGATCTCCGGCAGCGTGAGGAACCTCCCGAGGGCCCGGTCGCGCTTCATGACGGTCGTGCCCATGAGGTCCGGATGCCCGCACAGCGCGGCGACCATCGCCCGGCTGGTCCGCGCGCCCACGGCGTACATCCGCTCGAAGAACAGCCCCTCATCGCACAGGCCGTCGAAATGGGGCGTGTGGCTGGGCGAGTGCCCCAGCGCCCCCACCGCCGTGCCGGCCATGCCCTCCATCACGATCACCACCACGTTCAGGTCCCGGCGCGGATAGGGGCTGTGGCTGCGGCGCCACAACGGATTCGCCGGATGGTTGAGCAGCTCGTCGTCGGCTGCCAGGAGCATTTCGCGCGTCACGGCTGCGGCGCGGGCGACCGTCGGCAGGTGATAGGCCTGCCGTTCGTCCCGGCCGTCGGTGAGCCGGCGCTTGGCGGCATAGAACATCGTGTAGAAGTCGTTCATCGTGAGCTGGTCGACCAGTTGGTTGCCACAGAAGTAAGCCGAGCCGGGATTCAGGCCTTTGGGCTCCAGCCCCCCGCGGCCCGCCAGCACGCAGAGCGCCCCAAGCGCCGCGGCGGCACCGATCCGCCGGCGGAGCGACCACGGCACATCCGACCCCCGCCGGAACCACCTGCCAAAGGCCCGACAGCACAGGTAGAACAGCCCGGGAACCACCGGGATCAACGCCCACATCGGGTAGTGGTTCCACATGAACGCAAGCGTCTCGAGGTGGGCCAGATAGGCAAAAGCCATGTAGTTCAGCCGCCGACCGAATCGCAGGAAGAAGTACACGCCGAAGACCTGCGTCCCGACGAAGATCGTGACCACCGCGGCGGCGTAGAGCACGACGGCCCTGCGAAAGCCGCGCCGCTTGAAGACCGCCGGCGAGACCAGCGTCAACGCCGCGACCAGCAGGCCCATTGCGCAGCCGATCGGCATGGCGTCGTACCGCACGCCCAGCAGGAAACATCGCAGGATCTCGCCCGAACCGACGCGATCCGCCAGCAGGCCGTATCTCGCCAGCAGCAGCCCGAGGCGAACCACGGCGAACAGAGCGAACAGGATGGCCGTGCAGATCCAGATCGGCCGCAAACGCTGCCCCCCCAGAAGATCGAGAAGCCGGTGCAGTCGGCTCATCGCGTTCGGCCGGCCAGGCAACACGCCCTTGGATGAGCCGTCAAAAAGCGTCATGGAGCGATCCATCTGTCAACAGGCGCACACCGGCCCATGAGCCCCTCCGGGCGGCCGCCATACGCCCCGCGTCCGAACAGAGGACTCAAAGGCACCCGGCCGCGCCTGTTCCCATGACCTGATAGCATAGACGAAAGCCTGCCGCATTCACAGGCCAATTCCCGACGAATCCGTAGTCGGCCCCCGGTGCCGTTTGTTGCACGAGTATCGCTCGACTTGCCCCCGGACAGGCTCGCGCCTGAAACGCGGTCTCACCCCCCGCAGACACGGCCCCCTCTGGCCCCAAGGCGTCAGCTCATCTCCTCGAGGATTCCGTTCAGCTCGGCCAGGGCCTTCTTCTCCAACTGGCGAACCCGCTCCCGCGTCAGGCCGATGATCTTGCCGATCTCCTTGAAGGTCCGCTGCGGGCCCTCATAGCCGTCCAGGCCGTAACGCAGCTCCAGGATCCTCCGCTCGCGCGGCGTCAGGTGCGACAGCAGCCGGGCTATCGTGGGAGCCAGCGCGGCTTCCATCATGGCGCTGTCCGGCCGGTCGTCTTCACTGCCGGCAAGCATCTCTGAAAGGACCTGCGTCTCGTCGGCCCCCATCTGGCTCGGCGCGGTCACGGCCAGCAGGCCCTGCTGGATGATGCCCGCCTTCTTGCGGGAGATCTTCAGTTTGCCGGCCATTTCTTCCACCGTGGCGGGCCGGCCAAACCTGGCCTCCAGGTCGCGCGCCGTCCGGCGCCACTTGGTGATGAGCTTGACCAGATAGGCGGGAATGTGGATCGGTTGGCCGGCGTTGATCATCGCCCGCTTGATGGCCTGCTTGATCCACCAGGCGGCGTACGTGCTGAAGCGGACGCCGGCGTCGGGATCGAACTCCTCGACGGCCCGAATCAGCCCGAGGTTGCCCTCGGCGACCAGGTCGCCCAGCGTCATGCCGGGGTTCCTGTACTCCTTGGCGATCTTGACGACCAGCCGGAGATTGGCGTGGATCATCCGTTCGCGCGCGTTCGGGTCGGAGTGCTCCCGAACCCGCCGCGAGAGCTGGCGTTCCTCCTCCGCCGTCAGCAGCGGGGTGGATTTGATCCGCTCGAGATACCAGCCCAGCCCTGCCTTCGAAGTCGTCGTGGCCATAGCGCCTCCCTGTCCTTCACCTCTGCGGCGGAGGGCCGCTCCGCGTCCTCCTTGGGGAGTTTCGGACAGTTCCGGCGGGCACTTAAGCAAGGCCCGCCCGCCAACGACCCGCTGGGCAGGCCGATGTTCAGGACCTGGTTACGCTTCAGGCGTCTGGGGGGCGTCTTCGCCTGTCGCTTCGGGCTCGGGGGGCGCTTCGGCCTGCGGTTCATCACTCGCGGGGGCTTCGGGGGCCTCCGGCTGCGCTTCGGCCGCTGGGGGGGCCTGCGGCGCCTCCGGCTCGGGCTCGCCGGCGCTGTCCCCGGCGGCGGCAGCCGGCTCGGCGGGCGCTTCGGCGGGGGCCTCCCCGGCCTCGGCGGCTTCGGGCTGGTCGGTCTCTGCCTGGGTCTGGCCCGTCGGGGGGCGCATCGTGTCGATGATGCCGGCGGTGATGAGCGGCCCGGACCGGCCTTCCAGGCCGCCGCGGCGCCTGGCCACTTCCGCCGGCTCGGCTTCGGCGCCTTCCTCGGCCGCCCACTGGGCACGCTTGAGGCTCAGGCCGATCTTCCGTTCCTCGGTGTCCACGCGAAGGATCTTGACCTCGATCTCCTCGCCGGCCTTGACGATCTCCCTGGGGTTCTCGACCTTGTGATCGGCCAGTTCCGAGACGTGCAGCAGGCCCTCCAATTCGTCTTCGAGCTCGACGAAGACGCCGAAATTCGTGATCTTGGTGGCCTTGCCCCGGACGATCTGCCCCGGCACGTAATGCTCGGGGATCATCCGCAGCCACGGGTCCTCGGTGAGCTGCTTGAGCCCCAGGGCGACGCGCATCTTCTCCTCGTCCACCGAGAGGACCATGCACTGGAGCTCCTGGCCCTTCTTGAGCACCTCGGTGGGATGGCCGATCTTCCGCGTCCATGAGAGATCGGAGACGTGCAGCAGCCCGTCGATGCCCTCCTCGATCTCCACAAAGGCGCCGAAGTTCGTCATGTTCCGCACGAGGCCCGTGATGAGGGTCCCCGGCGGGTACTTCTCCTTGACCACGGTCCAGGGGTTGACCTCGGCCTGCTTCATGCCGAGCGAGATCTCCTGCTTTGTCTGGTCGATCTCCAGGACGACGACCTCGACTTCCTGGCCGACGCTGACCATCTCCGAGGGGTGGCTCACGCGGCGGGTCCAGCTCATCTCCGAGATGTGGACCAGGCCTTCCAGCCCCTCCTCGATCTTCACGAACGCGCCGTACGACATGATGTTGACCGCCGTGCCGGTCGTCCGGGTCCCCACCGGGTACTTCTCCCCCACCTGCTCCCACGGGCTGGGGGTCTTCTGCTTCAGGCCGAGGGCGATCTTCTCCTTATCCCGGTCGACGTTGAGAACGACGATCTCGATCTCCTCGTCGATCTTGACCAGCTCGGACGGATGCCCGATGCGCCCCCAGCTCATGTCGGTGATGTGAAGCAGCCCGTCGATGCCCCCGAGGTCGACGAACGCGCCGAAGTCCGCGATGTTCTTCACCACGCCCTTGCGCCATTGGCCTTCCGCGATCTCGGCCAGCAGCTTCTCCTTCGCGGCGTTTCGCTGTTCCTCGATGAGCTTGCGGCGGGAGACCACGATGTTCCGCCGGTCGTCGTCGATCTTGAGGATCTTGGCCTCGATTCGCCGGCCGATATACTCGCTGATATCGCCCGGGCGGCGGATGTCCACCTGGGAGGCGGGAAGGAAGGCCGGCACGCCGATGTCCACGAGCAGCCCGCCCTTGATCTTGCGGGTGACCGTGCCCTCGACCACGTCGCCCTCCTCGTTGTTGGCCACGATCCGCTCCCAGCCGCGGATGCGGTCGGCCTTGCGCTTGGAAAGCTCCACCAGCCCCGTGTCGGACTCCATCGCTTCCAGCAGGACCTCGACCTCCATGCCGGGCTCGATGCTCCCGGTGTCGGAGAACTCGTTGACGTCCACCGTCCCCTCGCTCTTGAGCCCAACCTCGATGATGACGTCGTTGCCGATCACGGTGACGACGTGTCCCGTGAGAATCGACCCCGCCTGCGGGGTGGGCTTCTCCTGGATCATCTCCCCCAGAGCCTCGGAGCTGAATTCCCCGCCCAAGGCCTTGGATAGCTCCTTCTCCACGTCCGCGTCGCTGACGTCCAGCGACTGAATCAGATTCCGATCAACCATGTCTGCCCTATCAACCTGTTCCTCTCTCCGCCGCGGCGAGATTCCCGAGTCCCGATAGATCGGGCGCCGCGCCCGCCGGCAACATCCCCCGGCGGAGGGCGGCCGGACCGTCCGGCCAACATCCCGCAACGCAAACGAGGCCCGTTACGGCATGCGCATATCTGACAGATTTTCGAGTCTAGCCCAGCCTGCGCCCTCAATGCAAGGACAATCGGCGGAACTTGCCCCCCTTCTGCACCCGACCTGAAAAGGGGACGGGAGTCTTTTTGACGACCTGGACCATGGGCTATCAGCTATCAGCCCCAAGACGTCACAGGCCCGTTGTCGGCATCTTGTCTTGCTGAACCTGCCTGGCCGGTAAGCAGGAGCCGATGGCGGACGGCTGAGAGCTTGCCACAGAAGTTCCGTAACAGCCTACATGGCGTTGTAGTACTAGATGGCCCAGATCAGCCAAGTTAATGTAAATAAGCCGGTTAAAACGACGTGGAAAAGTGAAAAAGACTCCCGTCCCCTTTTCTCACAGCCGGCGGCTGCGGAGGATGGAGATCAGTAGCCAGATGCCCATGGCGGCGGCCGTCAGGTAGCCGAGAATGCCCAGCGTCTGGAGGCGGATCAGGCCCAGGACGTTGCCCTGCTGGGCCACCAGGAGGCTCGAGCCGACCAGCAGGGCCGCGATGATCAGCGCGAAGCTGATGCGGTTGGAGCTCTTGTCCAGCATGCTCGCCAGGCTCTCCAGGTGCTCGTGGTGGACTCGCAACTGGAACTGCCCGCGACGGAACTTGCCGACGATGGCGTTGATGTCGTCCGGCAGGTGGGCGCCCAGCTCGGCCATCTCGCGAAGGGCCTTGCGCAGGGTCCGCAGCATCAGCCGGGGGTCCATCTCCTGGAGGCGGAACCGCCTGGCGTAGGGCTTGAGCCGCTCGACGATCTCGAAGTCGCTGTCCAGCGCGACGGCGAACGACTCGACGGTCATCATGCTCTTCATCATCATCGTGAACTCGACCGGCGGGCGAATCCTGTGCCTCCGGATCAGGTCGAACCCCTCGCCGATCGATCGGCCGAAGGGGATGTCCTTCAGCGGCAGGTTGTAGTAGACGTCGATCATCCCGTCGGCGTCCCGGATCAACTGCTCGGTGTCGGTCTGGTCGCTGAGCATGCCCCTTCGCTCGAACGTCCGGACGAGCCGCGGCAGGTCGCGATCGACGATGGCCAGCAGCACTTCCCGCAGGAGCCGCCGGTCGTCCCACGTCAGCCGGGCCATCTGCCCGAAGTCGAGGGCGGTGACCACGTTTCCGGGCAGGAAGAAGAAGTTCCCCGGATGCGGGTCGGTGTGGAAGAAGCCGAACTCGAAGATCTGGCGGAAGACGAAGTCCGCCCCGCGGGTGGCGAGGACCTTTCGGTCGAGCCCGGCGCGGCGCATCGCCTCGTCGTCGTTGGGCTTGATGCCGTCGATGTACTCCATGGTCAGCACACCTTCGGTGCAGTACTCCTCGTGCACCTGGGGAACGTGCACGGTGGGATCGTCGGCGAAGTTCCGCGCGAAGCGCATCTGGTTCCGCCGCTCGTTGGCCAGGTCCACCTCCTTCATCACGGCGGCGGTGAACTCCTTGACCATGCGCTGGGGATCGACGGTCTCGAGGTCCAGGAAAGTGGCCTTCAGCAGCCCGGCGAGGTCCTCGAGGATCTCGCACTCCGTTCGGATCGTCTCGACGATCCCCGGCCGGCGGGCCTTGACGACGACAGACTGCCCGTCCCGCGTGACGGCGCGATGCACCTGGGCGATGCTGCCCGCGGCGATGGGCGTCGCCTGGAAGCTCTCGAAGACGTCCTCCAGCCTCCCGCCGAGCTGCGATTCGATCTCGGCGCGGACGAGGGGGAACCTGTCGGGCGCGACCTGGTCCTGGAGACGCTCCAGCTCCTCGATGTACTCGCCCGGAAGCAGGTCGGGGCGCGTGCTGAGAAGCTGCCCGAGCTTGATGAACGTCGGGCCGAGCTCCTGAAGCGTCAGGCGGACGCGCGCCGGGCGGCTTCGTCCCTCGGCGGCGCGTTTGACGCGCGACGGCACGGCCCGCCGCCCCAGCCGCAGCGTCAGCCGCCGGCTCAGCGACCCGACCACGTCCTCAAAGCCGTACTTCATCAGCACGGCCATGATGTGCCGGTATCGCCGCACGTGCTCAACCGTGCGATGGAAGCGGAATCTCCGGTGGCCCAAGGGCTATTGCTCCCGGTGGAGAAGCTTGTCCAGCTTCTTCTCCACGCG
Source organism: uncultured Planctomycetaceae bacterium (assembly GCA_964427875.1). Classification (GTDB taxonomy): domain Bacteria; phylum Planctomycetota; class Phycisphaerae; order SM23-33; family SM23-33; genus CAYRVX01. Next base: position 24,939 of record CAYRVX010000026.1, read on the forward strand.
CCGGAGGTCGTCCTTGGTGGCCAGGCCAAGCTTCTTGACGGCGGCGTCCACCTGAGAGGCCACCAGCTTCTCCAGGTCCCCGCGGGACTTCTCCGCGTGGTCCATCAGTTCCTTGACGAAGCCGGTGCGGCTGTCCCTGGCCGCCTTGCCCTGGGCGACGTACTCGTCGAAGATCTTCTCCGCCCGTTCGCGGGTCATGGACAGCGCGCCAAGGCCTGCAAGCATGATCTTGTCCAGCGTCTCGAACATTTGCGGCTCTCCAGTAACGGAAAAAGGGTCCTTTCGAGATTGGCGAAGCGTCGGCCGCCGTAGCCCGAACGGCCGGCACGCCATCCATCATGCCACGATCGGCCGCGGTCTGCAAGAGAGGCTCAGTCCTCCTCGATGTACCTGCGGCTCATCAGGAAGGCGATCCGGTCGAGAACGTCCTTCGGCAGGGTCTTTCGCAGGATGCGCCTCGCCTCGGCCATGTTGGTCCGGCGGGTGACGTGGATGATGACGATCCGCTGGCAGTCCATGCCCTCGAGCATCTTCGGCAGGTCGGCCACGTGCAGGTGCTTGCCCGCGCGGGCCCGAGAGGCGTGTTCGGCGTCGAAGAAGGTGCACTCGATCAGGAGCGCCTTGGCCTTGGCCACGTGCGCCAACTCGGCGTAGCTCGCCGGGGCCGTGTCGCCCAGGAACGCCACCAGCGGCACCTCCAGGCGGTTGGTGATCTCCACGCCGCGGTTCTTCAGCTCGACGATCTGCGGGCCCGTCAGGCCCGCGTACTCGGCCTTGAGCTTCTGCCGCACGTCGATCACGGAGAAGCCCAGCGAGCCGGGCAGATGACGGGTGTGGAAGGCCCGGGCGATCAGGCCGCGGCGGATCTCGTAGTCGTCGCCCGGCTCCATGCCGACGATCCGGTGCGGCGGCACGTGCCCCTCGACGGCCCCCCAGGCGACCATGAGGTGCTCGATCGGCCCGACCAGCCCGGCCGGCACCAGCGCCGTCCCGCAGGCGATGCCCTGGAAGTCGCGCTGGGCGAAGTAGTACGGCAGCCCGGCCGCGTGGTCCATGTGCCCGTGACTCAGCAGCACGTGATCGACGGTCAATGCCTCGCGCGGGCACTTGCCGATGTCAAACGCGCAGTTCAACTCCGGCGCGATGATGACGGACTCCTCCCCCGCCACGCTGTAGCCGGCCAGCGTGAAATCCCCCATGTCCAACTGCGACAGTCTGTACGGCCGAATCTGCATGTGCGACGCTCCGAAACGCCTGCCGGGAAACGAGAGATGGTATTCCCCCCGCCCCTGTCGGTCAAGGACGTCTCGAAGGCGCCCCCGTGCGGCCCGTCAGCGCCCGGGGGGCCTTGGGCCCTGACGGGGGGGGGCCGGCCAACTTCCCACTGGCCCAGCGGACCCGGGAATGGGACCATGTGACGCGCCGCCAGCAAGAGCGATATACGTGTTGACCACATGCACGCAGAGGAAAAGGGCCATGGCCAGAATCCACCAGGACCGGGACGCGGACCCGGCGGTCCTGAAGGGCAGGACCGTCGGCGTCATAGGCTACGGAAACCAGGGCCGGGCACAGGCCCGCAACATGCGCGACTCGGGGCTCAAGGTCATCGTCGGCAACGCGGACGACGACTACAGGTCTTCCGCCGTCGGCGACGGCTTTGCGGTGCTTTCGATCCCCGAGGCCGCGGAGGCGGCGAGCATCGTCGTGATGCTCCTGCCGGATGAGGTCCAGCCCGAGGTCTACACCCGGCACGTCGCGCCTCACCTTGCCGCCGGTGACGTGCTGTGCTTCGCCAGCGGCTACAACGTTCACTACCGGCGGATCGTGCCCCCCGCGGCGGTGGACGTCGTCCTCGTGGCGCCGCGCATGATCGGCCAGGCGGTGCGCAACCTCTACGAGCAGGGGGCCGGCTTCCCGTGCCTGGTGGCCGCACATCAGGACGCGTCGGGGCAGGCGATGAGCACCGCGCTGGCCTTGGCCAGGGCCATCGGGGCGACGCGCTTCGGGGCGTTCGAGTCGTCCTTCCAGGAGGAGACGCTCATCGACCTTTTCGCCGAGCAGATGCTCTGGCCGGGCATCATCAGGCTGTGCCTGCTGTACTTCGAGAAGCTCGTGGCCGCCGGGTGCGACCCGGAGGTCGTCACGAGCGAGCTGTACCTTTCCGGCGAGTTTGTCGAGATCGCGCGGTCGATGATCACCGAGGGCTTCTTCGGGCAGCTCAAGCTGCATTCGCACACGAGCCAGTACGGCCAGCTCTCGCGCATGGACCGGATGGCGCCGCCGGGCCTGCTGGAGGTCATCGACGGCGTGATGGCGGAGATCCGCGGCGGGGCGTTCGCGCGCGAGTGGGCGGCCGAACAGGAGAAAGGCCTGCCGGCGCTGGAACGCCTCCGGCAAGAGGCGATCGGGCATCCGATGAGCCGCAGCGAGAAGCAGCTCGAGCCGCTTCGCAAGATGATGGCGGCCTGGATTCGGCGACCGACGGACGAGTAGGCTTTCAGGCAGTGCCGGGGGAAGCCAATTCCGGTGGAGACCTCCCCTATTCCTCCGCCCCCGTCACCTTCGCCAGCAGGTCGAGGAAGCCGCGCTTGCGGTCGGAGCTGATCCGCCAGTCCACCGGCACGGACTGGAAGCCTTCGTCGAAGGTCCCCTGCACCAGGCGGGCGTTCATCAGCAGACCTTCGACCTTCATCCCGCCGTACGTCCGCCCCTCGTACGTCGCCCGCCCGTTGACCAGGAACGAATCGCCCTCGATGCTCACGGCGGTCTCTCGCGGCATGTCGCGCCTCTTCGGTTCGCGCGGTTCCCGTGATTCGCCGACCGATACTACAGCGCCTCTCAAGCCGTGACGACTGCCGTGTATCGAGCTTTCGGCGGCCGGTTACCTGTAGTCCTTCAGCAGCTTCTCGTAGGCCTTGTAGAGCTTCGGGGCCTTCCCCTTCATCTCCGCCTCGTCCTTGAAGGTGAGCTTTACGGCCGAGTCGCCCTGGCGAACCTGGACGGTGATCCGCCCGTTCTCATCCACCTCGAACTGGTGCCTGGGCTCCGGCTCGATGGCTCGGGCGATCTTCCGCCGGGCGGCGCCTGCTTCGGCCCTGGCCCTGTCCGCAAGCTGCTTCAGTTGCGCCTCCAGCTCCGCATCGAGTTGCCGGAGCTGTTCTCTCATCGCGTCGGTGGCGTCTTTGCCGTGGCGGATCAGCGGCTTGGGCTGGAAGACCCTTGTCCGGGCGCTGGTCCCGGGCTTCGAGACGTGCATGCCTTTGTACAATTCATAGGCCTCGGCGTCCTTCTTGCGAAGCTCGTCAGCGTCTTTGTATTTTCGAGCGACGGCCTTCTTGTCCTTGTCGCTCTTGCGGACGACGATGCCGCCGTCGTCGGTGCTCTCGACCTCGACGGTGCGCCCGTTCACGGTCCGGCTGATCTTGAACGACGTCTTGCCCCCGCCCTTCGTGCCGACGTGGATCTGGACGTCCGGCCAGGGATGCTTGGGAAACTCCTTAAGCAGCTCTTGCGGCAGCTCGATCTTCCCGCCGCCGGGCCCCTGGAAGATCCATCCCAGCGGCCCTTTCCGCAGCATGCCCCTGTGCAGTTTGAACTCGTCCTGCCAGAGCTCGTCGGCGTCGTCCTCGTAGAGGTACTCGACCTCCCCGGCGGGCGGCCCCTTCGCCAGAACGGCGGTGACGGGCCTCTCCTTGCCCTTGCGCAGGACGGTAAGCCGCACCTTGGCGCCGGGCTTGAGGGCCTTGATCCGGGAGATGAACTTCTCGACGCTCTCGAACTTCTCATCCTGCCCCACCGCGACGATCACGTCGTAGCGCTCGAGCCCCGCCTTGTCGGCCGGGGAGCCCTTGATGAGATTGCGGATCATCACGCCCTTATCCTTCAGGCCGAGCTGCGAGGCCACGGCCGCCGGCACGGGGCTGATGCGGACGCCCAGCCAGCCGCCGGCGGCGGACTTCAGCTCGCGCCGGACCGCGATCTCCGGTCGGAGCTTGGCCTTATCATGGGCCTCCTTCTTCTCGGCGTCTTTGGGTTTGACGTGCAGCGTCCTGATCCGCACCTGCGGCTTGCCGCCGTCGTTCGCCTTTTCGTCGGCCCGCGCCGCGCCTGCCGCGACGGCGGCGGCGCACAACATCGAAAGCACCTTGATCTTGCTCATCGTGTTTCTCCTTCCGCTGGTTCTCGCTGATGGCCTACAGGTCGTTCTCCACTGCGTGAACCGTCTTTCGCACGCGGTCCACGCCGAGCAGGTAGACGGTGTTGTCGGTTGCGTCGTAGACGCTGAAGATATGCCGGTCCACGGCCCGGCGCATCCTGCGGGGCCCCTGGATTCTCGGCAGCGGCACGGACACGTCGCCGCCGGGGGGCGGTCCCGTCAGCGCCGCGGGGCGAGCGCCGCCGAGCGAACCCTCCGGCGTCGGGTCCCAGACGTGCCAGATGAGCCCTTCGAGGCCGGCCGGCGGCTCGACTGCGGCGCCGTTTTCCCGGGCGACCGTTGGCCGGCCGGGCCCGGGACCGTCATCGCCGCCGGGGACCAGCAGGCGCCCAAGGTATCCGCCCCCCGCGGCCAGCAGAACGGCGGCCGCCGCGGCGGGCACGGCCCAGCGCCGCCACGTGCTTCGCGGGCGGCGCCGGGGGCTTTGCCCGTGCCGCAGACTCATCGCACCGGCTTGCGTGAATGCCGCCCGAAGCGCTTCGGCGGCCCGGCTGTCGGCGGCGGCGTACTCCTCCATCCGCCGCCGGGCTTTGGGGTCCCGCAGCAGCTCGCGCGCCAGTTGCTCCCGCTCGGGCCCGCTCAGCTCGCCGTCGAGCTGGCGGACGATCCTGCGCTCCAACTCCTCGTCGAGTCTCCGCGCCATCAATCTGCTCCGGTGGTCAGTGTCTCTCTCAGGATCCGCCTGGCACGCACGAGGCGGGTCTCGACCGTGTCGACGGGCAGGTCCATCGCCTCGGCGATACGACGATAGCTCCAGTCGGCCAGGTGCCGCAGCACGAACGGCCCGCGATAGATCTCCGGCAGCGCCGCGATCGCCTTCAGTGCCCGCTGATGATGCTCCTTGAGGATCAGCCGCCGCTCGGCGTCCGGCTCGGCTGCCCTGCGCGGCGGCAGCCAGGCCTCCAGGCGCCGCCGCAGCTTCCTTCGCCGCCGGGCCCGGCGCGCCGCGTCGATGCCCGCGTGCCTCGCCAATGCGTACAGCCAGCTCCGCCATTTGGCCGGGTCGCTCAGCGACCCCGCCCGCCGCCAGGCCGACAGCCACACCTGCTGCTGAACGTCCTCGACCATGTCCGCGTCGCCGCAGGCGGCGAAGACCACGCCGCGGACCCACGGGGCGTTTCGCCGCATCAACTCCACGAGCGCGTCCGATTCGCCCCGCGCCGCCGCCTGCACCAGCAGGCGGTCCGGATCCCGCTCTGTGTCCGCCACGTTGCCAAGCGGCGTCGGCGTTTCCATGCTCATAACAGTAGACGATCCGCCCCGGCGGTTCCTGTCACAAAAAGCGCCCTCGCGCGGGGCAATCCCCGCCGCTAAACGCTCCGCGGTCGGCCCACTCAGCAACTGCACGATAATCACTATTGCATTGACGCCGACCGGTCGGCCGATATAATCTCTGCGGGTTGCCAGGAACGTACGGCGGAAAACCACGAGGAGTGCGATGCGGACGCTTTCGGCAGCATCGACGTTCTTGCCGGCCGGCAGTCGCCGCCGGGCCGGCTGCGTCCGCGCCCGCATCATTTCGCCGATCGCCATACGGTGTATGTCTTAGGGCGATCGGAACGCCTCCCCGTTTCACGGTTGGCCCTGGGGCACGAGCAGGCTTCGGGGTTTTTTTGTGGTTTTCACGCGCCGTGCCGCACGGCGCCCCGCGGTCCGCTCGACGACGACCCCGCGCCGAAGCCAGCGGACGCCGAAGGAGCACCGCAAATGAGCAAAGGTGACGATAGGAAGTCATACAAGGACACGCTGAACCTGCCCAGGACGGACTTCAGCATGCGCGCCGGGCTCCTCGAGAAGGAGCCGGCCATCCAGGCCGAGTGGCGCGACAAGGGCCTCTACGCCAGGATCCGCGCCGCCCGCCGCGGCGGCCAGCGGTTCATCCTGCACGACGGCCCGCCGTATGCCAACGGCAACATCCACATGGGCACGGCCCTGAACAAGGTGCTCAAGGACATTGTCGTCCGCGTGAGGAACATGGCCGGCTGCGACGCACCGTACGTGCCCGGGTGGGACTGCCACGGCCTGCCCATCGAGGACAAGGTGATGAGGGAGCTGGGCGAATCGGCCAAGGGGCTCGGCGCGATGGACATCCGCGCCCGCTGCCAGGCCTACGCCGCGAGGTTCGCTCGCCTCCAGAGCGAGCAGTTCCAGCGCCTGGGCGTGACGGGCGACTTCGACAACCCGTACATCACGATGACCCCGCAGTACGAGGCGGCCGTGCTGGAGGTCTTCGCCCGGCTCGTCGAGCAGAAGCTGGTGTATCGCCAGCTCAAGCCCGTTCACTGGTCGATCGAGAACCGCACGGCGCTGGCCGACGCGGAGCTGGAGTACCACGACCGCGACGACACGAGCATCCACGTGATCTTCCGGCTGGTCGGCGGGGACCTGGGCGTCCTGCCCGCCGTCGGGGGCGCGGCGGCGGCGCTGCTGATCTGGACCACCACGCCCTGGACGCTGCCGGCCAACCTCGCCGTGGCGATCCATCCCGGGTACAGCTACGCCTGCGCGCGGACCCGGACGCGGGACGGCGACTTCCTCCTGGTGATCGCCGAACGGCTCGTCGAAACGGTCGCGCAGGTCGTGCGGGAGAAGCGCCCCGGGTATCTGGAGTCCCTCGAGGTCCTCGCCACGATGAAGGGCCGGGAGCTGCTCGACGCCAAGCTCACCTACGCCCATCCGCTCGTGGCCGACAGGACGTGCCCGGTCGTTCCGGCCGACTACGTCACGCTGGAGGACGGCACGGGGCTGGTCCACACCGCGCCCGGCCACGGGATGGAGGACTACGGCACGGCCCTGAAGTGCGGGCTGGACATCTACTGCCCCGTCCAGGCGGACGGCACGTTCGACGAGACGGCCCCGGACTGGCTCCGCGGGCTCTCCGTCTGGCAGGCCAACCCGAAGGTGGTCGAGTTCCTCGCCGAGGCCGGCACGCTCGTGCTCGCCGAGGCCGTCCGCCACTCCTATCCCCACGACTGGCGCAGCAAGACGCCGACCATCTTCCGGGCGACGGACCAGTGGTTCATCTCGGTGGACAAGCCGCTGGCCGGCGGCGAGAGGAGCCTGCGGTCCCTGGCCATGGAAGTCTGTCGCCGCGAGCCGGACGACGGCGGCGTGGAGTTCGTGCCCGCCTGGGGTCGCAACCGCATCGCGGGCATGCTGGAAAGCCGCCCGGACTGGTGCATCTCCCGCCAGCGGAGCTGGGGGCTGCCCATCCCGGCCTTCTACAACCGGCTCGGCGAGCCGCTCATGACGCCCGCCAGCATCCGCGCCGTCAAGAGCGTCGTCGCCGAAAAGGGCTCCGACGCGTGGTTCGCCGCCGCGCCGGCCGAACTGCTCGCCGGCTATGACCCCGCCGACGACGGCGACCTCGACGACGCCGATCGGTTCGCCGTCGATAAGCTCACCGCCGGCAGCGACATCTTCGACGTGTGGTTCGAGAGCGGCTCGAGCTGGTTCGCCGTCGCCGTCGAGGGCGGGCTCGTCGACGACGTGCCCGTCGAGCTGTACCTCGAGGGCTCCGACCAGCACCGCGGGTGGTTCCAACTGTCGCTGCTGCCCGGCCTGGGCGCCTGCGGCAAGGCGCCGTTCAAGACCGTCCTGACGCACGGGTTCGTCGTCACCGAGGACGGGCACAAGATGAGCAAGTCGCTCGGCAACGCCATCGACGTGATCGAGCAGCTCGACCGGCGCGGGGCCGACATCCTCCGCCTGTGGGTCGCCTCGCAGAACTACCAGGACGACGTCCGGTGCAGCGAGAACCTCATCGCACAGGCCGAGGACGCATACAGGAAGGTCCGCAACACGCTGCGGTTCTGCATGGGCGCCTGCGCGGACTTCGCCCCGGGCGAGAACGCCGAAGAGCCCGCCGAGCATTCCGTCGACCGCTGGATGCTCATGGAGCTGCACCGCCTGGTCCGCGACGTGCGGGCCGCCTACGACCGCTACGAGTTCCATCGCGCGACGCGGCTGATGTACGAGTTCTGCACGGTGCAGGCCTCCAGCGTGTACCTTTCGGCCGTCAAGGACCGCCTGTACTGCGAGTCGCCGGATTCGCCCCGCCGCCGGGCGAGCCAGACGGTCATCCACCGGATGCTCGACACGCTGGTGCGGCTGCTGGCGCCGATCCTCACCCACACGTGCGAGGAGGCGTGGCGGCACGTCCCGAACAGGCCCGCCGACGCGCCGGAGAGCGTCCACCTGGCCCTGCTGCCGACGTACGACGAGGAGGTCCTCCGCCTGGCCGACGACCTCCGCCCGGTCAACCCGGACCTCGGGGCCTTCAGCGCCGACGAGTTGAAGGTCGGCCCGGCGTGGATCTGGGAGAGGCTGATGGACCTCCGCGGCGCGGGGCTGGTCAAGCTGGAGGCCCTGCGAAACGCCGGGGTCAAGAACCCGCTGGACGCCGAGGCCGTCTTCCGCGTGGCCGCCGACAACGACGACGCCGCCGAGCTGATCGAGGCCTACCGCGGCGAGCTGGAGGACCTGCTCGGCGTCGGCTACGCCCGCGTCGAGCGGGCCGACGACCTGCCCGAGTCCGTCACCGTGGACGTCGAGGTCCTCGACGCCCGCGATCGGTACGCCCGCTGCGCCCGTAGTTGGAAGCGCCGCCCCGACGTGGGCTCGAATCCCGACTGGCCGGACCTCTCCGCCCGCGACGCCGCCGTGATGGAAGAACTCAGCGAGCCGTGACCCGCCAGTAGGCAAGAGATACGGCGAAGCATGGAACTGACACTGACGGATTGCCCGAAATCGGTCCCGGAGCTCAAGAAGCTGCCGCGGCGCGAGCGTCGGCGCATCTGGAGGCGGTGCTACTGGCGGGCGTTCGGGCATTGGCAGACGTGGTTCGCCCTGGCCATTCTGGGCGGCGGGACGGCGGTCTCGACGTTCCTGGGCGCCATGGCCGGCGGGCTGTTCCAGAACGGCCAGGTCTCCTGGTTCACCCGCATAGGGCTCGTGCTGGCCTGCGGCGCCGGCGGCGGCGGGGTCGGCGGCCTCTTCTACGGCGTCATCGTCAACCGGATCACGAACTACTACGTCCGGGAACACCTCGAGCGAGAAGGCATCGTCGCGGGGCCGCAGGTCGATTCGGCACCCGCGCAGGCGCCGTGACATCGAGGCGACACAATGATAATGTAAAGGTGAAATATGACGGCCTTGCCAATCACCATCATGCTTCTTGTCATGCTGCCGATCCTCGGCGGCCTCGCGGGCATCGTGCTGTTCGTCGTCGGCCTGGTGAAGAAGAAGCCTGCCATGTGGGGCAGCGGGATCGGCCTGGCCGTCCTGTCTGCTCTGATCCTCGTGGTCGGGGCGGGGGCCGCGTTCTACCTGGGCCTTCGCACCGCCGCCAAGCCCATGGGCCGGGCAGCAGCGCAAGCCGCCGCGATGCGGCAGGCAGCCGCGCAAGCCACCGACGAGATGGAGCGGGCAGTCGCCGCAGCCACCGACAGCCGCGCGTTCAAGACGTGCACCGGCCTGGAGCTGCCGGAGGGGACACTTGTCTGGGGCAGCACCGAGGTCACGGGCCCGCCTCCCGCTTCACAGACGTATTGCTACCTCAGGCTCCAGGTCTCGCCCGCCTTTCGGGCCCTTCTTCGGGAGCACTTCCAGGAGGCGAACTGGGAGGACGTCCGGGAGACACTGACGAGCGAACCGACCGCATCGGTCGATCTCTGGACACCGGCCGACCTGCGGAGCAAGACGTACTACACCCGCACCTACCGCGCCGGCGGCGCCCCGTATCGCACGGTCACCACCATCATCCACGACCCCAACGTCGGCGTCGCCTACTTCATCGGCGCCCCGGAGCGGGGCGAGTAGAAAAGGGGACGGGAGTCTTTTCTGTCCGCAGAAAAGACTCCCGTCCCCTTTTCCCCCCGGTCAGAAAAGACTCCCGTCCCCTTTTCTCAGCCTTTCGGGGCGGCCCAGTGGCCTTTGCGATACTTCCGCGTCCGGAGGCGATCGGCCTCCTCGTCGCCGGTAATCTGCTCGGTCGCGGCCTCGAACGTCACGGCCCGGCCGAGGCGAGCAACGATGTTCCCCAGGTGCGCGAGCGTCGCGGCGTAGTGGCCGATCTCGATGTCCGCGTTGGGCTTGCGGCCCGCCTTGATCGCGTCGAGGAAGTCCCGCTGGTGCGGCGAGAAGGGCAGGGACCACTTCTCCTCCTTGACGAGCTTGTTCCGCTCGCCGAACAGCCGGTACCCGCCTCCCTTGCCGAGGATCATCATCCCCTTCGTGCCGTAGAAGACGTCGCCGTTCTCGTGCCCCTCCTGGCGGTACGGCGACCAGATCCGCTGCTCGAAGATGAGCATGCGTTTCCGGCCGCCTTTGGCCTCGGCGGGATACTCGTACGTGACGTACTGCGTATCGGGGAACTGCTGGTCGTCGTCGAAGTACAGCTTCGAGCCGCATCCGCTGACGCGCGAAGGGTGGCCGGCCACGCCGAGGCCCCAGCGGGCGATGTCGATGTCGTGCACGCCGTCGTTGCCGATGTCGCCCGTGCCGAAGTCGTACCACCAGTGCCACGTGTAGTGGAAGCGGTTGGGCTGGAAGGGCACCTCCGGCGCCGCCCCGAGCCACAGGTCGTAATCGAGGTACGCCGGCGGCCTCGACGGCTTGGCATGCCCGATGTTCCCGCGGCGCTGGCTGTTGGTCGCCTTGGCGACCAGGACCTCGCCGATCGCCCCGTCGCGGAGCATGGCGATCGCCTTGCGGACGTGCTCGCCGGAGCGGCTCTGCGTGCCGACCTGCACGACCCGCTTGTGCCGCCGGGCCGCCTCGACCATCAGCCGGCCCTCCCGGATGTTGTGCGAGCAGGGCTTCTCCACGTAGACGTGCTTGCCGGCCTGGCACGCCAGGATCGCCGCCGGGCCGTGCCAGTGGTCCGGCGTCGCGATCGCCACCGCGTCCACCGACTTGTCGTCGAGGACCTTGCGCAGGTCGGCCACCGCGTGGTCGGCCTTGATCTCCCCGGCCGCCTTGCCGCGCCGGTTGGCGTCCGGGTCGCAGACGTAGGCGACCTCCGCGTCCGGCTGGGCGGCGAAGGACCGCCCCAGCCGCCGCCCCTGCCCGCCGCAGCCGATCACGCCCACGACGAACCGCTCATTGGCGCCCAGCACACTCGACGTTCGCCCGGCCAGCGCCACACCCGCCGCCGCGCCCGTTGCCTTCAGAAAACCGCGCCGCGTCCGTTTCATGAGAAGCTCTCCAGATGAGAATGCGGTCGGCGACTGCCTTCCACGACATACGACCAGATTAGATGCGATCCATGCCTGTTTCAATGGGGCACCGCGCATTGACGCCCGGCCGGTCGTGTGCTCCAATCCCGCTCATGAACGAGACAGCCGACAGACCGGACGGGCCGCTGCGATTGGGCGTGCTGCTCAGCGGCGGCGGGCGGACGCTGCTGAACATCCTCGAGGAGATCGAGGCCGGGCGGCTCGACGCCGAGGTCGCCGTGGTGATCGCCTCGCGCGACTGCAAGGGCGTGGAGCGATCCAGGGCGGCCGGGCTCGACGTGCACGTCGTGCCGTACAAGCAGATGCCGGACACCGAGACGTACACGGCGAGGTTGTGCGAGCTGCTCGACGCCGCCGAGGTGGACCTCGTCTGCCAGGCGGGCTTCCTCTCGCTGTGGCGGGTCCCCCGGCGCTACGAGGGGCGCGTGATGAACATCCACCCGGCCCTGCTGCCGAGCTTCGGCGGGCATGGCATGTACGGCCACCACGTGCACGAGGCGGTGCTCAAGCGCGGGTGCAAGGTCTCCGGCTGCACGGTGCACTTCGCGACGAACGAATACGACGTCGGGCCGATCATCGTTCAAAGGTGCGTCCCCGTCCTGGAGGGCGACACGGCGGACGAGCTGGCCGCCCGCGTCTTCGAGCAGGAGTGCAAGGCCTACCCCGAGGCGATCCGCCTGTTCGGCCAGCGGCGGCTGCGGATCGAGGGCAACACCGTGCGGATCCGCCGGGCGTAATGGGTTTGCACGCGCCCCGGCCTGACCGTAGAATATTGGGGCTGGTACACTGTCAGCATAGATTCTGTAGGTGTTCCTGCGGACGAAGGCATGGCCACCTCTTCGGGCTGCGCCCTCAGATGAGGCCATGGCACCGGACCTGGAAGATCGGTGCTGACCACGAACGATAGGGATTTGCATGGACGAGCGGGCCGGACGATTCGATCTCCAGGACGTTCCCGAGCCGAACCTCTTCCGCAGGATGTTCAGCTACCACGAGCTGCCGCGGGTCCAGTTCGACGGGCAGTCCGTGCCGCTGGCCCCGGCGGAGGAGATCTGGATCACCGACACGACGTTCCGCGACGGCCAGCAGGCCCGCCCCCCCTACTCGGTGCAGGAGATCGTGGACCTCTACACGCTGGAGCACAGGCTCGACGGCGGCGCGGGCCTGATCCGCCAGAGCGAGTTCTTCCTCTACTCCGATAAGGACCGCGAGGCCGTGGAAGCCTGCCGAGAGCTGGGCTTCGACTTCCCGCAGGTCGCCGGCTGGATCCGCGCGGTCAAGGCCGACTTCAAGCTCGCCAAGGAGATGCGCCTGCCGGAGACGGGCATCCTGGCCAGTTGCAGCGACTACCACATCTTCCTGAAGCTCCAGAAGACGCGGAAGCAGGCGATGGAGCAGTACCTCGACGTGGTGCATGCGGCCCTGGAGGCCGGCATCCGGCCGAGGTGCCACTTCGAGGACATCACCCGCGCGGATTTCCACGGCTTCGTCGTGCCCTTCGCCATCGAGCTGATGAAGCTCCGCGAGCAGTACGGCATCGACGTGAAGATCCGCCTGTGCGACACGATGGGCTACGCCGTCCCCTGGGCGCAGGCCGTCCTGCCGCGATCCGTGCCCAAGATCGTCCACGGCATGATCCACGACGCCGGCGTCCCGGGCGAGCTGCTGGAGTGGCACGGGCACAACGACTTCCACAAGGTGCTCGTCAACCCGGTCACGGCGTGGCTGTACGGCTGTGCATCCTGCAACACGAGCCTGCTGGGCATCGGCGAGCGGACGGGCAACACGCCGCTGGAGGCCATGGTCGTCGAGGCCGCCCAGCTCCGCGGGCACAACGAAAAGGTCAACTACGCCGTCATCACCGAGATCGCCGAGTACTACCGCGACAGGCTCGGATACGACATCCCGCACAACTTCCCGCTGGTCGGTCGGGACTTCAACACGACCCGGGCCGGCATCCACGCCGACGGGCTGACCAAGAGCGAGGAGATCTACAACTGCTTCGACACGGAGCGGATCCTCAACCGCCCCGCCGTGGTGGCGATCACGGACAAGTCCGGGGCGGCCGGCATCAAACACTGGATCGACCGGGTTTACGGAACGAACCTGACCAAGGACGACCCGCGCCTGGTGGCGATCCGCGAGAAAGTGGACGCCGAATACGAGGCCGGGCGAACCACCGCCATCAGCGACGAGGAAATGCACAACTGGTACAAGGAGGCGTTCGGCCAATAACCCCCGCATGTCCAACACAGACGCCGCGTCCCTTGCGCGAGAACGCCCGGTCTTGAGGCCCCCAACGCCCGGTCTTGAGGCCCGTGCCGAAGCACGGACCGAAAGGCCGGGAAGCGTCGGCGAACCCAAGACCCCCCATCACCCCCCAACGTCCCTGGCGTACCCAACCGCTTCCTTCATGATCCTGATCGCTCTTTCGATGTCGTCCAGCTCCTCGTACGCGTAGGACAGGCGAAGCTGCCTGCGCCCCAGAGCGACCAGGTCCCCGGCCGGGTGAACGCAGTACTCCCCGGGGATGTAGATCACGCGCGGGTTCGGGTTGTCGGCCGGGCCGTCTACGGCGGCGTCACCGGTCGTGCGCGACAGGTAGCGGAAGAACGCCGAGCCCTCGTGCGTCTCGACGTCGCGGAAGGTCAGGTAGTAGTAAAAGCCCGCGCTGCCGCCGGTGCGGTCGGCGATCTGGTCGCCGAGATGCTCGTCGAGCCAGGCCCCCACGGCCAGGGCCTTCCGGCGGTAGCCCGCGTTGACCGAGGCGATCTGCTCGGCGATGTGGTGGTCCAGCATGTACGCCGCGATCACCTGGTTGATCGGCGGGGCGCTGAAGCCGATGTCGCTGACCCGCTGGACGAGGGTCCGCAGCAGCGCCGAGTCCGGGCCGATCATGTACCCGATCCGCAGCCCCGGGGCGAGGATCTTCGAGACGGTGGCGATCTCGTAGACGATGCCCTCCCGGTCGTCGAGCATGGCCGACCGCGGCCGCTCGACTTCGGGAGAGTGGATCAGCTCCTCGTAGGCCTTGTCGAGGACCAGCGGCACGGCCGCTTGCAGCTCGCGCGACAGCCCGGCGGCGATTCGCAGCAGCTCGGCCCGGCGGGCGTTGGAGAGGATCGTGCCCGTCGGGTTGTTGATCGTGACGACGTAGAAGAAGCGGACGTCGCGCTTCCGGGAGCCGAGGGCGTCGAGCTTGGCGGCGAGCACGTCCGTGCGGATGCCGTCGTGGTCCTCCGGCACGGGGAGGATCTCCCAGCCGAGGCGCTCGAGGAAGTTGCAGTAGATGTAGTACATCGGGTCGGCCGTCACGACGATGCCGCGGCGGAGCACCTGCGCGATCGCCTCCAGCAGGCTGGTGGCCCCGCTGACGCCGATGACGATCTCCCTGCGGTCCAGCACGTCGGGCGTCAGTTGCCCGATCCCGTTGGCCAGGATGTACCGCCGGATCGCGTCGATGAACTGCCGGCAGCCCTTCGAGGCCCCGTAGTTGAGGGCCTTGTCGTACTCGTCGGGGCGGGCCAGGACGGCGGCCGTCGCCTCGGCGATCCGCTCGCGGGGGATCGTGTTCTCGTTGACGTAGCCCACGCCGAGGTTGACGTCGATCCCGTCGCGGAAGTCCGAGGCGAACTCGGCCATCATCCTCCGCACGGGCGACGGCTCGCGGGACGCCCGCCCGTACGGCGAAAACGGCGGCTCGTTCAGCTTCATCGTCTGTCCCATCACGCAGATCGGTGGTCGGCTGCGGTGACGATATCCCATCCCCCGGCGGCCCTCAAGCGTCTACCGGGTCCACACGCCCGGAAAGGCGGTGTGCTCCCGGCCCGTTACCCTCTTCTGCTCCGGCTGGTGGCTCGTGGCATACCCGCCTGTATGACAGCCGCGGAATCGACGGCCGGTCGTCAGCCGCCGAAGCCCGTCGCCAGGCGGAGCATGGTCTCGTAGTTCGCCATCGTGCGGGGCGTGATCGTCCGGCCGCACGGGCAGGCCGTGGGCATCAGGACGAGACCCCTGCCCTCCCCCGCCGTGCCGTCGGCCAGCGACTTCGCGACGACCTCCTCGAATTCCGCGGGCGGGAGGTTCTCGATGTCCCGTATCTCGATGTTGCCGAAGAGCACGAGCCGCCGGCCGTACTCCCGCCGCACGTCGGTGAGCTCGACGTCGCCCAGCGGCGGCGGCTCGATCGGATCGGTCGCGTCGGCGCCCATCGCGGCGATGTGCGGCAGTGCGGAGCGTATCCGGCCGTGGCAATGAAGGCGGGCAAAGCCGCCGTGGCGGTGGATGCCCTCGATCATCGGCGCGGTGTACCGCACGACGTACTCGCCGAACAGCCGCGGGGGCAGGTACGGCTCGGTGGCGTATTCCGCCCCGCAGATCCGCCACAGGTGGCCCGGGAAGGCCGCGGAGACCTTCTCCGTCCGGGCCCGGATGGGCGCTGCGAGCTTCTCCAGCAGGCGGTGGAAGGGCCCCTGCTCCGTGAGGGCCACGACGGTGAAGTCCTCCATGCTGAACAGCTCGGCCGCCTGGCAGATCGGATCGCCCGTGTCCACCATGACGATGCCGCGGTCGGTGACTTCCTCGTCGGCGGCCTCCAGGCCGGCAACGTCGATGTCGTAGGCGAAGACCTCGTCCGGCAGTTGGAGGTACGCCTCCAGGTCGCCCGCGTCCTTCAGCAGGCGCTCCAGGTGCCACGTGGTGTCCATGTCCGGGTCCCGCCGCGACAGCGAGGTCATCTCCCTGCCCGCGACGGCCAGCGTGGTCCGCTGAAAGCGTGACCGGCCTTGCGTGTAGGTCTCCGTGCGGAAGAGCTCATCGCGAGGGTTGTCGGCTGCCGGGGTCAGTGCGGGGTGACGCATGCGGATGATGTCGGTGTGCTGCTCGGCCAGTTCCAGCAGCGGCCGCCAGGATGGGTCGTTGTAGACGTTGAACTCGTCGGGGTCGCCGGGGTCCACGTCGAACCCGCCGATCTCGTAGAAGTTCACGGCCGGCCGATCCACCGGCTCGCCACGCAGCGTGGCCATCAATCTCTCGCGACGCGTCAATGTGCGCTGACCTTTCGCCAGGTCTTGAACAGGAACGCGGCCGAGGCGGCGGCCAGGACCGTCAGGATCACGGCGGGGACGATGTTGCCGTAGAGGAAGAACCCGGTGGCGAAGAGCGCGCCGTAGACGGCCGCACACGCCACCATCATGCAGAGCAGGCCGAGCGGGACGGTCCACCTGCCCTCGCCCTCGTCGATCGCCTGGCCGTCAGCCCGGGCCCGCTCGATCACGCCTCGCCAGCCGGGCCCGCCGGGCAGCGACAGGCGGTAGAACCCCCTCAGCCGGGCCTGGTCCGTCGGGCGGGTCAGGAACGTGACGACCACCCATGCGACCGTCGTGATTCCCACGCCGATGACGAACTCCCACGACGTGGCCAGGCGATCCACGCCGAGAAGCTGCTTGTGAACGAACTGAAAGTACAGGGCGACCAGGAACGAGACGATCATGGCCGCCAACTCGCTGAAGGCGTTGATCCGCCACCAGAACCATCGCAGCAGGAACAGCATTCCCGTACCCGCGCCGATCTGAAGCATGATCTTGAACGCCTGGAGGGAGTTCTCGAGCCACAGGGCCATCGTCCCGGCCAGCACCATCATTGCCACCGTGGAAATGCGCCCCACGAGCACCAGTTCCTTCTCCCCGGCCGCGGGCCTGATGAAGCGCTTGTAGAAGTCGTTGACCACGTAGGACGAGCCCCAGTTAAGGTGCGTCGAGATCGTGGACATGTACGCGGCGATCAGCGACGCCAGCACGAGCCCCAGCAGGCCGTGCGGCAGGAAGGTCAACATCGCCGGATAGGCCAGGTCGTGCTTGACGATGTCGGCGGGCATGTGCGGGAAGGCCTTCTGAAGGTCCGACAGCTCGGGATATACGATCATCGAACAGAGCGCGACGATGATCCACGGCCAGGGACGCAGCGCGTAGTGGGCTGCGTTGAAAAGCAGCGTCGCGCCCACGGCGTGCTTCTCGTCCTTTGCGGCCAGCATCCGCTGGGCGACGTATCCCCCGCCGCCCGGCTCGGAGCCGGGATACCAGGCCGCCCACCATTGGATCGTCAGTGGAATGATGAAGGCGAAAAGCAACAACTCGGTGCTCTGCGTACTGCCCAGGTCGAAGCTCGGGATCAGCGAGAGTCGCTCCTGCGGGAGCTTTTCGAGCATGCCGCCAAGTCCGCCGACGGCCGGATGGCCCAGCGCCACCACCGCCGCCGCCACCGCTCCGGCCATCGCGAGGAAGAACAGCAGGAAGTCGGTCAGCAGCACGCCGCGAAAGCCGCCCAGGGCGCTGAAAACGGCCGTCACGAGCGCCGCGACGAGGATCGTCTGCATCGGCGTGAACTTCAGCATGACCGCGCCGATCTTGATCGCCGCCAGCGACACCGCCGCCATGATCACGACGTTGAAGAACACGCCCAGGTACAGCGCCCGAAAGCCGCGGAGAAACGCCGCGGGCCTGCCGCTGTAGCGGAGCTCGTAGAACTCCACGTCCGTCATCACGCCCGTCCGCCGCCAGAGCTTCGCGTAGACGAACACCGTCATCATGCCCGTCAGCAGGAACGCCCACCAGTACCAGTTGCCCGCCACGCCGTTCTGGCGGACCAGGTCGGTCACGAGGTTCGGAGTGTCGGTCGAGAACGTCGTGGCCACCATGCTCATGCCCAGCAGCCACCACGGCATGTGCCGGCCGGAAAGGAAAAACTCCGCCGAGCTCCTCCCCGCCCGCCGGGCCACCACCACGCCCACCAGCAGGGCGATCGCGAAGAACGCCACGATCAGCCCCCAGTCGATCGGCTCCAAGACCATCCGGCATCTCCCGCACCCAGGCCGCGGCTACGGCCGCCGCGAAGTGGAAGCACTGCCGAGGCTTTGTACCCCATCCGCCGCGCCGTGTCATGCCCCGTTTCTCGACCAGGCCCGCCGTCAGCCACATCCGCTCTGCGAATCCCCCGGTTGCTTTCGGGCCTTACGTTCGGCCTGCTTCCGCTTCTTGTCCGCCGCGATCTGCTCGATGGACCGGACCCTGTCCGGGCGCTCCTTGCCGAAACACTTGAGATACAGGCGCGCGATGAAGACGGGAAGCGGGACCTTCCAGGGCTCCTGCTTGTGGCCGGTGAGCCTGTGCAGCTTCCGTGGGTTCATGCCAAGCTCCCGGGCCATCTGGATGTGCGCGTGCGACAGATGAAGCCGCTTCCGGGCGTCGATCCAATCCTGGTACTTGGGAGAAAGTTTCTTGCGCTTGGCCACAATCACTTCGCCTTCACGTCGTAGCAGAAGAGCTTGTCGGCCCAGCGGAGGTAGAGCTTGCCGCCGCAGACGACCGGGTGGGCCCAGGCCGGGCCGCCCTGGCGGGGCAGCTCGAACTTGCCCTTGAGCTTGTAGCCGTCCGGCCTGGCCTCGATCAGGGCGACCTGCCCCTTCTGGTAGAGGAAGTAGAGGTGACCGTCGGCGGCGAAGACCGCGCCGGAGCCCCCGCCGGGCTGGGACTGCTGCCAGAGGACCTTGCCCGTCTTCATCTCGATGCAGGTGGGGTTTCCGGCCCCGTGCCCGTGGCCGCCGTAAATGTAGTCGCCGATTCGCAGGAATCCGCCGTGGTGGTTCTGGAAGGTCCTGCCGCCGAGGAAGTACACCTCCTCGGCCCCTGCGGGCGAGAGCTTCAGCAGCGCGGCCCCGGTGTTGTAGGCCGTGGAGCAAAAGACGTACTCGCCCTGCGCGACGGCCGTCGCGATGTTGGCCGTGCCGTTGTTGATCCGCCGGTAGTTCCAGAGGAACTTCCCGTCCTTCGCCGCCACGCCCACGAGCCCGAGGTTCTTGATCAGCGTGACGTACTGGCGGACGCCGCCGGCCTCGGTGGCGGTGACGGTCGAGTACTGGGCGTGGGCGCCCTTGCCGCGGAGGGACTCCGGCAGCGCGCACTGCCAGATCACCTCGCCCGTCTTCTTGTCCAGCGCAGCCAGGAGGGAGTCCTCCCCGCCGGGCGTGCAGATGAGGCTCTCGCCGCCGACGTAGGGCGACTCGGCGAACTTCCAGGTGGGCGTTCGGCCGCCGCCGAGGTCCTTCTGGAGGTTCTTCCGCCAGACCTCCTTACCCTCGGCGGCGTCGAAGCACGCCAGCTCGGCGTCCGTCGAGAGGGCGTAGATCAGCCCGTCGTTGAAGACAGGCGTGGACTGCGTCTTGCCGCCGGCGGAGCTGACCTTGGCGGTCCAGAGCCGCTTGCCCGTGGCCTCCTCGAGCGCGATGACGGCCTGCCCCATGCTGCCGCTGCCGCCCATCGTGTAGATCTTCCCGCCGACGATCACGACCGTGGAATACCCGTTGCCCAGCTTCTCCGCCTGCCACGCCAGCGGCGGGCCGTCCGCCGGCCAGGACTTCAGCAGCCCCGTTTCCGTGGAAACGGCGTCCCGGTTCGGCCCGCGCCAGTGCGGCCACTCCGCCTTGCCCGCCGCAGCCGGAAGCGGCGGAACGGTGGCCAACAGGACAACCGATACGGCAGCAACACATGGACTTCGCATGGGATAATCTCCTTCACATACGGACGGCTCCCAACGCGGGGACCCGCACCTACAGGTCCGCCTCGCGGGCCAGCCTCAACATCTCATCCAACATCCGCCCGAGGTATGGACACTTGTCGTAAGCCACTCTTGGGTCGAGTTTGCGGAAGAGCCTGACTCCGTCCACGACCTTCCTGTACTCCTTTCGCAGGGCTCTCCGGTACACTCCCCTCAACCGTTGGGCCGGCGGGTCGTCGAAGTCTACCGCTTCAGGTGCTGTCGCGCACTCACGGCGGACCCCTTCCCCAACCACCGAGGGGAAGATGCCTGGATCGCTCAGGAACCACGCCTCAGTTTCGTGGACGGCAAAGAACATGCGGAATCCATCGTTGCCGACGAGGCCCTCATAGTGACGGACGCCCCATTCGTACCGGTCTTCAGCAGTCGTCCGGTCGGGAGGATAGGCCGCTCCCTCGTAGAGGTCCAATAGCCCAACTGCCGCAATCACCTCGGCCCTCGTGTCGCGCCGGAGGTGGAAGTCCACCCTCCGCGCGATGCTCTTCCGGAACTCGCCGCTTCCGCCGAGCTTGACAACGCGCACGCCGACCGGCTGCGATAGCCTCGCGTTCAGCCACCGGGCAAGGAAATCCCCAAGGCCCATCTGTTCGGTGCGCCCCTCGGCGAAGAGGAAGAACCTCATCCCTCCTCCTCCGACTCTATGATCGCCGCCTCCCCCGTGCGGAGGATCTCACCAAGCGAGAAACGTTTGACCCACTGGGCCAGCGCCTCGGCGGAGAGGCTGCGCAGGGTTGTCCCCTGCCCTTCCTGCCATTCCACGACCGTCGTCGTGGGGATCGTGTCCTTGAAGCAGTCCAGGAACTCGGGCGAGTGCGTCGTCAGGACGACCTGCGTCCGACTGGCGGCCCCTGCCGCGAATTCGGCGATAATGTGCTGCATCGTCGGATGCAGACCGGTTTCCGGTTCGTCGATCGCGATCAGCGGCGGCGGATCGGGGTTCGCCAGGATGGCCAGGAGGTACAGGAACCGAATCGTGCCGTCAGACAGATCTGCCGCCGACTGCTCTCGCGACATGCTCTTCCATCGCACGCGAAGCTGTATCCGCTGGTCGGCCTCGGGCGGGAACACCATCTCGTCGAAGTCATCCCCAAAGGCGGCACGCATCGCTTGATCCAGGTCGCGCTTGAAGTCCCGGTTCCCGGTGTAGAGTGTGTGAAGGACAGAGATCAGATTCTCGCCCGCCGTATCCAAACGCGTTTCGCGCCGGGCGACCGTTCCGTGGCGAGGCGCCGAGTCCCGCCCCACGTGGAACTCAGGGTGGATGCCCCAACCAGCCACGTTTCTCTGGAAGTTCCTAACCGCCGGATGGGCGCTGAAGGCTGCCGCAACTGTCGAGAGAAGGGCTTCGTGATCAAGTATGTTGCGCTCTGGTACCCGAGGTCTCGCGCCTGCTGCATCCAGGATTGTCGCACTTGTCCCACTACGGTGCAGCAGGAAAACCTGGCCAGTCGCGGGTTTCTCTTCTTTCGTCCGGAAGGGCGTTCCCAAGTGCTCATCTTCGACCCGATATGCGCCGCTTACGCCGACCCGTCCCAATCCCAAATGATAGCTCCGCCTCAGCCCTTGAGGAACACCAGACTCACCATCGATCTGTAAGGTATTCATCTCAAGGTCAATCCGCTCCGCTTGCCCATCCCAGACCATCGGGAGCATGCCGCCCTCCTGCTGCACCCATTTGGACAAGCGCCCATTGGCAGCAGCGTTGAGCAGTTGCAGCACCCCCAACAGGTTGGACTTCCCGTCTCCATTTGGGCCGATGAGGACGTTCAGATCGCCGGGGCGCCAGACGACGTCCCTGAGCGAACGGTAGCCCCGGACCTTCAGTTCGGTGATCTTCACTGTTGGTCTCCAGCATCTGTCGACCAGGAGGATGATACACACCCACGGGTCCCGGCGTCCAGCGGGAGTTGGGAGGCGCTGTCATGAGAAACGCGCGGGGCAAGCCCCGCCGCTAAACGTCCCGCGCAGGTCACGCTGGCACGCATCACTCCTTCAGCAGCGAGTCGAAGATGCTCCACGGCTCGAAGAGGCTGATCGCGCCTTTGTCGGGGATGCCGATGTAGAGGGCCATGCCGATCTCCTCGCCCGCCTGGAGCTTCAGGCCGCACATCTCGTTCCTCGGCAGGGCGAGCTCCAGCACGTCCGCGCCGCCCGCGGCGGAAACGAGAGCGAGAACGACAGCCGATCCCAAACCGAACTTGCGCATTGCACCGTTTCCTTTCTCAGGCGTTTCGGCCCGCGGATCCCTCGCAAAGCCGCCAGGTGCGAGCTACAATTCCCTTCGCCGTTGACCCGCACTCTCCGAGACACGCAAGAGACCACGGAAAGGACACGGACGATGAGGCAGACTAACACGCTGAGAGCCGCATTGACAGGCCTTGCTGCCCTGGCGGTCTTGCTGGCCGGCTGTCGAAAGCAACAGAAGCCGCAGACCAGGGGCACGATCGCGCTGAGCGTGCTGACGCTCACGAACCCGTTTTTCAAGGAGATCGCCGACAGCATGACCGACGAGGCCGCCAGGCACGGCTACGACGTGATCGTCACCAGCGGCGAGTTCGACGTGGCCAAGCAGCAGGACCAGGTCAAGGACTTCATCGTCAAGAAGGTCACGGCGATCGTGCTGACGCCGTGCGACTCGAAGTCGATCGGCCCGGCGATCAAGGAGGCGAACGGGGCGGGCATTCCGGTGTTCACGGCCGACATCGCCTGCCTGGCGCCCGGCGCGAAGGTGGTCTCGCACGTCGCGACGGACAACTTCGGCGGCGGCAAGCTGGCCGCGGTGGCGCTCGTGGAGGCCCTCGTCAAGCGCGGCGAGGCCACCGGCGAGATCGCCATCATCGACCATCCCGAGGTCGAGTCCGTCATCCTGCGGACGAAGGGCTTCAAGGAGCAGCTCGCCGAGGAGAACAAGAAGCCCGGCGTGGACCTGGAGATCGTCAAGCAGCTTCCCGGCGGCGGCGCCCAGGAGAAGGGCCAGAAGACCATGCAGGACATCCTCCAGGCCAACCGCGACCTCAAGGCCGTCTTCGCCATCAACGACCCGTCCGCCCTCGGCGCGGTGGCCGCCCTCGAGGCCGCCAAGAAACTCGACCAGGTGGTCGTCATCGGCTTCGACGGCCAGCCAATAGGCAAGCAGGCCATCAAGGAGGGCAAGATCTACGCCGACCCGATCCAGTTCCCCGACCGGATCGGCCGGCGGACCGTCCGGGCCGTCCTCGATCACCTCGCGGGCAGGGAGCTGCCCAAGGAGATCCTGATCCCCACGGCCCTGTACCGCCGGGCCGACGCCGAGAAAGACCCGTCCCTGAAGTAGCGAGAAGCGTGATGGTCACCCCCGCCGGGCCCGCGGAAGGCGAGCCGCTGCTGGTCATGGAAGGCATCGACAAGTCCTTCCCCGGCGTCCATGCGCTCGACCACGTGGACCTGACGCTCGCCGGCGGAGAGGTCCTCGCCCTGCTCGGCGAGAACGGGGCCGGAAAGAGCACACTCATCAAGGTCCTCAGCGGCGCCTACCTGCCCGAGGCGGGCGGCATCCGCATCGCCGGGCGCACGGCCGACATCGCCGGCCCCCTCGACGCCCAGCGTGCCGGCGTGGCCGTCATCTACCAGGAGTTCAACCTCGTCGCCCCGATGAGCGTGCGGGAGAACATCTTCCTGGGCCGGGAGCGAACGGCCGCGGGGCTCCTGCGCCACGGCGATGAGCGGCGCCGGGCCGCGGAGCTCTTCGGGCGAATCGGCGTCGAGGTCGATCCCGACGCCCTCTGCCGGGACCTGTCCGTCGCCCAGCAGCAGGCCGTCGAGATCGCCAAGGCCCTCAGCCTCGACGCGAGGATCGTCGTGATGGACGAGCCGTCGGCGACGCTGACGCCCCAGGAGGTCCGCCGCCTGTTCGCCATCATCCGCGACCTGCGAGCCCAGGGCATCGGCGTCATCTACATCAGCCATCGGATCGACGAGATCTTCCGGATCGCCGATCGCGTCATGGTCCTCCGCGACGGAAGGCACATCGCCACGCGCGAGGTCGACGACGTCGATCGCGACCGGCTCATCGAGATGATGGTCGGGCGGAGGCT
This sequence comes from uncultured Planctomycetaceae bacterium, assembly GCA_964427875.1. Classification (GTDB taxonomy): domain Bacteria; phylum Planctomycetota; class Phycisphaerae; order SM23-33; family SM23-33; genus CAYRVX01. The sequence continues at coordinate 49,076 of CAYRVX010000026.1, forward strand.
CGACAGCGAGTTCCCCCGGCGCGACGTTGTGCCGGGGCCCGAGCGGCTGGTGGTTCGCGGCCTGAGCCGCGGCCGAAGGGTCCGCGACGTGTCCTTCACCGTGCGGCGCGGCGAGGTGCTGTGCCTCACCGGGCTCGTCGGCGCGGGCAGGACGGAGACGGCCCGGCTGATCTTCGGCGCCGACCGACCCGAGAGCGGCTCGATCGAGCTGGACGGGAAGCGGCTGCGCGTTCGCGGCCCGCGCGACGCCATCCGCTGCGGCATCTGCCTGCTGACCGAGGACCGCAAGGGCCAGGGGCTTCTGCTCAGCCAGAGCGTCCGGGAGAACTTCGGCCTGCCGAACCTCCCGGAGTTCTGCCGTTTCGGCTTCGTCCGCCGCCGCCGGGAACGGGAGGCGCTGGGGGGCTACGTCGAGGCCCTCCGCATCCGCCCCCCCGACGGCGAGCGCCGGGCGGGCGACCTCTCCGGCGGAAACCAGCAGAAGGTCGTGCTGGCCAAGTGGCTCCAGCGCAACTGCGAGGCGGTCCTCTTCGACGAGCCGACGCGCGGCATCGACGTCGGCGCGAAGTATGAGATCCATCTGCTCATCAACGAGCTGGCCGCGGGCGGCAAGGCGATCGTCATGATCAGCTCCGAGCTGCCCGAGGTGCTCGGCATGAGCGACCGCATCCTCGTCATGCACGACGGGCGGATCACCGGCGAGATCACCGACGTGCCGAACGCCACGCAGGAACAGATCATGGAACTGGCGGTGGGCTGATATCACATGCGGACGAGCAGGTTCAACTCGGCGCTGCTGCGGGGCCTGTCGGACTACGGGATGGTGCTGGGTCTGCTGGTCCTGTGCGCGTTCTTCAGCTACGCGACGTGGGCGGCCCAGCACCCCGCCGGGGCCGACGCCGGCCGGCAACTGGGCGAGCAGATCGTCCGCCGGTTCGCGGCCCGGTCGGATCTGCACCTGCTGATCGTCGCGCGGGCGAGCCGCCAGGACGGCGAGTTCGCGGCGGAGCTCGAGGGCGCGCTGAGGCGCGGCGGCTTCGCGAACGTGGAAGTGGTCCGCGGCTCGCCGCGCGACGCCCGGGCGGCGCTGACGCGGCGGCACCAGGCGGGCGGGCGGCTGGACCTGATCGCCGGCACGCACGCCACCGCCGCGTGGGAGGTCTTCGCCGACCTGGCGAGCGACTTTGCCCCCTTCGCCGGCGCCGAGGTCCTCGCGCCCGAGCCGTACTGGTGGCCGACGTTCCTGACGAGGGACAACCTGCTGAACGTCACGATCCAGATCGTGGTGATCGCCATCCTCGCCGTCGGCGTGACGATGGTCATCATCACCGGCGGGATCGACCTGTCGGTCGGCAGCCTGATCGCCCTGTCGAGCGTGGTGGCGGCGGTGCTGATCCGCGACGCCGCCGGCGGCAGGGGCGCCACGGCCGTCGGCATGATCCTCTGCTGCCTGGCGGGGATCGGGCTCTGCGCGGTCGTGGGCCTCTTCGACGGCGCGATGGTCACCTTCTTCGACGTCCCGCCGTTCATCGCGACGCTGGCGATGCTCCTCGTCGCCAGCGGGCTGGCGTACATCATCGCCCAGGGCCAGTCGATCCAGGACGTGCCGGACTCGTTCGTCTGGCTCGGCCGCGGGCGGAACCTTCTGGGCATTCCCAACGCCGTGGTCATGACGGCCGGGCTCTACGCAGCCGCCCACGTGCTGATGACCCAGACTAAGTGGGGGCGGTACATCTACGCCGTCGGCGGCAACGCCGAGGCGGCCCGGCTCTCCGGCGTGCCCGTCCAGCGGGTCAAGCTCCTGGTCTACGCCGCCAGCGGCGCCCTGGCGGGCCTGGGCGGCGTCGTGACGGCCTCGCAGCTCAAGAGCGGCTCGCCCAGGTTCGGGCCGTGGTACGAGCTCTACGCCATCGCCGCCGTCGTGGTGGGCGGCACGAGCCTCTCCGGCGGGGAGGGCAAGGTCCTCGGCACGCTGATCGGCGCGCTCATCATCGCCGTCATCTGGAACGGCATGAACCTCACCGACGTCGAGAGCTACACGCAGAAGGTCGTCCTCGGCGCCGTAATCCTCGGGGCCGTCCTGCTGGACCGCCTCAAGAAACGCGGCTGGGACTTCCTGAGGCGGAAACGTCCCGTGTGATGCCGGGCGCTCGGTGGATCCGGCTCCGGTTCGACGGCCATCCCCGCCGACCCAGCTACCGTCGGCTCGGTCCCGGCCCAATCGCAACTCGTCAGGCAGACACGAACGCTCCCGCTCGTTGTGGCCCCACGAGAGCAGAACAGATTGACCTGCCATAGCGACGTGAGTATGCTTCCGTAGGACGATGGCGGGTCAGGACACAGACAGACTGACGTTCGCAGATGCCTCCAAGCGCGCCGTCCTGCAGCACTACGCGCCGCCGTGCATCGGTTCCCTGCCGACTGCGCAGACGGCGATTCCGCGGCTGGCCAAGGACGGCGTGGCTGTGCGTGACATCGAGGCCGTCCTGCCCACGCTGCCGACGCGCCACGAGTTCAGACGCGCCGACGCGAGGCAGCTCGGCTCGTTGCCTGACCGAAGCGTACACCTTGTTGTCACGTCCCCGCCCTACTGGACGCTCAAGGAATACAACGAACGCGAAGGCCAGTTGGGAAGCGTGGCCGACTACGAGACATTCCTTCAGGAACTCGACAGGATCTGGTCCCACTGCTACCGCGCGCTGGTGCCGGGCGGGCGGTTAGTATGCGTTGTAGGGGATGTGTGCCTGTCGCGGCGCAGGAACAACGGGCGCCATACCGTCGTTCCTCTCCACGCCTCTATCCAGGAGCATTGCAGGGCCATCGGCTTCGACAACCTCGCGCCGATCATCTGGCACAAGATTGCCAATGCGACGCTTGAGGTGTCCGGCGGAAGCAGCTTCCTCGGCAAGCCCTACGAGCCCAACGCGGTCATAAAGAATGACATCGAGTTCATCCTGATGGAGCGCAAGCCGGGCGGCTACCGAAGCCCTCAGTTCATCGAACGTGCGTTCAGCGTCATCCCCGACGCGCTGCACAAGCTCTGGTTTCGGCAGATATGGACGGACGTGCCCGGCGCTTCAACGCGGACTCATCCCGCCCCGTTTCCCCTGGAGCTGGCTACTCGCCTTATCCGGATGTTCAGCTTCGTTGGCGATACCGTTTTGGATCCTTTCCTCGGCTCAGGTACCACTTCGCTTGCGGCTTGGCAGACGGGCAGGAACAGCATCGGCGTCGAGCTGGACGAAGCGTATCTGGACGCCGCGGTCCGCAGGTTCAGGCGACATTCCTCCCTGCTGGGGAGCAGTCACACCGTCGAAGTAATCAGACAGGAATGAGCATGCCTGTTGACATTTCGGCCTTCGACGACGTGATGCCCGACGCTGTTCGGCACTTCTGGCAGGCCAGGATGCGCGCGGCGGATCGCCAAAAAAGCAAAGGCGTCTCAGACCAGGGCAACCGTGCCGGCGTCACCGCCGGGAGGAACCTCGACGGGTTCATTGCGATGGTGCAGCAGCTCGTCGTCAGCAACGGCATAACCGGCGCGGAAGTCTACACGCAAGGCAGGAACGAGCTGGCGGTGCCGGGCTTCTATAGGCCGATAAAGAGCTGGGACTTGCTTGTCGTCAGCCAAGCCCGGCTGCTCGCCGCCGTCGAGTTCAAGTCTCAGGTCGGGCCGTCCTTCGGAAACAACTTCAACAACCGGGTGGAGGAGGCGCTTGGGAATGCAGCAGACCTCAACACGGCGTTCCGCGAAGGCGCTTTTGGCGACAGCCCCAAGCCATTCCTCGGCTACTTCTTCGTCCTGGAGGAGTGCAGCAAGTCAACGACCGCAGTCCGGTTCACTTCGCCGCACTTCCCGGCGCTGCCGGAATTCGAGAACACCAGCTATGCCGCAAGGTACGAGATCCTTTGCCGGAAGCTGGTGCAGGAGCGGCTGTACGACGACGACGCCCTGGTCCTGACTGACAGAGATGCCGCCACCACGGGCCGGTGGCGAAGCGCAAGCGACTTGACGAGCCCGCGCCGGTTTGCGGCCACTTTGGCCGGGAAGATAGCAGGCATGGCTCTTGAAGGTCCCAAGGCATGAGCAGGGACGAGACGGCGCCCGTGTGCCTCGGGCGCATTCGTGGCGTTCGCGGGCTTTACTTCAAGGGGCGTTCCTGCTCTAATCTCCGGCACGATTCTGCCGGCATCGCGTATTCGAGACGCCTGTCATTTGCAAGGAGCATTTCATGCAGCCAACGAATGAAAGCAGACTTCCCCGTTTCCTCATGAGCACATCGCTTGTCCTGGCCGGGGCCCTCGTGTCGGCCGGGTGTGAGTACCTCGCCATCAACACGCCGCCCGGCGGGCTGAAGAAACCCACCATCGCCCTGGACCTCCCCGAGAAGTACAACACGCCCGACGGCATGACGGTGGACAGGGACGGCAGCATCCTCCTGTCGGTGCCCAACTCCAACGACCCGAACTACCCCGCCAAGATACTGAGGATCGGCCCGGACGACGAGATCTCCGAGGTCGTCACGCTACCGAAGCACCCGGAGACGGGCACGTACTGCGGCCCGCTGGGGGTGGCCGTCGGCTCCGACGGCAACCTCTACGTGGCCGACAACCAGGCCTTCGGCACCGAGGAGCACAAGTCGCGGCTGCTGCGAGTCGTGATGAAGGGCGGCAAGGGCGTCAAGGTCGAGGCCGTGGTCACCGGTTTCATCATGTCCAACGGCGTCTGCTGCCGCGGGGATCGCGTCTACGTCTGCGAAACGAAGTTCGACCCGAGCGTCTATCCCCTGGCCAGCGGGGTGTACAGCTTCAAGCTCTCCGAGCTCAAGGGCGCCAGGCCGATCGCCCTGAAGCCCGGCGGCGACGAGCGCTATCTCGTCATGAAGTTCACGACGAAGAACAAGGCGTGGCAGGTCGGGGCCAACGGGATCGGCTTCGGCCTCGACGGCAGCCTGTTCGTCTGCAACTTCGGCGACGCCCAGCTCATCAAGGCCGCTCTCAACGCCGACGGCACCAAGGCCGTCTCGCAGGAGGTCTTCGCCGAGAAGTCCGGCGTGCTCTGCTGCGACGGGCTGAGCGTCTGCCCGAAGACCGGCGACGTCTTCATCGCCGACTTCCTCGGCAACGCCCTGCACCGCGTCTGCTGCAAGACCGGCAAGGTCACGACCCTCGCCAAGAACGGCAACACCGACGGCTCCGCCGGCGCGCTCGACCGGCCTTCCGAACCGTGCGTCCGCGGCAAGAAGGTCTACGTGGCCAACATCGACCTGGCCCTGGCCGGCAACACCTACGACAAGCCGCACACCGTCTCAGTCATCAAGCTCGAAGACTGAGCGGCGAAAAAGGGGACGGGAGTCTTTTTGTTGCCGAGGCAAATCATTTGAAATGAAGGTTTTACAGCGCCGCAGCCTTCGGCAAGCGGGCCCAAAAAAAGACTCCCGTCCCCTTTTTTCGGCCGCACGGGGAGCACTTGGGCTATTTCAAAACCCAATCTTGAAACAGCCCACATCTTCTGATAGCATTTCGTGGATGATCCGGCGCGATTTGACAGATCGACTTCAGGCGGCGGCGCGGTCCTTCCCGGCCGTGACGGTCACCGGGCCCCGTCAGAGCGGCAAGTCCACGCTGTGCCGGGCCGTCTTCCCCAGGCACACTTACGTCACACTCGAAGCCCCCGACGTGCGGTCGTTCGCCCTGGAACCGAAAAAGGGGACGGGAGTCTTTTTGTTGCCGAGGCAAATCATTTTGAATTACTGTCTTACAGCGCCGCCGCCTTCAGCAAGCGGGCCCAAAAAAAGACTCCCGTCCCCTTTTTCTCCCCAAAAAGACTCCCGTCCCCTTTTCTGGAATACGAAATGAAGCTACTCAAACGACTGTGTGAAACACCGGGGGTCTCCGGCTTCGAGCAGGAGGTGCAGGGCATCGTCCTTGGCGAGCTGGAGCGAAGCTGCGACGACGTGCACACCGACCGCGTCGGGAACGTCATCGGCCGCAAGAAGGCCGTCAAACGGCCCTCCCGGAAGAAGCCGCTGAAGGTCATGTTCGCCGCCCACGTCGATGAGATCGGCTTCATGGTCAGGCACATCGACGACGAGGGCTTCATCAGTTTCGCGCCCATCGGCGGCTTCGATCCGCGGCTGCTCCTGGGGCGAAGGGTCCTCGTCCACGGCCGCAAGGACGTCAGGGGGGTGATCGCCCCTCAGCCCGGCTGCATCCTGACGGCGGAGGACAAGAAGAAGGTCGTCGAGATCAAGGACATGGTCATCGACGCGGCCATGCCCGCTGAGGAGGTCTGCAAGCTCGTCTGCATCGGGGACGTGATCAGCCTCGACCAGGACTTCCGGCAGATGAACGCCAGGGTGGTGACGGGCAGGAACTTCGACGACCGCGTCGGCGTGTACTGCATGCTGGAGGCGATGAAACGGATCGCGAGCAACCGCGTGGAGGTCTATGCCGTCAGCACGGTCCAGGAGGAGGTGGGCCTTCGCGGCGTGCCCGCGGCGGCCTTCTCGGTCGAGCCGGACATCGGGATCGCCATAGACGGCAGCCTGGCCTCCGACGTGCCGTACGCCTCCGCAAAGGACAAGCACTGCTTCCTCGGGCGCGGCACGGGCGTCTACATCATGGATCGACTGACCATCGGGCATCCCGAGCTGGTCCGCACGCTGATCGACCTGTGCGAGAAGCACGAGATCAAGTACCAGCGCAACATCGGGGGCGGCACGGACGCCTCCGCCATTCAGCGGAGCAAGCTCGGCGCCCTGTGCACGACGATCGGGGCGCCCACCCGCTACATGCACTCCACCGTGCAGTTGTGCCACCTGGACGACATCGAGCAGACGATCCTGCTGCTGAAGGTCTTCGCGGAGCACGCGCACGAGATGGACAGCAGACAGTGAGGGCCCATCCGGCCGGCGGTCGGCGAGACGTAAAGCGGAGGAGTGAGTGATGACATGCAGTCGGATCGCGGGGCGGATCGCCGCGGCTTGGGTCCTCTGCGCGGCGTCGGGGGCCGGGGGGCAGGAGTGGACGCGGTTCCGCGGCCCCAACGGCCGGGGAATCAGCCATGCCAAAACCATCCCCGTTCGCTGGACGCAGCGCGAGGTCAACTGGCGCGTCGAGCTTGCGGGAGGGGGCGAATCGTCGCCCGTGGTCTGGGGCGAGAGGGTGTTCGTGACCTGCGACCACCGGACGTTGGGCAGCCGCATGCTCGCGGCCCGGCGCGCCTCCGACGGCAAGCTGCTCTGGCGCAAGCAATACCCGCCGGTGCGATACTCGCTGCACGGGCGCAACAGCTACGCCGCGGCCACGCCGGCCGTGGACGCCAACCACGTCTACGCCCTCTGGACGACGCCGCAGAAGACGCGGCTGGTGGCGCTCGGCCACGACGGCGCGGAGGTCTGGCAGAGCACGTTTCCCGGCGTGCACTGCCCGCACGGCGCGGCCACCTCTCCGATCATCGTGGGCGACATGGTGGTCTTCACCCGCGAGCACGAGCGCCAGGGCCCGGACCCGAGCAGTTGGGTCGCGGTGGACCGCGAGACCGGCAAGAAGCGCTGGGAGCTCCCGCGGGAGACGTGCATCAAGACGGCCTACTCGACGCCGTGCCTGTTCGCCCCGAAGGGCCGGGCGCCGCGGCTCATCTTCACGAGCCTGGCCCACGGCATGACGGCAGTCGACCCGCAGACGGGGAAGGTGCAATGGGAGCTGAAGTCGGCCTTCCGGTGGCGCGTGGTGGCCTCGCCGATCCTCGCCGGCGGGCTGCTGATCGGAAGCTGCGGGCAGAACTACGTGGCCGTCCGCCCGCCCGCGACGGCTTCCGGCCGACCGACGGTGGCCCGCGAGAAGGGCCCGTACTCCTACTGCCCCACGCCGCTGGCGAAGGACGGGCTGCTGTTCATCTTCCGGGACGACGGGCGCGTCTACTGCTTGCGCGGCGCCACGGGCGAGGAGCTCTGGCAGGCCAAGCCCGCCGGGCGGTTCGGGGGCTCCCCGGTGTGGGTGGACGGCCGGCTTTACTGCATCACGATGGACGGCAACGTCGTCGTGATCCGGGCCGCCGGGGAGTACGAGCTGCTGGCGGTCAACCCGCTGGGCGAAAAGAGCCAGGCCACTCCCGCCGTGGCCGGCGGACGGATGTACCTCCGCACGTGGACACACCTGATCTGCGTCGGCGGAAAGGCGGCCGCGGCTTCCCCGAGCTCGCAGCCGAGCCCCGGTGGATGAACCGACGAGGTGCCCTCGGCATCGGGGCGGCGCGGCGGCGTGCCGTCCTCGACGCATACGGCCGCGAAAAAGGGGACGGGAGTCTTTTTTGTGATGCATCGCCTCTGTATGTAGGATCTTGCAGCACCAGATGAGCAGTGAACCTCGCGGAAAAGACTCCCGTCCCCTTTTTCGTCGTCACTTGCGGGCTGAGCCGCCCCGGGGTCCCTTGCGCAGGTCGTAGCAGTAGATGGCGTCGGCACCGCGGATGAGGAGGCGGCCGTCCACGCAGGGATGCGAGCACTGGGGGTGATACGACGTGCCGTGCGGGTGCGGCGGCGGCCAGGGGTCGCCGAGCTGCTTCAGCACGCCGCGTCTGGGATCGGCCCGGAAGTACGTCAGCTCCGTTGGGCTGTGCGAGCCGTCGCGGTCCACGATCACGCAGCCGTCGGCGTAGACCATCGTGGCGCCGGCCGAGGCGAGGCCGTAGTCCGCGGCCGCGACGATCCTGCCCGTGGCGACCTCGATGCACAGCAGCTTGGGGCCGATCAGGCGGGCGTAGAGAAAGCCGTCCGCGACCGCCGGCGGCTGCTCCTTCCACCAGCCGCGCTCGACGGGCAAGGTCCACCAGTGCTTGCAGCCGTCGGGGCTGATGTTGGGCGCGAAAAAGGGGACGGGAGTCTTTTTTGTGATGCATCACCTCTGTATGTAGGATCTTGCAGCACCAGATGCGCAGTGAACCTCGCGGAAAAGACTCCCGTCCCCTTTTTCGTCGTCGGGGTCCCTTGCGCAGGCCGTAGCAGTAGATGGCGTCGGCGCCGGGGATGCGCCAGAGCTCCTTGCCCGTTTCGGCGTCGAAGGCCAGCAGGCCGCACGCGCCGTGCGAGGTGAAGTCCGGCAGGACCACGACGCCGTCGGCGACGGTCGGGGCGCCGCCGAAGTCGCGGTTGAAGGTCAGCCTGCCGTACCGTCGTTCCTTGAGGGCGACCTTCTTGGCCGCCTCGATCGCGAAGTGGCGCCGCCCGATGCTCGACTGCCAGACCTCCCTGCCCGTGTCGGCATCGAGGCAGTACACCCGCCCGGTGGAGCCGACGGCGTAGACCTTGCCCTTCGAGATGCATGGCGTGACGTTGCACGGCCCGGCCTTGGAGTCGTGCCAGTTGGCGCCGGCGCCCTTGTAGACGGTGCGCCACCGTGTCCGGCCGCTGCGGCCGTCGATGCAGGCGATCACGTCATCGGCCGCGATGCGCCACAGGTCCGGCTCCCAGCGAGGCAGGGGCCTGCCCTTGGCCTTCTGGCGGCGCTGCTCGAGGAGCTTCTCGTCGACGGCCTCGCCGCTGGGCATCAGGTAGTAGACGTACACGCTGCCGCCGGCCACCACCGGGCTGGCCCCCCCCCGCTGCCCGGCAGCAAGGGGAGGCGTCCGCTGTCCTCGGCGATCACGCCGTACCGCGGCGACTGGGCCTTGCCGCTGCCGAACCGCTCCTGGCTCTTCCAGAGGAGCCGCGCTTCGGCGGGGTCGTCAACGAGCCGGTGGCCGGACGGCTGGGCGGCGAAGTTGCAGCCCGGCCCGTACCACGCCGGCCAGCTCTTCGAGGCGTCCAGCGGATCGTTCCGCCCGGCGATCTCGTCCCACGTGACGAAGCGTGCAGTGACCGGCACGTGGGCGCCGCCGGAGCTGCACGTCGCCGTCAGCGTCTCTCCCTGCCGCCTCAGCTCGACGTCGAGGAACCGGCTGCCTCGCGGCGTGCCCATGCCCCTGGCCGGGCCGCCGCGCGCGAGCTTGCTCAAGATGATGCGCCCCTTCCAGCCGTTCGCCGTCCGATCCAGCAGGTACCCCTCACTGACGTACGGATGACCGCCGGGCACCAGGAAGCTCTGTGTGATGCTCCCCCGCCGCTGCATCAGGCGGACGGCCGCCACCTCGCTGGCGCCGCCGGACGCGGTCAGCGTGAACCGCAGTTCGATCAGGGGTCCCGCCAAGCCGGTCTCGTAGGCGGGCGACGCGGCCACGTACGCCGATGTAGACTGCTCGCGAGCACTGTGGGCTTCGCCGGCCGTCAGGACCACGACCACACCCAGGCTGCAAAACAGCGCCGGGCGGATCCGCTTGTGCGCTTGCTCTGCCATTGCGTTTCTCCAGTTATCGACCGCGCGGTGACTGCCGGAACGTAGTCGCGGGATGGCGGGGTGTCAACGCAGTTGCGGGGTGGCGAGCGGGGAGGTGCCTGCGTTTCCCGCCCATTCGCTTGCGCTCATGGGCGGGCGTTTTCAGGCGTTCCGCTCGGCGGCCTGGGCGATCTCGCCGTAGAGGACGACGCGGTCCTTTCCGGCCGCCTTTGCGGCGTAAAGCGCCCGGTCGGCCATGGACACCAGCATGTCGGCGCTGGCGGGGAAATCGGCCCGAACCGAGGCGATGCCGACCGAAAGGGCCAGCGGGAAGGAGAAGTCCACATGCCGGCCGATCTCAAGGGCCACCCGCTCGCGAAGGCGCCCGGTGACGGCCAGCGCCTCCCGGCAGCTCGTGCTCGGCAGCAGGAGCACGAACTCATCGCCGCCGTACCTCGCGGCCGTGTCGCTCAGGCGAAGCATCTGGCGAATCGCCCTCGCCGTGATCACGAGGATCTCGTCGCCCAACTGGTGGCCCACCGTGTCGTTGAGCTGCTTGAAGTGATCGAGGTCGCACATGCAGCACGTCAGGTCGCGCTCGTATCGCACGGCCTCGCTGAACTGGCGCTCCAGGTCCCCGGCGAACTGCCGGCGATTGGACAGGCCGGTCAGGTGGTCCGTCGTGGCCATCGTCTGGAGCTTCTCCAGCGACTCCTCCAACTGGGCGTTCTTGTCCTTCAGCTCCTCGAGCATCCGCTCGAGCTGGACGCGGAGCCGTTCGTTCTCGCTCTTGACGCGGTGCTGGCTGATGGACTTCTCGATCACGACGGGAATGGCGAAGAGGTAGTCGCCCAGCTTGACGACGTAGTCCTGTGCCCCCCGCTTGATCGCCTCGGCCGCCAGGGCGGAATCGTTCTCCCCGGTAACGAAGACGACCGGCAGGTCGGCGGCGGCGAGGATCTCCTCCAGCAGGCGGATCCCCTCGACGTCCGGGAGGTGGTAGTCCAGAAGCACTACGTCGAACGCCGCCAGGTCCTCGGCGAGGCATTCCCCGCCGGTGCCGACGCCGACGATGTCCGGCTCGACGTCCGGTCCGTAGTGTATCCTCACGGTCTCACGGAGCAGGCTCCGCTGGTCGGGGTCGTCCTCGACGATGAGCACGCGGGGGCAGTCCACGGCCGGGTCAGTCATCTCCAACGTCCTCGCGGTCGGCCGGGCACAACACCCGGCCCGCGGCGCCGCGCTGGCGGCGCATCCAGTGGTGTACGGATCGGGTCACGACGGCCAGGAACCGTCTGGGCTCGGCCGGCTTGACCACGTAGCCGGCGGCCCCGTTCCGCAGGGCTTCCTGCTTTTCCTCCTCATCGTCCAGGCCCGTCAGCATGACCACGGGGATGTCTCTCAGCGCCGGGTCGGACCGGATGGCCTTGAGGACTTCCCGGCCGCTGAGCCCGGGCATTTCGATGTCCAGGTAGACCAGGTCCGGCCGGGGCGAGTGGGCAAACGCGCCGAGGCGCCGCAGGAAGTCCAGGGCCTCCCGGCCGTCGGCGGCCTCGCACACCTCGGCGCGCGAGGCGGCTGCGGTGATCACGTCCCGGATGAGCATTCGGCAGTCCGGGTCGTCATCCACCAGCAGGACGGTAATCGGCCTGGAGGCTCTCGGCGTCTGCACGTTCATACTCGCCGCCCACCTCTGCCGGGGGCCGGGTGTTCTCGATTCCCAGGGCCACGAAGAAGGTCGAGCCGCAGTCGGGCTGGGACCGCACCCACGCCCGGCCGTCGTAGTTCGAGACCACGGTTCTCACGGCCGCCAGCCCGACGCCCTTGCCCTGGACATCGGTCGCTGCGGCATTCTCGGCCCGGCGGAAGATGCAGAAGACCTTCTCGTGTTGATCCTCGGGGATGCCGGGGCCATTGTCGGACACGGAGAATTCGTGCATCCGCTTGCCCCGGCGGTAGTCGATCCGTATCCAGCCGCCCTCGGTGCGGTGCATGTACTTGATGGCGTTGTCGATCAGGTTCTGGAAGACCTTTCGGATCCGGTTCTTTTCGACGTAGAGGGCGGGCATCCCGGCGGCGATCTCCAGGTCGATGCTCCGGCTCCTCAGTTCGTAGTCGAAGGTTTCGCCCACGTGGCGAAGAAGCTCGCCCATCTCGACGACCTGTCGCTTCTGGGGGCGCGTGCGGATGCGGGAGAGCTCCAGCAGCTCGGCGATGAGGGACGTTTCCTCGTCGACGTTGGCCTGGATTCGCTGAAGGCGGGCGAGGACCTCCTCGGGCAGTTGATCGCGCCACTTGATCATCACCATGGTGGCCATGCCCGCGACGTTCCGCAGCGGCGCGTTCAGGTCGTGGCTGACGGCGCGAAGGAACTCCTCCTTCTCGCCCATCTCGCTGCGAAGGCGCAGGTTGGCGACCTGAAGCTCCTCGGTCCGCTCGGCGACCTTCTGCTCCAACTGCTCGTTGGCCTCCAGCAGCTCGTCGCGCATCCGGGCCAGCTCGCCGGTCATCGAGTCGAACGCCGAGGCCAGGCGGCCGATCTCGTCGCCGCGCCGGACCTCCGAGCGGGCGCCGAAATCGCCCCTCGCCAGCCGGCCCGTAACGGCCAGCAGCCTCCGCAGCGGCTTGAGCATCAGCCGCCAGACCCCCAGGTACCCCACCGGGATGCCGCAGAGCACCAGCGCGCCCGCGACCGCCGCCATCCGGTGCTGGACGCCCTTGAGCCTGGCCGTGGTCCCCTGGGTGTCGAAGACGATCCGAACGGCCCCCACCAGCCGCTCCTTGTACCAACTGACGTTCCGCGTGATGATCGGGCGGGTCAGGATCAGCGTGTCGTCGCTCACCTGCCGCGTCGTGGAGACCGCCACCGGCAGGTTCACCAGGGACGCCCATCGCTGCGGGTCCGCCTCGCCACAGGCCGAGGCCACCACCAGGCCCTGGGCGTCGACCAGGGCCACGTACCGAACGTTGTCCATGCGGAGCAGGTCGGTCACCAGGTCCCGCAGCAGGCTGTCCCGCCCGGCCCGCCGGAGATCGTACTGCCCGGCCATGCCCAGCACCTTGGCCAGACGGGCCGCGTGTCGCCGGTCGCTGCTGCGAAGCGACCTGCGGGTCGTGTCGTAGTAGAACCACCCGCCGGCCGCCGTTACGCCAAGCACGACGAGGGTCAGTATGATGGCGGACTTCAACTGCAACCCGATCCGGAAATGCTCTGTCGTCCGAGGTTCGCTCATCCTGCCGCGCTGCTCCATCGGCTGCCTGCGAACAGACCGGTCCGCCTGGGGATGGACCGCGACCCATCCGGCACGTGGTAGCATATCGGCCATCGCGCATCGCCTCTTTGCTAAGGAAACCGCCGCGGCCGGACGGCCTCTGTCCCGGCAGGCGCAAGCCGTCACGGCGCGGCAAGGGGGCTCGGCGGCGAGAAGGCCGTCGCCGGCCGAAAAAAGCACAACTTGCGTGATTTAGGGCTTGTAAAAACGGGGGTTTCCGGGTATAAGAGTTTATGGAGGTGCGGCATAGGGTCAGTCTGCCGTATCCAGCGCTCAAGTTTCTGAATCAAGCGAGTGAGTGAAGCGAGGCTCGACGGCCCTGCTCAGGCAAGTTCGAGAATGGAAGGCGGAGGAGACAGATACTCGCGCCTGGCGGTGAATCCGCCGCAGGCTGCGGCTCATAACAGCCTTGCATTGGTCGGCGCCAGCCGGCTGTTTCGGCACGTGCTCAAGGTCGTGGATTCCGTCGCGACCAATGACTGTGTCGTCCTGCTGGAGGGAGAGTCCGGAACGGGCAAGGAACTTCTCGCCCGGCGAATCCACGTCCGGAGCCGCCGCTGTGAGTTCCCGTTCATCCCCGTCAACTGCGCCGCAATCAGCGACACCCTCTTCGAGAGCCAGTTCTACGGGCACGTCAAAGGGGCGTTCACCGGCGCCGCGACGTCCACACTCGGTGTCGTCCGCGCCGCCGACGGCGGGACACTCCTGCTGGACGAGGTCGCCGAGATGCCCGTTCACCTTCAGCCAAAGCTCCTGCGACTCCTCCAGGAAAGCGAAGTCACCCCCGTCGGGGCCGCCAGGCCCCTCTCCGTCGACGCCCGCTTCATCGCCTCGACGAACCGGGACCTCCTCCAGAGGGTCGCAGAGGGCAGCTTCCGCAGCGATCTGTACCATCGTCTCAATATCGTCCGCATCGAGGTCCCTCCGCTGCGGTCCCGGCCGGACGACGTCGAGCCCCTCCTGGACTACTACCTCGATCACTACGCCCGCCAGTATCAGCGGCCGATGCGCAAGCTGGGCCAGCGCCTTCGCGCGTGCCTGAGGCAATACCCCTGGCCGGGCAACGTCCGGGAGCTCTGTGCCTACGTGGAACGCCTCTACGCCGCCGATCTGCCGCCCATGCCGCCGCAGCTCGGCTCGTTCGACGAGGCCCGGGCAGCCTACAGGCCGGCAGGGCGGACCCAGCCGCACCGCATGCCCGTCGAGCAGGCCATGCCCGTGGGCTGCTCCCTCGCGGAGGTCGAGAAGCAGGCCATCGAGAACGCACTCGAGCTGACCGGCTACAACCGCTCCGCCGCGGCCAGGATCCTCGCCATCCATCGCAGCACGCTCTTGCGGAAGATCCGCTACCACGGCATAGACGTGACGTCGTAGCGGCCGCTCGGACCGTCCCCCCCTCCGGCTCCGGCTTGCTCGCCGCCCGCGCCAAAGGGCTCGCGTCCCCATCATCCGCCGGCCGATAAGTACCGATGCGGGTACGCGCCCATGCGGGTATGCCCCGCAGGATGCAGCGGTGTCGTATTCTGCTACAGCCCTGACGCAGATGGCGACAGGCCTGTCGCGTTTTGGGGCGCAAACGAGAACGCAGCCAAGAAGACGCCCGCCCGCCGAACTGCTGCAAACCCTTGGACAGCAGCAACGTGAAAAAATGCCGCAGGGATTCCCCCAAGCGGCACGCTCATTGCAATCTCTTACGCCGGAGAGGAGCCTGACAGTGTGTGCGAGGGAGAGACATCGGCCGGCGCTTAGGCCGGTTGCTGTCGAGAGCGTGTGTGTCGTTATGGCATGCTCCGACATGAAGGAGGCCGACCAGGTTGGCCGGCATCTCTCAGAACTGAATACCGGTTGTCTTGTGACGTACCTGAAGGCCGGCGATTTCATGCTCAACACTCCCAGCGGGAAGGTCGTCCTGGTGATCCTGGCAACCGACGATTCGGCCCCGGTGCTCCGCAAATCGCTCGACTGGCTGCGGCGCCGCTGGCCGGGTTGCCCGATCACCGTGATTGGCGACGCAGGCTGTGGCGAACATGAGATGGCCGCCCGGGAAGGCGGCGCCGTCTTCCTGACCCGCCCGGTGAGCGCCGAGCAGTGGTCGGCCATCCTGTCGCATGCCTTCAGTACGACACGCCGGCACGTGCCCGAAGGCACCCAAGCCCACAAGGGCAAACTGACAACCGGTTGACAAATGCATAGGAGACGCTTCTTCGCCGCAACGGACGTGTCCCTGCTGACGGCCGGGCGAAGAAGCAAGCGATGAGCCTCACTGCGAAGGGTTTCATCAAAGAGTGAGAGCAAGCAAGCGGACCTGAGCACCCGCTTTGATGCCTTCATCCTCCTGGGGCAGCTTGCGATTGCTTTGGGACCCTTCGAGGTAATGGTCTTTTGAGGACGCCGATGCGAATACCAGTGGAGTTGAGCGCCCACTGGGACGCTCCGAACCCTCCTCCGTCGGAGTTTCGCACGATTTGCCTCATGAGAGGGGACCATTACCAAGGCGAAGGGCGATGACGATGCCTTGAGCAAGCACCGTCTCGCCCCTTTTTTTGCGCGGCGCGGGCCGCCCGCGGCCCCCGGCCCGCACACGTCCAGAACCGCCGAGAGACCACCGGCGTACAAAGGGGATCATGCTCCGACAGGACCGGACGACGCACGGCCGACGATGGTCTCTCAAGGCCGCCGGGCGCTTCGCGGCGTGGGCCGCCGGCGGCGGAATCTTCGACTCCGTCGCCATCGAGCCCAGGTGGCTCATGCTCTCTGCGCCCACGGTGACCATCCCGTCGCTCCCGCCGGAGTGGGACGGCGTGAGGATCGCCCACCTGAGCGATCTCCACGCGGGGTGGATGTGCGGGCTGGAGTATCTCCGCCGCGCCGTCGCCGCGGCCAACGCCGCCTCGCCCGATCTCGCCGTGCTCACCGGCGACCACGTCAGTTGGCCCAGCGCGCTGACGGGGGAGTTCACCGACCTCCTGGCCGGGCTGCAAGCGCCGGAAGGCAAGTTCGCCATCCTGGGCAATCACGACCACATCTGCGGCGCGGGGCGCGTCACGGCGGCCCTGCGCGAGGCCGGCATCGACGTGCTCACCGATCGCCACCGCCTCCTCGATCGCGGGGGGCGAAAGCTCTGCCTAGCCGGCGTGGACGACCTCAGGCACGGCCGGCCCGACCTCGCCGCGGCGCTGCGGGGCGTCGACCCCGCCGTCCCCCGCGTCCTGCTGGCCCACAACCCCGACTACGCCGAGTCCATGCCCGCCCAGCCGCGAGTGGACCTCATGCTCTGCGGCCACACGCACGGCGGCCAGATCCGCCCGCCCTTCGGCCCGGCCCCGTGGGTGTCGCTGCGCCACAGGAGATACGCCCAGGGCCTCATCCGCGGCCGCCACTGCCTCGTCTACACCACCCGGGGCATCGGCATGGTCTACCTCCCCTTCCGCTTCAACTGCCGCCCGGAGCTGCCCATCCACACGCTCCGCCGAGCGTGACGCCCGCGGCGGCGCCGGCCGCGCTTCCGGCGATCCGGGCGACTTCGCTGCCCGCGATGTGTCTGGACATGCTCGGGGAGCCCACTTATCATCGCCCCCGACATCCCACGGGCGTGTCACGAGGAGACGGGTAAGGACAGAGCAATGGCCAGGTACACCATCGGGCTGGACTACGGGACCAATTCCGTTCGGGCGCTGATCGTCGACACGGCCAACGGGCGGGAGGTCGCCACGGCCGTGTGGAACTACGCCCACGGCACCGAGGGCGTGATCCTCTCGAACGACCCCAACCTGGCCCGCCAGCACCCGGGCGACTACGTCCGCGGGGCCGAGGTCGTGATCCGGCGGATGCTGGCGGCGGCGCGGCGGAAGGTCAGGGGCTTCCGGGCGGAGCAGGTGATCGGCATCGGCGTGGACACCACCGGCTCGACGCCGCTGCCCGTGGACGAGAAGGGCAGCCCGCTGGCGTTCCAGAAGGCCTTCGCGCGGAACCCCGCGGCGATGGCCTGGCTGTGGAAGGACCACACCTCCGTCGCCGAGGCCGAGGAGATCACCGCCCGGGCGTGGAAGCGCCGCCGGCACTACCTCGCCAAGTGCGGCGGGACGTACTCCAGCGAGTGGTTCTTCAGCAAGATCCTGCACTGCCTGCGGACGAGCCCGAAGGTCTTTCGGGCCGCCCACACTTGGGTCGAGATCGCCGACTGGATCCCCGCCGTCCTGACCGGAACGACCGCGCCGGATAAGCTCACCGTCGGCGTCTGCGCCGCAGGGCACAAGGCCATGTACAACGACGACTGGGGCGGCTACCCCGACGCGAGGTTCCTTCGCCGGCTGGACCCGGCGCTGGGCAGGCTCCGGGCGCGCCTGCGGCGGAAGGCCCACACCATCGACCGCGCCGTGGGCGGTCTGACCGACGAATGGGCAAAGCGGACGCGCCTGCCGGCGGGCATCCCCGTAGCCGTCGGGGCCTTCGACGCGCACCTCGGCGCCGTCGGGGCGGGCATCGCGCCGGGGACGCTCGTCAAGATCATCGGGACCAGCACGTGCGACATGATGGTCGCCCCCGAATCCGTAAAATTGGCAGATATTCCCGGGCTGTGCGGAATCGTTCCGGGAAGCATTCTGCCC
>CAYRVX010000027.1:0-11005 GCA_964427875.1 uncultured Planctomycetaceae bacterium
GTTCCCGAGACTCGCAGGCACTGTTACGTGGGAACTATCGTTTCTGAACCAGGCCCAAATGAGCTATAAGGACCCGTGCATCACTGGCCGGTTTTGAAGTGCCCACCCCTAGCCGGTTTTGCGGTGCCCGGTGACACCGGCTTAAGGAAGTGCCATTCTATGCTGTCCTCCGAACCACACATGCGAGCATGTCAAGAGTTTCCTATGATGTGGCCGGAATTCGATCCCAAACGGGGATTCGGTGGGGGACAGCCGGCATCTGCCTTCTCATTGGTCTAGCTCATTCGTTCTTGGGTAGTCCTTCGGCCTCGTCCAAGGCCCTTCCGATGCCGGGCCCAAGGGGGCTTTCAGCGAGAGAGTGATGATCCGGGCGCGCGGCGGACGTTTCCCCGCGTACTGGTACTCCTGAACCCGTATTCCATCCTTGTCTGCCGACAATACGTCGTAATGACTGTGGATGTAGTCATCCCATTCTGTGTGGCGAAGTACGACACGCTGGGCGGGAACGACATTCAGGTTCACAAGGATTACTTTGTCCTCATTCGAATAGTAGCGGTCGACTATGAGGACCATCCCCCTGGCAACGCTGAATCCGTGAAATGAAGCGTCGCGCTCGATGCGGAGGATGGTGCTATTGGACCTATGCATTAGGGTGGCCTCGAACCCCTGTATCTTGTCCGTTTTGCAACTAAGCGACACGCCTGATTCAAGAATCCTTGGCGCGTCCAGGCAATCCATGCAGGATTCGATAGTTTGCTCCCTCTTCAAACGAGATCCAAGGTCGTCCGCGGCGCGATCATTGGCACATCCCGCGGCGGTGACAACAAGAGCCAGAGACGTCGTTAGAGACTTGGCTTGGTTCATCTCTCTCTCCTACGTCGGATCATGGTTGTTCTATCACAACGCGATATTCCCTTTGCTTCAGGGCAGCATGCCCCTCCTTCCTGGTGCGAAACCAGACGTCCACCCATGCATCTGCAGGATATCCGTGCCGTACCCAGCCGCGGCCTGTGTCTACCACCACCCCCGTGTAGATCACATTGCCCTTCTTGTCGTAGACTGTCACTTTCGAACCATAGGGGTAGGCTGGGACAGCCGCACCTTTCTTGATTCGGTACTCTCCTTTGCGCCCTGGAATACCAGGCTTCCTGCGCCAGGTTGTATCACTTACGGCAACACTACCCGGCCCGACTGTCCTGCCTGAAGATCCCCGTCCTTTGTCAATGTAGAACGTCACCAACATCATCTTGTCAGCCAGGATTCCGCCAGCCTCTCGCGTTGCAGGTGCCGTTGTGGGTGGTTTTGTCTTCTGCGTGGATGGAACTGGTTGGGTCGCCGCGCCCCCTCTTAGATGGTCCTGCATCCTCTTCAGAAACTGGTTTGATACTGGAATCAGCTCGCCTGCGCGGACCAGATCGTAGTCGCCGGACTTGGGCTTCGGAAGAAGTCGATAGGCCTCCGGATCTCCGGTTAAGGTCTCTGATATCTCGCTCAGAGTTTGTCCGGGCTGAACCTTGATGTAAAGATCGCCTGTGGCGGTTATCTCATAGAATATACTGCCCTCCATCACTTGGACGGATGATTGATGCTTGAAAAAGGGCTCAACCTCCGCTTAAGCAGTGACTTATCACGACTCGTTGCCAGGCAGGAGGTCGAGCCATGTACGTACACGGAATTCGTAGGTTGTTTGCCTTCGCCGAGTATGTCATCGATAAGGTTACCATGGCCTCGGACGTGACCCAAGTCTTTCTTCGTCGGGACAGGCGATTTCGGCTGCGGTGCCCGGCTTGCGGCGGAGCTTGCCTGTCTTCACATTTCGGTGTCTGTCCCCCTTTCCCGGGCCACTACAAACTGGCAACGATCGCCCCAAGCCGTTCCGCTCAGCTCGCCTGACACCGGCCCCGCCACGGCCCGAAAGATCCGTGGTCCGCTTCACCCAAGCAGGCTCGGGGATGGTGTTTCGCGCCGCGACAAACTCAGCCTTGGGAGGAAATCCAAGCATGATCAGACTTATCCCGACGTAGACCAGCGCGGCCGTGATGCCCAAAGCACTCAACACCACAGCTACCGTGCGGCGTACGCCTCCGCGTTGACGGAGTAGCAACCACCCGACGAGCAGGCCGACCGCGGGCGCAACTGCTGCCACGCAAGCGCCAACATAGCCAGCTAACGGATTTGACTCGACCGGGTCGCAGATCATGGGGTTCGATGCCGTAGAAACCATGTCAACAACACTCCACACCCAAGGCGGCACGAGGAGCGCTACGACCACAGCAATGCCTCTTGGCACAGTCATCTTGGCACTCAACACACCCATCGCGTCGTCCCTTCCTCTCTTCGACACTCAGTCCCAGACACTCTCGCTCTCGGCCCAGAACGGACAATGTCCACCATATGCAGCTCCGGTTTCCTCCCGCAATACCTCGATAGCTCTTTCGCTGTTGTAGGCGGCTTGCTCTCTGTACTTCCTTGCCTGCTCTCGGTTGTAAGCCGCGCGCTCATGCTCGCCGACGGCCTCGTCGAACCGAGCCCAAGCCACGTACATCTTGGCCATCTCGCGGTCGTATGCAGCCCACTGTTCATACTTGTCTGTTGCGATGCCGTACTCGTCGACAGCATCAGTCCAGGTTCTGCAATTATGCCCTAGCCGGTATCGCCCCGCATCCGCTTCCATGCTCTGCATCAGGATGTGGAGATGTCTGTCCGGGTTCCGGGGACGCCATAGTTAATTCCGTTTGGCCTTTTTCTTGTCCTTGGGCTTCGGGCCGCGCTTCTGCGGCAGGAGGGTCCGCCCCAGCAACGCCTGGAGCTTCTCCACGAACGCGCGGCTGCCGAGCGGACGGGCCGTCGCCTCGTGGCGATACATCTTCACAGGCAACTCCTCCGCCCAGGAACCCAGCAGATCGCCCTCCCAATCCCGGCTGCCACAGGTGCCCCCGGCAGCCCTCTCGCCGCGGCGGTCAGTGCCAGAACCTCCGCAAGGGGCCGGATGTTCCGCCCAGGCATGCTTATGTGTTCTCCCGATTACTCGATGTCCAAGACTCGCCTGCCGCCGCGGTCCAGGGCCAGCCGCGTGCGGCCGTCCTTGCCCGTGACGAAGGCATACTCGTCCTTCTGGTCCGGCCATGCGACGGTCAGCTTCGCGCGGTCCCGGCTCCACGTGGTCGCCGGCAGGTCCTGGCCGTCGCGGTGAGGCAGGAGCAGGACCTTGTATGCGCCCGTGACCGCGCGGAGGGGCAGGACGATCCGCCTGTGTTTGGTCGTACGCCCGCGGGCCTCCTTCTCGTAGGTCTCCAGTTTCGATTCGGCCCGCGTAAGCTGCGCCTCGGCCGCGTCGGCGCCGGCGGCCAGCACCCGCAGCAGGAGCCTGCGGCCCTGATCGTCCGCGAGGACCAGGTCCACGACCGATCCGGCGGGCGTCTTGGCGGCGGGCGTGCGGGCGAGCTTCAGGTCGTCGGGCACCTGCATGAGCCACTCGTAGAGGTGCCTCGCGTCGTCCTTGCGAATGTCGTCGACGATCAGCACGTACGGGTGCTCGCCGCGCACGAGGCCGACCGTGCGGTAGGCGTAGGCCACCGGGTTGTAGGGCACCCAGTAGCCGTGCCCGCCGGGGTCCCGGCCGGGGGCGGGCTTGCAGCCCGTCGCCCAGTTGGGCAGGAAGCTCCACGGGCGAGACATCCACGGAAGCCGGCTGCGGGTCAGCCGCGGGTCGTTGGGCCTCACCTCGACGGGCATGGCGCCCTTGCGGTCGGCCGGGACGAGCACGTGGCCGTACGCCCAGGCGGCGTCGGCCGCGGCGAACGTCGCCACGGGCGTGTCGGCCAGCGCCACGGTCCGCCCGGCGGGGCAGCGCCCGCCGGCCTTGCCCTGCCCTTTTCCGTCGATCAGCGGGACCGAATGGAGCTCGGAGGTGTCCTCGACGGCGACGGTGCGGTGGGCCCAGACGCGCCCGAGTGCCGAGAAGACGAACTCGTTGCGCGACGCGCGGGTGTGTCCGCCGGGGACGTGGCGCGGCTCGAAGTACAGGTGCAGCGCGTTCCGCGCCCAGGCGCTGCGGGTGACCATCAGCCCGCGGTAGTCGCTGAAGTACGTCAGCGGCTCGTCCTTGGCGAGGCGCCCCAGGAGCGTCTCCAGCGCCGCGTCGAAGTCGTAGCGGTCGGCCTCGGCGCCCATCGGGTCGTCGGCAACGAAGAGGTCCCAGCCGGGCGCGTAGCTCGTGCGGATGTTGGGCCAGCCGCCGCGGGCGCCGGGGCCGAAACGGTCTCGCACCGTCGCGCCGTAGAGCACGTCCACGACCGGCTCGCCCGGGTGAGCCTGCTTGAAGTAGCGGATGTCACGACGCAGGGGGCCGATCCCCGTCTCGAACACGTGCTCGCCTCCCCACGGCAGCATCGTGTGCAGGAGGAACTTCCGCGCGTGGCGAAGGGCGTACTCCGTGCCGATCAGCGGCTCGGACCGTTTGGCCAGCGGAAGCAGCCACTGGGCGCCGTAGGCGCTCTTGTTGAGCCCCTCGAAGGGCGCCCCGTTCGGCCCGCTGGCCACGTAGACCCACTTGCGCAGGCCCTCGACGATGCGGGCATAGACGGCCGGGTCGCAGCCCTCCTCGGACTCGATGGCCAGCACCATCGGCAGGAGGTTGGCGTGGATGATGTTCCAGTTGCTCGTGTTGCCCGGGAAGCCCGGCGGATGGTCCAGGCCGAGGTACCGCTTGCCCTTCGTGATGTCGGCGATGCACTTGCGGACGGCGGCGCGCTGGTCGTCGGTCATCCACCCGTGCGCCCAGTCGTACGTCAGCCCAAGGCTGTGGCTGCTCAGCCATTGGTAGATTCTCTGCCAGTCGTCGGTCCCGGCCCAGCGGGCCATGTCCCGCTGGAAGCGTCTCGCGATGGTCGTCGCGGCGGCGGCGACGCGCCTCCCGCCGGCGGCGTCCTCGTCGATCAGGCAGCGGAAGGCCTCGTACGGCAGCAGGTGCATGAGGTAGCGCCGGCCGCTGCGGGCGGGCGGCTCGGCCCAGACCTTCTCCAGGTCCTCGGGCACCTTGCCCTCGGCCAGTGCGTTCAGCCACCCGCCGACCCACGGCCCGCGGAAGCCCATCCGCCGATCGACGTGGAGGCCGCGCTTGGCGTAGCGGGCGTAGTCCTCGGGGGTGGGCTTGTAGGGGACGGATTCCCAGTCCTCTCGTTTCGGGGAGACCTGTAGCAACCGCCCGCGAATGCCCGCCATCCGCAGCCGCCCGACCTGCGTTCGTTGGAGTCGCCGGCGGATCTCTGGCAGGTCCTCGGGGTTGAAGTAGACCCGCGGGTGCACGCCGGGCTGCGGGGGCTTCCTGAACCGGTCCCGCGCGAAGCTCTCGGCGATCCTTCCCGGCCTGGGCTCGATGGCCCACTTGTCGATCGGCGGGAAGTACTTGCGGACCTCCTCGACCGTGTAGCCGGTCCGCTTGGCCGTCTGCTCGATCGTCTCGCCCGCGATGTTCGGCGCGGGGTCTTCCCCGCGCGGGGCCGCTGCCATCGGGGCCGCAAGAAGCAATGCAACCGCGATCATTGTCCTTGCCATGTCTCGTCCTTCATCGCGACACGCGCCACTTGCCCCCGTTCATACGGACGCGAATTCTACCCGCGGGCGACCGGATGTCCGCCGTCGTCCCGGGCATTACGGGGCCTTCTACGGTTCCCGCTGGAGGGAGCCGTCCAGCGTACAGCTCGCGCCGGCTTTGGTCTCCAGGCTGACCGCCCTCTTGCCGCAGCGGACCTTGCAGGGACGGCCCAGCCGGGACCGCACGACCGCGCGGGTCAGCTTGCCGTCTTTCCAGAAGATGTCCACCTCGAACCCGCCGCGGGCGCAGAGGCCCTGGACGCTCCCGGTCCGCCAAGCGGCGGGCAGGGCCGGGAGCAGGTGGACCACGCCGGCCCGCCCTGAGCTTGCCTGAGGGGCATGGCTCTGGAGGAGCATCTCCGCGATGCCGCTGGTGCCGCCGAAGTTCCCGTCGATCTGGAACGGCGGGCAGGAGTCGAACATGTTGGGGAAGGTCCGCCCCGGGCTCAGGAGCGTGCGGAACAGCCTGAGGGCGTGATCGCCGTCCAGCAGCCGCGCCCAGAGGTTGATCTTCCAGGCCAGGCTCCACCCGGTCGCGCCGTCGCCGCGGAGCTCGACCGACTTCCGCGCCGCGGCGAACAGGTCCGCCGTGCCTTCGGGCGTGATCTGGCTGCCGGGGAACAGGCCGTACAGGTGGGACAGGTGCCGGTGCCTGTTCCTCGGGTCGTCCCAATCCTCCAGGTACTCCTGCAACTGCCCGTGCCGGCCGATCTGCATGGGGGCCAGCCTCTTGCGTGCCTCGGCCAGCTTCGGCCGGAGGTCCCCGTCCACGCCCAGGACCTCCGACGCCTTGATGCAGTTGCCGAACAGGTCGCGAAGGATCTGCATGTCCATCGTCGGCCCGGCACACGTGCTGGCGCCCTTGGGGTGTCGCAGCTCGGGAGACATCGAGGGACAGGTGACCAGCCACTTGTGCTTCGGGTGCTCCACGAGGGTATCGAGGAAGAACCGCGCCGCGCCCTTCATCGTCGGGTAGACCTTCCGGAGATACTCGTCGTTGGGATTGAACTCGTAGTGATCGAAGAGGTGCTTGCACAGCCACGCGCCGCCGGTGGGCCAGAGGCCGTAGAACGCCGCGTCGATCGGCGCCGTGGCCCGCCACAGGTCGGTGTTGTGGTGGCAGACCCAGCCCCGGGCGCCGTAATTGACCCTGGCGGTTCGGCTGCCCGTCTCGACGAGCTCGGTGACCATCCGGATCAGCGGCTCGTGGCACTCGGCCAGGTTGCACGGCTCGGCCGGCCAGTAGTTCATCTCCGTGTTGATGTTGATGGTGTACTTGCTCTGCCAGGGCGGGCTCAAGCTCTCGTTCCAGATCCCCTGGAGGTTCAGCGGCTGGCAGCCCGGCCGGGAGCCCGAGATCATCAGGTAGCGGCCGAACTGGAAGTAGACGGCGGCCAACTGCGGGTCGTTGCCCTCGCGGAACTTCGCGATCCGCTGGTCGGTGGGGAGTCTGGCCGATTCCGTCCGGCCCAGGTCGAGCCGGACCCGCCGGAAGAGCCGCCGGTGCTCGGCGACGTGGTCCTCGCGGAGCTTGTCGAACCGCTTGCCTTGCACCTTGGCGAGGTACTCCTTGCATCGCGCCTCCGGGTCGCCGCTGGTGTCCTTGGCGCTCTTGTAGCTGGTTGCGGCGGCGATCAGGAGCGTCGCGGAGTCGGCGCCGGTGACGGCGATGGTGTCTTTCTCGGCGGCCGTCTTCCCGCCGTCGGCAAGGACACGCACCCGCGCCTGGTACCTCAGCGCGCCGGCGATCCCCTGGAACGCGCCGCCCGTGCCCTTCATGACGAGCGTGTCGGGCGCCTCGGTCGTGACCGTCGCCTTCTGCGGGGTGGACATCCCGGCGGCGAACGAGACGCTGCCCGGCCTGTCGGCGGTCAGGCGGACCACGATGACCTGGTCCACGGGGCTGGCGAAGACTTCCCGCGCGTACTTCACGCCCGCGACGCTGTAGGTGAAGGCGGCCACCGCTTCGTCCAGGTCGAGCCGGCGGCGATAGTCGCGAGCCTTCTCGTGCCCGGGAAACTTCAGGTTCAGGTCCCCCACGGTCTGATAGGGCATCTGCCGGATCGGGCGGGCCATCATCTTCCTGTGAGCGAGGTCCTGGGCCTCGCGATACTTGCCCTCGAATACGAGCCGCCGCACTTCCGGCAGCGCCTTCAGCGCCTCCGGGTTGCTGGGGTCGTACGGCCCGCCGCCCCAGAGGGTGTCTTCGTTGAGCTGGATCCGCTCGTTACCGGTGCGGCCGAACACCATCGCGCCGAGCCGGCCGTTGCCCAGCGGCAGCGCCTCGACCCACTTTGCGGCGGGCTTGTCGTACCAGAGCTCCATTGGGCTGCTCCGCTCGGCGGCCGCGACGAGCCCCACTCCCGCCGAGAGAGAAAACACACACGCAGCAACCATTCCGCCGATCAGTCCAATCGCTCTCGTCATTGCTTGTCCTTTCCAGGCGTCCAGGCCGACTTCATCTGCCAGGCATCCAGTGTCGCTGCGGTGCATTTGCCGCCTTCGGCGAAGACCGCCGCGCCGCGGTCGCCCGCCGGCACGAACATCCGCCTGGTCAGCGCGTTGCCGTTGAGGAAGACCTCCAACACCGATCGATCGACGAAGACGCGGAACTTGACGTCCTGGCCCGGTTCGAGCTCACCCGCCACGCCGCCCTTGCCGCCGAGGGCGTTCCGGGCCACACCGAACCGCCCGGTCTTCGTATCGTACCACACCCGCACGAACCGCCGCCCGTCCGACGAGACGCGGACCTTCAGGCCAAACTGCCTGGCGCTGCCGGGTCGGAAGGTGGCGACGATCTCCATCGCATCGCCGTCGGCGCCGCCCAGCACGCCACCTGTCTGCGGCGTGACGGGCAGGTCTCGGAAGGACCTCCGCCGGCCCCGCAGCACCTCGATCTCGGGAACCGGGCGCTGGTGCAGCCGACCTGTTTGAAGCGTCAGGGCGCGCGGGATGGGCAGCACGCCCTGCCAGTACGGCACGGTCTTCGTCGGCGAAGGCGGGCCGGTCACCCAGGCCCAGAGGATCCGCCGGGCTGACCCGCCGGGCCCCTTGTCGTCCACCATGTGCGGATTCACCGCGTAGTAGCTCCCCAGATCGATGTGCCGCGGCTTCGGGTCATCCGGCGTGAAGGTCATCGCCTTCCTGTCGTAGGTGCCGATCCAGTACGGGTTGCCCCGCGAGCCGAGGAGCAACGCATGCTTCTCGCCGAAGGGCAGCAGGTACGGCAGTTCCCAGAACCTTCCCGGCGGGCCCGAGCAGATCGTCTTGCGGAACGTCCAGTTTTCCAGGTCGGCCGAGGTCCAGAGGTTGGCCGCTCCTTTCCCGCCTTTGGTCCCACCGATGAGCTGGTGCCACAAGCCGCCGTCCCGCCAGACCTGGGCGTCCCAGTGCACGGGTGTGCCCGCGTACGGCGGCTTGTCCATGACCATCTTCTTCTCCCACGTGAGGAGCCCATCGCGGCTTCGGGCGAGCATGCCGTAGGTCTCGGCGTGGCCGCGGACATTCCCGGTGTACAGCGCGATTGCCTCCCCGTCCTCGCCGATCGCCGTATTGCCCGAGTAGACGCCGTTCCGGTCATACTTCGTGTCGGGCCAGAGGGCCACGGGCCAGTCCCGCCAGTGGACCAGGTCGCTGCTGACGGCGTGGCCCCAGCATCGCTTGCTCCGCCGGCCGTCGACAATCGGATCGTACTGGTAGAACAGGTGGTACTTCCCCTCGTGGCAGATGGGGCCGTTGGTGTCGTTGATCCAGCTCTCCGGGCCGGTGAAGTGATAGGTCGGCCGGTGGGGGTCGTTGGCGATCATGTAGCGCCGCAGCGCAAGGGCCGCCCGCGAGAATGTCGCCACGTCCCTGCTGCGAACGACCTTCCGGAACGCCACCACTTCCGGGGCGAGCTTTCTGGCAGGGGCGGCCAATACGCCGTTCGTCCCGGCAGCCGCGGCCGGAGAGGCCATCCCGGCCAGCCCCGCCAGGACACCAGCCCAACATGTCAGGGTCGCCGCAGGGCGCGGCTTCCGCTTCGTCGCCATCGTCGGTTCCGTGCCCATCACAGGCGCCACGGAGAGCGCATCGCGCCGGCGAGCATTCGGTTGGCCTGGTCGTCGTTGAGGAACTGCTCACGGTCGGGGTCCCATCGGAGCCTTCGGCCGAGACGGACGGCGATGTCGCTGAGGTGGCAGATCGTTGTGGACCGGTGAGCGACCTCCGCCGGGGCGACGGTCTCGCTCCGCGTGCGGACGCAGTCGAGGAAGTGCAGGGAGTGGTTGTCGGACCGGCGCAGGTGGATGCCGTCCGGCGGGATCTTCACGTCCATCAGGCTCTTGGGATGCGCGTCGGCGGAGAAGGCGTTCCCGTAGGCGAAGGACCATCCTTCCGTGCCCTCGAACCTGGCGCCCACCTCATGGTGGCGGAGCCCCTTGTCGGTGCTCTTGAAGATCAGCTTCACGCCGTTGGCGTAGGTGCACTCGACGTGCCACCACAGCAGCGTGTCGTTGAAGCCGTCGGCGGGGTATTCACCGCGGCCTTCAATCTCCACCGGGCCGGTGCGCTCCGTGCCGTTGCCCCACTGGGCGATGTCCATCGGATGCACCCCGCAGCCGGCGACCCATCCGATCGTGTAGTCGCTCCGAAACTGCCAGGAGCCGCCGCTGTCGGGCTGGTGGACGTAAGGGATCTCCGGCGCCTGGCCGAGCCAGAGGTCGTAATCGAGCGTCTTGGGGACGGGCTCGGGCCGGCGGGGCCGATCGGCCCGGCCGCCGCGCTCGCACACCCGGATCGTGTGGACTTTGCCGAGGTACCCGTTCCTCGCCAGCTCGCAGGCGTGCCGGAAGCCCCAGAACGAACGCTGATGCGTGCCGTGCAGGAAGACCCGGCCGTAGCGCTCCGCGGCCTGCACCAGCGCCCGGCCTTCCTTCACGGTCAGCGACAGGGGCTTCTCGCAATAGACGTCCTTGCCCGCCCTCATCGCGGCGATCGAGTGCAGCACGTGCCAGTGGTCCGGGGTGGCGATGAGAACGGCGTCGATGTCGCCGCGGTCGAGCAGGTCGCGGAAGTCATTGTACGCGGCGGCCTGCCCGCCCATTCTCTTCCGGGCGGCCTCGCGCCGGTTGGCCCACACGTCGCAGACCGCGATGCACTCCGACCGCCCGTGCTGGACGAAGTATCGCATGATGCCGCCGCCGCGGCCGCCCAGGCCGATAAAGCCCATGCCGATCCGGTCGCTCGGCGGCAGTTGGCCGTCGCCGCCCAGGGCCGACGACGGGACGACCCAGGGCGCCGCAACAAGCGACCCGGCCGCCGACTTCAGAAACGCCCGACGCGAGATCCGTTTCCGTGTCATGGTCATTCTCCGAAAGGCCTACTTCGGCCACCAGGGCTCCGGGGACATCATACCTGATTCCGCTTCCGC